>NZ_UHIL01000001.1:659423-1318846 GCF_900460535.1 Vibrio parahaemolyticus | reverse complement strand
TACGCTTGTCGAATACGTTTGTTGTAAAGGTGCAACAGAACTCTCAGATTTGAAGATATTGTGTTGGAAATCACACTTTTCTGTGTACAAGTGGACGGGTCAAAAAGTGTGTAAATTGATGATAAAAAAGGCGAGTGTTTGTACAGAGTTTTGAGGTCAAGTCCAGATTTAATTGATTAAATCCAATTGGCGAAAAGCTACGTTAAACATCAGCTAAAAAAGAGCCCGCACATCAGCGGGCTGTTTCGCATCAATTTCAAATATCAGAACTTAAACTCGGAACTGGCTGACTTGCTGATCCAATCTCTGAGTTTGTTGTGACAGCATCGCAAGTGATTGCTGAGCCTGCGTGACAATATCAACAATCGATGTACTGCTGTCTGCAATACCCTGAACGTTGGTATTCACTTCATCGCTCACTGTGCTTTGTTGACTCGCTGCAGTTGCAATGTGCGTGTTCATCTCATTCATGCGTGAAATTGCATTGAGAATTTCAGCCAGAGATTCGCTTGCTCGCCCAGCGGATTGAATGGTCTCTTCACTGCTATTTTGGCTGCCACGCATCACTTCTACAGCTTGCCCTGCACCAGACTGAAGCTTTTCAATCATAGCTTGGATTTCACCCGTACTTTGCTGCGTACGACTTGCAAGAGAGCGTACCTCGTCAGCAACCACAGCAAAACCACGACCTTGCTCACCCGCTCGCGCCGCTTCAATCGCCGCATTCAGTGCAAGTAAATTAGTCTGTTCTGCAATGCCGCGAATTACATCTAGTACAGAGGCAATATCGCTCACATCATTATCTAGCGTATTGATCACATGGCTTGCGCTTTCGATCTCTCCAGCCAAGTCACGAATCGAGCCGACCGTTTGCTCCAAAATCACATTGGTATTAGAAAGCTCATCATTCGCAGTTTGGCTTGCAACTGCTGCTTCATTTGCACTCTCGCTCACATTGCGGCTAGTCACTTGCATTTCATGCACTGCTGCAGCAACTGCTTCGCTATCGCGCTGTTGAGATACTGTCGAATCTGCAATCGTCGCGGTGAGCGAGCTTAAGTTTGCCATCTCTTGACGAAGCGTGTTTGAGCTATCAATCACCTGTGACACGGTCGCTTGGATTTTAGAAACAAACTCGTTAAATGCCTTGGCCAGCTGGCCAATTTCATCTTGCGTATTAATTTGGATTCGTTGGCTAAGATCACCATCACCCGAAGCGATTTGCGCCATAGCGTCTTTGATGTCGTTTAATGGTTTAAGCACTGTGCGTAGCAGCAGGAACACCATGCCAAGCGCCGCTAAGATCACAACGATGATACCCATTTCTAAAATCGATTCTGCTCGTGCAGTCGCCGCAGAAATGTCTGACTTCAACTCACCTTGCTTATCTTCGATAGCACTTTTCACGACATTGAGCTGGGCGCGAACATCAACAAATTGCTCCTCAAACGTGTTCTTGTGCTCGTTGTAGTAGCTTAGCCATTGAGATTGAGGCTTGCTCAACATCACTTCGTAACTTTGTAGCCACTTTTGACCTAAACTCACCAGTTTTTGCACATCAGCACCGTGTGATGCAGGCATCACTCCCGCACGCGATAGCTCAATCACTTTTTCCATACGCGGCAACGCTTTGTAAGCATTGTCTTTGTACTCGTGAATGTGATGATCAATATCTGCTTGTGTTTCTGCTAAGGCAATGCCTTGAACAGCAGAAGTCGCTTGGTAAAGATCGCGGTACGCATCTTCAATCGTGAACAGGTTGGGTACGATCTGTTCATTTAAGGTGTCGCTTAATTCAGATTGCTTGCTCGTTGTCATAACATTTAATACTGAGCTCACGGTGAACAATCCAATTATCAAAGATAGAGGAATCACTATCTTTTGTTTGATTGTAAAGTTTTGGAACATGAATAGATTCCCTTAATATATATGTACAATTCGTTCACTATCATATCAAACAAATGGACTATTCAACTGAGTAACTAGATCAACTTTATCTAATATTTTTTGTCTTTTTGATAACGGTTCTGTTTTCAACAATTATTTGATTTATAGGAAATTTTCTTTAATCGAGGCAAATCACAAGAATGATGAAAAATAAATGATTCACGACGTGAAAAATGTAACAAAATAGTACTTAAGTTGATTTCAACGTAGCCTGATTTTATTCATGTTGTCCTTAGAATCGCCTCAAACAGTAAATGACGTTAGGCAGATGATCTATTTATGTTTAAAGCTTATAGCAACAAATAAATTGAGATAGATGGATATAAATAGGCTTTTCGAGAAGAATAAGGAAAGGAAGGAGAAAAATACGAATTGATAAAACGAAAAAGCCCCAGCATTTCTGCTAGGGCTTCGAATGTGGCGGTGAGTGAGAGATTCGAACTCTCGATACGTTGCCGTATACACACTTTCCAGGCGTGCTCCTTCAGCCACTCGGACAACTCACCGAATCAAATTGTGGTTAGCATTCTTGGCTAACGAGGCGCTAATTTAATGATTATGAGCCTCATGGTCAAGGCTAAACCGTAAAAAAAGCCTTCTTTTACACTCGTTTGCTCACTAAGTAACTAAATTGAACAAAACAGTGTCAATCAAACGCCTTGATGATAACCCGGAACTCGAAACCAACGACGGCACATATCCAAAAAGTAGCCATATAACACGCCCATTCCACAAGAAACCACAGCGTTGCTCGCAACTGCCGTAACAATTTGATCATACGATGCACCAACGGCTAAAAGAATGCCGGCGTACACAGGTGATTGGAAAAGCACATACGATACAAGATCAGACACATTTTTCATGAAAGAAGAAGGTGAAAGTTTGTTACCTTGGCGCAAAACCCAATCACGGAACATGCCATAAGGCCAAGCAATCGCGATATTTACTGGTATAGACAACGTGCGTGATGCCAGAGACTGCTCAAACGTCATTCCTGAAATCAAAATCTCGATAATCATCCCTGTAATAAAGCAAAAAACAACCATAGCAAAAGTATCCGCTGCGGCATGACGAATACAAAATGGTCCACGAGACTTCATTTACAACCCCTAAAATCAAACACTGCAATTAATAAAGAACTAAATATGATTAACTGCCACACAACTTAATTACCAGTTAATGACACTATTAAATCACAACATTTGTAGATTATGGCTCCATATTTAAAATGAAGTTGTAAATTAATAACCAACTTTAGAAACAAAAGTAGTTTTTTTCACCGTTTTAGCGAAAAAACAGGATTTTACGGGTAAAAAAGGCACAAAAATATGGAAATGACTTACTTTTAAGAGGGTTGAAAATGAGTAGATGGTATAGAATTGGAACAAAATTTGGTTTTATTACACCAATTGCAAACGCTTATGCTACCTAGATGTAAAAACTCAGAGTATAAATGACGGCACAAAGCACTACCGATATGGTAAAAATACGCTGAAGTTCAGGAAGAGCCAAAAGAGCGGCGAAGAAAACAAATGGACTGCTTTTTTATCTGTAAATTACGGCGTAGCAAGTAACATAGTTAATGTGTCTATATCTTCCTGATCGGGTAGAGATTGACGCAGTAGATCGCGTTTAATCCTAGTGATTACCTCCGACAATACCTCATCTGTATTAGGTTGAAGGCTATCCATTATAGCAAGCAGCGCATCAAGCGCGTCTCCGAGATTGCCATTATCTAGAGCGACATAAAAGCTAATCAGCAAAGAATCGGTTCCCAACACTTCTAATGCTTGTTGATTTTGCTTGGTTTGATATTGATACAGCAAATCGGCATGTCGGTACAAAGCATCATCCAGTTCGGACTCCACTATTGGTTTAGCAATGATATGGTCAGCGCCTACGCCTAACATGCGCTCTTGGGTCTCTTTGAACACATCCGCAGTACAACCAAATATCAGTACCGACTTCGCAGCGCTGCTCATGGAGCGAATTGCTGAGATTGCCCCAACTCCGTCAAGGACAGGCATATGGTTGTCCATTAATATTAAATCGAACGGCTCTACAGCTATTTTATTTACCGCTAGCTGTCCATTTTCAACACTTGAGCATTCAAAGCCCTTTGCTCTTAAGAAGGTTTCCATAATGATGGCGTTGGTTCGATTGTCCTCTACTATCAAGGCCTTCAAACCATTGCAATTGAGCTTGTGCCTATGTCCTGATTCCACTTTCCCCGGTTCGCAAGGAGAGATCTCAACTTCAACCGTGAATGTGGTGCCGATATTTTCTTGGCTTTGCACAGTCACATGACCGCCCATGTGCTCGGCGATCTCTTTAACAATTGCAAGGCCAAGGCCAGTCCCGCCGAAGCGCCTTGTGGTTGATGATTCTGCTTGCTCAAATGGGCGAAATATACGTTTTTGCGCCTCTTTAGATATCCCTATTCCCGTGTCTTTTATCGCGATAACCAACACAGTTTTGTCATAGTGAGTTTGCTCACTCAGCGTCACTTCAACAATGCCTCTGTCAGTAAACTTCACGGCGTTATTGAGTAAATTAAACAACACTTGACGAAGGCGCGCTTTGTCGTTGTCATACCAGCGTCCCGCAGGGACTAACGACGTCACCTTAAACTGCAATCCTTTCTCTGCACACAAGGTATGATAAACGCTTTTTATACTGCCGATGATCGATTCTATGGGAAATGGCGAGTTCGAAAACTCTACATGTCCCTGCTCTATCTTGGAGTAATCAAGAATCTCGTTCAGGAGCGTCATCATGTGATCACCAGAATCGTATAGTGTACTAAGGTGTTTTCTTTGTTCGTCCGTTAACGGCGTTTTGAGCAGGATTTGGGCGGTGCCGAGTACCCCATTCATCGGCGTACGGATTTCATGCGACAAAGTGGCAAGAAAAGCAGTTTTGGCATTTGTCGACGCTTGGGCTTTTACTCTCTCTTGTTCGAGGTAAATGGTCTTCTCGTTGAATTTGGTAATGAGATGGCCGATTTCGTCCTCACTTCCGTAATCGATATCAATGATCCCGCCAGTTTTGGAATCATCAATTTTTGTAGCGATTCGTACGATAGGTTCGACAATGTACCGGTTAAGTAAATAGTACCCAACGAGAACGCATAGCAATAAGAATGGGATGATGCCGCCTTCAACACTCATGACTTGCTCGAACACTTGATCTGCCACTTTCGCCTTAGCATTGACAACTTCTAGCTTCCAATGAAATTCACCAAAATCGAGTTTACTAATGTACATTTGTTTGGTGATTTGAAAGTTGTGTTCGATGATGACATTCGAGTTAGCATCTCGAATGACCACACCCAAAGAGTATTGGTTGGTGTGCTCACGAATGAACTGGAACAAGGCCTCCAAAGAAAGGTCGACCGTCGCAACGCCTGCAAACTCTCCATTTCTATAATACGGCGCAGAGGCGGTAATCATTTGAACTTGAGTGAAAGTATCAATATACACCGCAGACCAACTCACCGAGCCTGACGGTCGTTCAGCGGCTGCGCGATACCACGGCTCATTGTCATAACCGCCAGATTCTGGATTGTTGTATGAATGAATCTGATCGATGTTCCCCTCACTGTTCTTGTTAAAGAACAAACTGGTAAACCGCCATCGTTCTTCTTTGAGTTCTGGTTTGGGCCACAATCCACCACTGACGATGATCTCATCGCTTAATCTTAAAATCTGAGGGATGGTCGATTTAAGGGAATCGCTTTGGTTTGAGCTTTGCGCAAGCCCAACTAAGCTATTCAGCACGCCTGTGGATTTGATGAGCGGCTCTTTTATCTGGGATGCAAGCAGTTGGGTACGTAAATCGAGATTTCTTTCTAGTTTGTCACGGACAGGTGGCTCAACCACCAAGTACACCACCGACCCTATCGTAGCGATAAAAAAACACAGGTACAGTGTGAGAGCGAGAATGCTTTTTTTTCTAAGTGACGAACGAATTTCCATATCTGTAGACGAATCATTCCCTAATATCGATTTATCACTGATTGATTGGTAAGATGAGCGCAACCAATCAGCCCATTAACAAATGGTATTCTATTTTGAAACTACAAGACATGCTTTCTCTTCCAGAACTTGATGGAAAACTACTAAACCTAGCGAAAACTCAAGGCTTTGTAACCGCGATGGCATCAGCGCCAAACGTGTTGAACCCTCAAGAGTGGCTGCCATTCTTATGGGGCGGCGAAGAGACTGCACCTTTCTCAGATGGTGAACAACTAGAACTGTACATTGATGAAATTGTACAAATGTGGAACCAAACTCGACCAGCTTTGCTAGAAGGTTCTTGGCAATGGCCTGAAGGTTGTACTCTCGATGAGCAAGACATTGTCTCAGCAAGTACTCGTGATTTCTGTGAAGGTGTACTTCAAGGTTGGCAACTGACACGTGATGATTGGGAAACGTTAATGCCAGAAGACAGCGAAGACAGTGCCCTATTGGGTGGAGTGCTGCTCTCTCTTACCATGTTGTACGATCCAGAAACCACCATTGCAACGCTTGCAGAGCAAGGCATGGAAGGCTTAGAGCAATTTGAAGAGATCTTCAATGCTATACCTGTGATGCTATGTGGTCTTACTCAACGCGGTGTTGCGTTGGCTGAAGTGCAATAAAATAACGTAATCGTTGATCATTGAAATTGAACATCTGATATGAAAAAGCTCTCTGAATGGAGAGCTTTTTCATTACGTCAAAATCACATGTGGAATGTAGCGCGCCATATCTTGTGTCACTAGGCTACTGTCTTCACGAATCGAAATACCCGCCGCTCTATCATTGACGAGCCAACTACCGATTAACGTATGGTTCTGCCCAAACTTAGGCAACGGATGATATTTCTGAACGATATTGAACTTCGATTCATAAGGCCCCGGCGTTTTCACCAAGCGCTTTCCATCTTTGACGATCTCAATATTCGCCCCCTCCCGTGAGAATAACGGTTTGATGACATAATCGTTCAAACAACTCGCTTTTGGGTCATTAGCAAAATAGGCAGGCAAAAGATTGGGATGATTTGGAAAGCGTTCCCACAACAATGGCAAAAGTGCTTTATTGGATAAAATCGATTTCCACATGGGTTCTAGCCAGTTGACATTTGCAGTCGCTAAGTATTTCGCGTATTCCTCTTCAAACATGAATTCCCAAGGATAAAGTTTGAACATCCAACGAATGGCTCGTTCGTCCACATCCACAAATTTTCCGTCTTCCGTTACACCAATATCTTCGACGTGCACAAAAGCTGTCGCTAGCCCCGCCTCGCGCGCGCAATCTTCTAAATACTGGACAGTCGCTTTATCTTCTTCTGTGTACTTGCAACAGCTAAAGTGGAGAGTTTGTCCCGGTTGATATTTGGCTATCTCCGCAAAACGCTCAATTAGAAAGTCTTGAAGAATATTGAATTGATCCGCAGCTTGATGAATTCGACCTTTGTTAACTACATCTTCCAGCCACACCCATTGCCAAAAACCCGTTTCAAACAAACTTGTCGGTGTATCGGCATTGTTTTCGAGTAGCTTTGCTGGTGATGTTCCGTTATACGCAAAATCCAAACGAGAATAGAGTGAAGGCTCTTTTCGTTGCCACGAAGACGCTACCTGTTCCCACATCAACTCAGGAATCGCACATTTCGTCAG
The DNA here is from genome assembly GCF_900460535.1 of Vibrio parahaemolyticus. Taxonomy (NCBI): domain Bacteria; kingdom Pseudomonadati; phylum Pseudomonadota; class Gammaproteobacteria; order Vibrionales; family Vibrionaceae; genus Vibrio; species Vibrio parahaemolyticus. Next base: position 1,311,237 of record NZ_UHIL01000001.1, on the reverse strand, counting down.
TAGTTGCTCACAGCGAACCACCTCATCCACAATAGACAAGCACATCTGATGCAGTTCTTCAGTGGGAGATTCTAGGTCGTGCTCGATTTGCTCCAGCGTAAATTGGTAGTAAGCACTCTCATCCCAATACGGTTGCCCATACATAGAATGAAAACCAAAACCAAACTGGCGTGCTAATTCACGCCAGTTTTCTCGCTCTTGTATCTCTCGTCGAAACATAATCAACCGCCACGACTGACCGAAACCGCTTTCCCGAATCCACCTCGAGACATGGCTCTACCAATAGTTCCGCCCCCACGTTTGTTTAAACTACTGGTCGCGACTTTGGTCGACTGGTTACGATAGGAGCCAAAAAACTGGCCTGCACCGTTATAAAACTTGGACTTATAGCGGTACATCGGTTCCGAATAATAACTCTTGTTGTAACCTTTCAAATCATTAACTGAACGACTATAGAAAAAGCCGCCAAAATGAGGGACATAAGCACGAGAACTTGAGCTGTAGTAACAATCGTCTTCGTAAAAGTCGTTTTCACATTCGAATTCGTTGTTATAACGAGGAGCATTTCGTTCAGCGCGAGCCAATGCCTCTTGGTAAGCAATATCACACTGCTCACTAAACTCTGGTGAGTTGGATTTACATTCATCAGCGTCAGAAAAAATGTAACCTTCAGTCTTTGATTCTTGGGTCGCAAGGAAGAAAATTCCGCCAAATGCCGCGAACGGTATGATTTTTCCAAGCTTTAAGCTTTTATCCATGGAAGAACGTTTAACGTTGGAACTGCGCTTCATCGTTCCTCCTAGTACGTCATACAAGCAGCATTCAACATGCCGACCGATATAGAAACCGCTGCAAGTACAATGCCTGCAGGCAGCTCATCTTTTTCGATGCGCTCAGTAACTCTTGGCAGCAAAATGAAACGCACGATGGCAAATGCGATGATTTGCGCAAGCATGGCAACAACGCCCCAAACCATAAAGTCGACAATGTTGACTGAGTTTTTTGCCGCACCCGAAATCGCAATACAATAACCCAGAAAAGCGCCACTCAACGCCACTGCGGCTGCGGTATTTTGCTTTTCCTTGATCAGATGCCATTCATCATAAGGCGTAAGCTTGACGTAGATGAACTTAAACGCCAAAACAAAAATAATGGATACTGAGAAGTAGAGTAAAAAGTTTGGAAAACCTGCTAACAGGCCGGCAATCATGTGCATTATTGTTCCTTGTTCATTTCTTTCCATGCAAAATCATCAATACGTTCATCTGCAATGTAAAACAGCTTGGTACCCGGTGGCACTTCCGCATCTAAATCTGGGTTGAGTTGGATACCGTTGCCGATATCAAACGCAATCAATGTCGCGTGGTGACGCTTTTTGATAAAGCCAAAGATGCTCTCAATGGTGGTGATAGGTTGATTCTCAGGATAAATGACTGAGTACTGTGTCATCCCACGGGTGGATGCCAGTAATTCTTGGTGCAAGGCACTAGAGCCAGGGTCTACTGCCGCTTTCGCCAACATTTCTGCTCCAACGGCAGGAATGCACTCTGCTTTAGGGCAATGCTGACTGAGCAATCGACCTAAGGCGTCGTCTTTAAAATAAGCCAGCAAGTGTGCGTCAGGATTCACAGAGGCACAATAAAGCGCAGCGGAGAGCGTAATGTCATCCGAAAGATTATCAACAATGATACAACTCGCACCAGTAATGTTGGCGTTCTTCATTTCCTGTGCGTCGGTATAACTGGTCACTTTGATAAAATGAATCTCACCCGGCAATGGGTTTTCAATATCAGAGCGACTACACAACACGATAGGGCGCTTGCCTTCTTCTTCATGTTGCAACATACGAATCAGGTGCATTGTTCTCGACCCGTTCCACCCAAGCAATACGATATGATTTTCCACTCTCACCCTCCGTTTACCCAAAATACCCGCTCGCCAATAATCGATTGCAGAACCAGCTACACGCCCCAGTAACGCAGCAAACAAACTCAAGCCACCGGGAATAACAAACAACACAACAACCCACTTCCCTAAGTCTGTGACCGGAGAGTGATCTCCATAGCCCACCGTACTAGCGGTGACCATGAGGTAATAAATGAAGTTGGAGAAGTTGTCCGTTAGCGCTTTTTCACCCGCAAGAGCCAAAAACCCCCACGATAAACTGATGTACAAAATGCTAATAACAAGAAGGTTTCGGTTGCTCAATTTAAATAGGTGCGAACTAAGCCACTTTTTAACTACTAGCCACACAGCCATAAATATCCGATCCCTGCATTTACAAAATCAATCAATATTAAACCATTGATAATCAAAAACAAAAAAACCAGCCATATTCGGCTGGTTTTTTGGGATTTATCTTAATAAATAGAAGTGATTACGCGTTACCTTTCACTTGCATATTTAGCTGCTCAGCAAAGTCTAGCATGCGGTTCAGTGGAATAAGAGACTTCACTCGTAGCGCTTCATCTACGAAGATTTCGTGCTCTTCTCCACCTTCACTAAGCGCTTTTTCAATCGCTTTCAAGCCGTTCATTGCCATCCAAGGACAGTGTGCGCAGCTGCGACAAGCCGCGCCAGCACCAGCCGTAGGCGCTTCGATCAATTCTTTTTCTGGCACCAATTGTTGCATCTTAAAGAAGATGCCTTTATCCGTTGCCACGATCATTTGTTGGTGAGGGAGTTCTTTCGCAGCCTTGATAAGCTGACTTGTAGAGCCGACAGCATCAGCCAATTCCACCACACTTGCTGGTGACTCTGGATGAACAAGAATCGCAGCATCTGGGTAAACACTCTTCATCTTACGAAGTGCATCAGCAGAAAATTCATCATGGACTACACACTCACCTTGCCAAAGCAACATATCTGCGCCCGTTTTATTGGCAATGTATGAGCCCAAATGACGGTCTGGTCCCCAAATAATTGGCTTATCTTCAGCGTCTAAATGTTCCACGATTTCAAGCGCGATACTTGATGTGACCACCCAGTCAGCACGAGCTTTCACTGCCGCAGAAGTGTTTGCGTAGACAACAACCGTATGATCTGGGTGTGCATCACAGAATTCACTGAATTTGTCCGCCGGACAACCTAGATCAAGTGAACATTCCGCTTCCAGCGTTGGCATTAGAATTCGTTTTTCTGGTGTCAGAATTTTAGCCGACTCCCCCATAAAACGTACGCCTGCAATAATCAGTGTGCTTGCTGGGTGGCGGTTACCAAACTTAGCCATTTCTAGTGAATCACCAACAAAACCACCTGTTTCTTCCGCTAGTGCTTGAATTTCAGGATCGGTGTAGTAATGCGCGATCAGTACTGCATCTTTTTGTTTTAGCAGCTCTTTGATGCTCGCGATATAAGACGATTTTTCTTCTTCGCTTAACGGAATTGGTTTTGGTGGGAATGGGTAAACAGTGTCGATTTTATCTAATATGTGGCTCATTGCTCTTGCTCTACGCAACTTCCTTTAATCCGCGTATTGTAACCTCGTTAATTTTCAAAAACCAACCTGTAACTAGAATTTCTAGAGGTCTAGACGTATATCTTTGTTACATGTGGCATTTTCTTATGCGCGGCAATTTTGTAAAAAATTTAAAAAACAGAAGGCATCTAAAAAGAAAAAGGAAGCTAAAGCTTCCTTTTTAGAATGGTGTTTATTTCAGCTTTGAGCCAGCCAGTTTAGCCGACGCACTACCTGGGTATTCATCGACAACTTGTTGGTAGTATTTTTTCGCTTGAGCGGCATTGTTATTACGCTCTGCGATTTCGCCTAACTTAAGCAAGGCGTCAGCTCGTTTGTTAGAGTCTTTATAAGACACTACCGCAGCAAAGCTTTTAACCGCGTCTTTATCCTGTTTCTTGGCGAAGTACAATTGGCCTAACCAATAGTGTGAATTCGCTGAGTATGTGGAATCAGGATAGTCTTTCTGGAACTGCTGGAACGCAGCAATTGCACCGGTGTAGTCACGCTTTTTAAGGATTAAGTCAACCGCATTTTGGTATGCCGTTTGCTCATCAACATTTGGCGTGTATTTACCACTAGTTTCTGTTGGTTTGGTTTCTTTTACCGGTGCCGACTTCATCTCACCGCGAATACGGTCAAGCTCGACAAACAACTCACGTTGACGCTGCAACATTTGCTGCATTTCATAGCTATTTCGCTCTAATTGACCACGCAAATCACTGATCTCTTGTGACATTTGGTCGATCTGCTCTTGCATTTGGAGCTGAACACGGTTGCGATTTTGTAGTAGACGCTCTAATCGCTCGACTTCCGTTTCAGATGAACGGCTCTTAGAGGCTGAGGATGTGCTGTTGAGATCGGATACTGGAGCTGGTGCAGCGAACGCGAAGTTCGCTGCACTTGCCAGTAACGTAAGCGCAACAGCGCGCTTAGTGTTACTGAACATGAGGATTTCCTCGAATTAGTATACTAGAACCGCGCGACGGTTTTTAGCGTACACTTCATCTGATTGACCTAGAAGAAGTGGCTTCTCTTCACCGTAGCTAACGATTGAGATTTGATCTGCTTGTACACCTAGCGCTTGTAGGTAGTTAGCAACTGCTTGAGCACGACGCTCGCCTAGAGCGATGTTGTACTCAGGAGTACCGCGCTCATCAGCGTGGCCTTCAATCGTTACTTTTAGAGCAGGGTTCTTGCTTAGGTAAGAAGCGTGAGCTGCTAGCATCTCTTCGTAATCACCTGCAATTGTAGAGTTGTCAAACGCGAAGTAAATTGTTTGAGTTTCGCGAAGTGCTTGCTCTTTTAGCTCTTGTTCAGTTAGCTGACCGCTTTGATCGATCGGCGTCGCTACTGTTGTTTCTGCTGCAGCATTGTTGTTCGTTGCTGCGCCAGTGTTAGAAGCTGCGTCGTCGCTTGAACTACACGCAGTCATAGCCATTACAGGAAGCGCGATTAGTAGCCCTTTTAGAACCTTGTTCAGTTGCATCTTATTTTCCTTTATTAATCAAACTTATTACTACAAAAACGGTGACCACGCAGGCGCTCTCACACGCCCATTTGTTGCCGGTAATCTAGCTTTAAATCGACCATCAATTGACACCATCGATAGTACGTTTTTCTTGTTGTAAATCGAGCTATACACAACCATGCCACCGTTAGGGGCAATACTCGGAGACTCGTCTAATAGAGTCTTAGTTAAGACTTGAAGAGCACCAGTTTCCAAATCTTGTTTCGCCAAATTAAAACCTGAATCACTGCGATTCACCATTACTAGGAATCGGCCATCAGGTGTGATTTGACCACCCAAGTTTTGGCTACCTTGCCAAGTCAAGCGATCGATAGAACCGCTGCCCAAATTTACTTGATAAATCTGTGGTTTACCACCCCTATCCGATGTGAAAATCAGCGATTTGCCATCAGGGTGCCAGAACGGTTCAGTATTATTTGATCTGCTACGCGTAATTTGGGTGAGTTTGCGAGTTTTCAGGTCAAAAGTGTACACCTGTAGAGTGCCCGTCTTAGACAGTACAAGCGCTAACTTGTTACCATCAGGAGAGAATCTTGGCGCACCATTATGGCGAGGGTATGACGTAATTTTTTCACGTTCACCGGTATAGATGTTCATGATGAAAATTTCTGCTTGGCCATTTTGGAAGCTTACATACGCAAGTTTCTGCCCATCTGGAGACCATGCAGGAGACATCAGAGGCTGCTTAGAACGCAATACTAATCGCTCGTTGTAACCATCGTAATCAGCGACACGAAGCTGGTACGGGAAACGGTCTTTGTCGTTTACAACCACGTAGGCAATACGAGTCATAAATGCGCCACGTTCACCAGTCAGTTGTTCATACACAAGGTCGGAAATACGATGAGCGTACTCACGCATACGAGGGCCTTTTACCGTAGCCACTTTGTTGAACAACACATGGTCTTTAGATAAAACAAGCTCGCCGTCACTCCCTAGAGCTTTGCTCTGCCCACCAGTTAACTGACCGCGTACCACATCAACAAGCTGGTAATTTACAACGTAATCGCCTTGCTCATTTTGCTTGATAGAGCCAGTTAACAGCGCATCTACACCAAGGCTTGTCCACGAATCAAAGTTAACTTCTGATTCATTGAATGGCGTTTGTGGCATTTTATTAGTTGGTACTGGGCTGAACTTACCACTGCGCTGTAGATCAGACGCAATGACAGCAGAAATGTCGGTAGGAAGTGGTTGACTACCCTCCCATTTAAAGGGAACAACAGCAATTGGTCGTGCCGAATCAATACCATCAGTAATGACCAGCTCCAATGCAGCGTGCGCTACATTCGTTAGACTGCCTAGCAGTACAAACATTCCTAGTAAAAGACGTTTAATCACGGCTTATCCCTTATTGTTGTAGTGCGACCGTAAGGTTAATATCCTTCAGCCTTTGGTTAACTGTTGAATCGGTTGACATCGGGAAACTTGGTACTTGTGCAATTGCACTCTTTGCAGCAGCACATACTCTAGAGTCACCAGAAAGCACGTTAACTGACGAAACAATCATGTCAGTTCCCGTAGGAATCAGCTTAATGTTAACTCTACACTCCTTTCCCAATAGGTAGTCATCCTTTAGCAATCGGCTTTGAATAAGCTGAATATAAATTGAACTGTAGCGGGAAACCTCATCAGCCACAAATTTCCCCTGAGCCTGTTGGTTTGCACTCGCTTCACTTTCTAGGCCTGCAAAAATATCATCCAGTGCAGCTTCTTGCTCTTTACGCTCACGTTCTAAACGCTCAAGGCGCTCTTTTTCTTTACGTGCTTTTTCCGCAGCTTCTTTTGCCGCTTTTTCTTTCGCAATGCGTTCTTGTTCCGCTTTTTGAGCCGCCTCGCGTTCACGTTTTGCCTTTTCTTCCGCTTCTTTTGCCGCCTTCTCGCGAGCTACTCGCTCTTGTTCCGCTTTGGCAATCGCCGCTTCTTTGGCTAAACGTTCCTGCTCTGCTTTACGTACAGCTTCTTCTTTCGCTTTACGCTCTTTCTCAAGTTTAGCTGCACGCTCTTTTTCTTGGCGAACTCGTTCTTCTTCTGCTTTGCGTTCCTGCTCTTTTTGCTTGCGAGCCGCTTCAGCTTCTCTGGCCGCTTTTGCATCTTTCGCTTGCTGTTCTTTCAACTTACGAATTTGTTCTTCTTCAGCCTTACGGTTTTTCTCAAGCTGCTCCGCCTCGCGTCTTAATTTATCAAGACGATCTTGCTCTTTTTTGGCCGCTCTTTCACGCTGCTGACGAATTTCTTTCGCTTGTTGTTGCACCAGTTTAGGGTCTATCACGACAGCCTGAACCATCTGTCCAGTTGGCTCAGGTTTGGTCATGGCAAAATCAGTACCCCAGAGCAATGCTGCTACCAAGAGAGCATGCAGACCTACCGATATGACTATCGGTTTAGTGTACTCTTTCGATTGTTTCTTTTTGTCTTTCATGAATATTGACGTTTATTCCCTAATATCGGTCAGGAGCCCTACTTTAGGGATTCCAGCACGACTCAATTCATCAAGTAAAAGGACAACATCAGCGTATGGCGTCGCTGCATCGCCGCCTACTGCGACTGGTGAATCAGGTTTGATGGAACGCTCTGCTTTAACTCGAACAATGACATCTTGCAGTGAAAGACCACGTTGCACTTCTTCATCGTTCACGCTTAGGCCTAAATTGCCGTCACGATCGATTTCAATGATGATGAAGCTGCTATCGGTATCCCCTGCAAGTTCTTGAGCAGGAGTTGCATTTGATGTCTTTGGTAGATCGACATCTACGCCTTGAGTTACAAACGGAGCGGTCGCCATAAAAATAATTAACAGCACAAGCATTACGTCAATATAAGGAACGACGTTAATCTCTGCCGTCATTTTTCGCTTTTTAGGTTGATAACCCGCCATGCTTTATTCCTTATCCGCGCTGTCTCGGCCAGCCATCGCTTGACGATGAAGGATGCTGTGGAATTCTTCTGAAAATGTTGCGTAAGTATGTTCCAGCTTACTTACTTTGTTGCTTAGTCGGTTATAAGCCATTACCGCAGGAATTGCTGCGAATAGACCCATAGCAGTCGCGATCAACGCTTCTGCGATACCTGGGGCAACCATAGAAAGCGTTGCTTGTTTCACTTCACCCAGTGCGATAAACGCATGCATGATGCCCCAAACAGTACCAAACAAACCAATGTATGGGCTGATTGAACCGACAGTTGCTAAGAAAGGTAGGCTTGTTTCAAGCTCATCAACTTCACGCGCAACAGCAACACGCATCGCGCGACCTGTGCCTTCCATAATGTATGCTGGTGAGTTCGCATTGCTCTTACGTAAACGAGCAAATTCTGTGAAACCTGCGTAGAAGATTTCTTCTGTACCTGCGATCTCGTCTTTGCGCCCTTTCACTTTTTGGTAAAGTTGGGAAAGGTCTGTACCTGACCAGAATTTGTCTTCAAATTGCTCTGCATTTTTTGATGCTTGGGAAAGCACTTTGCTACGCTTGATGATCATTGCCCATGACGCGATTGACATGCCTAGCAATGTCAGCATCACAAGTTTTACCAACAGACTGGCCTGAAGAAAGAGATCTAAAATGGAAATATCAGCAGTCACTATTTATTAGCTCCGAATTGATAAATGTTGGAATAGCTATTGGTTTCATTTTCTTATTATCGATACATGCTACCTTAACAAAGGCCTTGCACAATATCTTGCCTTGATCATTGACCAACTCTTGACAGAATTGCAAAGACGCACGTTTTATTTCTGACACTCGGGTTAATACTGTCAACTGTTCGTCCAGTCTCGCCCCTTGTTTAAAATCGATATCCATGTGTCGGACAACAAAGCCAATATTTTGTTCCAGTAACACATGTTGAGAAATGCCTTTTGCACGCAACATCTCAGTACGCGCGCGCTCAAAGAATTTTAAATAGTTTGAATGATATACAACGCCGCCCGCATCGGTGTCTTCATAGTACACGGTGATCGGCCAGCGGAAGGGATTTGATGTGCCTTGCAAGGGAGTACCAATATATTCAATTCTTTAAAGTGGTTACTATAACTGAAGCAACAGCAATTGGTACTGAACGGAAGGAATATTTTTGATTTTTGTAGAAAAAATAAAAGCCAGACAAACTGCCCGGCTTTTACTCGATGATTTAATAACCAACTTTATTGCAATGTAATTCAATTTACATGAAATAAAGCGCAGTTAGATAAATTAAGATAGCTAACGAGAAGTAAGGGCTAAACAACAATTGCCAGTACCAATTTCTCGGTTTGAAGCCTACGCCGAACACCATACTTGAGCACAATGCCCAAATCAGTGCCGGGGCGATCACTGCGTTAAAGCCACCAATCGCTTGATGGTACGCTTCTGGATCCCACATCACCAATCCTACGTGCATAAAGCCAAGGATGAGGGATAAGACTCTTAACAGAGTCTTATCCATTGGTTCGTGAAACTTCGCTACCTTGTCAGCGAAATTACTCACTGTCTTTGTCCATCATTTCTGAGTGCTCTAACCAAAGAGCGTTGATGATACCGAATGCACAAGCAAGTAGTACACCTAGAATCCATGCGAAATACCACATAGTAATTGCTCCTTAGTATAGTGAGTTTTTGTTGTCTTCAATGTACTGATCATCAAGGCGACCAAACATCTTGTAGTAAGTCCAAGACGTGTAACCAAGGATGATTGGAACCATAACAAACGCTACGCCTGTCATCAGGTTCAGAGTCAACTCAGATGATGTTGCATCCCACATTGTTAGACTGTGGCTTGGCATTAGATCTGAAGGCATGATGAATGGGAACATCGCAAAACCTGCAGTAAAGATAACGCCAGCAACACCTAGGCTTGAAGTGATGAACGAAATCGCACACTTTTCAAGACGAGATGACAATACAGCAAGCAGCGGCATTGCAACACCTAGTACAGGAGCAGCCCATAGTAGTGGGTAGTTTTCAAAGTTCATCATCCACGCACCAGCTTCACGGATTACCTCTTTGTTTAGAGGGTTAGAAGCTGCGTTTGTGTCGATGCCACCAACAATCACGTAACCGTCAATGTTTTGAACCCAGAAACCTGCAGCAACAAACGCAACCACTGTTAGTAGACCCGTGATTTGAGCAACGTTGCGAGCACGTGTGTGAACTTCACCCGTTGTTTTCATTTGTAGCCAAGTAGAACCTTGCATCAAAATCATGGACAAGCTAACCAGACCACAAAGCAGAGCAAATGGGTTTAGCAGACCAAAGAATGAGCCATGGTATGTTGGCATCAAAAACTCGCTCAATTGGAATGGAACACCTTGTAGAAGGTTACCAAACGCCACACCAAAGATGATTGGCGGAACAAAACCACTGATTGAGATACAGATATCCCAAGTATTACGCCATTTTGGCTCTTCGATCTTAGAGCGGTAATCTAGGCCCAGAGGACGAAGCCAAAGTGCAGCTAGCGTCAGGATCATTGCTAAGTAGAAGCCTGAGAATGACGTTGCGTAAACCAAAGGCCAAGCGGCGAACAATGCACCACCAGCAGTGATAAGCCAAACTTGGTTACCATCCCAGTGAGGGGCAATTGAGTTAATCATGACACGACGTTGTGTGTCGTTTTTACCGATAATAGGTACAAGCGCGCCTACACCCATATCGAAACCGTCTGTTACTGCAAAACCAACTAGTAGAACACCGATTAGTACCCACCAGATGAGTCGCAAGATTTCGTAATCAAACATCTTGTTATCTCCTTACCTTACGCTTCTACTTGGCGACTAACTTTGTCTTCAACAGAGTCAGCGTTTTGCTCAAAGTGGTAGCGGCCAGTTTTCAGACTGCTTGGACCTTTACGAGCGAATTTCAACATTAGGTAAACTTCTGCAATCAGGAATACCGTGTATAGCGCCAAGATTGCGAATAGTGACGTCCAGATTTCACCTGCAGTCAATGCTGAAGCCGCAACGTGCACAGGAAGAATTTCACCAACAGCCCATGGTTGACGACCGTACTCAGCGACGAACCAACCCGCTTCAATCGCAATCCACGGAAGTGGAATACTCAATAGTGCAGCTTTAAGAATCCATTGTTTTTGTTCGATTTTTTGACGACATGTTTGGATAAATGCCGCACCGAATACGAACAACATGATGAAGCCACAAGCAACCATGATACGGAATGACCAGAATAGTGGCCATACTGTTGGGATTGAATCATCCGCAGCAGCTTGAATTTGCTCTTCTGTCGCATCAACAACATTGTCTGTGTAGCGTTTTAGAAGTAGACCGTAACCTAGGTCACCTTTCACTTCATCAAACGCAGTCATGTTTTCTTCTGACTTGTCACCAGCACGAAGTTTCTCGAGAAGTTCGTAAGCGTACATACCGCCACGAATACGCTCAACGTGCTCATCACGAAGGTCGCGAAGACCTGTCACTTGCTCATCAAAAGAACGTGTCGCGATGATACCCATTACGTAAGGGATCTTGATTGCGTAATCGGTGTGCATGGTTTCTTGGTTAGGAACACCAAACAACGTAAACGCTGCTGGAGCTGGTTCTGTGTGCCATTCTGCTTCAATTGCAGCAAGCTTCACTTTTTGAACTTCACCAAGCTCGTAACCAGATTCGTCACCAAGAACGATGGTTGATAGGATCGCAGCAATACCGAAAGATGCAGCGATAGCAAATGAACGACGAGCAAACGCAATATCACGACCTTTTAATAGGTAGTATGAACTGATGCCTAGAATAAACATTGCGCCACAAGTGTAACCAGAAGCAACCGTATGCACGAACTTAACCTGAGCAACTGGGTTTAGTACAACTTCAGAGAAGCTTACCATTTCCATACGCATGGTTTCGAAGTTGAAGTCCGCGCCTACTGGGTTTTGCATCCAGCCGTTTGCGATAAGAATCCAAAGAGCAGAGAAGTTAGAGCCCAGCGCCACAAGCCAAGTAACAGCTAAGTGTTGGCGTTTAGATAGACGATCCCACCCGAAGAAGAATAGACCAACAAAAGTTGACTCCAGGAAGAAAGCGACAAGTGCTTCGATCGCCAGCGGCGCACCAAAGATGTCACCTACATAGTGGGAGTAGTACGACCAGTTAGTACCAAACTGGAATTCCATGGTAAGGCCGGTAGCCACACCAAGTGCAAAGTTAATACCGAACAGCTTACCCCAGAACTTGGTCATGTCCTTGTAGATTTGCTTGTTCGTCATTACGTACATCGATTCCATAATGGCCAAAAGGAAGGCCATACCAAGGGTCAATGGTACGAATAGGAAGTGATACATCGCTGTTAGTGCAAACTGCAACCGCGATAGATCAACTACGTCAATCATGGTAACTCCTATGTGTCGGCTGAATGACACTCTCTACATATTGCAATCCATATCCAGGTGTTATTCACACTTGAAAATTGTTGAATTATCACAACTCTTTGTTGCAAAAATGTGCTTCATTGGTTAGTTAATTGTTAAGCATCAGCTAATATAGCTGGGGCTAATATTACTTGTAAAAACAGATTGTTTCAAAAGGTTTATAGCCGGAATGCGCTTTGATATACATCAATGTTTATGCGCTGAATTTGCACAAAAATCCATCACATTGATCCAGATCAACCCGTATTAGAAGCGTATGTTAAGAGAGAGTAATCAGGAGAGAAATTAACCAGTTGCATGCAAACATCGAGTTAACAATCAGTGCTTTTTTCTTACCTAATTAGTATTAGAAGAAATTCAATAAATGAGAGGTTGGTCACTTATGGTGAAAGGCTGAGCATTTTTGCTCAGCCTTAGAATCTTATTTTTCAATTCCGAAATGAAGATATGCACGATCTGTGGCGATTCTTCCTCGGGGAGTGCGTTGTAAATAGCCTTGCTGAATCAAATATGGTTCTAGCACATCTTCAATGGTGTCTTTTTCTTCACCAATAGCGGCAGCCATATTGTCGAGTCCAACTGGACCACCACCAAATTTCTCCATGATAGCGAGAAGAAGCTTGCGGTCCATGTAATCGAAGCCCTGAGCATCCACATCCAACATATTAAGCGCTTTGTCAGCAACATCGGCACAAATATGTCCGTTGCCCTTCACTTCTGCATAATCACGGACACGGCGCAATAGACGGTTTGCAATACGAGGCGTACCACGAGCTCGTCGAGCAACTTCTAACGCGCCTTCTGGCTCCATCGACAACCCTAGGCAATCTGCACTGCGTTGAACAATGTTCTGTAGATCTTGCACTTTGTAGTACTCAAGACGCTGAGTAATACCAAAACGGTCACGCAGCGGAGAAGTCAAAGACCCCGCACGCGTCGTTGCACCAATCAATGTGAATGGTGGCAAATCAATTTTGATAGAACGTGCGGCCGGGCCTTCACCAATCATGATGTCCAATTGGTAATCTTCCATTGCCGGATACAGCACCTCTTCGACCATAGGGCTAAGACGATGGATCTCATCAATGAAAAGCACGTCGTTTTCCTCAAGGTTGGTCAACAACGCGGCCAAATCGCCTGCTTTTTCGAGAACAGGTCCAGAAGTAGTACGGATGTTCACTTCCATCTCGTTAGCAACAATGTTTGCCAACGTCGTTTTACCCAAACCTGGAGGGCCAAAAATAAGTAGGTGGTCTAACGCCTCACTACGCAATTGTGCCGCTTTGATGAAAATCTCCATCTGATCACGGACATGATCCTGACCTTGGTAATCCGCCAACTTTTTAGGGCGAATAGCACGGTCAATAACATCTTCATCACGAAACGCTGGATTTTCAGGAGCGATTAAACGATCGGCTTCAATCATACTGTTACCTTGAACTTTCCGTTACACCATTGATTTTAGTGCTTCACGGATCAGCTGCTCGCTGCTCATGTCCGGTTTAGCAATTTGAGAAACTACTTTCGACGCTTGAGTTGGCTTGTAGCCTAGAGCAAGAAGTGCGCTGACCGCCTCTTCTTCTGCACTATTTGACGAAGCGGCAGCCGAGTCAGTAGGAGCGGCATCAGTAAACGGCGTGAATAAGTCGCCAGCTCCCCAACCTTTTAAGCGGTCTTTCATTTCAACGACCAAACGCTCGGCGGTTTTCTTACCAACACCTGGTAACTTCACAAGCGTAGAAACATCTTCACGCTCTACACAAGACACGAACTGGCTCGCTGTCATGCCTGAAAGAATACCTAAGCCAAGTTTAGGGCCAACGCCGTTTGCTTTGATCACTTCACGGAATAGCGCACGCTCTTTTACTGTATTAAAACCGTAAAGCAATTGCGCGTCTTCACGCACAACAAAATGAGTATAAATAATCGCTTCTTCGCCGATATTTGGCAGTTCGTAGAAACAGCTCATTGGCATCTGAACTTCATAGCCAATGCCGTTAACTTCAATTAAAACTTCAGGTGGTTGCTTTTCAAGCAAAATGCCGCGAAGACGTCCAATCACTATAAATACTCTTTGGAAATGAATTTGCGACAGGATAATAAAGAACTGGATAGACATCCAGTCCTTTATGCTGTGGGGTTAGATTTTTGAGACAACTTGATCAAGTTGTTGTGTGAGCGTCCGGACAGCAACAACTTGACCGCTGAGCTCTTTGCCATATTGAGCCACAATCTCGGCAATGGATTTTGTATTCACTACACCATTCGCCACTTCGCTACTCGCTTCATCAAGTTCTTTTAGCGCTGTCATTTGCGTTGCCATAATGCTTGATAAACTTTGTACGTCATGAGATATCGTCGTCACTTGCTGAATAATATTGTTCATCCTCTCGGTGCTTGACGTCACCACGTCTTGACCATGCTTCACTTCTTGCTCACTACGATCAAGTAAGTGTCGAATCTCAATAGCGGACTGGCTACTCTTCGCTGATAGCTCTCGTACTTGCTCGGCAACCACAGCAAAACCTCTGCCCTGATCTCCAGCTCGCGCTGCTTCGATTGCCGCATTTAAAGCCAGCAAGTTGGTTTGCTCTGCGACAGAGGTAATCAAGTCTGCCACTTTCATGATTTCTTCATGGCTAGTAATGATCTGGCCGATCGCTTGGGTAGAATCCTCCAGCAATTCCGAGCTTTTCTCTGCTTGTTGATGAACGTCTTCACTCTTCTCTCGCAGCTCTTCCACAAACTTGCTCGACTCTTCAATCCCTGTGGCCATGTGATGTACTTGTTGGCTCATTTGCTCTGCCGCACTTGCTTGAGATTCACTATTCACGTTGAGTGCATTGACTTGCTCATCCAACTGCGACGATTGCTCATCAAGCGCTTGCGAAACAGATTTCAGCTCTATCGAATTTAAATTAGCTTGTTCCAATACTTCAGCCAGATGCAGTTCACCTTCTGTTGCTTTTTTGGCGACTTGTTCACTTTCGACTTTTGCTGCTTCGGCATTTTCAATCGCATCATCACGTTGCTTAGCAGTAAATGCCTGAGCGATACAAATCACCACCAGCGGCAATACGGTACCAGACCAAATTTCTAATCGCTGAGAAGCTTCCGATAATACCAGTTGAGGAAACTCAAAACCTGAAACATGCTGATGTGTCATTAAGGCGGAAATGGCAATCACCACGCCACTCCAAGCAATAGCGATAAGACGAGTGCCAGATAAGAAGAAAGCGACAACCAACAAAGGCACCCAATAAGTTTGAGTTGAATCAACCACACCACCACTTTGATAAATGATATTGAGTGCATGCACCGACATCCCGACAAAACCAAGGTTAAGTGATAACGCAGGTTGCTTAAACCATTTGAGACTAGAAGCGGAAATAAGCTCAAGAGTAATCAGAATGACAGAAGTTAAGATCAAGCTTTCGTGTCCATGCTTGAACCACTTAATTAAGCTATAAATTCCGACCAGAAAAGCGATGAAGGTAAATAAAGAGAGGATGTCAGCTTGACGTTGTTGCGTTCTCGTCCATTGAGGTTGGCGCGGCATAAATACACTGCGCCACAGCGTGGCTGGATTCATGTTCAATCTTCCTTGATTGATTTCTTATTAGACATCCGACCACTATAGTTTTGCAACATTTTTACAACAAATTTATTCCTTAAATCTGTCTGAGGTGTCTCATTTTTAGTACGGTGAGAGTCTAGCGATAACGCCCTTTTCTCGCACTGCTTGCTTTACCTGCGAGCGCAACCAAGGTCTTGTTCGTATTGGCATGACAAATTGCCACACCGAGTGCATCCGCGGCATCGGCTTGAGGCTTTGCAGGTAATTTTAACATGTGCTGCACCATGTGCTGAACTTGCACTTTGTCTGCACCACCAGTCCCCACTACAGCTTGCTTAATAAGACGGGCAGCATACTCATACACAGGAAGATCCGCATTCACCGCCGCAACGATCGCACTACCGCGAGCCTGCCCTAGCTTTAGAGCAGAATCGGCATTTTTCGCCATGAACACTTGCTCAATTGCAAATACGTCTGGTTGAAACTGGGTGATGATTTCCGTAACGCCGGCATAGATTTGCTTAAGCCGACCTGGCAATTCTTTTTCTGAGGTACGAATACACCCACTGCCAAGATATTGCAGATGACGGCCTTGCTGGCGAATAACGCCGTAACCGGTAATACGAGAACCTGGGTCAATACCCAAAATAATTGACATGAAGCGTCCTAAATAACTCGCTATTTTTATTAGAATCTAAACCCAAGCATTCTTAAGTCGTTTGGATATATCCCATTAAAACAAAAACTCCCGCAGGTGCGGGAGTTTTTTCTTTAATTGTTGTGCGCTTATTCTGCGTCTTTTGCTTTCGCTGCAGTTACCGCAATCGCTAGTTCTTCTAGAGCCGCTGGGTTTGCAATGCTTGGAGCATCTGTTAGCAAACACGCCGCTGCTGTTGTTTTCGGGAACGCGATAACATCACGGATGTTCTCAGTACCACATAGCAGCATGACTAGACGGTCTAGACCGAATGCAAGGCCAGCGTGTGGAGGCGTACCGAATTTTAGAGCGTCCAATAGGAAGCCGAATTTCAATTGTTGCTCTTCTGCATCGATACCTAGGATATCGAATACCGCAGCTTGCATTTCTGCGTTGTGGATACGTACAGAACCACCGCCCACTTCGTAGCCGTTAAGAACCATATCGTATGCGTTTGAGTTCGCTACTGCTGGGTTCGCTTTTAGCTCTTCCGCTGTCACACCTAGAGGTGATGTGAATGGGTGGTGCATTGCGTGTAGGTTACCTTCGTCGTCTTCTTCAAACATTGGGAAGTCAACAACCCATAGAGGAGCCCAAGTGCCTTCTTTAGTCAGACCTAGGTCTTTACCTAGTTTAAGACGAAGTGCGCCTAGTGCTTCAGCAACGATGTTAGCTTTATCTGCACCAAATAGAATGATGTCGCCAGATTCCGCTTGAGTGCGATCTAGGATACCGTTGATCACGTCTTCGCTTAGGAATTTAGCTACAGGAGATTGGATACCTTCCACACCTGCCGCACGGTCGTTCACCTTCATCCATGCTAGACCTTTTGCACCGTAGATACCTACGAACTCTGCATAACCGTCGATTTGCTTACGAGTTAACTCTGCACCGCCTGGTACACGGATAACTGCAACGCGGCCTTTTTCGTCGTTCGCTGGACCTGAGAATACTTTGAACTCAACGTCTTTTACTAGGTCTGCAACGTCTACTAGCTCTAGTGGGTTACGTAGGTCTGGCTTATCAGAACCGAAACGACGAATCGCTTCGCTAAATGGCATTACTGGGAATTCACCTAGGTCAACGTTCAGTAGCTCTTGCCACATTTCACGAACCATTTTTTCAGTTACTTCACGAACTTGATCAGCCGTCATGAATGACGTTTCGATATCGATCTGAGTAAATTCTGGTTGACGGTCTGCACGCAAGTCTTCGTCACGGAAACACTTAACGATTTGGTAGTAACGGTCAAAACCAGACATCATTAGCAGCTGTTTGAATAGCTGTGGAGACTGAGGAAGCGCGTAGAAGCTGCCTTTGTGAACACGGCTTGGTACTAGGTAGTCACGCGCGCCTTCTGGTGTCGCTTTGGTTAGTACTGGTGTTTCGATGTCTAGGAAGCCGTTGTCATCTAGGAAACGACGAACAAAGCTAGACGCTTTAGCACGTAGCTTGATACGGTCGCTCATTTCTGGACGACGTAGATCTAGGTAACGGTACTTCAGACGTTGTTCTTCTGAGTTCTTTTGGTTGAAGTCTAGAGGCAGAACGTCACTGCGGTTGATGATTTCAAGACCTTTCGCCAGGATCTCAACTTCACCTGTTGCCATGTCTTTGTTTACTTGGCTTTCAGGACGAACGCGAACTTCACCCGTCAATTTGATACAGAATTCATTACGAAGTGTGTTAGCCACTTCATACGCATCCGCCATATCTGGATCTACAACTACCTGAACGATGCCTTCACGATCTCGCATATCAATGAAAATAAGACCGCCTAAATCACGACGACGGTTAACCCAGCCGCAAAGTTCTACAGTTTGTCCTGCAAGGGACTTGTTCAGGTGACCACAGTAATGGGTACGCATAATGAAATTCCCAATCTCTCAAATATTGTTAACTACGCTCTGTCAGCCTCATTGCCGAGCAGAGTAAAGATTCCGTTATACGCTGAAAGTCTATGAAAATCGACTACTCAACATACAATTAAGTGTGTTTTATCATTCCCTGGTGGTTTTTAGTACAACAAATGTTCAAAAGCCCACCAAAGCGAAAAAATTGGTGGGGATTATAGCGTGAAATTACCTATTTCAGCAAAACTCTCGTAAAGTGCGTACAGGAGATACAAACAATAAAGAATGATGGATAATTTACCCCTTCGACTTGGTTTAACCATGTGGTCTCACAACCAATGGCAACAAAGCTTTTACGGTAGTGGAACTAAACCTGCTGAGCGTTTAGAAAAATACGCTCAGGTATTTCATACTGTGGAAGGAAATACCACCTTTTACGCCACGCCGACACACAACACGGTGCAAAATTGGAAAGCGGCAACGCACGACGATTTTAAGTTTACGTTTAAGCTCCCTAAGGCTATCACTCATGAACAAATGCTAAGAGGTTGCAACGAGCAACTTCGTGATTTTATGAAAATCATGGAGCCCCTGCATGAGCGCGTCGGTCAATGGACGATCCAACTCCCAGCAGCTTTTGGCCCAGAGTATCTTGAACGTTTGAAAAAGTTTTGCGCCAGTTTCCCGCCTAACTTTCCACTGGGCGTAGAAGTACGTCATATGGCCTTTTTCTCTAAAGGCGAGGAAGAGCGAGCGCTTAATCAGTGGTTGGTGGAAAACGGTATTGACCGAATAATCATGGATAGCCGCCCTGTGTTTGCGGCAAAGCCTAACAATGAAGCCATCATTGATGCTCAAATGAAGAAGCCCAAAGTTCCCGTTCATGCGATTGCAACCGCTTCACACCCGATGATTCGTTTTATTGGCCATCCGGAAGAACAACAAAATTACGACTTCTTTGTGCCTTGGCTAAGTAAATTGCCACAATGGATTGCGGAAGGTAAACAGCCATATGTAATGATTCACACAGCAGACAATATTATTGCGCCTGAGCTGGCAGCGAACATTTACAAGAATCTACAAAAGCATGTCGCCCTGCCAGATTTAGCCCCCTTCCCTGCCAATGATGGCAACTCGCAGTTACAGATGTTCTAACAATAATTTGCTCAACGCATGACAGAGGCGCGAATTTCTCATAAAATACGCGCCTTTTTTGATGCCTGACGTTTTTGAAGACTAGACTAACTAGTTTTTTGAAGACGAATCGCCCCGTCAGCTTGTATGCAGAGATTTGGTTATGAACCCTAAGAGCAATCCAGATACTATTTTTTCGGCTCCAATCGATAAAATTGGGGATTTCACGTTCGATGAACGCGTAGCGGAAGTTTTTCCTGACATGATTCAGCGATCGGTGCCGGGTTACAGCAACATCATTTCTGCAATCGGTATGTTGGCAGAACGCTTTGTGAAGCCTCACTCAAACATCTACGACTTAGGTTGTTCTTTGGGTGCCGCTACGCTGTCTATGCGTCGTCATATCAAACAAGAAGGCTGTAAAATCATTGCTGTAGACAACTCTCCAGCCATGGTTGAGCGTTGTAAGTTACACGTCAACGCTTACCGCAGCGACACGCCAGTGACTGTGGTCGAAGCCGATATTCGTAATATCGAAATTGAAAACGCATCTGTCGTGGTATTGAACTTCACGCTCCAGTTTTTATCACCAGAAGACCGTTACGCGCTGCTTGAAAAAATCTACGCGGGCCTGCGTCCTGGTGGCATTTTGATTCTGTCAGAGAAATTCGTTTTCGAAGATGAAGTGTCTAATGAGTTACTCATTGACCTTCACCACGACTTCAAACGTGCCAACGGTTACAGCGAATTGGAAATCAGCCAAAAACGTAGCGCAATCGAAAACGTAATGCGTCCGGACTCTAAAAAAGACCACAAAGAACGTTTCGCAAAAATTGGCTTCTCTAGCTACGACGTTTGGTTCCAATGCTTTAACTTCGGTTCTATGTTCGCGATTAAGTAAGGTTCGCGGTCGAACCCAGTTCAGTTTGTACTCAAGCAGGCAAGTACTGATGCTGCCTTTGGCGGCGCTTTCACTCATTTAATTACATCATCAACTCAGCGATTAACTAACTATGTTTAACTTTGCAAATTTCTACCAATTGATTGCCCAAGACACGCGTCTTCAACCTTGGCTGAATGTGTTACCACAACAGTTAACGGACTGGCAAAATGCAGAGCACGGTGACTTTGGTCGCTGGTTGAAAGCACTGAACAAAATTCCAGAAGGCTCACCAGATCAAGTTGATATCAAGAACTCTGTAACCATCAGCAACGATACGCCTTTTCATGAAGGCGAACTGAAAAAGCTAGAAAACTTACTGCGTACTTTCCACCCTTGGCGCAAAGGTCCATACACGGTGCACGGCATTCATATCGATACCGAGTGGCGTAGCGACTGGAAATGGGATCGCGTACTTCCACACATTTCTCCACTGAAAAATCGCAGCGTGCTCGATGTGGGTTGTGGCAATGGTTACCACATGTGGCGCATGTTAGGCGAAGGAGCTCGTCTTTGCGTAGGTATCGACCCGTCTCACCTGTTCCTGATTCAGTTTGAAGCGATTCGCAAACTCATGGGCGGCGACCAACGAGCACACCTATTGCCGCTGGGTATTGAGCAACTGCCTAAACTGGAAGCGTTTGATACCGTGTTCAGCATGGGTGTTCTCTACCACCGTCGTTCTCCACTTGACCATTTGATTCAACTAAAAGATCAGTTGGTTTCTGGTGGTGAGTTAGTATTGGAAACCTTGGTAATCGAAGGCGATGAAAACGCAGTACTTGTGCCGACCTCACGCTACGCTCAAATGCGCAATGTGTACTTCTTCCCGTCTGCGAAAGCACTAAAAGTGTGGCTAGAACTGGTTGGTTTTGAAGATGTTCATATTGTTGATGAGAACGTGACTTCAGTTGATGAGCAACGCACAACAGATTGGATGACACACAACTCTCTACCAGATTACTTAGATCCAAACGATCCAAGCAAAACAGTGGAAGGCTACCCGGCACCACGCCGCGCAGTGCTGGTAGCACGTAAGCCATAATTAACTGAGATTTCTGACATTGTCTTAACTCTTTCCTGCCATTAAGACATTACCCTCTCTTCTATTCTCATCAAGGGTGTGCTTTGCACCCTTGATTATTAGCTTTTCATCACTATTCCTCACTCAATAAGAGATAGAGAAAGATTCTTACTTGTGAGCCTTTATCGATATAAGCTAAACTCTTAAAAAACAAACAACTTAATCCAATCCCAAGGTTTTCAATGTTAATACGATTGACTCCGGTTGTTGCCATCGCCTTATTATCTGGATGCACACTTACCAAAGGCGAACAGTACCACCAAGAAACGTTAGCCGCTATTCAAGCTTCAGAAGCGAATTTCAATAATCGCATAACTAACTTAGAGCTGCAGATCAGTAACCAATCAGATTACATCGACAGCCTTGAAGACCAAGTCGATAAGTTACAAGGTGATCTAAGCACCTTCCGCGAAGAGGCAATGGCAGAGGTTAAAAAACCGAAAGAGCCTATTATTGTCCAAGCGCCTGCCCCTATTGAACCAACGCCGACTCATGACATCGTTTTAGGTTCGATCGAAAAAGTGACCATCGACTCCATCAAACAAACGTTTGATGCGCGCGTCGATACAGGTGCGGCTACATCATCTTTGAATGCAGTTGATATTGAAGAATTCGAAAGAAACGGCAAAAACTGGGTTCGTTTCCATCTTGCTGATGCAACAAAATCAGAAGAAGAGAAAAATACATGGATCGAAGCGCCTGTTCTTCGTTATGTGAAAATTCGTCAAGTAACAAGTGAAGAACTGGAGCGTCGCGCTGTGGTCGAACTTTGGGTGCGAGTTGGAAAAATTCATGAAAAAGCGCAATTTACGTTGGCGGATCGCTCCCACATGAACCATCCTGTTTTACTAGGTAGAGAATTTATGCGCGACATCGCATTGGTTGATGTGAGCCGTACATACATTCAAACGGACGAAGATAAAAAATAATAAGGTAGATTATGACGTCAAAAATACCGTTTTACCTTTCAATCATCTTGTTGGTGGTTGCGGGCATTGCTTTGAGTGTTTTCAGACACCAAAATTACGGCGTGCCTTGGACGCCAGGCGAAACACGTCAAGTGTGGGATGTAGAGGCTCGTATCGAGTTCAATGCAAACGGGAATGAAGTGAAAGCTTCTCTTGCCGCTCCTCATACACAAAGTGGTTATACACTGATTGGCGAGTCTGCTTCTTCTTCTGGTTATGGCGTTTCTTACATTAACTCTGATTCAGGTCGCCGTGCCGAATGGTCGATTCGCCAAGCGAAAGGCCCTCAAACTATTTACTACAAAGCGCAGTTCTTAGTTGATCCACAAGCTAAAGTGGAACCACTGCCTCCTGCTGGCGATATCACGCCACCGACGTTATCCGCTCCGCAACAAGCGGCAGCAAGCGCCCTCATCGATCAAGCCATGAGCCGTTCTGCGGATAACGTGACGTTTGCACGCGAGTTAATCAAAGCGCTTAACGATCCAGACAGCCAAAACTCCGCTCTATTATTGAACGATTTTGACCGCACCGATGCACTGCACAAGATTCTTCTGTCAGCAGGCGTTCAAAGTAAAATTGTTGGCGTTATCGAGCTTGAAGATGGCCGTCGTCGTCAAACCATCCAACCGATGGTGCAAGTTTGGTCTGGAAAAGATTGGGTACTGTTCTCGCCAAATTCAGAGCAGAAAGCCGTAAAACCTAACCTTCTTGTTTGGGATGAATCGAACGTTTCGTTACTTGACCTTGTGGGAGGCAAGAACAGCCAAGTTCATTTCTCCATGATCAAACAAGAAGTGACGCCTCAACAAGCGACAAACAACAAGGTTGAGGCCGATGGCCTGCTTAACTTATCAATCCACAGCTTGCCTCTAGAAGAGCAAGCAATGTTCAAGACCATCATGCTGATCCCAATAGGCGCATTGATCGTTGTGTTCCTGCGCGTGATTATTGGTCTTAAAACCTCTGGTACGTTCATGCCAGTACTGATTGCGGTTGCGTTCGTTCAAACGCAGCTTGTGACTGGTATTGTTGGCTTCCTATTAATTGTTGGTACAGGCTTGATCATCCGAAGTTATTTATCGCGGCTCAACTTACTTCTGGTAGCAAGGATATCCGCGGTTATTATCACGGTTATTATGATCATCTCGGTGTTTACCGTCGTAGCATTCAAGATTGGTTTGACAGAAGGTCTAACAATCACCTTCTTCCCAATGATCATCTTGTCATGGACGATCGAACGTATGTCGATTCTGTGGGAGGAAGAAGGCGCGAAAGAAGTAGCAATGCAAGGTGGTGGTTCACTACTGACTGCAGTACTGGTTTACTTGGCGATGACCAACTCATATATCCAGCACTTAACGTTTAACTTTATCGGCCTACAGCTAATTGTTTTGGCGGGTATTCTATTACTAGGTACTTACACTGGTTACCGTCTAACAGAACTACGTCGTTTCAAACCGCTAGCGGAGGATTAAACGATGTTTGAACGTTACACTACGCCATCAAAACTTCGCCACAAAGGCATTATGGGCATGAACAAGCGTAACCATAGCTACATTGGTCGCTATAACGATCGCTCTAAATACCCATTGGTGGATGACAAGCTAAAAACCAAGATCATCGCTCAAGCTGCAGGGGCAACCGTCCCTGCCCTTATCGGCGTGATCCACAACCAAGCAGAAGTAAAAACCATCCACAACATGGTGAAAGACTGGCCGGGTTTTGTGATTAAGCCAGCTCAAGGCAGCGGTGGTAAAGGTATTTTGGTGGTGACATCGCATAAAGACGGTGTGTACACCAAACCTTCTGGTGCGACAATCAACAAAGAAGAAGTGGAACGCCACATCAGTAACGCACTGGCGGGGCTGTTCTCGCTCGGCGGTAAGAACGATGTTGCCGTGGTTGAGAACTTGATTAAGTTTGATGACTGCTTCGATGGTTTCAGCTACGAAGGTGTGCCAGACGTACGCATCATAGTATTTAAAGGCTATCCTGTCATGGCGATGATGCGCTGCTCAACATCAGCGTCTGATGGTAAAGCTAACCTTCACCAAGGCGCGGTCGGTGTCGGCATTGATATCGCAACAGGCAAGGCCATTCGTGCGGTGCAATTCGACCAACCAGTAACGCACCACCCGGATACGGGTAAAGATTTATCGACTCTGCAAGTTCCTCATTGGGAGCGTTTGCTAGAACTTGCGTCAAGTGCTTGGGAAATGACGGGGCTTGGTTACATGGGCACCGACATGGTTCTCGACAAAGAAGAAGGTCCGATGGTACTTGAGCTGAATGCTCGTCCTGGTTTGGCTATTCAAATCGCGAACGGAGCAGGATTGCTTCCTCGCTTGAAGCATATTGAAAGCCTCGGCACTCCAGCGGAGTACCCTAAGCCTATAGAGCGCGTAGCCTACGCGGTTGAGCAGTTTGGTGTAAAACCAAAGTTCTAAATCTTACAAGCTAGCAATCAGCACATGGTTGCTAGCTTTTTTCTTTCTGCCATCGTTTTCAATCCCCTTCCTATCTCATTTCGCCGGTTTCATCATTTGAATCAATGATCGAGCTAACAGAATCAACATAGATCGTTTCTTTTCCACTGAGCCCATTGAGTATGATGTTTACTCCCCTTACTCAACTTAAAGAGGTTGGGCGATGCTAACAAAAGAAACAAATAATAATGAACCACAGCTTGTAGACCAGGAAACTTTTGACCAACACTTACAGCGTTTGTCTGAGCTTTCGGTTCAAGCACTTGAAGAGCTTGCTGAAATTATCGAAGCTGGAACCGATATTTCAGAGGAATAGCGCTTAGATTATTTCCAATACTCCCTGCTATTGGTCTAAGTGCTCACGAAAAAGCCGAGACTGTCGTCCTACAGCCTCGGCTTATTTTATGCCCGTTACCTGCATCTCCCTGTTAATCAGATACAAAAACGCCCGCTTTAATTGCGGGCGTTTTTTATGCTTCCAAGCTTATGATTCAAACTCTTCAATCATTTCTTGAACTTCACTCTTCGGTTTATCTGTTTGACCAAAGCCACGTAGACCAACAACGTGTACGTGTTCGTGATCTTTAAACACCTTGCGTACCAACTTGTAGGTTGTACCTTTCTCTGGGCTGATGTTCTCTGGTGCAGCAATCAACAGCTGCATATCCAGACGGTCACACAGTTCGAATAGCGTTGAAATCGACTTCGCATCCAGACGTGCCGCCTCATCGAGGAACAACAAACGACATGGGATGATGTCCTTGCTGCGTAGACGACGGGATTCTTCTTCCCAGCTCTGAACAACCATCAATAGGATTGACTGACCAGTACCGATTGCCTCACCCGTTGATAGCGCCCCAGATTCCGCTTGCAGCCAACCATCAGAGCCACGGTTAACTTCCACACTTAGCTCTAGATAGTTACGATAATCCAGTAGCTCTTCACCCAGAACCTGAGGAGAACGTTGACCCATATCGATGTGAGGGTTCACGCGTTGGAACAGTTTTGCCATCGCTTCTGAGAAAGTGAAACGTGGAGATTCAAACAAATCTTTATGCTGTTCTTGCTGCGAAGACAGACCATGCAATAGTACTTCATGGCTTTCACGGATCTTCACGTTTAGACGCACACCTTTCACCTGACCGAACGAGATGTTCGACAAGCCTTGGTTTAGCATGCGAATACGGTTTTGCTCACGCTGAATCGTCTTCTTGATGATGCTTGCCACAGACTCAGAGCTGATTGCCAGACGGTTTTCGCGTTGAGTTAGCTCTTCAGTCAGACGCGCTAGCTCTACTTCCATTTCTTCGATGGCCTCTACTGGGTCATCAGTGCGGATGATGTCCTGACGAATACGCTCACGAAGGTGCTGGTAAACCGCAATGTAGAACAGAACTTTACGCTCTGGACGTGCATTATCTTCAGACAAACGTAACGCATCACGTAGGTCATCATTGTTTGCAACAGCAAGACGCAGCGCACCCAACGATTTATCCGACATTGAACGCAGCTCATCGGCAGACATGTACGCCAACTCGCGCTTGTGAAGACGACGTTCAACATCGTTTTCACGTGCCAAGCGAAGTACTGAACACCAGCCCGCTTTCGCAGCAACCACGAAGGTACGCAGCTCTGCGTATTCCTTCTGAACTTTCTTCAGACGTTTCGCCAGACCTTTCATCTCTAGCTCAGTAGAGGTGATGGTACGCTCGTATTCACTCTTACGACTACGAGATGTGTGTAGACGCTCGTGCAGCTCATCACGGCGACGGATCGCACGCTCTTCTGCGCCTTCATCGGCGTTAACACCAAACTCTTGCAGTTCTTGTTTGAACTCTTGAACGGTTTCCAATTTCGCTTGGTGCGAGCTTTTCAATGATGCCAATACTTGGTTGTATTGGTTCATTTGACCTTGCGCTTGTTTCAACTCTTCACGAGAGCGTGTACGCATTTGCTCAGCCTGAACCAGCTTCGCTTTTAACTGCTCACTAAGTTCACTGCTTTGGTTAAGCAAATCAACGGAGTCTGAATACGCAAAGTAGTGACGACGCTCAACGAGATCAGACAAGGCAAAGATCTGCTTCTTCAATTCTTGAAGTTGCTCGTCCGCAGCTTTGTATTCTGCTTCTAACGCATCGAACTGTTCAGGGTCTGCATCAAGTGCAGAAGCAATTTTTTCAAGCTCAGCCACGGCTTTCGCGTGGTTGTTCAAGAACGCTTTCGCTTCCGACAGTTGCGCAATTTTCTCTTCCAGCTCGTCGAAACGCGCTTGCAGCGTATCGTCTTCAATCAGAGCCATGTTTGGTGAGAGCTTGTCTAACGAAGACAGAGCTTGCTTGCTAGTCTGAAGCTGAGAACGATGTTGTTGTTCTTTCGCTTCCAAATCAGCCAATACACGGGCGATTTGACCGCGTTTTTCGCGAACATTTGCCAATGCTTGTTCTGGGTCAGCTTCAAACGCGACTTGAATGTGGTTAGCCACAAACTGGTTGAATGCTTGGTATAGACGCTGCATCTTTTGTGAATCGAAAGCCGCTTTTGCATGCTTCTCAACCACTTCCTCACGTTCATTGCGCAGTAGCTCTAAACGCTGTTCACGCGCCGCGCGTCCAAACAATGGAATTTCAGGGAAACGAGAGTAACGCATTTGGCGGTCGTTCATACGAACGCATACCGCACCTTCAAGTTCTTCTGCGTCAAACGAGCTGTCATCAAAGGCATCTATGTCACCTTCAATGATGTACAAATCTTCCGGACAGTCGTCTAGCTCTACCAGTTTCTCTTCGATACCCGACAGGTCAGAAACCACAATCGCGTGACGTGCCGGACCATACATCGCGCTGAAGTACGGTGCGTCGTCGATTGTAATGTCGTCGTAAATCTCAGATAGAAGCACACCGCCGAGCGTATCTGCCAAGCCTTTCAGACGAGGATCGTTTGAACCACCAGGTGATGCCAATCGTTCGATTTCGCTTTCTAGTTGCGAGCGACGCTCTGCCAGTTTGTCTTTCGCAAGAGACAGTTCTTTCTCTTGTTCCAGAACAACCTGCATGTGGCTCATCACCGCATGGCGATCTTCTAAGTCTACACCGCTTTGCTCACGCAATTTTTCTAGCGCATCGTTCGCCGCAATCCAAGTTGGTGCAATAGCTTCTAACTTGTTAATTTCTGACGCAGCATCTTGCTCTAGGCGACGCTGTTCGCTGCGTTGTTCGCGCAGCTCTTCTTGCGTCATTTCTAGCGTTTCGATTTGCATCGCATGACGTTCGCGTTCTTGTTCAAACGTGATTTCGTCCGTCAGTTCAACATGGAACTGCTTTTGATATTCCTTGACCAATTCACGAGCTTGACGCTGTTGGTTTAAGCTACGTTCGAGGTCGCGATGTTGAGCACGCCATTGCTGTTCGTTTTGTGCGATTTGCTGAGATTCACGCGCTTTCGTAATGACGATTTTCGCTTGTTCAGCTGCATCTTTACGTTCGACTTGCCCAACGATACTTTGTACGAGCTTCAGCGCAGTTTCAAATTGCTCTGCTGCTGCAGAAGACATATCCAACTTGTGCTTAACCGATAGCAGCGCGTTAGTGCTTTCTGATTCTTTGTTCTTAAGCTCAGAAACAAGTGCTTGCGCGGATTCTGCCGTCAGGCAGTCATCACCAAGTAGTTGTTTCGCTTTCTCAAGTGCTTGAACCGCTTGTTGGTATTGAAGAGCACGAGTTTGCTGAACGTCTAGTGCTTGTTGGTAGTCAGCCAGTTGCGTCTTGAGGCTGTCCACCTCTTCTTCTGCAACGGTTGCTTGCTCTTCCACCATCATCACGCGTTCTTGCGCTTCTTCAACGACCATCATCTGCTCTTCAAGACGCTCACTAAGCTCTTCAAGATCCTCTTGGTAACGTTCGATTTTCTCTTGCTGGCGCAGTGCGTTTTGCACCAATTGCAAGTGGTCAGAAGCCGCTTGATAGTCTTGCTCTAGTGCCGATTCCGATTCGATTAGAAGCTCAAGTTCTTCTTGAACGCGATTAAGCAGATTGTTTTGCTCAATCAATGTCTCGCGTGAGCCAAAGAGCTCAGAGCGCAAAGATAGAGTTTGTTCAAGCTTGTTGCGACGATCGTTAGCATGGCGCATGTAGTCAGCAGCCACGTAGTTTGTCGACTCAGTGATCAAGTGTTTGAACAAGTCACGGTCAGCCTGAGTGGTTTTGATCGCTTCTAGCGTCATGCGGTTTTCACGCAACGCCGATTCCATGTCTTGGAATGCTTTCTTCACACCACCGTTTTGTGGCAGAAGGTAATCGCGCAGTGAGCGTGTAATCGCACTTGAGATACCACCGTAAAGCGAGGCTTCGATCAAACGGTAGAATTTAGAGCGGTCACTTGAGTTGCGCAATTTCTTCGGAATCACACCGAACTCGAACATTTGCGCGTGGTAATCCACGATTGAAGAGAAGGCTTTGAATTGAACGCCTTCAAATTCCGCAATCGCATCTTTGACTTCATTGATTTGACGTACGCGCGCTTGAGTCGCCGATACGCTTTCAACCAGAATATCCGTTGGTTTCACATGGCTTGGAAGACCTTGGATAACAAACGGTTTGATGTCTACTTTTTTGTCACGACCTGCGACTTGCTGCAGTTTTACTGCAAACAATAGACGTTGGTTACGTGAGTTCACTACGTCTAGCGCTGCGTAACACGCACCCGGCTGTAGTTTACCGTATAGACCTTTATCGCGAGACGATTGGCTGCTGCCCGCTTCGGTTGTGTTACGGAAGTGCAGTAGAGTTTGGTCAGGAATCAACGCTGTGATGAACGCTGCCATCGTTGTTGATTTACCGGCACCGTTACCGCCCGACAACGTCGTAACCAGACCATCGATGTCAAACGTACGGGCAAAGAAGCCGTTCCAGTTGACCATGGTCAGCGATTGATATTTACCGCGTTCAATCATGCTCATGCTTCACCCTCTTCTGTCATTTCTTCTTGGGCTTGTTCTTCTTGATCTTCTTCAGACAGCAAGCTGCCTTGGCTCGGCTCTTTAGTATGGACTACGGCTTCACCATCACGGATTAGACGCAGCTGCGCTTCACGGATGTCATCGCCCACACGAACATCAGCACCAAAACGGAATACCGCTTCGCTAATGCTGAATTTACCGGTTTCACCGATGTTGATGATCATCCCTAAACGACGTAGGCGACGAAGTGACGTGCGTACTTTTTCAAACAGTTTTTCTTTGTCTAGATCCGAACCCGTTGCACGGTTCGTCACGAGTTTCATCAGCTTTTTCTCGTCTGCTAATGCAAGCAACTCGTCGTAAAGCTCTTGATTGGTGAAAATGCCTTCGTGCGCTAAGCGCTCTGGGCTTAGGTATAGGAAACACAGTACCTTACCCACCAGCATATCCAGCTCAGATAAAACACTGCGGCCAATCAATGATGTTGAACGTGGACGTAGGTAGAAAAAGCCTTCTGGCGCTTTTACCAACTCGGTGTTGTAACGCTGGTAGAAAGAAGAAAGCTCAAGCTCGAAATCAGACAACAACGCGTGATTGTCGAGATCTTCAGTTGAAATATGACGCCCTGCTCGTAACATGCTGTCTAGCGCTGGGAACAGAGGGTTAGAAATTGCTTTTGCCAGATTATCTGACATGTATTCATTAGTATCGGTCGATGACATTCGCTTGTACCTTTGCCCCAAATTCGTTGATTGCTTTCCAGTCAGGCTGAATCGCTTGATAATCCGATTCCGAATAACCAAGACGTACGGCTTGATCAACGATAATTCGAGCTAAATCAAAGTGATGAGTGTATGGATGTTGTGCAAGGTAATCTCGCAGCACCACACTCAAATCGATTGGCGTGCCTTGCTCTTTATGCGCTTTTAGCATGTCACCAATGCGTTCTGATAGCTCATCATTGACTTGTTGAAATTCTTCGTATTCCACTTCCATCGGAACTTGGCCGGTTACCTCGTCATCACGCAGTACCAAAGCTTCATCACGAAGGTCGGAAAGCCTTTCTGCATCTGCAAAAGTCAGATACCAAGGCATATCAAAATAGTCTTTTATCGATTGACGCAGACGCGAGCTAAATGCACGGTTCTTATCCATATCGATAGCGGTACGGATGAACTTGTGCACGTGTCGGTCGTAGCCAATCCAGAGGTCAATCGCTTGCTGGCCCCAGCTTGTGATTCGGTCTAGCTTCATTTGCAGACCAAACAAGGCTTCTTCGATGAACTCAAGCTCAGGATCACCGTAAACAATCTCTTGGATGTCTAGGATTTGAGTTTGTAGTTCATCACTCGCGGCTTGCAGCGTATCTTGAAGCTCACGCAGCGTGCTAGAGGTTTCGGACAATAACGCTTCACAGTTGTTGATTGCTTCACGCCAGTCTTTGTTTAGCAGGTCGGCAATTTGTTGTTTCACAGATTGCTGCTGCTCATCCATGACACGTTGGTTGAGGTCGATTTGATCGAAGATTTCGCCTACAGAATATTTTAAAACTCCGTACACGTTTTTCTTCCAGTGGCCCGGTGTGCCACCTTTTTGTGCCGCTTCAATCGCTTTCGCCATTTCATCCGCTACCATCGATAGCTGGATAGACAGACGCAGTCTTGAAAACTCGCGATGACGCACGTAGTAATCGGTAATTCCTATCGCTAAAGGCGACAAGCGGTAAATGCTCGCTCCGTCAGTAACTTCACTGACAAAACGGCTAATAAGACGCTGCTTGACCATCTCGTTGATGGCGTTGTTCGCACGAAAAGCGGAGGCTTCGCCAGTCTCATCAAATAGTCGAGTGACGATGGCAAATGCATCGTGCAGTTCACCTTCACCCAGTTCTTCGTCGAACCTTTCATTACTCAGTACGGCGATGGCAATCAAAAATGCCAATCGCTCTGTGGTCAGGTTCAACGAGAAATCGTGCTGCTTAACCCAGCCAACCAACTCATCGATTGGTTGCTCTGCAGCATTGAGAGTCATCTCACTCATTGTTATTCCTGTTTATCGTTCTTTTTGGCCCACACGTGAATATAGCGGCCTAATGAGAGGTATGGCTCTTGTCGACATAGTTGTTTTTCTAGCGCCAACACATCTTCAAACTCGTAATCGCCCATGTATTGCATATTACCTATGTAATCACTAAAGGAACGAATACCAGATTTGCCACAAATGCTAAAACCAGCCTCTTCTATCCAGTGATAGACATCTTCCGGTTTCAAGCCTTTTTGCGGCTGTAGTTTAAATCTTTTTCGGTGGGGCATGCCGTCTAAAATATGAGGAATGTTGCCACAAACCACGTTTTTGTAGACTAAACCATGGTGGTTATAGAACATCACTGATGCGATGCCCCCCGGCTTTACTTGTTCCAATACTGTCTCTAGCGCCGTTTTAGGATCAACGAGCCACTCCATGACAGCGTGGAACATAACGAGATCCACCTGTTCTTCCATGTGCTCCGCAATGGACTGAACAGGCGAATGAATCAGGCGATACTGCTCAAGCAAACCGTT
Source organism: Vibrio parahaemolyticus (assembly GCF_900460535.1). Taxonomy (NCBI): domain Bacteria; kingdom Pseudomonadati; phylum Pseudomonadota; class Gammaproteobacteria; order Vibrionales; family Vibrionaceae; genus Vibrio; species Vibrio parahaemolyticus. Next base: position 1,278,636 of record NZ_UHIL01000001.1, on the reverse strand, counting down.
TTTTTCAATATCCTGTTTGGCTAGTTGCAGCATTTCCGAAGATAGATCACATAACGCAACACGATGTCCGAGCTTAGCAAGCTTTTGCGACATTTGTGCTAAACCACCACCTGCATCAAGTACTTCTAGGGGTTGCTGGCTCGCATCCAATTCACTTAGAATCTGTAGAAAATCTTCCCACACAATGATTTGGCGGATCTCCCCTTTATCGGAGCCGTAAATATTTTTTGCAAATTTGTGGGCGATATCGTCGAAATTGCGGTCTTCTGTCACTTCTGCTGAGTTATCATATCGGATTGTGCCGCTATTCTGGCACAAGGAAAGCAGGAATAAAGAGGGTCACCCTCATTTTTATTATCAATTGATGTTTTTTCGGACTATTTATGTATGTTTGAGCTGAAAAAAGTAATGTCAGCCTTGCTTATGCCGCTTCCGGCATTGCTACTGATAGGCTTGTTAGGTCTTGCTCTCATTAGTTTTACCACAAAACGTAAAACTGGCTGCTTCGTTGTTCTGTTCTCTTTTGTTGGCCTTTTTCTAGTTGCCTTCCAACCTGTTTCAACCAAGCTTCTCATGCCACTTGAGCGCGAGCATAAGGCCTTTTTACCTGTGTCAGGTACCATTGACTACGTTATGGTGCTGGGTAATGGTCACGTGGTCGATGACGAAATTCCACCAACATCGCAATTAAGCCGCGCGGCGTTGATGCGATTAACGGAAGGCATTCGTATTTTGCGTATGTACCCAGGCGCAAAGCTAATTTTATCTGGTTATGATGGTGGCTCTGAGATCAGCCATGCTCGTATGATGGCAAACGTTGCTTTGGCATTAGGTGTTGCAAAATCCGACATTATTTTGTTAGAAGACGCAAAAGACACGTGGGAAGAAGCAAGACAAGCCGCCGCTTTTGTTCAACAAAAAGAGATTGTGCTAGTCACGTCAGCGAGCCACATGAGCCGTGCGCTGTACGAGTTTAACGCAGCTGGAATTAAACCCATCCCTGCTCCAACGAATTTCTTAGCGATAGACGAAGTTAGCCAACCGTGGGACAAGTATTCACCTAAAGCTCGCTACCTTGAGCAAACTGAACTGTTTTGGCATGAATACCTTGGTAGCGTTTGGCAAAGACTGCGTGACACCGTAGGGCAAACGCCGATGGTGGAAGCGGAATAAACCCGATTTATAAACACAAAAAAGGAGAGCATTGGCTCTCCTTTTTCTTTACTGCTTGTCTGATGGTGATTAATCACCTGCGAACATATAGCCTTCACCGTGAACGGTCACAAAAATTTGTGGGTTCTTAGGATCAAACTCCATCTTAGCGCGCATGCGTCGGATAAGAACATCGATCGTACGATCATTTGGAGCATCAACTCGATGACTGATCATATTCAAAATACGTTCACGACTCAGCACTTGATTCGGGTAAGACGATAACGCCACCAAAAGCTCATATTCTGCTTTGGTTAGTTTTACTGGCTCACCATTACGGCTAAGTGCTCGACGCTGAATATCGAATGTCCACTCACCAAAGCGAACAATGTGTTCATCGTTTGTTTCGCTTGCCGCTTTACTTGCTCCACTTCGTGCCGCAGAAATGCGCCACAGTAGATTTTTAACTCGAACTAGTAATTCCCTTAGTTCAAAAGGCTTTGTCACATAATCGTCTGCACCCATCTCTAGGCCTACGATTTTGTCGATGCTATCCGTGCGTCCTGTTACCAATATGATGCCGATGTCTGATTGACTGCGTAGCTCACGCGTAAGCATTAGGCCGTCTTCGCCCGGCAAGTTAATATCCAACATAATAAGGTCGACATCACCGCCTTGCAGAACTTCGCGCATCTCCGCGCCACTTTCTGCTTCGCTAACTTTGTAACCTTCATTTTGGAAATATCCCGCAAGCTTACTACGAGTTACAACATCATCTTCTACGACTAATACGTGATAGCTCATTTACACCACTTTCTGTCTTCTTATTATCCAAGACGTATTCTATTCATAACTAGTAACATTTCTAGTCATAGATACATTAAAAAGCAAGATTTAGCGTTTTTATTGATTCAAAACAAGCTTGCCCATCACTGTTAATAAGTGCACACAATTCAACATAATCAACAATAATTATAGTTACTGCTATTCATCTTATTTGATTACACTTAGGGGATATCCCTAATTGACTTTATGATGCAATACTCGAAGCATCCTTCAGGAGCCAAAAATGCAAGAAGTGAAAGCTTTTAATGAAAAGCGTGCTGAAATTTACTGGTGGTTTTCGAGCTTATTCGCTAAAGAACTCAGCGAAAAAGAACTAGAAACCTACCACAGTGTTGAAATTCGCAGTTTTTTAGCGGGCTTAGGTGAGAACGAATCACTCAAGCCAGCCGTTGATAGCCTAGTTGATGCCCTAAACCGACTCCAAGACCGCAATGATGCTCAACTAGAACTTGCAGCAGATTTTTGCGAGCTGTTCTTAAAAACAGATAAGTATGGGTCACTACCGTACGCTTCTATGTACATTGGTGAATCAGGCTTGCTCAATGACAAACCTGCAGAAGAGATGGAAAAACTGATGGCAGATTTTGGGGTTCAGGTAGACGAAAACCTCAAAGAACCAGCAGACCATCTTGCTGTTGAATTGGACTTTTTGGGCAACATGATCATTCGCTCAAATGAGTTAGAGCAAGAAAAACATATGGAAGAGGCTTTCGTTAAACAAAACGATTTCATCCAAAATCAACTCATGTCTTGGTTGCCAAAATTTGCTGAAAAATGTAAGCAATTTGATGAATTTGGCTTCTACTTAAGCGTTGCGCAACTATTAATTGCATTTTGTAAACTGGACAGCGCTTACCTTCTTGGTGAATAATCACCGCCTATTTTTAGGGAGCCTGCCTGTCGGGCTCCCTATTTTATTCGCTTGCTTTTAATCTGGCTCAAAGACGTTCGTTCATTTAGCAGTCAAAATGTGACTTCAAATACACAAAACTCTTGCTGAAAATATTGCCAGTCAGCCCACATAGGGCTAAAATGTGAACGCAAACGATTAAATATGATTTATATGTAAACCGCTGAAATATAGCGGTTTTTGTTTTTTATTAATAGGTTGATGACCACTTCCTCATATTTAATAGGAAGCCGAGTACCTTCAACCAAGTTGCTACAAATCTTTTTATACCGATTTCGGTACAACCGCTGCCTACTAGAATAGACACTACTGTTGTTGTGGTGTTTAGTTTGCGCAAAAAACTAAGCGTATGGTTGTATTCACTACGGTATTAAGTAGCTCGATACAGGACATCATTTATGGCCACTATAAAAGACGTTGCTCGCTTAGCCGGCGTTTCTACTACCACAGTTTCGCACGTTATTAATAAGACACGTTTTGTTGCAGAAGCAACCCAAGAAAAAGTAATGAAAGCGGTTGATGAGCTTAACTACGCACCAAGCGCAGTTGCTCGTAGTTTAAAATGCAACTCAACTCGTACTATTGGTATGTTGGTAACACAGTCAACTAACCTATTCTTCTCTGAAGTGATCGACGGTGTAGAAAGTTACTGCTACCGTCAAGGTTACACATTGATCTTGTGTAATACTGGCGGCATCTACGAGAAACAGCGCGACTACATCCGCATGCTTGCTGAGAAACGTGTAGATGGCATTTTGGTGATGTGTTCAGATCTAACCGAAGAACTAAAAGAGATGTTAGATCGTCATTCAGACATCCCGAAAGTTGTGATGGATTGGGGCCCAGAGAGTTCTCGTGCGGACAAGATCATCGATAACTCTGAAGAAGGTGGCTACCTAGCAACTAAATATCTTATCGATAACGGCCACACTGACATCGCCTGCCTGAGTGGTCACTTTGAGAAACTTGCTTGCCAAGAGCGTATCGCTGGTTTCCGTCGTGCCATGGCTGAAGCAAAACTGCCAATCAATGAAGATTGGATTCTTGAAGGTAACTTTGAATGCGATACTGCGGTACTGGTTGCAGACAAGATCACCGCGATGGAAAAACGCCCTACTGCAGTATTCTGTTTTAACGATACCATGGCACTTGGCTTAATGAGCCGTCTGCAACAAAACGGCATCAAGGTTCCAGATGACGTTTCTGTTATCGGTTACGACAACATTGAACTTGCAGAGTACTTCTCACCACCGCTAACAACGATTCACCAACCTAAACGTCGTGTGGGTAAAAATGCGTTTGAGATCCTACTTGAACGCATTAAAGATAAAGAACACGAAAAGCGTGTGTTCGAGATGCAACCAGAGATTGTTATCCGCAACACCGTTAAGAAACTTAATTAAATGAACACAAGCGCCCTTAGGGGCGCTTTTTTTTATTAAAAAAATAACACTTCCCGCACACTTTGCCTCATTCTTAAAAACAATAACTTCCATAAGTTACTGTTTTCTTTACATGTGAATTATTAATTCCCGCTTCTTTTCAAACATTAAATACAATTCTCAATTATGAGTACCCATGCACAAAATGGCATTATTTATTGAATCAAGATCACGTTTTAAAATCTAAAGTGTGATGTTAATTCAATATACGAAGTATCCTCATCTGGTCACGCACAGGGCAAACCATCCGAAAGGGTGGGACGCAAAGCCTCCGGCCTGAACCATAGTAGTATATGGAAGGTAGCGGGGTTACCGATGGCAAGTGTGCAACCAATGTCTTTACCCTTTAATGACATTGCCTTTGCGCACGTTTGCTACTCTCTCGGACCTGACTTTTGGTGGCGTAATATTAATTACACCGAGATAACAAAACATGGATAAACCGATACTCAAAGACTCTATGAAGCTATTTGAGGCACTTGGTACTATCAAGTCGCGCTCAATGTTTGGTGGCTTCGGACTTTTCGCTGATGAAACGATGTTTGCACTAGTGGTAAACAACCAGCTTCATATACGAGCAGACCAACAAACTTCATCTGACTTCGAGACACAGGGTCTAAAGCCTTACGTTTATAAAAAACGTGGCTTCCCAGTCGTTACTAAGTACTACGCTATTTCCAGCGAACTATGGGAATCTAGCGATCGCTTAATTGAAGTAGCGAAAAAATCCTTAGAAAACGCCAAACTTGAGAAAGAACAACAAGCGAGCACTAAGCCTAATCGCTTGAAAGATCTGCCAAATCTGAGATTGGCTACAGAAAGAATGCTTAAGAAAGCGGGTATTGATTCTGTTGCTCAACTTGAAGAAGAAGGCGCACTAAGTGCTTATAAAGCGATCAGAGACACGCACTCCACCACAGTTAGCCTTGAGCTACTTTGGGCCTTAGAAGGTGCTATTAACGGCACACACTGGAGTGTGGTTCCCCAGTCTCGTCGTGAAGAATTAATGAATGGCCTTTCGTAACAGAAGTCTGCTCTAATCTATCGACTAAAGCCGCAGTGTGAACTGCGGTTTTTTTATGAAATTTTTATAGCTCCCCTCGTGTCTACTCCTTTGTAAATCCCAAAACCCCCGTATCTTCAGCGCCACGACTTAGTTTCGATAACGAGATTGTTAAAACAACATTCAGTATGAATACTTTAAGCGGTAGCCTAGATATAGAAACGGAGCACACATGAATAAAAAACTTATCTTTGGACTGATACTTGTTGCCACCATTCTTTTGTTAGGCGCTAATTTTGGTCAATATCTAACGCTTGACAACGCAAAAGCGCAGCAAGAAGCACTCAATTCATTCATCGAAGCCAACATCGTCTATGCCGCCACGGTGTATTTTTTAGCGTATGTTGCGATTACCGCATTTTCTATTCCCGGAGCAGCAGTGGTTACTTTGCTAGGCGCAGCTTTGTTTGGGTTTTGGTTTAGCTTACTTTTGGTTTCTTTTGCCAGTACGATCGGTGCGACCTTAGCTTTTTTGAGTAGCCGATATTTGCTTAGGGATTGGGTTCAATCGAGATTTGGGGAAAAGCTTGTTGCGATTAACCAAGGAGTAAAAAAGGATGGCGCGTTTTATCTGTTTTCTTTGCGCTTGATTCCAGTGTTCCCATTTTTCCTCATCAACCTACTGATGGGATTAACACCTATGAGCATTGCGCGCTTTTATTTAACCAGTCAAATAGGCATGCTCCCTGGTACTGCCGTTTACCTTAACGCTGGTACTCAGTTAGCAACCATTGATAGCCTTTCTGGTATCGTATCCCCGACTGTATTAGCATCTTTTGCTTTGCTGGGGCTGTTTCCAATACTCGTAAAATGGGTTATGAATAAGGTCAGGCCAACCCCTACTCAGCCAAATGGCAGTATTTGATGAAAATCTTTATCGCGAAAAATCCAGCAGAAGCGCACATCGTATGTGAACTATTAAAAACTGAAGATATATGCTGTGAGGTGCGTGGAGAAGGACTTTTTGGTCTGAAAGGTGAGCTTCCTTTTGGCGATGATACTGATCCTTATGTTTGGCTATTAGATCCAGAACAACAATTGAAAGCTCACTCAATTATTGAAGCATTTAGGCAGCAGTCACAAAGCAACATATATGAAGACTGGCAATGTCCTCATTGTCTTGAACACAACGAAGGACAGTTTGGTGCGTGTTGGCAATGTGGATATCAAATTGGGGAGCCATGATCGTTCCCCTATTCTCGCATTTCAGGTGTCTATATTGATGGCTAGGCGACGATACTTTGTTGCTTTATAAATTCGATAGAGTGTTGGTTAAAATCTTCAGGACGCTCTACATTGCAGACATGACCGCAGTTTGGAATTTCACGCAAGATACTGAGCTTATGCGCTGCAACCATCTCTTTCACCGGTTGGATGAACATATAGTCTCTATCACCCATCAAATACAATGTCGGTATGGGTAACTCTCTGTCTTTGAAGTACTTCATCAATGGGTTTACATCCGCGGCAAGAATAAACCAGCGTTTAAACTCTTTTTGGCACAGCTTCTTTGCTTCTCGAATAAACAAATGCCTTGATTCACGCTGACTTCGTTGCGGCATCACAATGTAGGCAAACAGCTTATACAACCACATATAAGGCAAGATATGTTTACAGAAGTTACCCAACTTAACCAAAATCTGCGAACGCGTATTCAAGCGTGTCACCGCACCGCCTAAAACCATCGAACGAACTCTTTCAGAAGACAACTCCGCTAAATTTCGAACAATGATCGTACCCAACGACATGCCAACAAAGTGCGCCGACTGGATTTTTAGGTGATCCAGCACTTTTAATATATCTTGCGTCACTTCCGTGAAGGTGTAACGACTAGTTATCAACTCTTTCAAAAGCTGATTGGATTTTCCATGTCCTCGTAAGTCGATCAGCAACAAATTAAAGTGCTGCTTATATGCTTTAATTTGTTTAAACCATATCGAAGAACTGCCACCAGCACCATGCACGAAAACAACCCACTCATTACTAGTAGGATGCAGATAGGTTTTGTGAAAAAGCAGTGGCTGAGTCATGAGTCAGTATAAGTAAGATTCTTTGTGATAGAGAGTGACAGAATCCTATCACACTCCGTAAAACCAAGGTAATAAAGGCACCTCAATAGGTGCCTTTGGTTACACTTTTTATCAAACTTGCGTCAATTTAACGCTGAACGATAGAGTTGCAAATACGATTCTGCGGCCTTCCGCCAGCAGAAATCTTTTTGCATTGCATGCAGTTGTACTCTTTGCACTTCCGTCAGGTTTTGCGCATACAACAGCAACGCGCGCAGCATAGTAAGTAGCAGCGCTTGAGACGTCGGTTCATAAAATACAAATCCAGTAGCGTCGCAAGGGTCTACGTCGTAATCATTCACACTGTCTTTTAAGCCACCTACCCCTCTCACGATAGGTAAGGTGCCATAAGCCATGCTGTAGATCTGATTTAAGCCACATGGTTCGAATTCAGAAGGCATTAAGAAGAAATCCGAACCAGCTTCAACTAAATGCGCGAGTTCATTGTCATACGCCTCAACAAATACAAACTTGTCAGAGAATTGCGCCGCAACCTCTTCCAATTGTGCAGCCAAAACGGGATCACCCGTCCCAACAACAACGACTTGAACATCATGCTTCAAAAAATCCGCCAAAGCCGGCAGCAAGTAATGCACGCCTTTTTGCTGAGTCAAACGACAAACCATACCAAACATGGCTACGTCTTTTTCAGCAAGGTTTAGCCTCTGCTGTAATGCGCGCTTACAAGTGTTTTTACCTAGAACCATACTTTGTTTGTCGGCACTATAGTTCATTGGCAAATAAACATCAGTTTCCGGATTCCAAGCACTGTAATCGCAACCATTTAAAATTCCGACTAGATCCCCTGCTCGTTGCTGAAACTCCCATGCCATTCCATGACTGCCAAGTTCTGTCTTTAGCTCTTCAGCGTACGTTGGGCTGACTGCATTTATCTTATCGGCATTCATTACGCCAGCTTTGAGCATAGTAATATGCGTTGCACTCACCGCAGCACCGGGAACGTTTCGGCAGTGAAACTCAGGCAAACACTGTACGTCGTCGTAACTAAATACGCCTTTAAAGACCGCATTATGAATTGAAATGACGCTTTTTGTATGAGCAAAAAAGGGATCATTGCCATACCTGTGCTTAAGCAAAAACGGAACCAGCCCTGTGTGCCAATCATTTGCATGGATGATATCAGGTTGAAACGCCAGCTTCGGCAACATGTCGAGGCATGCAGCGCTGAAAAACGCAAAACGCTCACCATTATCGGTATACGCTTGGTTGTTCTCTGCATACATTGATGGCCGATTGAAGTACGGCTCACAATCAATCAGATAGACAGGATTGTTTCCTAACGTAAGCAATAGAACTCGATACTTTGTATGCGGCCATGACGTTAGATTTGTTTCTAGCACAACTTCTGCGTCCGCTAATCTTTCGATACTGGTGTACGCAGGAATCGTAATTCTTACATCTTGCTGTAGGTTTTGAAGGGCTTCCGGCAGTGCCTTGGCAACATCTGCCAAGCCACCACTTTTAATAAGACCTTCAACCTCAGAAGCTACAAACAGAATGGATAAGTTGTTAGTAGCCAACTCGAGCTCCTTTCGGAATAACAACAATGCCCTCTTCCGACACATGGAAATGCTTTTTATCTTCTTGAAGATTCACACCAATTTGAGTGCCAGGTGCAATATCGGCATCCTTGTCGACAATAACACGACGTAACACACAGCCTTCGCCAATTTTTACGTCACCTAATAGGATACATTCGCTAATATCACACGCGGATGCAATATTGCTGCGAAATCCAAGTACTGACTTCTCGATACGAGAACCACGAACATAACTGCCATTACATACCAAGCTATCGATGATCTGCACTCGACCATTGTCTGAATCAGTAAACGTTGCAGGTGGCAATGGTGGGTAATAGGTATGAAGAGGCCACTTACGGTTGTACAAAGAGAATGGCGCGTCTTTTTCTAATAGATCCATGTGCGCTTGCCAATAAGCATCAATCGTACCTACATCACGCCAGTAAACCTCTTCTTTCTCACCACTGATTCTGTTGGTGCTGAAGTCATAGACAAAAACGTCACCACGAGGGAACATTTTCGGGATGATATCTTTACCAAAATCATGAGAAGAAGCTTCATTGTCTGCATCTTCCACGAGTTCAGAAAATAGAACTTGTGCTTCGAATACGTAGTTCCCCATCGAGACTAACGCGAAATCTGGTTCTCCAGGAATCGATTTTGGATTAGCGGGTTTTTCCTCAAAGCCAATCATTCTGCCTTCAGCATCAACCTCTATTACACCAAATTGAGAAGCTTCTTTTAGTGGCATGCGCAGTGCAGACACCGTCAATGACGCCTTCTTCTCCGTATGGAAGTTCAGCATCTGCTTGATGTCCATCTTGTAAATGTGGTCAGAGCCAAAGATACAAACCTGATCCGGTTCTTCAAGCTCCATAAAACGTAGGTTCTGATAGATAGCATCTGCAGTGCCTTCATACCAACGCTTACCCGTACGCATTTGTGCAGGAATTGGGTCAATAAAGCGATCAGTAATACCATTAATGTTCCACCCTTTTTTCAAGTGATGGAAAAGAGACTGAGATTTAAATTGAGTAAGGACATAAATGCGCATCAGATCCGCATTTACAAAATTGTTTAGAGCGAAATCAATCAGCCGATAACTTCCACCAAAAGGTACCGAAGGTTTACTACGGGATTCAGTTAAAGGCCTCAAACGAGAGCCTTCACCGCCAGCAAGAATCATTCCCAAAACACCAGCCATTCGTTGTTCTCCATATCGTTATAGCTTGGATTTAGTACTCACTTGAATGAGTAAAACTCGGGGAGTCAAGCGAATACATTGTTGCACCTACACCTGAGCCTCTATTGAACCCTTGCAGTGTAGATAAAAAAGCTATTGCATTTTCCAGTATGCAAATATTCAAATTGTTCTTATTTTTTGACGCTAAATAAATGCATACAATTGCACTAATTTTGTAATAAATTATCCAACCAGAATCTAAATTACAATTTTTAATATGCCGTTCTGTGTTGCATACAAAGGTTACTTGCTCAAGACGATATCCAGATCACACAAGGCCAAGTAAGCGATTACATTGTGAAAACAATTTACGAACGCGTTAACTACAGTTCATGTTTGAAATACCAAGATATAACAAATGTGTGAATATAAAATGAATAGTTCAACTGAATGTTGTTTACAGAAAAGACACTTGTAGATTCAGACAAAACAAATCGCTAAAAGTGGGAAAACAGAGCTTAAAAACGGTAGGGAAAGGAGCAGATGGAAACCCGCTTAGACAGGTGGATATAAAAATAAAGGCAGCGTATTTGCTGCCTTTATTTTACAAGTTGAGTTTAAGCTTTCGCTTTTTTACGTTTATCAGTGATTTCCCACTTACCATCAACGTAAAGTGCAGTCCAACCACTTGGTTTACCGTCGTCTTCTGAACGAACATAGTTCTCTTTCGTCTTACGGCTAAAGCGAACCACGGCTGGGCGACCATCTGGATCCTCTTGAGGAGCCGTTGTTAGGTACTTAAACTTCTCTGGTAGACGCTCTTCAAAACGCGCCAGTTCAGAGACTAGAGGTGCTCTTGTTTCACGCGATTTAGGGAAGTTGCTTGCCGCCATAAATAGGCCAGAAGCACCATCACGAAGCACGAAGTACGCATCTGAGTTTTCACATGGCAGTTCAGGGAAGTGCACAGGATCTTCTTTAGGTGGCGCTACTTCACCATTCTTCAGGATTTTACGGGTGTTCTTACAAGTTTCACTCGTACAATCCATGTATTTACCAAAGCGGCCGTTCTTAAGCACCATGTCTGAGCCACACTTGTCACACTCAACAACAGGGCCATCGTAGCCTTTCACTTTGAATTCGCCATACTCAACAACATAGCCTTCACAGTTCGGGTTGTTACCACAAACGTGCATCTTGCGCTTGTCATCAATCAAGTACGCGTCCATCGCAGTTTCACAGATCGGACAACGTTTTTTCGCACGAAGAGCAGCCGTTTCAACGTCTTCTTCTAAAACGTTGATAATACCTTCTTCGTCACCCAAGTTAATGGTTGTCTTACAACGTTCTTTAGGTGGCAATGCGTAACCAGAACAGCCTAAGAATACGCCTGTAGAAGCGGTACGAATACCCATAGGGCGACCACATGTCGGACACTCGATATCCGTCATCACAATGTGGTTTAGCTTCATACCACCTTCAGATTCGTCTAACTCGGCTTTTTCTAGGTCACCAGTGAAATCCGCAAAGAAGTTGTCTAGTACTGCTTTCCAGTTCACTTCACCTTCTGCGATTTGGTCCAGTTTCTGTTCCATACGCGCAGTAAAGTCGTAGTTCATTAAATCGTTGAAACTGTCATCAAGACGGTCAGTAACAATTTCACCCATTTTTTCAGCGTAGAATCGGCGCTGATCTACTTTTACGTAGCCACGGTCTTGAATAGTAGAAATGATCGATGCGTAAGTCGAAGGACGACCAATGCCTCGTTTTTCTAACTCTTTAACCAATGCCGCTTCCGTAAAGCGCGCAGGTGGCTTTGTAAAGTGCTGTTTAGGGTCAAGTGACTCTAGGCTTAGCTTATCGCCAAGTTGTACCGCAGGAAGGATTGTGTCCTCGTTTTTGCCCATTGGACGCTGTACGCGAGTCCAACCATCAAACTTAAGGATACGACCTTTCGCTTTTAGCGTGTATTCCGCCGCTTTTACGCTGATTGTGGTTGAATCATATTCTGCAGGTGTCATTTGACACGCAACGAACTGATTCCAGATCAGTGAGTAAAGCTTGTGAGCATCCGCATCTACACCTTGCAAGTCTTCTGCTTTCACTGACACATCAGATGGACGAATCGCTTCGTGCGCTTCTTGAGCACCTTCTTTGCTGCCGTACGTTAGTGGCTTAGCTGGAAGATACTTGTCACCAAATTCTGAACCAATGAAGTCACGAACAGCATCAACTGCTTCCGCACTCAAGTTAGTCGAGTCGGTACGCATATATGTGATGTAACCCGCTTCATACAGACGCTGAGCTAACATCATGGTTTTCTTAACGCCGTAACCTAAACGGGTACTTGCCGCTTGCTGCAATGTTGATGTGATATATGGCGCAGAAGGCTTGCTCTTAGTCGGGCGGTCTTCGCGCTTACACACTTCGTAGCTTGCGTTTTCAAGGACAGAAATGGCTGCCTTAGTTTCTGTTTCGTTAACAGGTTTAAACGCAACGCCATCTTTCTGCGCAACCAGCAGTTTGAAATCTGACTTATCTTTAGTTTTGGTATTTGCGTGAATATCCCAGAATTCTTCAGGCACAAATGCGTTGATTTCACGCTCACGTTCTACCAATAGCTTCACCGCTACGGATTGAACACGACCAGCAGACAGGCCACGTGCCACTTTCTTCCATAGCAATGGAGAAACCATGAAACCTACAACGCGGTCCATGAATCGACGTGCTTGCTGCGCATTAACGCCATCCATATTTAACTCGCCAGGAGTCTGGAAAGCTTGTTGGATAGCATTTTTAGTAATTTCGTTAAAGACTACTCGTTTGTATCGCTCTTCATCGCCACCGATGATCTCACGAAGGTGCCATGCGATTGCTTCCCCCTCGCGGTCCAAATCGGTTGCGAGATAAACGCAATCAGCATCTTTGGCTAATTTTTGTAGTTCGCTTACGACTTTTTCTTTACCCGGAAGAATCTGATAGTTCGCTTCCCAGTCATGATATGGGTTAATCCCCATTTTTTTGATCAGCGCTTTGCGATCTTTTTCTTTTTTAACGCGCGCTTTCTCTTCTGCGCTCATCCCTTTTGTTGAGATAGCTGCAGCTTTCTTCTCACCAGTGCTTTGACCGGCCGTAGGCAGATCACGCACATGACCAACACTAGACTTAACAATAAAGTCCTTACCAAGGTACTTATTTATCGTCTTTGCCTTGGCTGGAGACTCCACTATAACGAGTGATTTACCCATAACTGACTCTAACGTCCTTCATAATAATGCGGGTAGAAACCTCGTTTTAAGGTCACCCGCATAGTGTTCTATTTCATTGCTTCTTTTTTTACTATTGTGCGAGATGAAAAGAAGATCAACTGCTTTTTTGAAATTCAGATCCGATTGGTTGACAATTCATCGTCTTTATACTTCAAAGAGACAGGGGTCTGAAAGGTATTGAGCGGCATATCTAAGCAGGCAAACTTTGCTACTGCTAATCCAATGCAATAAATTTTGTTACTCATCACAAAATATTTTCTGTCAATATGGCGCAACCTTAGGTTGTTGCGCTGAAAGCCACTTTGTATCCGCGTAACCTCAGTACTGAGTTAACCCTCGCCTCAAATCAACCAACGTGGCGATGGAATTAATCATGCAAACCCTTAAAGAATATGGGTATACTTCGCCACACTTTTTAATTTGTAATGAATGATGAGAACGTTATGTCTGATAGAAAGTTTATTGAAGAATTCGACCTTCTTTTAATCGCAAACCAAATCATCCAAGAGCACGATGATTACATCAACGGAATGCGAGCGACAAGCGTAGAAGAAAAAGACGGGGTTTTGGTATTTAAAGGTGAGTACTTCCTTGATGACAAAGGCTTACCAACCGCAAATACTACGGCAGTATTCAATATGTTCAAATACTTAGCCCATCACCTTTCTAAAGAATTTACGCTGATTAAATAACAGCAAATTAAGACAAAAAAGCCAGAGCATCATCGCTCTGGCTTTTCAGTTAGAGATCTAGCAGCTCAACGCTTTAAGCTTGTCGAAATAATCCGGGAATGTTTTGGACGTACATTTCGGGTCATTAATCGTCACTGGTGTATCGCTTAACGCCACCAGAGAAAAGCACATCGCCATACGATGATCATCGTAGGTATCAATCGCCGCATGTTTAAGGTGAGGTACTGGTTTAACGATGATGTAATCCTCACCTTCTTCCACTTCCGCACCAACTTTACGAAGCTCTGTTGCCATTGCAGACAAACGATCGGTTTCTTTTACACGCCAGTTATAAACATTGCGAATTGCCGTGGTACCTTCAGCAAACAAAGCCGTCGTCGCGATGGTCATTGCTGCATCTGGAATATGGTTGTAATCCATATCGATGCCCTTAAGCTTCCCGACGCGGGAAATAACGTAATCATCGCCCCATTCAATCTCTGCGCCCATTTTTTCTAGCGCATCAGCAAATTGAATATCACCTTGGATGCTATTTTTACCGATGCCAGTTACTTTGACTTCACCGCCTTTGATTGCTGCCGCAGCTAAAAAGTAAGAGGCCGACGAAGCATCCCCTTCCACAAGAAAATCACCAGGCGCAACATAGTGTTGACCAGCTGGAATCACAAACTCTTGATAGTCGTTGTTGATCACTTCGACACCGAACTGCTTCATGATATGCAGCGTAATATCAATGTAAGGCTTTGATACCAAATCACCTTCAATCTTAATACGCACTTCGCCTTCGGCAAGTGGTGCAGACATCAAAAAAGCCGTGAGAAACTGACTAGAAATAGAACCATCAATCGACACTGTGCCTGCTTTCAGACCAGTACCGACAATCTTTAGTGGTGGGTAGTTTGTGTTTTCCAGATATTCAATATCTGCTCCCGCCTCTTGCAATGCAGTCACAAGATGACCAATTGGTCGTTCTTTCATACGAGGCTCGCCAGTAAGCACATATTCACCTTGGCTAACACAAAGTGCGGCTGCTAAAGGTCGCATGGCTGTGCCCGCATTGCCCAGAAAGAGCTTGACAGGTTCTGATACTGAGAACGGACGACCAAGGCCTTCAACCACACATTCTGTTTTATCTGCAGATAATGTGTACTTCACGCCTAGTTTAGTGAGTGCGTTTAGCATGTGACGAATGTCGTCACTATCGAGAAGGTTGGTGAGACGAGTCGTCCCCTTTGCTAATGCAGCGAGTAAAAGTGCTCGATTAGAAACACTTTTGGAACCAGGAAGGTTCACTTCCCCTTGAATTTTATTGATCGGTTGTAACGTTAGGCTTTCCATTAAAAGTTGATAATCCTTTGTGCTCTCAATTCACGCTGTTGTGAGAGCTAAACAATTCTTCGTGGATTCAGACTAACGAAAAAACCAGCACAAAACCAGAGCAAATCTGCGCTAATTTCTGAATAATTAGTCAACGATAAAATTGACGCTAAAACACCCACTCAGTACGCTAAATCTACGCGCACTCCATCATCGAAATATAAGATACGAACTTCATCCCCTCGGCTAAACAGCATATTTTTATCAACATCCTGAATAACGTTGATCAGTTTATCGCCTTTAACTTTAATTAGCAGTTCAACCAACTTATATTCAACTGTGTATTGATAATTACTTTGGTTTTGCGCAACCGCAGCGCCAGCCAGTGCGCCAACCGCCGTTGCTACCTCTTTACCCGAGCCACCACCAAACTGGTTGCCAACTAAACCACCAATGGTTGCCCCTAATAGAGTTTTCCAACCGTTGCTTTTCGATTGCACAACTTCTTGTTGAGTGATGTAACGCACTGAATCTATCTTCCCGTACACCACTTCATTCACTGGTTTTGCGACATTCCTTTGGTACGCTGCATTGGCGAAAAGGGGTAAAAACAGTATGATCCAAGGACATACTTTCAAAAATTTTCTAACTCGAGTCATCACAAGTTCCTTTGGTTCGATATTGGTCAGTACTTTTCTATGGCAATCTATTTAACTGAACTCGATTCAACGTTCAACTTCCCATCCCCTTACGAAGCTCTGTCAGATCCCAATGGTCTGTTGGCTTTTGGCGGAGACTTAGATCCACATAGAATTTTGAGTGGCTACTACCAAGGTATTTTCCCTTGGTATGGTCCAGGAGAACCCATTTTATGGTGGAGTCCTTCGCCACGTGCTGTGTTTGATCCTTTAACGTTTAAGCCATCAAAAAGTCTTAAAAAGTTTCAGCGCAAGCATCAATATAAAGTCACTATAAATCAAGCGACTGAGCGCGTCATTCAACTTTGCTCGTCGACCCGGCCAGCAGATGAAACATGGCTGAATGAAGAGATGCAAGCCGCTTATATTCAGCTATCCAACCTAGGGAATTGCCACTCAGTAGAAGTATGGCATGACAACACGCTTGTTGGCGGTTTATACGGCATTAGCGTGGGTCAACTTTTTTGTGGCGAGTCCATGTTCAGTTTGAAAGACAACGCATCAAAAATCGCATTGTGGTATTTGTGCACGCATTTGGCGTCAAAGCATGGTCAATTAATAGATTGTCAGGTGATGAACCCGCACTTGGCATCCCTCGGCGCATTTGAACTTGACCGAGACGAGTTCATACAAAAGCTACTATCTTTAAGAGAAAAGCAAACGGCTTCTGACACCTTTACGCCCCAAGTTTTGCAGGATTCAGAATCATGAGCACAGATCTACAACACATTCGAATTGGGTTAACCAACAACCATCCTTGTAGCTATTTACCGGAGCGACAAGAGCGTGTTGCGGTGGCATTGGACGCTGAATTACATACTGAACAAAACTATCAACTATTGATGGCTAATGGCTTTCGTCGCAGCGGAGATACAATATACAAACCACATTGCGAGCGTTGCCATGCTTGCCAGCCTATTCGCATATCGATACCTGATTTCGTACTATCTAGAAGTCAAAAACGACTGCTCAGTAAAGCCAAAAACCTGCGTTGGGAGATGAAAACGGAGATGGACGCCGAGTGGTTTGAGCTCTACAGCCGTTACATTTGCAAGCGACACAAAAACGGTACCATGTACCCTCCCAAGCGAGATGAGTTCTCACGTTTTGCACAAACGACTTGGCTGACAACGTTGTTCTTGCACATCTATGATGAATCAAATCAACTACTTGGTGTAGCGGTGACTGATGTGATGACACAATGTTCTAGCGCGTTTTATACGTTTTTTGATCCAGACTACCCACTTTCACTCGGTACACTAGCGGTGCTGTACCAAGTGAACTACTGCCAACAAAATAACGAGCAGTGGCTATATTTGGGTTATCAGATTGATGAATGTCCAGCAATGAACTACAAAACGCGTTTTCAACGCCACCAAAGGCTAGTAAATCAGCGTTGGCAAGGGTAGAATACGCCCCAACTTTACATAATTCCTATTTAGCGGCACAATAACGCTCGCTAATATTGCCTAATTTCTAAAGAGGATTAAATGGCTAAAGAAGACGTAATCGAGATGCAAGGTACTGTCCTTGACACTCTACCAAACACTATGTTCCGTGTTGAACTTGAAAACGGTCACGTTGTGACTGCTCACATCTCTGGCAAGATGCGCAAGAACTACATCCGTATCCTAACGGGTGACAAAGTAACTGTAGAGATGACTCCATACGACCTATCAAAAGGCCGCATCGTCTTCCGCGCTCGTTAATCTTTGATTTTCGGATGCAAATAAAAAACGGAGCATTTTTGCTCCGTTTTTTATTTGTAAACATTGAATTAAAGTAACTCGGCCAATTGCTGGATCAGAGTTAACACTGGTCGAGATCTTGTTTCGTAGTTCCCGCGGTCGTGACAATCACTGCATTTTTGTTCGGAATGGCAACAATGTACTGCTCTCCTATCCCTACAGCCGCAACGCCATTCTCAACGTTAGAAACCTGCCAAAAATGTAACCCATACCCCATCTCATACGAATAGAACTTACTCTTTCTGAGTTCATTCAACCATTCTTCACCAACAATTTTCGTTCCGTTGTATTGTCCTTTGTTCAGCCACATCAAGCCAAACTTACCCATATCTCGAGATGTTAGACGTAAGCCCCAGTCTGCTCCTGCTTCGCCACTACCGATGTTTGGCAGCCACTGATACTCTTCAATATCTAAAGGGAAAAAAATCTTCTCTTTCATTACTTTCGTAAATGATTGCCCATATACTTTTTCAATCACTTTAGAAAGACCAACTGTAGAAAGACCGCTGTACGCGAACTTTGTTCCTGGATCAAAAGCTAATTGAGTGAAAAGAAACTGCTGTTTTAAGTCCTTCGCATTGTAATGACGAGAAAAAATGTTGCCTTGTCCATATGGTACGGACAATTCATCCAATGCGTAGCCTGTGGACATATTTAGAACATCTCGTAATGTTATCGCTAGCTTCGCCTTTCTATCTGGCTCGGTATACTCAGGAAAGAAATCAAATATTGACGTATCTAACCCTTCGATTTTGCCTTCATCAATAGCGATGAAAATCAGCGTAGCGACAAAGGATTTCGTGACAGAATGCACGTTATGCACAACCTCTTGCCCGACAGGCACATTTGGTGTTTGACGATTACCATCAAGCCCACCACCTTGACGATACAGTTCCAACGTCAACTGGCTATCTTGCCACACTAGTAAGCTATGCAGGTTTGCTGCTTGTCCTTGTTCTACTCGCTGAATGATAGGATCAAACTCTGGCTTACTCGCCTCAACAACTAATGCGTGTTTATCACACCCTACGAGTAGAATAAGAAACCACGCTATGATGAAAGTTTTCATGCTTTCCTCTTTATTTCTCAATATGCACAACCATGAATAAAACAGAAATAAAGAGATGAGTCTTCGTGCTAGACAGATATAAAAAAAGCGTGCGACCAATCGCACGCTTTTGATTTGAAATTAACGACAAACGTTAGTGCATTGCTGCTTCTTTCTCACTCAAATATTCAAATTCAAGCGCATCATTTACTAACGACACTTTCACCGTACCACCATCAACAAGTGATCCGAACAACAGTTCATTTGCCAATGGTTTCTTCAATTGCTCTTGGATTACACGGCCCATTGGACGTGCCCCCATCGCTTTGTCATAACCTTTATGTGCTAACCAATGGCGAGCATCTTGCGATACTTCCATGGATACTCCGCGAGCATCCAACTGGACTTGAAGCTCGACAATAAACTTATCAACCACTTGATGGATAACACTTTCATCTAGGCTATTAAACCAGATGATATTATCAAGACGGTTACGGAACTCCGGAGTGAACACCTTCTTAATTTCTGCCATGGCATCGTGACTATGATCTTGTTGGATTAAACCGATCGATTTCTTCTCAGTTTCTGCCACACCCGCGTTAGTGGTCATCACAAGGATCACGTTACGGAAGTCGGCCTTGCGACCATTGTTGTCCGTCAGCGTACCGTTATCCATCACTTGCAGTAACAAGTTAAAGATATCTGGGTGCGCTTTCTCAATCTCATCCAACAAAACAACGGAATGAGGATGCTTAATAACGGCATCGGTTAACAAGCCACCTTGATCATAACCAACATAACCTGGAGGAGCACCAATTAAGCGGCTCACCGAGTGACGCTCACCATACTCAGACATATCAAAACGAAGCAGTTCAATACCAAGCAGTTTCGATAGCTGAACAGTTACCTCGGTTTTACCCACACCAGTAGGCCCTGCAAACAAGAACGAACCCACAGGCTTGTTATCTACACCCAAACCAGCACGAGACAGTTTGATAGCCTCCGAAAGCGCATCAATAGCGTTGTCTTGACCAAAGACTAGCATCTTCATTTTGCCATCAAGATTCTTCAAGATGTCTTTGTCAGATGAAGACACCGACTTCTCTGGAATTCGAGCCATTTTTGCAACCATGGCTTCAATATCAGCCACGCCAACCGTCTTCTTACGACGACTTGCTGGAGCTAATCGACTACGAGCACCGGCTTCATCAATAACGTCAATCGCTTTGTCAGGTAGATGACGCTCGTTGATGTACTTTGCAGACAGCTCTACGGCTGCACGCAGTGCTTTGTTGGTGTAACGCACTTCGTGGTGAGCTTCGTACTTTGGTTTCAAGCCCATCAGGATCTTGGTTGTATCGTCCAGAGAAGGTTCTACAACGTCGATTTTTTGGAAGCGACGAGATAGCGCACGCTCTTTTTCGAAAATATTGCTGTACTCTTGATAGGTAGTTGAACCAATACAGCGCAACTTACCGCTACTTAGTAGAGGTTTAATCAAGTTTGCCGCATCGACTTGGCCACCAGACGCTGCACCAGCACCGATAATAGTATGGATCTCATCAATGAACAGGATGGCATCTTCTTCTTTTTCAAGCTGCTTCAAAATCGATTTGAAACGTTTCTCGAAATCACCACGATACTTAGTGCCTGCTAGCAGCGAACCGATATCAAGTGAGTAGATAACGCTATTTTGAATCACCTCAGGCACTTGGCCTTCAACAATTCTCCAAGCTAGGCCTTCTGCAATTGCCGTTTTACCCACACCAGCTTCACCAACGAGCAATGGATTGTTCTTACGACGACGACATAGGACTTGGATCGTACGTTCTAGCTCTTTATCACGGCCAATTAATGGATCAATATTACCCGCCTTCGCCACTTGGTTGAGGTTTGTTGCAAAGCTTTCTAAACGCTCATCGGAACCTGTTTCTTCGACACTATCCGAGCTAAACGAATCTGAAGAAGATGGATCTTCTCCGGCGCCAGAAGCTTTCGTAATACCGTGGGAGATAAAGTTGACAATATCTAAGCGAGAAATGTCGTTTTTCTTCAATAAATAAGCGGCGTGCGACTCTTGTTCGCTAAAGATTGCGACCAATACATTAGCACCCGTTACTTCGTTGCGACCAGACGACTGAACATGGAAAACCGCGCGTTGCAATACACGTTGAAAACTCAAAGTCGGCTGGGTTTCGCGCGTCTCATCACTTTCAGGGATAAGCGGCGTAGTTTGATCGATGAATATATCGAGCTCATTGCGCAAAGCATCGAGGTCTGCTTTGCAGGCTAAAAGGGCTTCCTTAGCTGCATCGTTTTCCAACAATGCAAGTAGGAGGTGTTCGACAGTCATAAACTCGTGACGTTTGTCTCTTGCACGAGCAAATGCACCGTTAAGGCTTGACTCTAGTTCTTTATTTAGCATAAGTACCTCCCGAAAAAACAACTTGGGTTGTTCGAGCAAGTCTTCTTCTACGCTTGCTCCATAGTACAAAGTAGCGGATGTTCATTTTCCCTTGCGTACATCGTAACTTGCGCTACTTTTGTTTCGGCAATTTCTGCGCTGTAAGTTCCACAGACTGCCTTTCCTTCATAGTGCACTTTGAGCATGATTTGTGTTGCTTTATCAATATCATGTGAAAAGAATCGCTCAAGTACCTCTATGACGAAATCCATAGGTGTATAGTCATCATTATTGAGTACAACGTTATACAGCTTAGGTGGCTGAACTTTTGTACTTTCTCGCTCCAGAAGATCAGAGTCCGGAGTGACCCATTCAAAATTTTTACTCATGGCAATTTAAAGATATCGTATCAAAGGGTTGATGTTTTCGACCTATAAAAACAATCTACCACAAGCATGCTGTGCGGTGTAGTGAGATGTGGCACCGATTTAGAACTTTGATAGATAAAAGTTGCTACCTAATATAGAGACTAATCCACGTCTCGCGGGCGCGCAAATAAAAGATGGTTATCGATAAGCCCTGAACTTTTACTCAAAAATCACTCTCTTTTCTCACTAACGAACAGAATCTGACCAACGCTAATTTCTGTGTTAGATCACACTTCCTCACTGAGAAAAGGTTATTTATCACGAAAACTTCATTTTTTATTCAATCCGATGATTTCACTATCATAAGCAACACCAACAGTATGGATTTTTCGTAACCCGTCGCTTTTTGGTCTAAATATCTAAACTTCGGCGTACGTCCAAAAAACAGTTTGCAAAATTGTTAATCTCAAAAGTGATTTGTTTTCAATTATGTTTCCGTTTGTTGCTCGACACTATTGACTGTATGGATTCATTGACTACAGTGGAAAGTATTGATGCATAAATCCTCATTCTGGATCAGTTTGAATTTAAGCAACTTGGTGAATGTGATTCTGTATCAATGAGACGTTTGTTAGCGGTCGCTAACAGTAGTACCAAGTTAAAGGTATAACTTGGTTGTTGTAACAACATCAGTAAAAAATGCATGAGGGATGTATAAGCATGGCTACAGGTACAGTAAAGTGGTTTAACAATGCCAAAGGATTTGGGTTTATCTGTTCAGACGAAGAGGAAGGAGACATCTTTGCCCACTACTCAACTATCCAAATGGACGGTTATCGTACACTGAAAGCAGGCCAACAAGTCTCTTACGAGATTGAAAAAGGTCCAAAGGGTTGCCACGCAAGTAGCGTTGTGCCAATTGAAGCCCAAGCCAAGTAAATTGAGTGCTGTCGTAGAAACCATTGCTCTCACATAGCTTAAACCTTTGTGAAGAGAAAAATAAACCCGCCAATTAAGCGGGTTTCTTATTATCTGAAAAACACGCCGGTCACGACGTGTCATCCGCAGATTACTTGTCGATGATTGCGTTAAACGTTTCGCTTGGACGCATCAATTTAGAAACCAAAGCATCGTCTAGTAAGTAGTAACCACCTAGCTCACCTTTCACGCCTTGAGCACTATTAAGTTCTGCAACAATCTTCTCTTCTTGCTCAGCAAGAGATTTTGCAATAGGTGCAAATTCAGTGGCTAAGTCTGCATCCACAGTTTGCTCTGCCAATGCTTTCGCCCAGTACAGTGCTAAGTAGAAGTGGCTACCACGGTTATCCAACTCACCTACTTTACGTGATGGCGATTTATTTTTGTCTAGGAATTCACCCGTTGCTTTGTCTAGTGTATCGGCTAGAACTTGCGCTTTAGCATTGCCAGTTGCTGAGCTTAAATGCTCTAGAGAAGCAGCTAATGCTAAGAACTCGCCTAGAGAATCCCAACGCAGGTGGTTTTCTTTCTCGACTTGTTGAACGTGTTTTGGAGCAGAGCCACCAGCACCGGTTTCAAACAGGCCACCGCCGTTCATCAACGGAACGATTGAGAGCATTTTAGCGGATGTACCCAGTTCCAAAATTGGGAACAAGTCTGTTAGGTAGTCACGAAGTACGTTACCCGTTACAGAAATAGTATCTAGACCAGCTTTCATTCGCTCTAATGAGTATTTACATGCTTCTACTGGAGCAAGAATCTTAATTTCTAGGCCTGTCGTATCGTGATCTGGCAGGTATGCATTGACCTTTTTAATAAGCTCTGCATCGTGTGCGCGGTTTTCATCTAGCCAAAATACAGCTGGAACGCCTGTCGCACGTGCGCGAGTTACTGCAAGTTTCACCCAATCTTGAATTGGCGCGTCTTTTACCTGACACATACGGAAGATGTCACCCTCTTCTACCGCCTGTTCAAGCAGCGCTGCGCCAGAAGCATCAACAACACGTACTGTACCTGCTGCATCTAGGATAAAGGTCTTATCATGAGAACCGTACTCTTCTGCTTTTTGAGCCATCAAACCCACGTTTGGTACGCTGCCCATTGTTGTCGGGTCAAATGCGCCGTGCTCTTTACAGAAATCGATAACTGCTTGGTAGATACCTGCATAGCAGCGATCTGGAATCATCGCTTTAGTATCTTTTTGCTTGCCGTCAGGACCCCACATTTGGCCAGAAGAACGCAACATTGCTGGCATAGATGCATCGACAATGATGTCGCTTGGGACATGCAGGTTCGTGATGCCACGATCCGAATCAACCATCGCAAGTTCAGGCTGAGTTTGGTAAACCGCCTGAATTGCCGCTTCAATCTCTTCTTTTTGTGCTGCTGGTAGTGACTCGATTTTCGAGTAAACATCACCAAGACCATTATTTACATCAACGCCAAGCTCTTCGAATAACTTACCGTATTTAGCAAAAACGTCTTTGTAGTACACTTTTACAGCGTGACCGAAGATAACCGGGTCAGAAACCTTCATCATCGTCGCTTTCATGTGTAGAGAAAGCAGTACGTCTTGCTCTTTCGCATCTGCGATTTCTTTTTCGAAGAACTCAACCAATGCTTTTTTCTTCAGTACAGAGCTATCAATAACTTCTTTGTCTAACAGTGGGAAAGCAGATTTTAGCTCTTTTACAGAGCCATCTGCGCCAACAAACTCGATTTTTACTTCTGTTGCGCCAGAAATGGTTGTTGATTTCTCGCTACCAAAGAAATCGTCACCCGCCATGCTTGATACATGGGATTTAGAGTCTGATGACCATGCGCCCATTGAGTGTGGGTTTTTCTTTGCATAGTTCTTAACAGAAAGTGGCGCACGACGGTCAGAGTTGCCTTCACGAAGTACTGGGTTTACCGCACTGCCCTTAATCTTATCGTAAGCCGATTTAATCGCTTTTTCTTCGTAAGTACTTGGCTCTTCTGGGTAGTTTGGTAGGTCGTAACCTTTAGCTTGAAGCTCTTTGATTGCGGCTTTTAGCTGAGGAATAGAAGCCGAAATGTTTGGCAACTTGATGATATTTGCTTCTGGTGTTTGTGCGAGTTCGCCCAGCTCAGTTAACGCGTCGCCAATGCGTTGCTCTTCTTTTAAGTGCTCTGGGAAGTTAGCGATAATTCGACCCGCTAGTGAAATATCACGAGTATCTACGTTGATGCCAGACGATGCAGTAAACGATTGAATGATTGGTAGTAATGAATAAGTTGCTAGCGCCGGTGCTTCATCAGTGATGGTGTAGATAATGGTAGGTTTTTCTGTAGGCATGAAATTTCCCTATTTTTGAATCAACTTGTTGGCTGATCAACTCAGCGTCTGAGTTGGTGTAATTGACGCATTGCTACACGTTAGTAGTGTGTATCTCCTCGCTAACGCCACATGCGGTTTGCACTCTTTCTTGTAGTTTGAAGCTCTTGGCTCTGAATCCATGAGTGCACTGATATAATTAAACAAATAACACGAAATAGTCTATTATTCTGTGCGCATTTGTTAGTTTTAGGCGCGCAAATGATAGCCGATCTTAAGAAAACTTAAAACTTTCAAACACAGTTCATTTACATTTTTGCAGGGTAGTTAACATGTCATCTCGCACAGGTCATGAAAAAGGGCGTCGTACCAGCCAATCTAAAACAGGCCATTTTAAACGTTCCGGTAAACCAAACCGTGTAGAGGATCAAACCACAAGACGCCACCCTACTCGCACAGCCAAAGCCAATAAACCTCGAGTCGACCTGCAAAATCGAAAAGTCATTATTTTCAATAAGCCTTACGATACGCTGAGCCAATTTACCGATGGTGACGGCCGTAAAACATTGGCTGACTACATTCCAGTAAAAGACGTATACGCAGCAGGTCGACTAGATAGAGACAGTGAAGGCCTAATGGTGTTAACCAATGATGGTATCCTACAAGCGAAGCTGACTCAGCCGAAATCGAAGTCGCCGAAAACGTATTGGGTACAGGTGGATGGAGCCCCACAAGAGCAAGATTTAGAGAAGTTGCGTAAAGGCGTTGAATTAAAAGATGGTATGACCTTACCCGCAAAAGTAGAAGTCATTGAAGCTCCGACGATTTGGGAGAGAAACCCACCAGTTCGTTTTCGTGCAAATATTCCAACGACATGGCTAGCAATCACTATCATTGAAGGTAGAAACCGCCAAGTAAGACGCATGACCGCTCATATCGGCTTCCCAACTTTACGCTTAGTACGCTATTCAATGGGCGACATTACCCTTGGAGACTTGCAGCCTGGCCAATGGAAAGAGATTCAGCTCTAGCCATCTTAAAACAGCACATTCCTTAAAGTAGTCAACATCAAAAAACATAAAAGCAGGCCATCGCCTGCTTTTTATATTTTTATCGTCACCAATAACAATTATTGTTGAGAAACCCACTTCATGAATACCTGACGTTCTTCGTCAGTCATTTCTAGATAAGCAATTTTTGCTTTTGTCAGTGGCGAATTCACTCTGTGAGTCTCTTTAGCTGTACCCGTTGCCTGAAGCTCAGATAACTCGACTCGCTTGCCATTAGAAAAATAGACGCCGTTAAGTTCGTTGTACTCTGCCAATTGCTCATCAAGGTTTGAATATGGGAAAGCACCTTTTTTACCTGGCATCTTATATTGCGAGTAATCAATAGACTTATCATTGATGCTTACTTTCCAGTCCATTGTATCTTGTTCAAACAGCTTGTCTGCCTGACGCTTATCTCTAAAAGATGGCGCATCAATATAAAGCTCACCCGCGCCAGAACTAAAACCAAGAATGTATGGTGCAGAGTAAACTTGAGTGCGCTTGTCACCACGCCCGATAGCTTTGTTTACCTTAATAACCACTTGGTTTGAGCCATCGATGAGAGTATACGGAGTACTCAATTCATCCGTACTAACGCCATTTACAAACAGAACTTGAACACCTTGTGCGGTACTTAAAGTTACTGATACATCAGTTTTATGTGTTGTGTCTGCGTTCGCTGTTGTACCAAACAGACCAAGAAAAAACGCTACAATCCAAGTTTTTAGTCTCATATCCTAATAACCTTAAAAATCGATTAATTACATCAAAAAGTTAAATCTCGCTTACCACTAATCACAGTTTGAGGAAATCATTAATGAAAAGCCAATCATTTCACTACAACTCGCTGTAGATAATTGGTAAGCGCACTCTTGCCTCGAAACTCTAAACCCGCTTGACCTATGTATAATAGTTACTGAGTGGTCTAGACGCTTTAATATAAAAAAGGCCGCAATAAATGCGACCTTTACTATATCTACTTAAGTTCTGTTATTAGAACGTGTAGTAAACACCAGCAACTACGATATCGCCTTCAGTTTTCATAGAAGTATCTTTGTTATCGTTTTCGCTTGCAGTGTATTCGATGAACGTTAGAACGTTACCAGTTACAGCGTAGTCAGCACCGAACGTGTAGTAAGATTGGTCGTGGTCGCCTTCGTACTCAGTGAAACCGAATGAAGTGTAAACGCGAGCTTCGTTCATTTTGTAAGCAGCTACTGCAGACCATGTATCTTGGTCAGCTTTGTTTAGCTCTTCAGCAACGTAGTTAACTGCAGCAGAGAAGTTGTCCATGTTGAAACGAACAGCAGCACCCATTACTTGGTAGTCATCACCAGCAAGGTTACGGTTTTCTTGATCTTGGTAAGAAGCACCAACTGTGAACATATCGTTGATTGCGTATTGCGCAGATAGACCGAATGCAGTATCGATTTTCTCGTCTTGATCTAGGTATGCATCAGCGATAACTGTTAGCTTGTCGAAGCTACCTTTAACTGAAACAGCGTGACCTGCACTTTCTTTTGATTTTACGAAATCATCAACGTAACCAAGACCTTCGTTAGTGTTGTCGATAGTGATTGCGTCTAGAGAGTCACCGAAATCACCAACTTCACCGAAAGCTACACCCCAGTTGTCACCGAAGTAAGCACCGAAGTATAGGTCATCTGTACGTACGCGAGCGTGGTCGCCGTCGATTTCACCAGTAAGTTTGTTGTCGTTATCGAAGAATTCACCGTTTTCTAGTTCAAATGAGCCGAATACTTTGATGTCTTCGTTTAGTTTGTGCTCTGCATCGATTTGGATTTTAGCCCATAGGTCAACGTCTACATCACGCTTAGTAGAAGTCTTACCGTTTTCTTTACGTTCGATAGTACTTACGTAAGTGTCGATCTCACCCTTAAGGTTGAAAGAAGTCGTACCGTTGTCGTAGATGTTGCCTGCTGCTAGTGCAGACGTAGAGATGCCTGCTACTGCAAGAGCTACTAGAGTCTTTTTCATAATTAATCCACTGCCTTTTCTTAGTTTGGGATATCCTTTCCGAATTCCCTTTTTTATATTTTTGAGGCCACTTGTTATCGATTCGTAACAATGCATGACCTACAAAATCTGGGCACTAGATTGCAAAAGATTATTCTGCCTGTCAAATTTTCTAAATATAAATATCAAAAAATAAAAATAATCAATAAAAACAATAACTTGATTTACTTTATTTAATTTATTCGATGAACATCTAAACTATCGGCTTGATTTTCCTCAATTTATCATCCTATTAATAATCAAAATTTAAATCTAAAAACAAACTTTAAAGCAATCAAAACAGTATTAAAATCTAACAAATCTACATTTTTGAAGTTTTATATTTTTCATATAATGAAATTATTTGCATTGATATGGAGTTCAATATTTTTTTGTGAAGAAGATCTAGATTCCTTACAAAAGCATTCCGTTTTGTGAACTACTGTACAACTAGTGATGTGTGCTACTATTCGGCTCCAACGCATTTGAGGCCCGTATGCTGACCAGTAACATTCAAAAATCGATTCGCAATAGCTATCAAAACCTACAAGCTCAACTCGATAACTTTGTACCAAGACGAGCTCAAAATTATCTTGTCGCTGAAATCGCAAAGACGCTTTGTGGTCAATATCATAAGTCCAATCGAATACTGGTAGCAGAAGCAGGCACAGGGATCGGTAAGTCACTTTCTTATTTGATGGCCGCTATACCAGTTGCCGTGCATAACAACCGCAAAGTCGTTATCTCAACGGCAACCGTCGCGCTTCAAGAACAGTTAGTGAATAAAGACCTTCCTCTATTTCGTCGTATTACAGACCGAGAATTCTCTTTCATTCTTGCCAAAGGTAGGCAGCGCTACTGCTGCGCAGAAAAGCTCGCAACAGCCAGTGGTGTGGATGGCGGTCAACTAGCGATGTTTGAGACCAAGCCAAAGAAAAAAGACATTGAATTACTGGAAACCATGTATCGCTCACTCGCTCAAGGGAAATGGGATGGTGACCGCGACGCTTGGCCTAAACCCATAGACGACCGCATCTGGCAATTGATTGTCAGCGACAAACACAGCTGCAATAACAGTTTGCCAGGTCACAGAGGGTGCCCGTTTCAAAAGGCGCGTTCTGAACTGGACAAAAATGATGTGATCATCGCGAATCACTCTCTCGTTATGGCTGATGCTGACTTAGGTGGTGGCGTAATCTTACCAGAGCCAGAAAATACGATTTATGTCTTTGACGAAGCTCACCACCTGCCTCACGTCGCCCGTGATCACGCTTCAGCATCCGCGAGTTTAAAAGGCGCAGCAGCGTGGCTAGAGAAGCTGAATCAGTCAATCAGTAAATTTTCATCACTGGCTGATGAGAAACGTGTCGCTCGATTCCGCAATGACTTGCAAGACTCGGTGCAAAACTTAATACCTGCGCTCACTCAACTGACTAAACAGTTCGACCCATCTCAGTTTGAAGAAGGCATCTACCGCTTTGAACATGGCGAACTGCCAACTTGGCTAGAAAACCAATCTAAAGAGCTAAAGCAGTTCAGCAAGAAAGCAAACCAAAGCGTCGCGAAAATCGCCGATCTTATCGCAGAAAGAGTCAAAGATGGCGAACTCGCGGCAAGATTGGCCGAGCCTGCGCTCGCTGAACTAGGTTTCTATATTCAACGACTAGAGAACCTTGCTCAAGTTTGGCATTTGATGGCAGAGCCAACACGAGAAAAAGGAGCACCTTTAGCGAGATGGCTAGAAACTCACCCAGATCGTGAAGGCGATTTTATTGTGAGTGTCTCCCCTCTTGAGATTGGATGGCAGCTAGACCAACAGATTTGGAGTCGTTGTATTGGTGCCGTATTAGTTTCAGCAACAATGCGAGCGTTGAACTCTTTCCACTATTTTTGCCATCAAGTAGGCATTGATGGAAAGCCAGAATCTGGGACTCAGTTTTTGGCACTCGCTTCGCCTTTTGATTATCAAAACCAAGCTGAGTTACTCATACCGGCAATGAAGTACGAACCATCGGCACCTCAATTTACTGAATATCTTATTGAGATCTTGCCTAAGTACTTAGAAGACAAAAAGGCCAACTTGGTATTATTCTCCTCATACTGGCAGATGAACCAAGTCGCAGAAGCGCTGTCTTCAGAGTTCATAAAACGAGGCTGGGCTTTGCAAGTACAAGGCGAAAGTTCTCGTCAAGAAATTCTAAAAAAACATAAAAAGCTTGTAGAAACAAACAAAACCAGCGTTCTCTTTGGTACAGGAAGCTTTTCGGAAGGACTCGATTTGCCAGGAGAGTTACTGGAAAACTTAGTGATCACCAAAATTCCATTTGGTGTTCCTACCTCTCCAGTAGAACAAGCGCATTCAGAATACATAGAAAAGAAAGGCGGCAACCCATTTATGCAAATCACTGTACCTGATGCGAGCAAAAAGCTGATCCAGAGCGTGGGCCGCCTACTGCGTAAAGAACGAGATTCTGGTAGAGTGACCATTCTGGATCGACGCCTCGTAACCAAACGCTACGGGCAAGCACTTATCGACTCACTGCCGCCATTTAAACGAAAAATAGAATATTAGAAGAATAAGAATTTATGGAAATGATAGAGCCGACAATGCTGTTGGTGTTGGCGCTAGTCGCTTTTGTTGCTGGATTTATTGACGCAGTCGCAGGTGGTGGAGGGATGCTAACCGTCCCTGCTTTGCTGTCTTTGGGGCTTCCTCCTCACATTGCTTTGGGGACGAACAAGTTGGCTGCTACCTTTGCATCGTCAACTGCCGCATTCACTTACTACAAAAAACGCTTGTTCAAACCTCAGTGTTGGGGGCGCGCGTTTGCAGCAACGCTTGTCGGCGCAACATTGGGCACGCTCTTTGTCGATGCCATCAGTACGGATTGGCTAGAAAAAGTCTTGCCTCTTATTATATTAGCCGCTGCGCTGTATACTGTATTCCACAAAACGCCACATTCCCCTCATCAAAGCCCAATACCAGAGCCTTGCCCAAAGCTGCATAAAAAACAGTACCTGCAAGGTTTGTCGATTGGTTTTTACGATGGATTAGCCGGTCCAGGAACTGGCGCGTTTTGGACTGTAAGTTCTATGGCGCTGTACCGTCTCAATATATTGCTCGCCTCTGGTTTAGCCAAAGCGATGAACTTCACCAGTAATTTTACCTCACTTATTACTTTCGCCATTTTAGGTCACATTAACTGGGTGCTAGGCTTAACAATGGGTGTGTGTTTAATGGCTGGTGCATTTGTTGGTGCGCATTCTGCAATTCGATTCGGCTCTAAGTTCATTCGTCCCGTTTTTGTCACGGTCGTGAGCGTATTGGCGATTAAGCTGGCTTATGACGCTTGGTTTGTAGGTTTATCATGAACATCGAACAACTTTCGCAAAGTTTAGAACACATGGCGAATCAAGCCGCGACATTGGATCGCCAACGAGGAGAGCATCACGTTCCGTTGTTTGATGAACGTTTATTTAGCTGCCGTTCTCGCTTACTGACCCCTTGCGTAAAAGAAGCGAAATCGACACTGGACGCGATTATCCGAGAGCAAAACGAAAATAAGCTCACCGCTTTGCGAGCGGAGTACCTCACCGAACGACTCGTAGCGCAAATTGGCGCAATTCAGCGAGAGATTTCTACCACTAAAATTCGTAAGAATGAAATCAAGCATAGCAGCCACTTTCGCAAACCAATTAACGTGCTTTATCAAGAGCTCGCGCAGCACCAAGAATGGGCAAGACGCTTGCGAGAAATGGTGTTAGAAAAGGAACGCGCAGTGGAAACTGCACCTAGTTTTATGCGAGCTGAAGCTCAGAAAGTATTACTGACGACAGAGCAACGTTTAGCTCGGTGTGAGGCAGCGCTTCTTAAACTAGAAAATCAAATTACACATAGGGAAAAGCACCAATAATGGCAGACCAACCAACCTCTCCTCTTGATGATGCACCAGAAGAGATCAAGCTGGCCGTTGATTTGATCTACTTGCTTGAAACCAACGAGATTGATCCAGAAGTTGCGATTAAAGCATTGAAGATCGTACAAACAGATTTAGAAAACAAATTGAAAGCGCGGTAAAAAGCGCTTTTTTCTTTTGTTGAGATTCATTTTCACTACGCTTTCAGAATGATACCATTCTAGAAAAATACGCCCTCAAAAGGATAAATAATGAAAGTAATCAGCTTTAACATCAATGGACTACGTGCTCGACTGCACCAACTCCAAGCGCTAATCGATAAACACCAGCCTGACGTTATTGGTCTTCAAGAGATTAAAGTGCATGATGAAGCGTTCCCGATTGAAGATGTCGAAGCCATGGGTTACAAAGTGTATTTTCATGGCCAGAAGGCGCATTACGGCGTAGCGATGCTTTGTAAGCAAGAGCCAATCCGCGTACAAAAAGGTTTTCCAACGGATAACGAAGAGCACCAAAAGCGCATGATCATGGCGACGTTTGAAGACGAAAATGGTGAAAAAGTAACGGTGCTTAATGGCTACTTCCCTCAAGGGGACAACATTAGCCACGAAACGAAATTCCCATACAAGCGCCAGTTCTACAAAGATCTAATGACGTATCTAAACGATCATCACAGCAACGATGAACAGTTGATTGTTATGGGTGATATCAACATCAGCCCTATCGATTCAGATATCGGTATCGGAGAACCAAACCGTAAGCGTTGGTTGAAAACGGGTAAATGCTCTTTCCAACCAGAAGAACGTGAATGGCTGAAAACGTTGTTAGATTGGGGCTTTGAAGATACTTTCCGTAAGCTTTGCCCAGAAGTGAACGATCGCTTCTCGTGGTTTGACTACCGATCTCGCGGCTTTGATGACAACCGAGGTCTACGAATTGATGTGATTTTGGCGACTCCTTCTCTCGCGCAAAAATGTATTGAGTCGGGTATCGATTATGAATTACGCGGTATTGAGAAGCCTTCAGACCATGCGCCAATCTGGTCGACATTCAAGTAATACTTTACAAAGCAATAACCGTGACTCAACGCTAAGGTAAATCTAGTAAAAAGGGAGACTCAGTCTCCCTTTTTCATGCACGTTGTTTTCTACTCAGCTAGTTCAGCGGCCAAACCGTTTGACCATCAATACTTACTGGCGTTTGAGCGAATTCGTTCAGACAGTAACCGGTATTGCTGCTTGCAAAGTAAGTGAGAGGCATCGGCGTCAGATTCAACGCAACAACTTGTTGCTTCGCTTTTTCTGAGAACGAAAATCCCCACATGTCGAGATAGTTAATCATATCTCGCTGAGCCACGTAACTTAGGGCAATGAGCAGCCAGTCGTTGTTTGAGATACTGTTCGCTTCATCTTTGGTATACATCGAGAAACCAATGCTTGATTGTTTCGCATTCCAAAGTGCCTCATCTGCTTTCAAACGATTAAACTCACGCTCAATAAGATGAAGTCGCGCCAGTAAATGCCAACCATTTTTAAGCACACCTTCGTGCTGAGTTGCCATCATCATTTGAATGTAAACGCGAGCACCCCAGCTCCAACCCGTTTGGTTTTGCTTCGCCATATAAGCATTTGGATCGCTTTGTGCTCGACTGGTTTGCAACAGTTCAAACTGACCTTTGAAATCCAAGCTTTGGCAGGTTGATTCCTTACCCGTATTTTGGAAGAAACGAGACTTGCTGTAGTAGGAGTAGTAGTTGGTCGTCGAATGCCCTTCCCAACCAGCGAATCGGAATCGTCCTTTCTCTAAACCGTGGCCTAGCTCATGCAAATCACCGTGACCTAAAGGACTGAAGGCCCAATAAGCATCGTACGGGTTACCAGAGCAGCCATAACCACAAGTGGCTTGGTCAGCATTCATGTGCTTAACCATATCAATATTGGCAATTTCCCAGCCTTGGTTTTGAGCGTATTGAATAATTTCAGGTACTTCGTCTATACCCGGCCCTTGGAAACCAGCCAGAACATGCGGGTAGTTATGAACATATTCTTCTGTTGCAAGCGCCATTTCCGCAGGAGTAGACCACATTTCATCGTTGACCGACTCTAACATCTTGTCACGCTTTGAGTGCACTTCAAACCCAGGGGTGATCAGCTCGGCCCAATCAAACAAATTGGCTTCTAGCTGCTGAATAAAGGTGTCGTTGTCCTTCTCACTTCTCCATACAGGATGCTGTGCCACATGGTTAAATCTCAGTTCAACCGGAATATCATTTTTGTCAAAGTGAACCTGTACTGGGCCGCCATAAGGAGAA
Source organism: Vibrio parahaemolyticus (assembly GCF_900460535.1). Lineage (NCBI taxonomy): Bacteria > Pseudomonadati > Pseudomonadota > Gammaproteobacteria > Vibrionales > Vibrionaceae > Vibrio > Vibrio parahaemolyticus. The sequence continues at coordinate 1,244,316 of NZ_UHIL01000001.1, read as the reverse complement.
GTCAGCGTGATGGTTTCACCCGCTTTGACTTCGTAAGCAAATGAAGTCAGCAGTTTAGGTCGAGTATAACCGTCTTTACTGAACTCATGAGTCGCTCCACTTCTTAAGCTATTGATGACAATTTTTGTGGTCACATCATTGTTGTCTTTACGCGTTACCGTGAAAGTCTCACCTGGCAGCGCATACACTCCTGCCGAACGGAAGTTGCGTTTAGACTCCATATTCACCGTAGTATCAATTCTCTTTACATCGGCCCCAAATTCACTGCGGCTGAAGTTTCCCATGTTTGGTTGTTTTGGGTTGATGCGACGACTGTTGTATTGAACGTAGTCCGCGAAATACGATTTCAAAAATTCAGTCGTCCCCGTAGACTGCTTATCCATTGGAAAGGAGGCCGTTTGACGATAATGATCCGCCAATAACACCATCAGCTTTTCGTATTGATAACCATCTTGTTCAAACAACGAGATTTTTTGCTCATCAAGTGATTTCAGCCATTGGCGAATGCTGTTGGCAGCGTCGTAAAACTGACTGTCCATGTTCGCTACTTCTGGGCATGATTTATCATCACATTGGGACAAATCAACATTGAAGTTTTGAGTTTCGAAACGGGATAACAACGCTTGTTGCGTGATGACAGAATCTGGCACAAAGTTCATCAGTGATGAAGGTGCCCAATCGACCAAACCTAACTTACGCCAATAGTTGTCCCCCACGTAGTCAACATGGAATTTTGCCAAAATGTCTCGGCCAAGATCGGTCAGCCCACCGTCCCAATGCAGATATAGAACCGGAATTTTAGCTTGCTCGGCATAAGCCAGCGCATCTATTACCTGTTGGTCGGTATCTCCTGACAGCAAATGTTGTGACAGAATCAACAGGTTTGGCTTATCGGCTTTCAAGCAGCTAAGTAATTTTGAACCGTCGCACAGGTTAGCTTCATTAAATATCAGGTCTGGTGAAATATTGTTATTTAACCAACTGCGCGTCGCTTGCTCATCAGGAAAGTAATAAGACTGATCCATTTGCGCGATGACGACGTTTGAAGTAGCTCCACCTGACAACCAAGTAACGAGGTTTTTTAACCATTGAGTCATTGCCGCATTAGAAGAATCAGGAAAACGTTGTGCGGTTCGAAATGGGTTACTGCCTAAAACAGCATAACGCTGGCCATTAGTTTGCTCACCAGCAATACCAATCGACAACGCTTGGTCTTTGTAGCCACTCGCCATCGCTTTATTGGTCATCAATATGGTGTCGTTGAATCCATAGGTAGGAGCAAAAATCGCGGCATCATGCGTCGGATCCCAGTAAAGACCCGAAAGATTTTTTGCTATCGCAGATTTGATCGCATTCGACTGTTTCTTGTGCGCCTCAACAACTTGACGGCTTTCACGAATGAAGTCATTTGGGTCAGAAACCAACAGGGCATTGCCCGTTTCTAGCGCTTGTTGAACAGGAACTGGAGTTGGTGTGACTTGACTGTTTGATTGTGACTTGCTCTCTCCACCACCGCATCCGGTGGCAACAGCGGCAAGACCCAACGATATAATTGTTTTTTTCATATTTCACTTATTAAACAAGGGTTTTGCCGAAGTGTAATGTAAGCGAACGAGGGAACGAAATAGTCTTGTTGATAAATAAGAAAAGTATGAATGAAGGTATCAAAAATAGAATGGTACCCGTAGGTACCATTACTTAAGTACATGATTTAGCTCAGAGGACGCAGGTACGCTAAGAAACGTTTTTCCGCGCGTTTAAAGCACCAAAGAATGATAAACGTAAGCGACATATAGAAAAGTCCAGCCGTCAAGAACGACTCAAATGGTGCGTAATAACGAGAGTTAACTAAGCGCGCTGCACCAGTTAAGTCCACGATGGTTACGATCCCTGCAACCGCACTGCCGTGAAGCATGAAGATCACTTCATTAGAATAAGCAGGTAGTGCTCGGCGTAACGCACTTGGCAAGATGATGCGTTTGTAAGTCATAAATTTACTCATGCCATACGCTTTTGCGGCTTCCACTTCGCCTTTCGGCAAACCGTTAATCGCACCACGAATGATCTCTGCCGTATACGCTGATGTGTTTAGTACAAACGCAACCAGAGCACAAAACCACGCGTGTTCCCATAAGGTATCTTTCACTGGGAAAAACTGATCCATGCCATAGTAAATCAGATACAACTGAACAAGCAGTGGCGTTCCTCGGAAAAAGTAAATGAATCCCCAAGAAGGAAGGCTCAAAGCGTAGTTGGTACTGTTTCTCGCAATGGCGAGTGGAACTGAGACGCACAAGCCAATCACCAATGAAATGCCCACCAGCCAAACGGACGTCCAAAGCCCTTGAAAGTAAACAGGGAAGCTTTCAATAATCAACGAAAAATCCATTACTTACCTCGCATGAATACTGAATTTGCGTTCAACGAGTTTTAACAACCCCGTCGAAATACTGGTGAAGAAAAGGAAAATCAGTGCAACGGCCATGTAGAACGTGAACGGCATTTTTGTTGTACCAGCCGCCAGAGAGCTCATTCTCACCATATCTTCAAGCCCGATGATGGAGACAAGCGCGGTGGTTTTTAACAATACCAGCCAGTTGTTACCAAATCCCGGTAGTGCATGGCGAATCATCTGAGGAAGAAGGATTCTTCTGAACGACAACACTGGGCTCATGCCATAAGCTTTTGCTGCTTCCAACTCACCTTTATCGACGGCCATGATCGCACCACGGAAAGTTTCCGCCATGTAAGCTCCAAAGATAAAACCAATTGTCAGCACACCGGCAATAAACGGGCTCACATCAATGTAGTCAGGTAAGTAAGAAGTCCACTCATGATTTGGGTCGCTAGATGCAAACCATTCATTGAGCGTTTCGTTGATGGAATAGAGGCTATTGTTTAAAAGTATTTGCCCACCAAAGAAAATCAACATCATCAGAACTAAGTCTGGAATGCCGCGAATAATGGTGGTGTAAAGTGTGGCAATTGCTCTTGCCCATTTGTAGGGTGCGAGCTTAGCAAGCGCGCCAAGCATTCCCAATATCACCGCAAGCAGTAGTGACAGAACTGCTACTTCGATGGTTACCAAAGCCCCTTTAAAAATGGAGGCTTCATATCCTTGTAAATCCAGCATAGGTGAGTTCCTAATCCCTAAACTCAAAAAATCGACCGTTGACTACTTCTAGGAACAAGCCAACGGTCGCTTAATTACCGCTTATTCGCCGTAAACATCGTAGTTAAAGTACTTGCCAGCAATTTCTTGGTAAATACCTTTATCACGCAGTGACAAGATTGCCGCATCAAGTTTCTTCGTTAGATCTTTATCTTGTTTACGTACAGCGATACCGAAACCTTCACCGAACCATTTCGCATCAGTCAGAGATGGGCCAACAAATTCGTACGCATCACCACCAGCTTTGTTCAATACACCTTCCTCTAGAGCAGATGCATCGCCCAAAACTGCAGCAACACGGCCGTTCGCAAGGTCTAGGTACGCTTCGTCAAAAGAGCCGTAACGTACAATTTCAACTTTGTCACCGTAGTTATCAGTCAGGTATTTATCGTGAGTGGTCGCGCGTTGAACTGCGATTTTTTGGCCATCTAGATTAGCAAAATCTAGGTTTGCACCTTTCTTAGCGATGAACTTATTTGGGATCAATGCGTATTTGCCCGTGAAATCCACTTTCTTCTTACGTTCTTCGGTAATCGACATTGCCGCGATGATCGCATCGTATTTACGAGCCAATAGAGAAGGAATAATGCCATCCCAATCTTGTGCAACGATCTGACACTTCACTTGCATTTCTTCACACAGCGCATTGGCCATATCAACATCAAAGCCTTTTAGAGAACCATCGGTTTCTGTCCAGCTAAATGGAGGGTATGCGCCTTCAATGCCAAAGCGAACTGTTTTCCATTCTTTCGCTTGAGCAACACCAGACACTGCCGTTGCAGCAAGAGTTGCTGCCAATAACCACTTTTTCATTTCCATACTCCTGTGATTGCTATTTTATTTGGTTTTGTTCGTTGTGCTTACTTAGGAGGCAAAACTCTGCCGCCTAATGAATATTAGTAGATAGATGAGATAAACTGCTGTAATCGCTGAGAATCGGGGTTAGTAAATAGCTTAGCTGGATCTCCCTGTTCTTCCACTAAGCCTTGATGCAAGAACATCACATGATTTGAGACGTCACGAGCAAACGCCATTTCGTGCGTCACCACCAACATGGTTCGCCCTTCATCTGCCAAATCTCTCATTACCCCTAGCACTTCCCCAACAAGCTCAGGGTCAAGCGCAGAGGTAGGCTCGTCAAACAGCATAACTTCTGGATCTACGGCAAGGGCACGAGCAATCGCAGCACGCTGTTGCTGACCACCAGATAAATGACCTGGGTAATAATCTTTACGTTCGTAAAGGCCGACTTTTTTCAGTAACAACTCTGCATTTTCAATCGCTTGAGCTTTCGGCACACCAAGAACGTGAACAGGTGCTTCGATGACGTTTTCAAGAACGGTAAGATGAGACCAAAGGTTAAACCCCTGAAAAACCATAGCTAAACGCGAACGAATACGCTGAACTTGTTTTTCGTTGGCAGGTACGGATTCACCCGCGCGGTTGTTTTTCATTTGAATAAGCTCGCCGTTTACCCAAATTTCACCAGCGGTCGGTGTTTCTAGTAAGTTAATACATCTAAGAAAAGTACTCTTGCCAGAACCGGAAGAGCCAATGATGGAGATAACATCCCCTTTGTGAGCGGCAAGTGAAATGCCTTTCAGGACTTCATTCTGTCCAAATGTTTTGTGCAGGTCTTTTATATCTAGCGCTGGTACATCATTCATGCGCTCTACTCCCTGTGTTTTTGTCACTGCAATTAAGGGACTCCGCCCTCTCTATTTCGGAACAAATTAGCACCACCCCCAGAAAGTTGCAACAAATTATTAACCTAAATAAATCGAATAGATAGATACGATAGACAAATGAATATGCAATATATAGCAACATATTCTTTTATTCGTGAATATAGACCACAAAAAAGCCCCTCAAGTGAGGGGCTAAATAAATTTACAAAAGTGTTAATTGCTTCTCTCTAACATCAGCGTCTTAGTTTGAGCAATGCGATTCATCGTATCTCTAACTTGTTTCTCATTCATTACGATACCGAGTACATCTTTTGTCGTATCAGCGCCATCACCATTGGCAAAAGCAGTGAGAAAATCAGCAGCTTTAACGTCTGCTTTTTCATCGGTAAACACATAGCTCTGAGTAATTAACGAGTTATTGGAGATAACTAAATCACTTCGAGCACCAGAAGGAACACTAGAGTAATCTAAGTCAGGAACGACGATACTTCCTTCGATCAACGAGTAAACAGAATGGCGAACAACGTATGGCGTTGCACCAACCATCGTACCTTGCTGATAGCTCACGCGTTGTAACCCGTTTTCTTGGCCTAAACCAATACTGTCAGTTAGATCAACAACACTGTTTGATACACCTGGCTTCGTGTTCTGGGTATCCGTTACTGAAAATAGAGAGCGGTCATCAACAACAATGCTCCAGTTTTCAGAAACTTTGTCTGTGTATGCAGCTGTCCATCCAGGCGTTGCAATCGTGCCTTCTACACTGAATGTCCAAACATCGCCTTTCAATGCATCAGGGTGATAAAACGCACTTGTCTTTGGCACTTCAGCTAAACGGTAAGAAAAGTTTTTGTAGATTGTATCAATATCTATCTTAGAAAAATTGATACCCGACGTACTGACCATAGGCATCGAAGGCGTTCCTGCAAAGACCATGCGTCCATCCGTCCAGTCTTCAAAACCATATTGGTACAAGGAAGAGCGTGAAGCAGTGCGGTATTGAGCTACCATCGTTTTTTCGGTACTAACCGCTGGTAAACTTTCACCCTTGGTAAAGCGCGATTCGTTCGCCGTTACAGTTTCTAGCTGGGAATCAAAGTAGAACGTCGAATATGGATTGCCTGAAGCATCTTCCGCAGTCTTGTAGTCCAAGTTCGTCTTATTGACTTTTGAATCGTTATTTCCCGTCAGACAGCTCGTATTACTTACGTTCGCATCTGCAGATAGGTATACGTTTCTCAAAGAGGACTCAGATTCCAAAAGATCTTTTGAAAAGGTAATCGCGTTAATAATAGTGCCATTCACCTCTTGAACAGTAACACTACCGCCATCTGGAATCGTTTGCAGAATAATCGTCAATTTGTCATTGCTTGCTGTTACCAAATCACCAACGCGGTTACCCGATGCATCAGAGTAATAAGCTGTTAACTGAGTGTCTAAAACACCACCCAACTTATGGTAATTCAATACTTGCTCAATGTTGTTTGACTCAAAGCGATCGTAAATCGTACAAGTACCGTTACTTGAAAGCGCTTGTGTCTTTGGCGCAACAAAAGTGAAGTTAAATGCAGTTTGAGGTGTACCGCCGCCACCGCCACCGCCGCCACCGCCGCCACAACCGACCATTAAACCTGAGATAATTGCCACAAGTGGCAGTACTTTAAGCTGTTTCATGTCTTCTTCCTAAACTGAGCGGCAATGATTAGCCAAAAAATCGTCGTTGCTCGGTACAAAGCAAGAATAAAGCCAGCTTTATATAAACATCGTGAATATTGATCATTTAAGGGTGCCCCATGCGATGCAGGGCAATAAACTCTAATTTTATGCAACTTGTGTAATGAAATTACACACTAAATAACCATCTCATTCGCATACCAGACACTTTCTGTAGTTTTATTTCACATCTATTCTTAAAGTGATCTAAATCAATCACCCTAAATGGCTATCTTGCTAGACTCCAGCCAAAAGATGAGGAATTTTTTGTGCCTCAACACAACAAGTTATTAGCTATGCTTAGGCACGACGTCGACGTGTAACAAATCTAATAATAGCTAGCATAGGACGTGCCGCAGGATGCGGAATAACACACTTGAATGAATAATTCATAACTTTTAAATATATGAGGAATCTATGTCAGACGCAGTTAACAAAGCGCACTCTGATTCAGATATCGAGACCAAAAGCTACCGTGAGCTTCATCGTCCATCATCTGAGTTCGCGAGCCGTTCAGACTACCTAGACCACGAACTACAAATCATGAAGCCGCGTCGTTTCGGCTTAAACTTGCCAGGTCGTGACTTCCGCTTTGAGCTTGAAGACCTTGTTCCAGCACTTGCTGGTACTATCGGCATTATCGCAATGTACTCTGCGGTAATGATGTCTTGGGCTGAAGGCCTTACTGCAGCATGGGACCACGTTAACTTAGGCAAAGATTTTGCCATTGAAGTTGCGCGTGTAGAAATGCTAATCCCTGCACTACTTTTCTGTGTGCTTGCTTCTGGCTTTATCAACCCGAAAGCCAACTTAGCAGGTAACCACGGTCCAATGATCCCTCTTATTGGTACCATCGCTCTCGCTGGTGCTCACCCTCTTGCATTGGCAATTCTTATTGGTGTATTCGGTCTTCTACTTAGCTTCTTGAAAGGCGGTTCCAAACTAGTGAACCTCACCTCAGAGGGTACAGCTGGTGGCTTGCTCATTTTCTTGGGCTTGACGGGGACCATGAGCCAAATCAACTCGATTCAAGAATGGGCAGTTGGCCTTCAATCTTCAACTGTTGAAGCTGGCAGCATGGGTTACGTGGGTCTGATCGTGCTTGCAGTGACTATCGCACTATACGCTTTCCTTGCAAAAGTGAACAAACGTTGGCTTGCGATTCCAGTGTGTGCTTTCACAGGCCTTATTATCGCTCTAGTGCTAGGTGCTGGTTTTGACATCAAATTCGTCACTGAAACTGGTCTACCGAATCTAAACCCTGTTTACTGGTGGGGCAGCACTGAAGAAGGTTGGATGCTCGGTCTTCCTAATATGGAACACTTCATCGCGTCACTGCCTTTTGCAATCCTAGCAGTAGCAATGTGGTCTCCTGACTTCTTAGGTCATCGTATTTTCCAAGAACTTAACTACCCTAAAAAGACTGAAAAAGTACTAATGGACGTTGATGACACAATGACTATGTGTTCTATCCGTCAGATGGTAGGTACAGCGGTAGGTGGTGGTAACATCACTTCATCTTGGGGTACTTACATGATCCCAGCAGCGATTGCAAAACGTCCAATTCCTGGCGGTGCTATCCTTCTTGGTCTTCTAGTGATGATCATCGCGATCCTTGGCTTCCCAATGGACATCGCAGTATGGCCACCAGTAATGCGTGTCGCTCTTCTTGTAGGTGTATCTCTACCTCTACTTGAAGCAGGTATGCAAATGGTGAAAGACTCTAAAGACTCTCAAGCAGCGGGTATCTGTATTTTCGGTTCTGCCGTCGTTAACCCTGTCCTAGCATGGGCATTAACAATGCTACTTGATAACAACGGTCTAATTGGTGACAAAGAGCGTGCAGCTCGCCTGTCATTCGTAGACAAGATTGTGATCCCAGTAGGTGTACTTGTTATCTGTTTGGTCGCTATGCTTGCAGTTGGTATGCTAGAAGGCCAGTATGGCATCAAAGCTTGGCTGTAAGGCTGATTGTTCAAAAAACGTGTGGGTAGCGCTTGTCGCTACCCCATTTTTATCGAGATTTTTGAGGATTTATTGATTTAGTTTAAGGTTTGCAAAAAAATTTTAGTTTAACCTCTAGTTGTCTCTTAAAAAGAGTGTCATTAAAGATAGTGACAATATTTATAGTTTTGTGACCCAATTTTTTAAATTTAAGACTATAAATATTGTTATTCAAAAGAGTGTACTGTTCCCCCTCAGATTTTGGGGATAGCTGGCTCAACGGCGAAGCAGTACGTAATTTTTTTCTACTAAAAAGGTAGGTATGTCATGGCAGAGCAATTTGCTAAAGCTTGGGAAGGTTTTGTTGCAGGTGACTGGCAAAACGAAGTAAACGTTCGTGATTTCATTCAAAAGAACTACACTCCGTACGAAGGCGACGAATCTTTCCTAGTTTCTGAAGGTACTGAAGCAACTAACAAGCTTTGGGCTAAGGTAATGGAAGGTATCAAGCAAGAGAACTCAACTCACGCTCCTGTTGATTTCGATACTTCTATCATCTCTACCATCACTGCTCACGATGCAGGCTACATCGAGAAAGATCTTGAGACTATCGTTGGTCTTCAAACTGACGCTCCTCTAAAACGCGCTATCATCCCTAACGGTGGTATCCGCATGGTTGAAGGTTCGTGCAAAGCATACGATCGCGAACTAGACCCACAAGTTAAAAAAATCTTTACAGAATACCGTAAAACTCACAACGCTGGTGTTTTCGACATCTACACTCCAGAAATCCTAGCTTGTCGTAAATCTGGTGTTCTAACTGGTCTTCCAGATGCTTACGGTCGTGGCCGTATCATCGGTGACTACCGCCGTGTTGCTCTATACGGTATCGACTTCCTAATGAAGGACAAACTGGCTCAATTCAAATCTCTACAAGAGCGTTTTGAGAACGGTGAAGATCTTCAAATGACTATGCAGCTTCGCGAAGAGATCGCTGAGCAACACCGTGCACTTGGCCAAATGAAAGTTATGGCAGCGAAATACGGTTGTGATATCTCTCGCCCTGCTGAAACTGCACAAGAAGCTATCCAATGGACTTACTTCGGCTACCTAGCGGCTGTTAAGTCTCAAAACGGTGCTGCAATGTCTCTAGGTCGTACTTCTACGTTCCTAGACGTGTTCATCGAGCGTGATATCGCTGCTGGTAAGCTTACTGAAGAACAAGCTCAGGAAATGATCGACCACTTCGTAATGAAACTACGTATGGTTCGTTTCCTACGTACTCCTGAGTACGATGATCTATTCTCTGGCGACCCAATCTGGGCAACTGAGTCTATGGGTGGTATGGGTCTTGACGGTCGTACGCTAGTTACTCGTACTAACTTCCGTTTCCTAAACTCACTATACACAATGGGTCCTTCTCCAGAGCCAAACATCACTGTACTTTGGTCTGAGCAACTACCTGAAGGCTTCAAGAAGTTCTGTGCGAAAGTATCTATCGATACTTCTTCAATCCAGTACGAAAACGACGACCTAATGCGTCCAGACATGAACTCTGACGACTACGCAATCGCATGTTGTGTATCTCCAATGGTTGTTGGTAAACAAATGCAGTTCTTCGGCGCTCGTGCTAACCTTGCGAAAACTATGCTTTACACCATCAACGGTGGTGTGGATGAGAAGCTAAAAATCCAAGTTGGTCCGAAAATGCCTAAGATCGAAGGCGACGTACTAAGCTATGACGAGTTGTGGGAAAAAATGGACCACTTCATGGATTGGCTAGCGAAGCAGTACGTGACTGCACTAAACGCAATCCACTTCATGCACGACAAGTACAGCTACGAAGCTGCACTAATGGCTCTGCACGACCGTGACGTTAAACGTACTATGGCTTGTGGTATTGCTGGTCTATCTGTTGCTGCTGACTCTCTGTCTGCAATTAAATACGCAACTGTTAAACCTATCCGTGATGAAGACGGTCTAGCAATCGACTTCGAAATCGAAGGCGATTACCCTAAATTTGGTAACAACGACCCACGCGTTGATGACATCGCATGTGAACTTGTTTCTGTATTTATGGGCAAAATTCGTAAGCTTAAGACTTACCGTGATGCAATCCCTACTCAGTCAATTCTTACTATCACTTCAAACGTGGTATACGGTAAGAAAACTGGTAACACACCTGACGGTCGTCGTGCTGGTGCTCCATTTGCTCCAGGTGCAAACCCAATGCACGGTCGCGATGAGAAAGGTGCTGTAGCATCACTAACTTCAGTTGCTAAACTGCCGTTTGCTGACGCACAAGATGGTATCTCTTACACATTCTCTATCGTACCTAACGCACTAGGTAAAGATGAGGGTTCACAACGCGCTAACCTTGCTGGTCTGATGGATGGTTACTTCCACCACGAAGCTGGTATCGAAGGTGGTCAACACCTAAACGTGAACGTTCTTAACCGCGAAACTCTAGAAGACGCAGTTAAGCACCCAGAGAAATACCCTCAGCTAACAATTCGTGTATCTGGTTACGCTGTTCGCTTCAACTCTCTAACTGCAGAGCAACAAGCTGACGTAATCGCACGTACATTCACTGAGTCTCTATAAGACTATATCGAAATAACGTTTTAGTGATACAACAAAGGCTGATGCTGCAAAGCATCAGCCTTTTTTTGTTTCTTGAACTAAAGTTGTGACATTGCGGAAGATTTTGATTGAATTCTTACGTATGATGCAAAAAAAGTTAGTAAATGCAGTATATGAAACTCAGTAAATTAATTTTCCTTACCCTTTTATCGCCAGTTGCTCTGGCATCCACCAAATCCACAGTATCCTTTACCCTTGATAACGATGGCATTTTTGGTGTCGACCAAGATTACACCAACGGTATATTCTTCTCTTACGCAACCGAGAAACTAAAAAAAGAAAGCGAATGGAAATGGTTCAGCTTAGAAAATGCAGACCAATCCAATGTCGATAAAATCGAGGTAGTACTTGGCCACAAAATGTGGACTCCAAGTGATATTGAAGCAGACTACCCTCTTGCCAATGACCGTCCATACGCTGGTTACCTACACACTGAAATCAACTACCTATCTCTAACCGCCGATCAAGCCGTTCGCTATAACTTCACCATTGGTGCCACAGGTGAAAGTTCTCTATCAGAAAAAGCGCAGGAAATTGTTCACGGCATCACTGGTTCAACCGATCCTCAAGGCTGGGATTACCAAATTGACGATGAAATTGCCTTTAGCGTTGGTTACCGAGCTTTCAATAAACTCATGCGCAGTGAGGGCCAGAAGACGCAATGGGAAATCACTAATGTGAATGACATTAACGCAGGTAACTTCCGCAGCGATGTATCACAAGGTGTCATGTTCCGCTGGGGCACGAATCTAGCCAATAGTATTGGCGCGGCAAACATCAGTGTAGAAAGCCCTTTCTCTGCCAGTATGCTTGCGAAAAATACCTCCAGTTGGTTTGTCTTTACAGGATTTGAAGGTCGATACCGTTTCAACGATATCACCATTGAAGGCGATCGCTCAGGTATTCCAGGCTCATCAGAACCTTATGATGTGACTCTAGAAAACTGGCAAGCAAGTGCCGTTGCAGGTGCAACTTGGTATAACCAGAATTACGGCGCAAGCCTAACCTTTACGGTGAAAACACCTGATTACGAAGAATCACAAACTGACGTTTATGGTACTGGTTCTTTCTCAGTCTTTGCTTTCTTTTAAATAGTATTTATCTCTCCGGCCAATGAACGCGTCATTGGCCGTTTTCTTTGGTCACATTACGCTGCCTTAGCCACCCACAAGGCTGTTTTAACCCTGCTTTTTGTAATAAAATAACAGCAAGAATTTATTAGTAATGAGAGCAAAAGATGTCAACAACTGGTCGTATTCACTCATTTGAATCATGCGGTACCGTAGACGGACCTGGTATTCGTTTTATCGTCTTCTTGCAAGGTTGTTTAATGCGCTGTAAGTATTGCCATAACCGCGATACTTGGGACACGCATGATGGTAAAGAAGTTACTGTTGAAGAAATCATTGCCGAAGCGAAAAGCTACCGTCATTTCATGAATGCATCAGGTGGTGGTATCACTTGTTCTGGTGGCGAAGCCATGCTTCAACCAGAATTTGTTCGCGACTTTTTCCGTGCGGCTCACGCAGAAGGCATCCACACATGTCTAGATACCAATGGCTACATTCGTAAACACACAGAAGTGATCGACGAAGTATTGGACGCGACTGATTTGGTGATGCTAGATATCAAACATATGAAAGATGAAATTCACCAAGACTTTATCGGTGTGTCGAATCGACGTACGTTAGACTTTGCTCGTTACTTGCACAAAATTGGTCAAAAAACATGGATCCGCTACGTAGTTGTGCCGGGTTACACCGATGATCCAGAGGCGGCGCACATGCTGGGTGAATTCATTAAAGATATGGACAACATCGAGAAAGTTGAACTGCTCCCATATCACAAACTCGGTGCACATAAATGGGAAGCTCTTGGTTTAGAGTACCCTCTTGAAGGCGTGAATCCTCCTTCAAAAGAGACAATGGATGAAATTCAATCCATCTTGTCTCAGTACCACTCTAACGTGAAATACTAAGCAAATAAGAAACTTAACGTTCTAGAAATGCCAGCATTTAGCTGGCATTTTTGTATGTAACACTGGCAAATTCCTTATATAAATCACCAAGGCGTGTAAAATAGCACCCCAACAAAAGGATCAACATAAAAGTAACAAACGCATTTTAGGAAAAGAGTTCATGGACTGGTTTAACGTAGGCTCACTCATCATCGTCACTTGGGTTGTCGTTGCTTTTTGCATACCCGATTGGAGAAAAGTAGTTTGGCCTAAACTTGAACAAGAGAAAGCATTTCAACATATCGTGCTTGCCTCTTTCTTCCTCATTACGGTTCTTTGGTCTGCTCAAGCAGGAGTAAAAGAAGGGTTACAAATACACTTTCTCGCGTTAACGACACTAACCATGATGTACGGTTGGCGAATGGCTTTTTTGCTCAGCATTCCTGCTATGATCGCCTACCACTGGATACACGATATTTCGTTTATCTTGCTCCCGAGCTCTCTTGTGCTATCGGCGCTCGTTCCAATATTAATCAGCTACTTAGTCTTTTTGCTTAGTTACCATTATTTACCCCGCAACATCTTTGTGTTTATTTTTGTCGCTGGCTTTTTTAATGGCGCACTCACAGGCAGTTTACACTTAGTATTTAACTCGTTTTATCACTTGTTGGTTGGCCACTACGATTGGGAAACCATTCAACACAACTACTTTATTTTTGTCCCATTGCTTGCGTTCCCCGAAGGGTTACTTAACGGGATGTCACTGGCAGTATTAACCGTCTTCAAGCCAGAGTGGTTAAGAGTGTTTTCGGACCGAGATTACATATACAACCACTATCACAAAAAGTAGATATTCTTCTTATATCGTGTATCTCGCGGTGGCTGAATTCGGCAATTCTTGCCATTTTTTCATATTAAATATGTGTTGAGATCATGTTTCACCCTTGTCTGAAGCGTTAACCTAAGCACATTAAAAATGTATTAGATTATTTAGTGAGGTCATCATGGAAATGTCAAACGCTCAACGTTTGATCCTATCAAACCAATACAACCTAATGTCTCAGCTTGATCCGAATAATGCGGCTAAATACAAACGCCTACAGACGATCGTTGAACGCGGCTATGAGCTACAAATGCGCGAACTGAACAAAGATTTCGGTTGCCTTTCAGAAGCAGAATGCCGTGAAATCATCGACATTATGGAGATGTATCACGCGATGCAAGAATCTAACAATATGTTAGATGCGGAAGAGCGTAGCAAAGTAGACCAACGTCGCTTACAGTTCTTAGGTTTCGATATCGCAACAGAAGCGCAGCAAGTGCATTACGTCCGCTTCCTTGTTGATTCTGAAGGTCTTTACCCACAATTCGACAAGGCAGATCACCACTTTAACAGCCAAATGCCAATGCTAGATAAATACCGTCGCATGCTGCAAACTTGGCGTAACTGCCCTCGTCAATATCACTTGTGTGAAAACGAGCTTGCACAAATTTTTAGTGCGTAAGATAGCAAGTCTTTGATTAGGAGAGCATTCGCTCTCCTTTTTTATTTTCCTGTCACAACTTCCATTCTTCGCTACCGTATCCTTCTGCTTATCTTGTGTAATGTGGAATAACGAATCACTGAAATTCTGCATTTTTCACCAAATATTTGATTTATCTCCGCCCTATTCGCAACATAAATTCATACTCATCTAAAGAGTGATTCAAATGTCACTTTTACAATAAATTCATAATTGTTAAGCAAAATTGCAAATCCCCGACTAGGCTTAAGTAGAGAAAGGCTGTGACTGAAAAGTACACATCCACTGCTCACCGTTGTGATGAAAAAACTGTCCATAAAGCAAAGTCTTTGGTGTTACTGGTCATACATTTCGTACAAACCAAATGAGATAACAGGACGTCGACATTCAGGCAACTAAGAGCACAGCAAAACGTGGAACAGCCTGCACCAACGTTCGTCGGTAGACTGACTATTAAAGGGGAAAGCGACATGAGTATTTTCGACCACTATCAATCCAGATATGAAGCTGCAAAAGATGAAGAGATGTCGTTACAGGAGTTTCTAGCCCTGTGTAAAGATGACAAAAGTGCTTATGCTAATGCAGCAGAACGCCTACTGATGGCAATCGGCGAGCCAGAGATAATAGATACAGCTAAAGACCCACGTTTGAGCCGCATCTTCTCCAACCGCGTTATCTCTCGCTATGAAACTTTCAAAGACTTTTATGGTATGGAAGATGCGATTGAACAAATTGTTTCTTACCTCAAACATGCGGCACAAGGATTAGAAGAACGCAAACAGATCCTCTATCTATTAGGCCCTGTTGGTGGCGGTAAGTCCTCACTTGCTGAAAAATTAAAATCGCTTATGGAAGCGATGCCTATTTACGTATTGAGCGCTAATGGCGAACGCAGCCCAGTGAACGACCACCCATTCTGTTTATTCAAAGCGACCGAAGATGGCGAGATTCTGAAAACGGACTACGGTATTGAGCAGCGCTATCTTCGCTCAATCATGTCGCCTTGGGCAGCAAAACGCCTTCACGAATTTGGCGGCGACATCACCAAGTTTAAAGTGATGAAAGTTCGTCCATCTATCCTTGACCAAATCGGTATTGCGAAAACCGAACCTGGTGATGAGAACAACCAAGATATTTCATCACTCGTCGGTAAAGTGGATATCCGTAAACTCGAACACTACTCTCAAGACGACCCAGATGCGTACAGCTACTCTGGCGCGCTGTGTAAAGCAAACCAAGGCTTGATGGAATTCGTCGAGATGTTCAAAGCGCCAATTAAAGTATTGCACCCATTACTAACCGCAACACAGGAAGGCAACTTTAACGGGACGGAAGGCCTTTCTGCAATTCCATTCGACGGCATGATTTTGGCTCACTCCAACGAATCTGAGTGGCAAACCTTCCGCAACAACAAAAACAACGAAGCCTTCCTAGACCGTGTATACATCGTTAAAGTACCCTACTGTTTACGCGTATCGGAAGAAGTTAAAATCTATCAAAAACTGCTTGAAAACAGTGAATTGTCTCAAGCCCCTTGCTCACCAAGCACATTAGAAACATTGGCGCAGTTCAGCATTCTTTCTCGTCTGAAAGAGCCTGAAAACTCGTCTATCTTCTCGAAAATGCGCGTGTACGACGGCGAGACGCTAAAAGACACCGATCCTAAAGCGAAAAGCTACCAAGAATATCGAGATTACGCAGGCGTCGATGAAGGTATGAACGGCCTATCTACACGTTTTGCGTTTAAGATTTTGTCTCGCGTGTTCAACTTTGACCAAACCGAAGTGGCAGCAAACCCAGTTCACTTGTTCTATGTGATTGAACAACAAGTAGAACGCGAACAATTCCCATCAGAAACCGCAGAAAAATATCTTGAGTTTTTGAAAGGGTACCTCGTTCCTCGTTACGTTGAGTTTATCGGTAAAGAGATTCAAACCGCATACCTAGAATCTTACTCTGAGTACGGCCAAAACATCTTCGACCGTTATGTTACCTACGCTGACTTCTGGATTCAGGACCAAGAATACCGAGATCCAGAAACGGGACAGCTATTTGACCGCGCATCTCTCAATGCGGAACTAGAGAAAATTGAGAAAACCGCTGGTATCTCCAACCCGAAAGATTTCCGAAACGAAATCGTCAACTTTGTGCTTCGTGCGAAAGCCAATAACAATGGTCAAAACCCAGTTTGGACCAGCTACGAAAAACTGCGCACGGTAATCGAGAAGAAAATGTTCTCCAATACCGAAGAGCTTCTTCCGGTTATCTCGTTCAATGCGAAAACCTCTTCTGAAGATCAGAAGAAACACGACGACTTTGTCGCTCGCATGATGGAAAAAGGCTATACCGAGAAACAGGTTCGCCTACTTTCTGAGTGGTACCTACGAGTACGTAAGTCATCCTAACCCAGTGTTGAGTTAGGTCGCTTGTGAAACATGAAGAGGGCTATTTCATGGCGCAATTTATAGACCGCAGGCTCAATGGCAAGAACAAGAGCGCTGTTAACAGACAGCGCTTCTTGAAGCGCCATAAAGAGCAGATCAAAGAGTCGGTAGCTGACGCAGTGAATCGACGCTCGATCACGAATACAGAAACTGGCGAAGACGTCTCAATACCGCACAAAGACATTAACGAGCCAATTTTCCATCAAGGGAAAGGTGGCGTGCGTGAACGCGTGCACCCTGGTAACGATCAGTTTATTACGGGTGATAAAATCGAGCGTCCAAAAGGTGGAGGTCAAGGCAGTGGCTCTGGTGAAGGTAATGCGAGTCCAGATGGCGAAGGCCAAGATGAATTTGTGTTCCAAATTTCAAAAGACGAATACCTGGATATTCTGTTTGAAGACTTAGAGCTACCGAATCTAGAAAAAAATCAAATCGCTAAAATTACGGAATGGAAAACTCACCGAGCAGGTTTCCAAACCGCGGGGATCCCTTCCAACATTTCCGTTATTCGTTCATTGCAGCAGTCATTAGCTCGTCGAACCGCCATGACTGCAGGCAAAAAGCGACTTCTTAAAGAACTCGAAGACGAGTTGACTCGCATCAAAAATATTGAGCCAGCACAACAACTTGAAGAAAATCGTCTGAAAAAAGAAATCGAAGAACTGCGCAAGAAAATTGAAAATGTGCCGTTCATCGATACTTTCGATTTACGTTTTAAAAACTACGAAAAACGACCAGTCCCTTCTAGCCAAGCCGTGATGTTTTGTTTGATGGACGTATCTGGTTCTATGGATCAAGCGACCAAAGACATCGCGAAACGCTTCTATGTGCTGTTGTATCTGTTCTTAACTCGCACCTATGAAAACGTAGACGTTGTGTTTATTCGCCACCACACGCAAGCCAAAGAAGTCGATGAACACGAATTTTTCTACTCGCAAGAAACCGGTGGCACCATCGTATCTAGCGCTTTGAAATTAATGGATGAAATCGTCAAAGAGCGTTACCCGGTTGGTCAGTGGAACATCTACGCAGCCCAAGCGTCCGATGGGGATAACTGGGCGGATGACTCACCACGATGCCGAGATTTACTCGTTAATAAGTTGCTGCCAAATTGTCAGTACTATTCTTATATAGAAATCACGCGTCGCTCACATCAAACCTTATGGCACGAGTATGAGAAGCTCACCGACGAGTTTCCAAACTTCGCTATGAAGAATATTCGCTCTGTGGAGGATATCTTCCCAGTCTTCCGAGAACTATTCCAAAAAGAAACGGCGTAAGGAGGCTAGCGATGACTACCGCAACAAAAAACCTCTCTGGAGAGGCGCCTAAAAAGCGCAACAGCAAGTTGCTACCTGATGGACCAGATTGGACATTCGAACTACTTGAACGCTATCACAAGGAAATAAAACGTGTCGCGGAGCACTATCGTTTGGACACCTATCCAAATCAGATCGAAGTGATCACGTCTGAGCAGATGATGGATGCGTACTCAAGTATCGGTATGCCTATCAACTACAACCATTGGTCATTTGGTAAGAAGTTCATTCAAACAGAACAGAACTACAAACATGGTCAGATGGGCCTAGCGTACGAGATTGTGATTAACTCCGACCCTTGTATTGCGTATTTGATGGAAGAAAACACAGTCACCATGCAAGCGCTTGTCATTGCACACGCGTGCTACGGCCACAACTCTTTCTTCAAGGGGAATTATCTGTTCCAAACGTGGACGGACGCCAGTTCTATCATCGACTACTTACTCTTCGCTAAAAAGTACCTTACCGAATGTGAGGAGCGCTATGGCGTTCAAGAGGTTGAAAAGCTTCTCGACTCCTGCCATGCGTTAATGAACTTTGGTGTCGACCGCTACAAACGACCAGAGAAAATCTCGATTACCGAAGAGAAGGCCCGCCAAGAGGAGCGCGAGGCTTATCTGCAATCTCAAGTCAATGAACTGTGGCGAACCGTACCAAGAGCCAAAACTAAAGAAGAAGACATTAAAGAGCGCTTCCCTAGTGAACCTCAAGAAAACCTACTCTACTTCTTTGAGAAACATGCGCCGCTCTTGGAACCATGGCAACGCGAGGTTGTTCGAATCGTCCGAAAAATCAGCCAGTACTTTTATCCACAAAAGCAAACTCAGGTTATGAATGAGGGATGGGCAACGTTCTGGCACTATACGATTTTAAACCACTTGTATGATGAAGGTATTGTGTCCGAAAAATTCATTCTTGAATTTTTACATAGCCATACAAGTGTGGTTGCTCAACCACCTTACAACAGTCCTTACTTTAGCGGTATCAACCCTTATGCTCTCGGCTTTGCGATGTTCCGCGATATAAAGCGTATTTGTGAAGAGCCAACTGACGAGGATAAAGAGTGGTTCCCGGACCTAGCAGGAACAGATTGGTTAGATGCCTTGCATTTTGCTATGCATAATTTCAAAGATGAAAGCTTTATCAGCCAATATTTGTCTCCGAAATTGATGCGTGATTTCAAACTGTTCGCCATCAACGATGATGACAGGAAGAACTTTATTGAAGTTTCCGCCATACATGATGAAATGGGCTACAAGCGCATTCGAGAAACTCTGGCGGCGCAGTACAACCTATCAAACTTAGAGCCTAACATTCAGGTGTTTAACGTGGATGTTCGTGGTGACCGTTCACTCACGTTGCAGTACGTTCCTCATAACCGCATTCCACTCGATGAAAGTTATGATGAGGTATTGAAACACGTCTATCGCCTATGGGGCTTTGACGTAATCTTAGAAGAAGTTAAAGACACGGGACACAGAGAAACATTAGCTACTTGTCCAAAACGCAATCAGTACGATTCAAACATTTAGTAAAAAATATACTCATCCCCTTAAAGCCAAAGGCTCCATGAAAGGAGCCTTTTTATTAATTGCAAGAAGTAGAATCGTTACGCTTTTTTCGCCACAATAGCTCTAACGGCTTCAAGATCTTCTGGCGTATCAACGCCTGCTGCTGGCGCTTCTTTAGCGACTGCAACGTGGATTTTCTCGCCGTACCAAAGCACTCGTAACTGCTCTAGGCATTCAATTTGCTCTAGGGCACTTGGCGCCCAGTTTACGTAAGTATTAATGAAACCTGCGCGGTATGCATAGATACCGATGTGACGCATCAATGGATTCACGATAGCTTTGTCTTGCTTTGCGAAGTTATCACGATCCCAAGGAATTGTTGCTCGGCTAAAGTACATGGCATAACCACGCTCATCAGCAACGACTTTTACGGCATTTGGGTTAAAGACTTCATCTTCAGATTCGATTTCAACCGCCAACGTAGCCATAGGTGCATCACTAGCGGCTAAGTTATCTGCAACTTGGCGGATGATAACTGGTGGTACCAAAGGCTCATCACCTTGAACGTTCACAATAATGTGGTCAGCAGGAATGGCCATTTTCTCTACCACTTCCGCTAAACGCTCTGTACCAGATTCGTGGTTTGGCGAAGTCATACAAACTTTGCCACCGAATTGCTCAACCGCCGCAGAAACTCGCTCATCGTCAGTAGCAATGATCACGTCATCAGCGCCAGCTTGCATTGCTTGTTCGTAAACCCATTGCACCATTGGTTTACCACCGATATCAGCCAGTGGTTTACCTGGTAAACGGCTCGAAGAGTAACGAGCCGGTATCACAACCGTAAAAGACATTAACGTCCCTCATCCATACTCATGGTGCGAGCTTCTGGCTCAAGCAGAACAGGAATACCCTCTTTGATAGGGTAAGCAAGGCGATCCAATTTGCAGATCAACTCTTGATTATCTTTATCGTAAGTCAGCTTACCTTTACACACTGGGCAAGCCACAATCTCAAGCAGACGGTGATCCATAAGTCGCTTTAACCTCTTTTATTCGATTTAAAATTCGCTCTGCATCTTTAGGCTCAAATTGAGCAGATACAGGCAGATACCACCAATTGTCTTGTGCGTAGTCGCTACATTTGACAGCATCTTTCTCTGTCATAATCACATTCGCCCCTTGCAGAGCCAATGCTTCAAGTTCTTTTTGGTCAAAGTCTTGATGGTCAGCAAAACCTTTCGTGACTTTAACATCCGCATTCATTGATTCTAGTGTATTAAAAAACCGAGGTGGATGCCCGATACCGGCAAATGCCACCAGCGCCTTTAACTCACTCACATCAACTTGCTGCTTGGTCTTTAGGTTGATCGCTTTTGATGGCGCTAGAGACATCGAGATCTCCCCCTGATGGGCCAAACCGCCATTGGTGATGATAAAGTCGACTTCCTGAAGTCGCTCAACACCTTCGCGCAATGGACCAAGCGGAATCAAACACTCATTACCAAAACGACGATTTCCATCAACAATCACAAGTTCAACATCACGCTCTAGAGCATAATGCTGCAAACCATCATCGGTAATGATGATATCCACGTCTAACTCTACTAGCGCTTTCACGGCGTTTGCACGTACAGGGTCTACTGCGACAGGAGCTCCGGTGCGCCGGTGGATGAGTTTAGGTTCATCACCACAATGTTGAGTAGGAGTATCATCATTTAACACCAGCGGATACTGCGGAGCCTTCGCACCGTATCCTCGAGACACCACTCCCGGTTTGTACCCCAGATGTTGTAATTGCTCGACCAACCAAACCACAACAGGCGTCTTACCATTGCCACCAGCGGTGATATTACCGACCACTACTACGGGCACGGGTGCTTGATAAGCTTGCTTGCGACCAGTTTGGAACTGTTGACGCTTCGCTCTACTGATTGCACCAAACAACACACTGAGTGGCCATAATAATGGCCACAACAGATATTTTAGTGGATGATTTTCAAACCAGATTTTTTCAACCACAGTAACTATTCGCCAAACTGGATGCGATGAAGTTGAGCGTAAGCGCCATTCTTAGCAATCAAGTCTGCGTGATTACCTCGTTCAATAATGGCACCGTCGTCTACGACTAGAATCTCATCGGCTTTTTCGATCGTTGACAAGCGGTGAGCAATCACCAACACGGTTTTATCTTTCTGCAGCTCATCTAATGCAGCTTGGATGGCACGCTCAGATTCCGTATCCAGAGCAGAGGTTGCTTCGTCAAGAATCAATACAGGCGCATCACGCAGCAACGCCCGAGCAATAGCTACACGTTGGCGCTGACCACCAGATAAGCTCGCGCCGTTTTCGCCGATCATGGTATCTAAACCATTTTCCATCTTATTGATGAATTCCATTGCGTGAGCCAGCTTCGCTGCATGCTCAATATCACTGCGCTGGTACTTATCTTCCGTCGCGTAAGCAATGTTATTTGCTATGGTGTCATTGAAAAGATGTACGTTTTGCGAAACCAACGCAAACTGCTCGCGCAAGTTCTTCAATTCGTAGTCACGAATATCACGGCCATCTAATGTAATCGAACCACTGTCCACGTCATAAAAACGGTTAAACAAGTTCGCAATGGTACTTTTACCTGAACCTGAACGCCCCACTAGAGCGACCGTTTTACCTCGAGGAATATCAAAACTGACATGCTCTAGAGCCGGCTTTTCTGAACCTACATACGTGAAGCTGACATCTTTCACAGATACATCACCCTTCGCACGCTCAACCGTGTATTTACCTTCGTTTTTCTCTGGTTCTAAATCGATCAGAGCAAACAAAGTTTGGCTTGCTGCCATACCACGTTGGAACTGAGAAGTTACGTTTGTCAGTGCTTTAAGTGGGCGCATCAAACCAAACATCGCAGAAAAGACCACGGTAAAAGTACCCGGAGTCAGCTGCTCTTTGATTGAATCAATGCTTGCCAGATAAAGAACAGCAACAATCGCAAATGATGCAATCATTTGAATGATTGGGTTTGCCGCAGCCTGAGCCGTTACCAACTTCATGCTTTGTTGACGCATTTGGTTGCTGACTTTATCAAAACGTTGACGTTCAATGTCTTGACCACCGTAGCTCAATACGACTTTGTGCCCTTTTAACATTTGCTCAGCCGATGCGGTCACATTACCCATCATCGTTTGCATGTTCTTAGAGATTTTTCTGAATCGCTTAGAAACGACACCAATACCCCAAGCAACCACAGGCGCTACAGCAAACAGCACTAATGACAACTGCCAGCTGTTGTAAAACATCAGAACAAGCAAACCAATAATGCTTGCGCCTTCACGTACGATGCTCACTAACGCTTGGCTCGTCGCCGCAGAGACTTGCTCTGAATCGTAAGTGATTCGAGAAAGCAAGTTACCCGTTTTTTCTTTGTCAAAGTACGATACAGGCATGTGCATAAAGTGATTAAACACCATGCGTCGTACTAGCATCACCACATTGCCAGAGACCCAACTCAAACAATACGTGGAGACAAAACCACTCGTGCCACGAATGAACATCATGACAAATATAATTAAAGGAAGTGTACGTAGAAAATCAGAATCCGCATTACCAAAACCTTCATCGAGAAGCGGTTTTAGTAGAGAAATCATATAAGTATCAGAGATAGCATTAATCACTAATGCAATGACGGCAACGATAAGGCCAGACTTGTAAAGGCGGATAAATTGCCAAAGACGTTTAAACGTCTGCCAAGTCGTTTCATCAGTATTTATCGACATAGAAGTGCTTTATTTTCTTACAGTAAGACTCTTATTCTACTCGGTTACGCAGCATCTGCCTATACCAAGGCTCAATTGTCTCACGACGTTTACTTTCAAAACGCCAGTTATTGCCATCAAGTAAGATTGTTATTTGGCCATCACTTCCAGTGTCTAACCAACTAACACCACTGTCGGTATAGGCCTGAACGACTTCAGGTGCGGGCATTCCCCACTGGTTTAGTTTTGCCGTTGAAGCAATAGCCAAACTAGGCTCAACAACTTTGATAAACTTAGGGTTAGAAGAGGTTTTGCTTCCATGATGCGGCACTAGCATTACATCACTGCGCAGCTTTTCTGGCTCTCGAAGCAGTATCCATTCGCTGATGGCTTCGATATCACCAGTAAACAACATTTTAAAACCTGTACTAGGGTCTTCCAGACTGATGACACAAGAGTGGGGGTTGTATGCACGTACAACAGGTTTAGGAGGCCAAAGTACCTCAATGTTCAACCCTTGCCACTTCCACTTCTCAGCAGCAATACAAGGCTGATAATGTAAAAAGCTCTGGCTACTTAGTTTGTTTTTAGGTGAAAAGTACTGTTCTATCACTTTTCGGCCGCCAGCATGGTCATTATCGGCATGACTTAAAATCATCGTATCGACACTTGAGTAGCCTCTGCGGTGCAGTACTGGCGTAATCACTTGCTCAGCTATACTGCCGTTTTGCCAAGCCTTGCCCGTATCATAGAGTAAAACTCTCCCTTCTTTTTCAACCAGTACCGCCAACCCATGCCCGACATCAAGTACATCAATACGCCAAGTTTGGTTATATTGCTTAGGAAACAACCCGGTCATCACAACAATTACACAGACAAACATCCAAACGTAACGAGGCATAACATGTCTTAAAACGAGCACGACACTCACTACAGCAATAACAAATGTCCACTCGGCACTAATGGGTTGCCAAGTTCCTATGGCATATCGAACCGACCAACTTAGTGGCACAAGGAATACGTCAAGCAAATACCATAGAACCGTCGCCAACATAGGAAAGAGCAATGACGCGATTAAAGCAGCAAACATGATTGGAACGACAACAAAGCCAAACCAAGGAATGAAAACCAAATTGTAGACTAAAGAAGACCAGCTAAATCCAGAGAAAAAATAGCCACTGATCGGGACAATCAATAAGCTCAGTATCAGTTGAGTCAACAGAAGTATCCGCAACTTTCCCAAACGACCTTCCTTCGAGTCTTGCACTGTGTTAACCGCAAACAAAACGGCACCAACGGATAAATAAGACAGCCAAAAACTCAAACTAAAAGAAGCAAAAGGTTGGAAGAAAAGTTGCAACGCCACAGCCAATAACAGTACGCGCCATGGACTCCAATGAACAAGCCAATACTTCAAAGCAAGATAGATGATACAAACAGAAACGGCTCGGGTCGTCGGCAAAGAAAAATCAGCAAGCCAAGCGTAAACAATGGCAAACGCCAACCCACTCACTGATGGCAGAAACCAATATCGCGGCATAGCAAGCCGAATAAGCCCACCAAGGGCGAGCCCAAACGTCAATGCCATCCCAATGTGTAGACCAGAAATTGATACAAGATGCAGTAATCCGCTGTCACGCAGAGACTGCCAATCCTCTTTGGTAAGCCCAGTGCGATCAGCAAAAACCAGTGCTTTAATTAGAGCAAAATGCTCAAGGCGAGAAATATCACGCTCAACAGTTTGAATAATAGCTTCGCGCCAAGACGAAGAAGTACGAATGACCCAGTATGAATCTTTAGTTACGACCGCTCTTGCAACAACACCATTTCCCATTGACTGCTTTTCTGCGTCGAAACCCGCTTCATTTCTGAGGCCGATAATGGGCTTAATCAAAACGTTAGTCGTAAACTCACTGTTAACAGCTAGTGGGAATGGCGTTATAAGGCGGACTTTAGGTTTAAGAAAAGGTAACAGAGTGTGAGTATTCACTTGTTTTATCGCTACGACACCTTCATATCCGTGACTTATTTGCGTAAAAGAGCTGTCAACTCTACCAATTATGGTACTATTCTCACCTGCTTGAAAAAGGGCTTGTCTCTGATACTCCATAATATTGCCGTGGACGATGACAACCATAAAGCCCACAATTACGCCTATGCTAATTAAGCCTCGACGTAATTTAATTATTGAGCCAGTGGTAATTATTCCCAGCAGCAACCAACGCCAATCCGGCATCGTCGGCCACCATGCAGACGAAATTACGCTCGCGACAAATAACGCCAAGGTCCAACTTTTTTCTAAGAGAGTCATGTCGTCCTATGCCTAGAAAGCTGATAAAACGCTTCATGCCTGATCACGAAGTGATCAAACGCCAAAAAGCATTGAAGGTCTTCGGCAATGTGTTATACAACCCGAACCTTTGGTGCTTAAACCGTCGCTCTGCGTCAGGTGCTTTTGCCGTTGGCCTATTTATGGCGTTTGTCCCGCTTCCGAGCCAGATGATTATGTCTGCAGGTTTAGCCATTTTAATGGGCGTAAATTTACCTCTGTCAGTCGCTCTCGTTTGGGTCAGCAACCCTATTACCATGCCAGTCTTGTTTTACTTTGCTTACAAGCTCGGTGCATGGGTCATGCATGTTCCACCTCAGCCATTCCATTTTGAGCTATCTTGGGACTTTATCATGCAACAGATGAGCACGATTGGGCCTCCATTCCTATTGGGGTGCGCAATTTGCGGTGTGGGTTCTGCGATCATTGGTTATTTCGGTATTCGCGGATTGTGGCGCTACTCTGTCGTTCGCAGTTGGCAAAAACGAAAAGTAAGATAAGCGGATAAGACGCTAAAATCATTCGTTGCGACATGGCTTGAGGTTCAAACGACAATAAAGCTGAAACGAAATGTAAGCAAAGAATGAAAAGATGCTAATGAATACAAAAAAGGACCATGAAAGGTCCTTTTCTGTATCTAGAGTACTTAGCAAAATAAGTCATCGCTAGCAACGATGTCTACGAGGCTAGCTTTCCTTCCTTCGCTACTTAGCACTCAAAACTGCGGCAGGGTTCAGTTTCGCTGCACGAGAAGCTGGGTACCAAGTGGCCAATAGGCTTAATACTATAGCGGTGGTCGACACCAATGCGACGTCAGGCCAATGCAACTGCGATGGAAGAAAGTCCACAAAGTAGATGTCACCCGATAAAAACTGGTGTCCTATTAAGCCTTCAAGCCCCTTAATGATTGGAGTTAAATTCAACGCAACCAACACACCAACAAGGCTACCGACAAGGCTACCAAACACTCCAGAGAAGACGCCCTGCCAAACGAAAATACGTTTAATCAGACCATCTTTTGCCCCCATCGTACGCAAAATCGCGATCTCTGCTGCGCGGTCCTTCACCGCCATCATCAATGTCGAGACGATATTGAAACACGCCACACCAATCACTAATACCATGACTAAATACATGATCGTGCGTACCAACTGAATGTCACGGTAGAGAAAGCCAAACTGCTGCTGCCAACTCTTCAAATATACGTACACATTCACTAGGTTGCCGACTTCTCGAACGATCGAAGGCGCATCAAGAACATCATCGGTTTTTAGAGAAATTCCAGTTACGCCGTCTCCTAAACGAGCGTATTGCTGCGCATCCGCCAGCGGAACTAAAGCCAATGAATGATCAATTTGGCCGTTCAACGTCAAAAAGCCCGCCACTTTGACGCGCACACGTTTCGGCGCTTGAACTTTATTTGTGCCACCCGTTTGAGGAATCATCAACGTGACGTAGTCACCGACTTGCACCTTCAACTCATTTGCAACTCCTCGACCTAAAATCACTTGTTGTTGGCCTGAGTAAAAGTTTTGCCACGCCTCTGGATCAATAAAGTCAGACATGCTCGACACCGCTTGCTCATACGCAGGATCCACACCACGCACTTCAATCGCCTTTAGTTTACTGCCTTTTTCGGCTAAACCTGTAAAGCGGACGTACGGTGCGGCAGCAACGACATGCTCATGTTGCAGCGCTTGGTTCATCGTCTTGGTGTAGTTCTGCAGTGGCCCGTTAACCCCTTCTAACTCACCATGAGGAATCACGGACAACACACGCGACTGAAGCTCACGCTCAAAACCATTCATCGCCGAAAGGCCAATGATGATCACCGCCACGCCTACTGCAATACCAATGGTTGAAGAAAGAGAAATGAACGACACCATTTTGTTGCGCTTTTTCGCACGGCTAAAGCGTCCACCAATCATCAATGCTAAAGAAGAGAACAAAACTAGCCCTCCACCGATGCAGATTTGGTCATCAAACGATCCACCAGAAGGCCATCTTGCATGTGCATCTGACGGTCCATTTTTGCTGCGAGTTCGTTGTCATGCGTCACCACCAAAAAGGCGATGTTCGACTCTTTGTTTAGTTCACGCATCAAATCGTAAATCGCCAAAGCCGTATTATGATCCAGATTACCAGTTGGTTCGTCAGCCAAAACTAAGTCAGGCTTGTTCACAAGAGCACGAGCAATGGCCACGCGCTGGCGCTCACCACCAGACAGCTCTGATGGGCGGTGATCCATACGATGGCTCAAGCCCACTTTCTCAAGCAGCGCTTTTGCCGCCTGTTTAGCTTCTGTCACTTTAATACCGCCAATCAGCAGTGGCATTGCGACATTTTCGAGCGCCGTAAAATCAGCAAGTAAGTGGTGAAATTGATACACAAAACCAAGATGTTTGTTGCGAAGAGCAGCCTGTTTATTGGAGCTTAACGCTGATAGGTTCTGCCCTAAAAAATCCACTTCACCTTGCGTAGCGTCGTCCAATGCGCCAAGGATATGAAGCAGCGTACTCTTACCAGAGCCCGATGAGCCAACAATAGAAACGAGCTCACCTTTATCGATATCAAAGCTCACGCCTTTCAACACTTCCGTATCCAAGGAACCTTCTCGGTATACTTTACGAATATCACGACATTCTAATAGCTTATTCATAGCGAAGTGCCTCAGCAGGTTTAACAGAAGATGCTCGGTAAGAAGGATAAACAGTAGCAGCCAGACTCAGAGCAATCGCTAGCACTACCACTAATAGAATTTGGAAAGAATCAATCACAATTGGCAAATGCCCGCCAAAGCTGAACAGAGCCACGCCAGCCGATTCCAAAATGGCGTTGAGGTTGAGTGACAACGCCACGCCAACCGCTCCGCCGACAATAGCCCCAATCACACCACTACTTGCGCCTTGCACCATGAAAATCGTCATGACTTGCGATTGCGTCATACCCTGCGTTTTCAAAATCGCGACTTCAGATTGTTTTTCCATCACCACCATGATCAAAGCAGAAATGATGTTAAACGCTGCAACGCCGACAATGAGCCCCAGCATTAAGCCCATCATGTTCTTTTCCATTTTCACAGCTTGGAAAAGCTCACCACGTTGTACACGCCAATCACTCCACTGCCACCCTTCAGGCATCGGTTTATCAGCGAAATCCGTCACCATAAATGGGTCAGAGAAAAACACTCGCCAGCCAGATACGGTATCTTTGGGCAGGCGCATTAACTTAGCTGCATCCGCCATATTGACGATCATAAGCTGACCATCGACATCCGAACCGGTATTAAAAATACCAGCCACTGTGAAGTTGCGCTGACTAGGGATTCGACCAAGAGGGGTAAACTGCGTGGCGTTTGTCACCATTAAACGAACTTTGTCGCCAATAGAAACCTTAAGAGAGCGCGCTAAACTGTGGCCAAGAAACACTTTGTACTCTCCCGCTTGAAGAGAAGACAAACGACCCGCAATCAAATGGTTGGCAATCGGGTCGCCTTTCTTAGGCTCAATCCCAATCAAATAACCTGCCGTCAGTTGTGCCGAACTTTGAATTACCGCCTCTCCGCGAACAACAGGTTCTGGCTCAGCAACATCCGACATCGCTTGAATGAATTGCGGCGCAGACTCCGTCAGTGGAGTGCGACCATCATGTTGAGAAATCACCGCGTGAGGAAGAACACCAAGAATGCGCTCTTTCAGTTGTGCTTCGAATCCGTTCATAACCGAAAGCACAGTGACCAACGCCATCACACCGATCGTGATGCCCGCCGTCGACATATAAGAAACAAATCGGCTAAACCTATCTCCGGAGCGTCCCCGAAGATATCTCAAGCCAATAAACAAAGAGATAGGATGATACATACAGGACAAACCAACTGGTTTTCTAATAAGGGCGATTGACCCTAGTTCTAAATAATAAGAGTTATCTTACCTTACTCTTCTCATGAAGAAGACAAGATAATCGCTAAATTTGTCAACGACATGCAATAAGTCTGCATTTAGGGCAAAAAGTTCAAACGCAGTAGTGGTAAACTTGATAACTTCATTCAGTTAGCGATAATCAGTGCCCTATCCCTCTTATTATTCGTGAAATAAGAGTGCTCGCTGGCAACAAAGGACCGATTTATGACAGAGCAAGAATACTTCACCGTTCACCATAACCTCACCATTAACGTGGAAGCCTTGGGGACCGATTTTGCTTTGCCAGACGAAGAAACGTTTGTGTCAGAAATTCCTGCGCCTTTTATTGTCGCAAGCGAGTTCAGCCACTTAGATACATTGGCAGATAACGCACGCCTAGAGCTGCAAAATAAAGAGCTTAAACACGTTATTAGTTTGCTCGATACGCAAAACTCAAAGCTCAACTTACTGCTGAGCTTTATGTTATCTCAACAAGATGATATTTCGGTTCGCTTCCAGACCACTCAATTTGGTGCAAGTCAGTTGAGTTACCGCTCATCAAGCCCAGTAGAAACGGGCCAATTTGTCCGAGTAAAACTCTTTCTTGACCATCCTGCTGCGGCAATTTACTGCTACGCTCAAGTCGTAGAGTGTGTCGCCTCTGAGCAAGGGTTCGTCGTCACTCTTAGATATAAAATGCTCAGAGAAGCAGACCAAGATTTGCTCATTAAAGCCGCTTTATATCAACAACAAAAACTTTTACGTCAGCGCTCACTGGAGCGAGATAAAAAATAACTCCTATGACCAAAGCAACGATACTTTCCGTCACCAATCCAACTGAGCGTGGCGACAAAAAACAACTTGGCAACTTACCCGGTGCAGCGCTGCCACTCGCCATTGCCGAACTGGCCAAGCAGCATTCAAGTCACTCACTACTGGTTGTGCCAGATCCGCAGATCGCGTTGAAACTGCAAGCAGAAATCGAACAGTTTACCGACCAACCGGTAAGCCTTTTCCCAGATTGGGAAACGTTGCCATACGACAATTTTTCTCCACACCAAGAGATCATTTCTGACCGTATTGCTCGCCTATACCAACTGCCGAATCAACGTGGCGGTGTCACTATCGTGCCAGTCAGCACTGTTCTTCAGCGCCAATCTCCGCGAGATTTTTTGTTACAGCACACACTAATGGTCAAAACAGGCGATAATTTCTCGCTAGAAAACCTGAGAGTGCAACTAGAGAACTCGGGTTACCGTCACGTAGACCAAGTATTTGGGCCGGGTGAATACGCGAGCCGAGGTTCGATTCTCGACTTATTCCCGATGGGCAGTGCTGATCCTTACCGTATTGACTTTTTCGATGATGAGATCGACACCATTCGCACTTTCGATCCAGAAAACCAGCGTTCTATTGAAGACATTCAGCAAATCCAATTACTGCCTGCGCATGAATTCCCAACGACGAAAGAAGCGATTGAAGATTTCCGTACTCGTTGGCGCACCCAGTTTGAGGCGAGACGCGAGCCAGAATCCATCTACATGCAAGTCACCAAAGGAACGTGGCCGGCAGGCATTGAATACTGGCAACCGCTGTTCTTCGACCATACCGAAACCCTGTTCGACTACTTACCTGAAGATTCGCAGCTGATCACATACGGCGACATTGAAGCAGCCGTCGACACATTCTTAAATGACGTCGAGTATCGCTACGATCAAAAGAAAATTGATCCTCTGCGTCCACTTCTTGCCCCACACGATTTGTGGCTCAAGAAAGACGAATTGTTTGCACACTTCAAACAACTTCCTCAGGCACAGCTCAGCCCAGAGAAAGTAGTGAAACGTGCTGGCCGCCAAAACTTAGCGGTACAAACACTGGCAGAACTTGGCGTTCAACAGCAAAACAAAGAGCCATTGTCTCGTCTTCGCCAATTCAGCGAACAATTTACGGGCAAAATCATCTTTTCCGTGGAATCAGAAGGTCGACGCGAAGCCCTGACTGAACTTTTGCAAGGCATCAAAGTTCGCCCAGTGGTGCAAGAATCGCTGTATCACGCTTTGGAGTCAGACCACCGTTTCACGTTGATTCTTGGTTCAGCAGAACACGGCTTTATTCATGACGAGCTGAATTTCGCGCTGATATGCGAAAGTGACTTGCTTGGCGATCGCGTAATTCAACGCCGTCGCAAAGACAAAAAAGCCGTCAACAGTGACACTGTTATTCGCCACCTTGCCGAGCTGAAACCAGGTCAACCTGTTGTTCATATAGACCACGGTATCGGTCGCTACATTGGTCTGCAAACCCTTGAAGCGGGGGGAATGAAAACCGAGTATGTGACGCTTGAATATCAAAACGACGCCAAACTTTATGTTCCCGTTTCCTCGCTAAACTTGATCAGCCGTTACTCTGGCGGCGCTGAAGAAACGGCTCCTCTGCACAAACTTGGCGGTGAAGCGTGGTCGAAAGCACGTCGAAAAGCAGCTGAGAAAGTACGCGATGTTGCAGCAGAGCTACTTGATGTATACGCGAAGCGTGAGCTAAAACCGGGCTTTAAATTTGCCTTAGATCGTGGCCAATACGCGACCTTCAAAGCAACATTCCCGTTTGAAGAAACCGATGATCAAGCCATGGCAATCAACGCGGTACTTTCCGATATGTGCCAAGCAAAAGCCATGGATCGCTTGGTGTGTGGTGACGTTGGTTTTGGTAAAACAGAAGTTGCCATGCGTGCGGCCTTTGTTGCTACGGACAACAGCAAACAAGTTGCCGTACTCGTGCCAACAACCCTGCTTGCTCAGCAGCATTTTGAAAACTTCCGTGACCGCTTCGCGAACTTGCCAATCCGAGTCGAGGTGCTTTCTCGCTTTAAATCAGCCAAAGAGCAAAAAGTGATTTTGCAAGATGTGGCGGATGGCAAAGTTGATATCGTCGTCGGTACGCACAAATTGCTCTCCAGCGACATCAAATTCAAAGATTTGGGTTTGTTGATCGTCGACGAAGAGCATCGCTTCGGTGTTCGTCAAAAAGAGAAAGTCAAAGCGATGCGCGCTGACGTGGACATTCTCACCCTAACGGCAACGCCGATCCCCCGTACGCTGAACATGGCAATGAGTGGTATGCGTGATTTGTCGATCATCGCCACACCACCAGCACGCCGTTTAGCTATTAAGACATTTGTTCGTGAACGTGAAGAGTCCGTGGTGCGAGAAGCCGTACTGCGTGAAATCATGCGTGGTGGTCAGGTTTACTTCCTGCACAATCAGGTCGAAACCATCGAAAAAACGGCAGAAGACTTACAAAAACTCATTCCAGAAGCCCGTATTACCGTGGCACACGGTCAAATGCGTGAACGCGAACTAGAACGTATCATGAATGATTTCTACCACCAGCGCTTTAACGTCTTGGTGTGTACCACCATCATTGAAACGGGTATCGACGTTCCGACGGCCAACACAATCATTATGGATCGTGCAGACAACCTTGGCTTGGCGCAACTGCATCAATTGCGTGGCCGTGTTGGTCGCTCTCACCATCAAGCCTATGCTTATTTGTTAACGCCACATCCAAAAGCAATGACCAAAGATGCCATTAAACGTCTCGATGCCATTGCTTCACTGGAAGACTTAGGCGCGGGCTTTACTCTGGCAACGCACGATTTGGAAATTCGTGGCGCTGGTGAACTGCTTGGTGACGAACAAAGTGGTCAAATTCAATCGGTTGGTTTTACACTGTATATGGAAATGCTTGAACAAGCAGTCGAAGCGTTGAAAGAAGGTAAAGAGCCATCATTGGATGATCTGCTTCGTGAACAAACAGAAGTGGAACTGAGAATCCCTGCGCTACTGCCTGATGATTACATTCCAGACGTCAATACGCGTCTGTCGATGTACAAACGAATTGCGAGTGTGAGCGACAGCGATGAGCTATCCGAATTAAAAGTTGAGCTGATCGACCGCTTTGGCTTACTTCCTGATGCCGCGAAGAACTTGCTGGCTGTCTCAGAATTGAAATTTGCCGCAGGTAGTATTAAAGCGAAGAAGATAGAAGCCCATGATAAAGGTGGATTTATCGAGTTTTACCCTGATGCTGACATAAATCCAGCGTATTTAGTTAAACTCCTGCAATCACAGCCGCAAAAATTTGCAATGGAAGGTCCAACTAAGTTCAAGTTTAGCGTACCATTGGCGGACCGACGTAAACGCATTCAGTTTGTACAAGACTTACTGAATGATTTTAAACAGAATTTATTACCAACGAGCTAATAGTCGAATGAGAATATTGATCCCGTTATTGCTTCTATGTGTCTCAATGCCTTCTTGGGCTGCGCGTCAATTTGATATTGAAGTAATTATTTTCAAGCGAGCAGTCGACGCTGAAAGCACTACTGAATCTTGGCCAAACCAACTGCCTAAAATCGACATGGAAAATGTCGGCAGTTTGGACAGCGAAGCCTACCGCCGCTCTAAAGGCGTAACTCTGTTACCTCGCTCTTCTTTCCGCTTAAACGCACAAGAAGCGGCGCTGAACAATCACGCCGGATTTAAAGTGCTAAAACACGTAGCATGGCGTCAAGGTGATCGAGGGAAAGCAAGCGCGCCAATCTTTCGAATTGTAGGTGGTCGTGATTTCTCTGGCTCTTACAATGCAGACGGTAGCCCGATTAATGGCAATAACAGCTACTCTAGCGACGGCTATAACGAAGAAACCATCAACGGCCCACTGTATGAGTTAGATGGCAAATTCCAAATTTACGTGCAGCATTACTTGTTTGCAGAAACCACGCTGGATTTGCGTGAACCAAGCGTTCGTGAAGTTCGCTTTGAGTCTAAATCAACTGACCAGTTGAATGATGAACTCGGTGATGTTGACGGCAACGTTCAAGTGGGTAACCTCGCAGAAATCTCACCAACGGTGACTGAAGAAACCTTCTTAAAGAGCTACCGATTGGATCAAAAACGCCGCATGAAAAGCAGCGAAACGCACTACTTAGACAACCCTCTAATGGGAATGATCATCCAAGTGCGTCGAGTTAACTAAACTTCGACAGTTCTACAAAGCGCAGCAATCGCTGCGCTTTGTTTTATCTACCACTTCATATCACCTAAACTCATTTAATCACAACCATGCCAGTAGTCACTCGGTTTGAAGCCTTAGCCTTTGAGCGAAGTAAACCCAAGCCAACAACTACAACGACCTAAGGAACGAAAGGTCATATCTCTAAAATCAGCAATGGAAGTCGTATTTGTTCATGAGCCCAGATTTTGAAATCATCACCCCTCGCCTAGCCCTTCGTCTTATCCCAGCAGATGACGCTCACTCGCTACAACGATTGCTCTCCCAATCCCCCTCTTTGCATACTTGGCTTGATTGGTGTGACGCAGAAGTCTCGCTAAAAGATGCCCAAGACTTTCTACTAGCAACACGTTTAAATTGGGTCAAAACGGAAGCATTTGGTTTCGGTATTTATGATAGAGATAGCAATACCTTGCTAGGAATGGCAGCCGTGAATGAGCTTTACCATACGTTTAATATGGCGAGTATTGGTTATTGGGTGGCAGACCGTTACCAAAGACAAGGCTACGCTCAAGAGGCGATTAAAGCGTTGGCAGAATTTTGTTTTGCGAAACTGAGCTTAACGCGTATTGAAATCGTTTGTGATCCTGATAACAACGCCAGCCAAGCTTTGATCGAATCCGTTGGAGCCAAAAAAGAAGCCATCGCCAGAAATCGATTTATTTTCCATGGCAAACCAAAAGATGGCGTCGTGTATTCACTTCTGCCAACTGATTTGCTGTAAGACAGCGGTAAGCGTTGGAAGGTGTCAGTCTTATTTGGGACGGGACAAAATAGAAATAAAAAGCCACCGACTTGCGGTGGCTTTTTCTATTCTATGGTTTCAACACTGAAACTGGCTGAATCGCCGATATTAGTGAAGCTTAAGGTTTGGACGCAATACACGGTTAATGCGGCCAACCAGCATCATCAAGCCTGTTTTGAACACGCCGTGAAGTGCCATCAAGTGCATGCGGTATAGTGAGATATAAACAACACGTGCAATACGGCCTTCAACCATCATCGACCCTTTGGTTAAGTTGCCCATCAAGCTACCTACTGTAGAGAAGCGGCTTAGAGACACTAAAGAACCATGGTCTTTGTACACATAGTTTTTCAACTCACGACCATTTAGCTTCGCCACAATGTTGCTGAACGCTTGGCTAGCCATTTGGTGCGCAGCTTGCGCACGAGGTGGCACAAATGAGCCGTCTGGTTGTGTGCATTGCGCCAAGTCGCCGATAACAAAAATATCGTCATCGCGCGTTGTTTGCAGTGTTCCTTTCACAACCAATTGGTTAATACGGTTTGTTTCTAGACCTGCAATGTCTTTGATGAAATCAGGTGCTTTGATACCCGCAGCCCAAACCATGATTTGCGCAGGAATCTTTTCGCCATCTTTGGTAGTTAGGCCGTCTTTCTCCGCCTTAGTCACCATCGTTGCTGTACGAACGTTTACACCCAGCTTAACAAGCTCTTGATGCGCCGCAGACGAAATACGTGGTGGCAATGCAGGAAGAATGCGCTCGCCCGCTTCAATCAGGTTAACATTCAGCTTGCTTGAATCTAGATCACCAAATCCGTAAGTGCGAAGTTCTTTCACGGCATTGTGCAGCTCAGCCGATAGCTCAACGCCCGTTGCACCAGCACCAACGATCGCGATATCCACTGTACCATTACCGTTTTTCGCATGCAGCTTTAGGAACTCATTGTTCATTTCTGTACGGAAACGGTGCGCTTGTTCTGGGCTATCTAGGAAAATACAGTTTTCTCGAACGCCTGGAGTGTTGAAATCGTTCGATGTTGAACCAATCGCCATCACTAGAAGATCGTATTCTAGCTCGCGGCTTGGCATAAGAAGTTCACCGTGCTCGTCTTTCAGCTCACTTAAAATGATCACTTTACGTTCACGGTCGATGTCTTGAAGGCTACCCATTTGGAAATCGAAGCTATGGTTTTTCGCATGAGCACGGTAGCTCAAAGCGTCAACACCTTCGTCCAAAGAACCCGTTGCAACTTCATGCAACAGTGGTTTCCACAAGTGGCTCGCTTTACGGTCTACTAGCGTAATTTGCGCACGGTTCTTACGACCAAGAGTACGGCCAAGCTTAGTCGCCAACTCAAGGCCACCAGCACCGCCGCCTACAACGATAATGCGTGTCACAATGATTTTCCTCTACAAAAATGAATATATGGGGTTCAGCCCGATGTCTCACTTACAGCAAATCTGCAGTAAAACATCCAACCGATGAATTCTTGGTTCTTAGAGGTGTCTCAGCTTGTTTGGATTAAAACGGATGCCTATGTTTTTCGTTGTTATTACTGTTTGTTCATTGGGCATCATTTACATCGCCTGAAACATACGATTCCAGACAAAAGTGGGCAAGTTTCTCACTCGCTCTCAATTTTTTTTGATATTTATCAAATTATTTTAGTCTGGTTCATTATATAGAGCCATCCTTTGAAGGCAACCAAAATCCTTACTCTGGATGCGGATTGACTACTTTTCGACTACTCTACAACAAGGTATTCGTGCCACATAGTTCATCAGTAAGAAAACCATAGAAAGAACACAATATTCTTGCCTTTAAACGGCTGAAAATGTGAGCTGGAGTAATCCAGCAAAAAGCGAAATGGGACAGATAGAAAAACAGCACTGCAAGCAGTGCTGTTTAAATCGTAAACAATGAGTTTTGCATACTAGGTATTTTTGAACTCTTTCATCGCTTGAAGATGCTGAGAGATTTTCTTGAACTTATGTGACTGCGATTCATCCCAGATGATGTCGTAGTGCTTTTCTAACTCAGAAGCCGTTTTTGTATTGTCATGAATTTCATCTTCTTTCGACAAAATCACTAAACAGCGCCCTTGGTTTTTAGCTCTGAACTGATCTACACACTTCGTTGCAATATCTTCGTATTCTTCTGGGCGATCGATGCGACCAGCCATGGTGTTTTCTGGATGTAAGTTCGGATTGAACATCACTTGCTTAATACCACACAAGAAACCAATACGTTCAGACCAATACCCACCCAGGCCAACCCCACAGATAAGTGGATTAGGATCATCAGATTGATCGATAACCTTCGACACTTCTTTTAGCAGGTGCTGCATGTCATGTTTAGGATGAAGCGTGCTGTAATTAATGAAACGAACATCGTCATCGATGAACTGTAGTTGAAGAACTTTTTCGTGGTTACCTGGGCTTGTACTATCAAAGCCGTGCAAGTAAATAATCATGTGTACCTCTCCCTGTAAAATCTGGTACTTTTTTTAAAACTACCACTATTTCCTTACTGATAAAGGGGAAAACGTCACGAGTTCTCAAAACAGTGATCTTCTAAACACAATAAATCTTTAAACTCTTGCGCACTGTTTAAGTATTGTTCATCTCCCCACAATTTATAAGCAAGCAAGTACCAAAGCATTGCCATCACTAAAGTGCGGGGTTGCCACGCTTTTACTCCTTCAAGCCAAACTGAGGTATTTTCAATATTTCGAATCTGGCAATAGCGTTCAACCGACTCTTCTATTGGCGAATCGGTAATTTGCAAAATGAGCGTTAAATCTAATCTTGGATCTGCAAGGCTTGCGTACTCCCAATCAATGACTTTCACGCCCTGCTCTCCCCGAACTAGGTTGTAACACCCCAAATCAAAGTGACACAGCGCTAACGGAATTTGCTCAACACTAGGTTCAGAACGCCACTGTTTGTACAGGGTTTCAAATTCCGAACCGACGTACTTTCCTTCTAACTCCAACCAATAATGATCAATTCGCGAGATGTAAGAAAATGGCACAACAGGTATGGAGCTCGAATGGTATTGATGAATGGTCGCCGCGATGGGTAAGAGCTCTTCCAACTCGATGCCATCTTTTGTCAGCGTGATCCCATAGATCCACTCCACTAACAGCCCTTGCTCATGAACGAAGATCGGCTTTGGCCCGAGATTTAGCGGCTCGATCGCATGAAGAACTTGATACTCGTTATGACGAGAGATAGAAAAAGCCTTGCATACGTTGCTGGTCGGTCGCCAGACATAAGCAAGGCCTTGAGAAGATTCCAACCGCCAACAGCGGTTGGTGAGCCCGCCGGTGACGGTTTGCACCTTCACCGGTGGTTCTGAAAAGAAGCCATCTAACGCATTTAAGCTCGGATCTAATTGTTTTGCTTGTTGCCAAGAAAACCACGCCATTGATGACTTCTCCATTATGGTCAATTAAAGGCCAAATAGGCTCTTAGATTGCTCTTTGCGGATTTCTGTTTCATCAGCCCATTCGATTAGGCCTGTTTCCAAATCCATCAAACGCATTGTCATTTTGTAGTATACATCTTTATCGCTACCTGCATTTTTCACGATGCTAGAAAGGTTACCGTAAAGCATGTATTGCGCACCGACCATTTTACCAAACTGAATTGCTGTACTTTGGTTAACAAGCTCGTCCGTATTTTGGAAGTTAAGTTGCTCACGAACCGATTCTACGCGGTCCATATCAACAAAGCGGAATTTGCCTGAGTTCAGCATTTTAGTTGAGATGGTATCAGTGATCGATTCAGTGTCGATGTGCTCACTGGTTTTGTTCTTGATTCGCTCAACAAACACGATTGGACGTTGGTCACGAGTAATTGCAGCTACTGAACCTGACATCATCATGCTGTCTACCATCTCGCCAGCAATTTTTTGTAGGTCCGTCGAACCGAAATCGATGGTTGTGGTTTCAGTCGCTTGTGAATCACCGTAAGAGACTTTGTTAGAACAACCACCCAAAATAACGGCTAGACCTAAAAGAGCAATAATACTTTTTTTCATGAGAGTTCCTTAGTTATATCAATACCAGCGCATGTTGGCGCGGCAGCTACGGCAAAGCCGTTCAGATTAATCGTCTTGTGCTTCTCTAATTTGAACACGGAAATGTGTGCCATTTGGATTGACCGTGACCTCCGAAAGCGTCACAGATTCAAATCCACGCACGATCATTTTGCGCCAAGGCCCCGGTTTGGTGTTCACTTCCAAACCATTGTTGTCGTACCAGTAGAAGCGATAAAGAATGTGCTGGTCACCTTTGTAGTTACTGCTTAACTGCACCACACCACGTGGTCGATCATCGACGTAAGTCGTGGTGATGTTGTCAACCAACAGTCGGCTGCCCAATACGTTATCGTTAAAAAATACGTTTTGTGTTTGGCCATCAACTCGGATCCCAGCAGTGTTGTCCGCACAACCTGCCAAACCGATAATGACTGCTAAGCCAATAAGCCATGCTCTCATTACAATCTCCCTAATTGTTTATGCCATACCGTCGAATGCGCTCCCTGACGAGAAACCCACACCAGTGTGGTTTGCTGCGCTGGTACGTCAAATTGATAGACTTGATCGCCTAAATTTAGCTGCTGTGTACCCGGCTTCACAATTTGTGAGGCCGTCTTCACTTGCGCTGGCAGCGTTTGCCAGCTTCGAGTATCTGGTTGTTCTGTTAACGTATTCCAAACGTTGAAAAGAATATTGCCCACGTCATCGCCTTTTTTCGCTGCTTCTTTTCTGATTCGGTCTTTCGCCCAAACGCGAATGGCTTGGCGAATCACTATTGTCGTTAAGCGTTCATTCAAATCATTCTGAGCCATGGCATTAACGTCAGCCAACGTACTAGAAGGCAGTTTTGTTCCATTCAAAGCCACATCACTAAAGCGTGGTGCCCCACGTTTCGGATAATAAGGTAGTGCCAATGAGTAGATTGCGCCATTGCCGCGACTGTCAAAAATAGGTAAATCAATACGCCAACCTTGCAAAGCCTCAACCACACCTTGCTCGTCAATCACAATGACGCGTCCTTGTGACTTATTTAACCCTGTCGGTGCCTTGCCATAGCGTTTTTCAAGCAGACGTAAGTCTTCACGCATACCGAGCTTTTTCGCGGCGTACATCGTGCTTTCAATAACCTGTTTGTTATCTGGCATCACAGCCAAAGCGCGACGGTAATCCACATAAGCGCTGTTAAGATCACGTGACGCTTCGTACAACAAACCAGAAAGATAGAAGAGATAACCGTTTTGCACCGCGCTGAGTTTTTTCCCTGCGTCTGGATAACTCGCGAGCACGCTGCCTAAGTTGGCTGACATACCTTGGTTTTTAAGATCTTTTTCTGCCGACTTCAGCTCTTTTTCACGCGCTTTTCTCGCCGCTTCCTGAACTTGGTTAGCACGACGAACTTCGACGAGTGCGCCTTCTAAATCATTTTTTTGTAGATAGTTCAGACCAAGGTATAAATGCAAAAAGCCGAGTTCATAGTCTGCAGGTTGGTATTCGTTAAGATTGTCGTTTACAGCAAGTGAACCTACGCTCGTCGCTGTTTCAGAAACAGAAATGGTTGCTCGGTCTTGTTGAACACGTACCGCGCGGTCGCTCTCTTCGAGAGCTTTGAGGCTGGTTGGATAATCTTTCGCAAGGAATGAAATACGACCCTTTTCGAAATTGCCAAGGATCTCGCCACCGACGTCGCTCGATTGGAGTTGCTCAGCGTTGGCATAATTGCCAGCAACAACTGCCTGATAAACTTCTTGATTCTGGTCGCTGTAGTGGCTAAACAAATTGCCCGCAGACAAATTAGCGCAGCCAGACGCCATCAAGACCCAGCTAATTAGTCCAAACAGCTTCACACCTAATTTCACATTTATCTCCGCAAATGTGTGCTCAGAAAAGAATATAAATAGGGTGGCATAGGCACCACCCTTTTCAAATTAGCTTAGCTCAATACCATTGGACCTAAAGGACGACCGCCTAGTAGGTGCATGTGGATATGGTAAACCTCTTGGCCACCATGAGGGTTGCAATTAAGGATCAAACGGTAACCGTCTTCAGCAATACCTTCTTCTTTCGCAAGCTTCTTCGCCACAGTGAATAGGCGTCCCATCATTGCTTCGTCTTCTGCTTCCACGTCGTTCGTTGTCGGAATCAACTTGTTCGGGATGATAAGAATGTGGCTTGGCGCGCGAGGGTTAATATCGCGAAACGCGGTCACTAAATCATCTTGGTAAAGAATGTCTGCTGGGATTTCCTTACGAATAATTTTAC
Organism: Vibrio parahaemolyticus; assembly: GCF_900460535.1. Taxonomy (NCBI): domain Bacteria; kingdom Pseudomonadati; phylum Pseudomonadota; class Gammaproteobacteria; order Vibrionales; family Vibrionaceae; genus Vibrio; species Vibrio parahaemolyticus. The sequence goes on along the minus strand of NZ_UHIL01000001.1, from coordinate 1,202,298 downwards.
TAAAGATAGTTTCTTCCGCCATGGGGACTCCATTTTATAAAGGTGTGTAACCCATTTAGTATGCTCCAACCCAAAGCTGAGCTCAATAAAAAACAGTGTTCACTTAACATTATCAATCTAATGCTAATAAACGAAGCTTTTTTTGTCGTATGCGTCATAAAACGTGCGTCACGAACTCAATACAATCCAATGAATTTTGTTACTTTTTTAAGACAATTCTTATTTATGTTGTCTATTTTTGGGAGAGGAAGCTCACTTATGCGAGGTTCAGTTATTAAAAGGATGTATGCGGGCTTTGCGCTGATCATCATCCTGTTTGCTGTCACAATTGCCATTATGATGGGGGGAATGCATGATATTCACGGTAAATTTGAAACCGTCTCTAAATCATCGTTGCCCCTTGTATCGTTATCTAACCAAACCAGTGTGGAACTGCTTTCTGCCGACAAGTCTTTTAAAGATTTTCTGACCACTGAGAATAAACAGCGCATGGAAGAAATGCGTCAGGAGTTTGCGAGATCTCAACAACGTTTTGAATCCACTTTGGCGCAGCTCGAATCAGCAAGCCAGATCTACCCTTCTCTTGCCGAACCTTTTTCTCAACTGAAGACACTAGAGCAAAGCTACTTTACCGAAGCGCTCGAAGCAATGGACAACTATGAAGCAATGTTTTCAGCACAAGAAGAAGTGCAGAAGTCATCGCGCCGCTTTCAAAAACTCAACACTGAACTTTCTGTTGGCCTGAAAGAATACGTTGCAGACCAATCGAGTATTTCAGTGAAAGTTATGGCGAAAAGCTACTTCATCAAACTCAAAGATGCCGAAGTGATCACCTCTGATGCGCTGGCTAGCTCCAATCCTGAGTTTGTTACGCAAGCGGTAACGAAAAACCGTAAAGCAGTAACGCATTTGAACTACGCATTCCGTGGGTTGGTCACTCAACTTCCTGAGCTAGAAAAAGCTTTTGGCGAATCCGTAGAACAATTTACCCGTGACGTAGGTATGCGTGGTGGTGTGCTAGACCAACACAACAACTACCTCAACGCTCGCGCAGCTCTGTACGACAACATTGCGAACTTAGCTAACAAAGTCGATTCTACGATGGCTATCCTTGAGCAATTTACAACGACAGCAACAGACAAACTAAACGAATCTCTTGATGATGCCGGTGACATTTACTCTGCTGGCGTGACGAAAGCGATTGTGATTGGTGTAGTTGTGGTTTTGTTTGCGGCGGCTATCGGCTATCACATCGCGCAAAGTGTGCGTGAGCCATTAACACGTATTCTCAATGCGCTAGAGAGCCTGACTAAAGGCGATATGACGCAACGTATTGATATTCGCTTTAACAACGAGTTCAGCCGCGTTAGTGGCCATATCAACACGTTAGCGGACAGCTTGCACGACATTCTAGTGAAGCTAAATGAAGCATCAGAAAACTTAGCCTCGACCGCGACAACCAACGAACGAACGTCTTCTCAAGCGCAATCTAAGCTGAATGCACAACGTGAGCAGACCGCCAACGTGGCAACGGCTATGACCGAGATGTCTCACTCGGTTCAAGAAGTTGCGCAAAGCGCTCAAGGCTCTTTGGAAATGGTTCAACGTGTTGAGTCTGCATCCGAAGAAGGCCGAAATGTCATGAGTAGTAACATTTCGACTATCAATCAGCTAGAAACGCGCCTTCACGAGTCTGTGTCTGCCGTTTCTGAACTGCAAAAGATGAGTGGTCAAATTGGCTCAATTTTGGATGTCATCCGCAACATTGCTGAGCAAACCAACTTGTTGGCTCTCAATGCCGCGATTGAAGCAGCACGTGCAGGAGAGCAAGGACGCGGATTTGCCGTGGTAGCCGATGAGGTGCGTGTGCTGGCATCAAAAACCACACAATCCACCACAGAAATCGAATCGATGATCAGCAATCTGCAATCGAGCTCTCAGTCAGCCAACCAAGTGATTCAAAGCTGCATGAGTGATATGGAAATGTCGGTTGAGCAAGCCTCGAAAGCGAACAGTTCAATGGAAGAGATCCAAGCACTCATTATCGAAATCAGCCAAATGAGTACGCACATTTCTCAAGCGGCAGCAGAGCAAAGCGAAACCTCAGCAGATATTGCGCGCAATATTGAAGACATCAACAATATTGCGGATGAAAGTTACCACGCGATGTCGAGCATCACTCATACGAGTGAATCTCTCACTCAGCTTGCTCATCAGCAAAATGAATTAGTCCATCGCTTTAAATTGTAAATTTTTATGCAATAGTTGCTGCAACCAGCTGTATAAGGGCGACTTTTTATGAAGTCGCCCTTGTTTTTTCTCGGCCTTGTCTACATATGGGTAATATGGCCTGCTCATCCCTTGCACTTCTCTTTTCGAGCGGCCACACAAAAAGGAAAATCTATGGCTGTTCATGTTGGTATTATCGACCAAGACCCAGTGAGATTGGTCACTCCTCTATTGGATAATCGCACTTTAAGCACACATATCGTATTCATTGGTGACAAAACACAGGTAGATATGTTTGACCGACTGAGTAGCGTGTTAGAGCAGCGAGAGATTACTTCTGAATTTTTTGAAATTCCGTCGGCTGTCAATACAACCCTGATTAAACAATCGATTCAAAAGCTCGCGAAAGATCTTCACGACCGTGGAGAAGACGTCAAACTGAACGCAAGCTGTGGCCTTCGTCATCGATTGTTGTCGGTTTACGAGGTTTTCCGTACTTATTGCTGGCCTATCTTCGTAGTTGAACCAAACAGTGACAAACTTTGCTGGCTTTACCCAGATGGCAAAGAAGATACGCAAGTTGAAGACCACATTACTATCTCCGACTACCTAACCATTTTCGGTGCGCGCGGCGAGTTCCACCACGTAGACCTTCCTCCTCTTCTTGATCAAAAACTGTATGAGCTTGGCGAACGCTGGGCGTCAAATGCGCTTGAATTGGGCCCAGGCTTGGCGACACTTAACTACCTTGCGACAACCTGCCGTAAGGAACAGAAGCTGGATGTGGAGCTCTCAGAGAAGCAACAAGGCTACCGTGAACTCAACATGCTGCTGTCGGATCTTGTCGAAGCACAGATCGCGACTTACGAAAATGGCATTTTGACCTTCGCGAACGAAGACGCACGTCGATTCTCTAACGGCGAATGGTTGGAGACCCTGGTTCACAGCACTGTGAAGCAAATCCAAGACACCATGCCAACGATTCAAGACCGCTCTTTGAATGTTCAGGTTTATCGTAAGCTGGGTGAAAGTGAAGTACGTAACGAGCTAGACGTAGCAACGGTTGTAAATAACAAGCTGCACATCATTGAGTGTAAAACAAAAGGCATGCGCGATGATGGTGACGATACGCTGTACAAGCTGGAATCTTTGCGTGACCTGCTAGGTGGTCTACAAGCTCGCGCTATGCTGGTGAGCTTCCGCCCTCTTCGTCACAATGATATTACTCGTGCAGAGGATCTTGGCCTTGCGCTTATCGGCCCTGAAGAGCTGAAAGATCTCAAAACGCATCTTGCGAAATGGTTTGAAGCCGCTGGCGGTTCTGACGAAATTTAGTCGCCCTCTAAAACCACGAAAGCAGCTCACTGGAGCTGCTTTTTTAATGCCTGTTTTTAGTGCCTATCCTAGCTTCAATCACTTTGCGTTTCAGAATCTAGAAAATCGCACCTTGAACAAGGCACATAGAAAAACCCAGAGGCAAGCCTCTGGGTTTTTCTGTTTGTTTAAATGCCAACTAAAGTGAGCGCTTAAAGCATTTTACGTGCTGCTTCTACTACAACTTTAATTGAGCGAGCTTCCGTTTCTTTCAGTGTTGAATGATCTGGAATCTCTTTTTGTGTACGGTTAATGATTACACCCGCCACACAACCTGCTTTCAGGCCAGAGCTTGCACACATGGTAAGTAGCGTTGCTGATTCCATTTCGAAGTTCAGCACGCCCATGTCTTGCCACTCTTTCATAGAGCCTTGGAAACGCTTCACAACACGACCAGTGAATGTGTCGTAACGCTCTTGACCTGGGTAGAAAGTGTCACTTGAAGCAGTCACACCCATATGAACTGTTGCACCAGATTCTTCAACTGCTGCTTTCATCGCGGTTGCAACATCAAAGTCTGCAACTGCTGGGAATTCCATTGGAGCGAAGTGTAGGCTTGCACCATCTAGACGAACAGAACCCGTTGTCACGATCATATCGCCTACGTTTACGTGTGGTTGAATTGCACCAGTCGTACCTACACGTAGGAATGTGCGAACACCAAGCTGTGCTAGCTCTTCTACTGCGATAGAGGTAGATGGACCACCGATACCTGTTGAACAAACCACAACTGGCTTACCGTCTAGTTCTGCGCGGTAAAGCGTGTATTCGCGGTGACTTGCTAGGAATACAGGGTTTTCCATTTGTTCTGCGATTTTTTGAACACGCGCTGGATCACCTGGAATGATGGCTAGAGTTGCACCATTAAGATCAGCTTCAGTAACACCTAAATGGAATACAGCTTGAGACATATGTCGCTCCTTATTGTGGCTTATTTTGTAAACAATAAGCTCATTAGTAAGTTGTTGGGTACAGGAGCACTGTAGCGAACCTTGCATCAACATAGAGTGATCACAATCACATTGATAAAATGTAATAAATCTACAATTTCAAATTAAAACGGTTTTGATCACATTATTCGGGCAAACTTATCATTTCGTTGCATAACAACAAGTCCGACGGCTCAGATTGCATTCACAAAACTTATAGTGCTCACAGAAACATAAAAACCCGAGACGAGAAACGCCTCGGGTTAAATATAGAGCAACTTTGAGAATAGCGTTATTGCACTTGTTTAGATTCAAACCGCAGAAGTCGTAGCGCATTGAGTGTCACTAACGCAGTCGCCCCACTGTCTGCCAAGACCGCAACCCAAAGCCCAGTGATACCCAATAAACTGGTGACTAAGAACACGCCTTTTAAGCCAAGCGCCAATGCCACGTTTTGACGAATGTTGTTTAGCGTCGCACGTGATAATTCAATCATTGCTGGCAATTCAACCAAGCGGTTGTGCGTTAGTGCCGCATCAGCAGTTTCTAATGCGACGTCAGTACCTCCGCCCATCGCGATACCAATGCTAGACGCTTTCATCGCAGGTGCGTCGTTAATACCATCACCAACCATCGCAACCGTGTGCTCAGTAGAAAGTTGTTCCACATAACGCACTTTATCGGCAGGCAACAAGCTCGCTTTGTAATCCAAACCAATTTGATGGGCTATCGCTTCCGCACTGCGTGGGTTGTCCCCCGTCAACATCACAGAACTCACGCCAAACATTTTCAACGTGGCGATTGCCTGTTGAGCATCTTGACGAAGAGTATCTTGCCACGCGATCACGCCAATAACTTCGTAATCGTGACGAACGATAACCACGGTTTTGCCTTGTTCTTCCAGTTCAATAACACGTTGTTCAACTTTCGAAGAAACAGGGAAGTCCGCTTTTGATGGCGCAATAACTTGCACTAATTTACCGTTCACCAAACCTGTTACACCAGAGCCGACTTGAGCAGTTTTATCACTTGCCTCAGGAATCGAAACGCCTTGTTCTTCAGCCCGCTTCACTAATGAAACCGCTAAAGGATGGCTTGACCCCATCTCGATAGAAGCCGTTAAACTCAGTAGTGTTTCTTCTGTTACATCATAAGTCACCACGTCCGTTACTTGCGGTTTACCTTGTGTCAACGTACCTGTTTTATCAAACGCGACCGACTCCACTTTGCCAAGCAACTCAAGCGCTGCCCCACCTTTGATCAATGCACCACGGCGTGCCGCAGCAGCCAGACCCGACGTAATCGCAGCAGGCGTTGAAATAACCAAGGCACAAGGACAAGCGATTAAGAGCAATGCTAAACCACGGTACACCCATGTTTCCCAAGGTTGAGCGAACAGTAATGGTGGCGTAACGATGACAGCAAGAGACACCAGCATCATAAGTGGCGTGTACCAGCGACTGAATTTATCGAGGAATCGTTCTAACGGCGCTTTGCGCGATTCAGCTTCTTCAATCAAATGAAGGATGCGGTCAATGGCATTTTCACCTTGGCGGGAGGTCACTTGCACCTGCACTACTTTATCGACTACCACCGCCCCCGCCATGATTTTCCCGCCCTCTTCATGCTCAACAGGAACTGATTCACCGGTCAATGCACTTTCATCAAAGCTGGCTAACGTCGTCATCAATACACCATCAGCAGGCAAACGACCGCCAGGTGCCACTTCAATGACGTCCCCAGGTTGAAGCTGAGACGCTGGCACTTCTTTGCGTACACCATCAATGATCAGCGTGGTGTTTTCTGGCACCAAATCCATTAATGCCTGAACGCCACTTCGAGCTCGTGACGATGCGTATGCTTCTAGCTTTTCACCAATAAGGAAGAGCAATAACACCATCGCGGCTTCTGCGGTTTCACCTAAGTACAACGCACCTAATGCAGCAACACTCATCAGTGTTTCAATGGCAAATGGTGTGCCACCACGAGCCAGTTTGACGGCCTTACGGGCAATAGGATACAAACCCAGCAAACAGGTTAAAGTAAAAATCCAGCTACTAAGCTGAGGGTTGATGCTTGCGACTAGGCCCGCAAATGCCATAGCACCTGCGATCGATAAAATCTGTAGATTGTCTTGAACAAAACCGGACCAGCCTTTGTTCTCTTTCTTTTGCTTTGGTTTATCCAGCGCAGAAAGCGGGAAACCAGTTTGGCGCGCAGTTTGTTCAATGATCGAACTTAGAGAATGGTCATCAAAATCGACAACTAACTTTTCTGTAGCAAAAAGGACTTTGGCATTCGTAACGCCTTGCAATGACATGATGGCTTTTTCAAGCTTTTTCGCGCAAGACGGGCAGTCCATATCGGACACGATCCAACTGCTACGAATCGAGGATTCTCGCTGTTCCGCGGGGCCTTCTTCATCGGCGGTGTCCGAACTGCAACTGCCTCCACTACAGCAAGAGCTTTCAACAGTATCAACACCCGCTTGAGCAATATTTAGCGTCGGTTTAGTTGGCGCGCAGCAAGAGTCATGGGCGCTGAGTGGCACCGCAGTTTTGATTTTGCCTGACTGGCAACCTTGATGTTTTGTACACATAGTTTATTTTCCTTATTGGCTGAGACTGTTCATCTACCACTAAGGATAAACCTTGGAGCTAGCTCCAAGGTCAAGACGAATTTTGTTAAAAGAGAAAAATAACCACTTCGCTCAACCTCAGCCTCTTCCGAAAAAAGAAAGACGCCGCAGCGCCTTTCGAAGTAGTCATGTCGATGTCGTCATCAAACTGGATGTTTAAAGCATTCGTTTAACGTCATCCCAATAGCGCGCAGAACATCACGGCGAGTGATGATGCCAACAAGCTTTCCTCGGTCGTCAACTACTGGGTACATTTTTGGCTTACCGACTTTCATCATATCCGCCAATTCAATGACCGACATTTCTGGCGAGACGGACAACACATCTTCATGCATACACTCTTGCACAGTATGTGTATCTTGGCAGTGGTAGCTGGCTTTCACCAACTTATCTAACAAATCTTGTTCAGATAAGAACCCCACTACTTTTTCGTTTTCATCAATGACTGGACCACCAAGCGTCACGCTCTGCATCACTTTGTTCAAAGCGGCTGTGAGTGACATGTCTTTAGTGAAAGTCACCGCTTGCAACGTCATGTAATCTTTTACTTTTAATGAATGCATTCTTATCTCCTTAGCGGCATTTTATTGCGGCCTTAAGATAAGTGTCGTCTACTTTCTTGATTTTACTAAATGGAAATTAGCAATTTTGTTCATAGGCGTAGTCTATTGATCTCTATCAAAATTCATTTATCTACTGCTCTCAAGCTAAATCTTGTTGCATATTTATCCCAGTAAGAACAATTTATCTGCAGAAGTAAACACCAACAAAAGCCAGAGACATGACGAGGAAACGTCTCAAATGTCGCGCAGAAAATGCTCACTAATCCTAATTAGCTATGCAGCACATACAAAAAAGCCAGTCAGCAAAACTGACTGGCTTTCATCAAATCAAAAAGTGATTTAATTATGCATTTTCCATTGCTGCAACGATGTCACGCGCAACCGCCTCTGCGACTTTAATACCATCGATACCAGCAGAAAGAATACCACCAGCGTAACCTGCACCTTCACCCGCAGGGTAGAAGCCTTTTAAGTTTACACTTTGGAAATCTTTACCGCGCTTAATGCAAACTGGTGAAGAGGTACGAGTCTCAACGCCAGTCAACAGGCCATCTTCAGATGCAAAACCTTTGATCTTACGATCGAAAGCTGGAATGGCTTCACGAATCGCTTCTACCGCAAATGGAGGCAGCGCTTTCGATAAGTCTGTGAGCTTAATGCCCGGCGTGAAAGATGGCTCAACATCACCAAGTTGACTTGGATCGCGACCTTTCAGGAAGTCACCGATTTTCTGTGCTGGCGCATCGTAGTTTTCGCCGCCTAGTTTGTAAGCGTTAGATTCAAGTTCACGTTGGAAACGGATACCCGCTAGAGGATCACCCGGGTAATCCACCTCAGGAGAGATACCCACAACAATCGCACTGTTTGCGTTACGTTCTGCACGAGAGTATTGGCTCATGCCGTTCGTCACTACGCGACCTTCTTCAGATGTCGCCGCAACAACAGTGCCGCCTGGACACATACAGAAGCTGTACACGGTACGACCATTTTTACAATGATGAACCAGTTTATAATCCGCAGCACCAAGAATTGGGTGACCCGCATTTGGACCAAAACGCGCTTCGTCGATCATCGATTGCTTGTGCTCGATACGGAAGCCAACCGAGAATGGTTTCGCCTCCATGTACACACCGCGCTCGTGCAACATTTCAAATGTATCACGCGCACTGTGACCAACGGCCAATACCACGTGACGAGATTTGATCTCTTCACCGTTTGACAATGTCACGCCTGTGATTTGACCGTCTTCCATATGAAGATCATCAACACGAGTACTGAAACGAATTTCACCACCTAGCTCGATGATAGTCGCACGCATTTTCTCGATCATCGTCACCAGCTTGAAAGTACCGATGTGAGGTTTACTTACGTATAGAATTTCTTCTGGTGCGCCAGCCTCAACAAATTCAGTGATCACTTTGCGACCGTAGAAGTTTGGATCTTTCACTTGGCTGTACAGCTTACCGTCAGAGAACGTACCCGCACCGCCCTCACCAAACTGTACGTTTGATTCTGGGTTTAGCGTGCGTTTACGCCAGAAACCGAAAGTATCTTTAGTACGTTCACGAACTTCTTTACCACGTTCAACGATGATTGGGTTGAAACCCATTTGAGCCAACACCAAACCAGCAAACAGACCACATGGACCAAAACCGATGACGATTGGGCGCTCTGTTAGGTTCTCAGGTGCTTTCGCAACAAACTTGTATTCCATGTCTGGCGTTTGGCGAACGTGAGGATCGTTTGCGAACTTCGCTAGCAACGCGGTTTCATCGCCTTCAACGATGATGTCTAGCGTGTAAATAAGATGAATATTGGTTTTCTTACGAGCATCGTAGCCGCGTCTAAAGACGTTAAAAGAGATAACTTTCTCAGCAGGAATGCCAAGTTTTTTAGTGATCGCGTCTAATAGCGCGCCTTCCTCATGATCAAGAGGAAGCTTAATTTCATTAATACGAATCATATCGATGTCTCGTTATAGTAGGTGTCTTAGCCAAAAAACCTAACGGCCCCCAGCTCACAATGGCGCGCATTTTACGAGAAATTGAATTGTCTGTCATACTAAATCAAGGTTGGACGACGGATTTAACTTGGTGAATGTTGAATTTTGCCTTGGGATGAGTATTATCCCCCTTCTTTGATTTTGACTAACTTAAGAGCTGATTATCATGGCGTTTGTCGTAACCGATAACTGTATCCAATGTAAATACACCGACTGTGTCGCGGTGTGCCCGGCTGACGCCTTCCACGAAGGTCCAAACTTCATGGTAATCAACCCAATAGAATGTATCGACTGTGGCTTGTGTGTTGACGAGTGTGCCGCAGCGGCAATCTTCCAAGAAGACGAGCTGCCTGAAGATCAAACCATCTACAAAGAGCTCAACGCCGAACTCGCAGAAATCTGGCCGGTACAAACTGAAGTGAAACCAGCGATGGATGAAGCGGAAAAATGGAATGGCGTGCCAAACAAGTTGGATATGTTAGAAAAATAACCGCATTCAAAACGAAAAAAGCGTAATGAACCTCAGCTTGACATCGCCTGGGCCGTTACGCTTTTTTTTTTGTATCTAAAATTCGTTGATACGATTAGCTGTGCTGACGACGCATGTTGTCTAAAATGATGCCCGTCGCCATTGCTACGTTTAAAGATTCTGCGCCACCGAAAGCAGGAATCGTGATCTTATCTGTCACGAACTTGGACGCTTCTTCTCGCACACCGTGTGACTCGCTGCCCATCAACAAAATACCTTCTGCTGAAAAATCAGTTTTATGCACGCTCTCACCTTCAAGGAAAGCACCATACACTGGCAAGTTTGCTTCAGCTAAGTAGCTTGGCAAATCAACCAAACTCACTTGCACACGCCCAAAACTGCCCATTGTCGCGCTGATGGTTTTTGGGTTATACGGGTCTGCACAGTCAGTGCTCGCAATAATGTGCTTAATGCCATACCAGTCAGCTACACGGATAATCGTACCTAGGTTACCAGGGTCTGAAACACCATCCAGAGCAATCATCAAGCCCTTTGCCTGTGGTTCTTTTACGTTTGGAATCTCTACCACAGCAATGGCGGCGTTGTTGCTCACAAGCGTACTTGCTTTGGTTAGATCATCAAGCGACGCTTCAACGCACTCAAAACCACTTAGCTCTTGGCGGTGACTTTCCAAAAAGTCTGCCGTAGCAAAAATTTGCTTCACAACCAATGAGCTGCTCGCCAACTCTAATACGTTCTTTTCACCTTGAACAAGAAACAAACCATGCGCTTTACGCTGTTTCTTTTGGCCCAAAGCACGAAGCAGTTTTAGTTGGTTTTTTGAAATCATGACAATATCTCAGGTGGAAAGTGAATACTTGGCGAATTAAAACAAGCGTGATTATAAAGTAAAGTGCTCAAGGCAAAAAGAGATGTTAAAAACGAAAAAGCCCCGCTATATAAGCGGGGCTTTTAAAGGGTGGGACCCCAGCCACATCCCGGCACACAAGTCACACGCTGCGGCTGCTTCCTTCCGGACCTGACCGAGTTCACGAGCTATTGTTGCGAGAGGACCAGAGCCCCATAATTCTTTTTTGAGGGCTTGCCTCAAATGATGTTGGGGATTATTCAGTATCGGCCTTCATAATGCAAGGGCAAAAACCGCTAAATCCACTATTCTTCATTCGTTTGGACAAAACTCGATCAATTCATCCATTTAAGACTGAACAAGATAGTTGCTAGAACCAGAATAATGACGAGAAGAATGTTTGCTGACGTACATGTCTTCATCCGCTAAATGCAGCGCTTGTTCCAAACTCATGTGCTGCTTTCGTTTCTCAGAAACACCAACTGAAATCGTGACGGTTTTCAGCTCCGCGCACAATTTATCAGTAACATCCAATCGACTCAGTTCCTGAACGGCTCGCGAAAGCTCTATTTGTGTTGGGTATCCGAGCAAAATAAATTCGTCACCTCCAATACGATAGCTTCGCCCAGACCACACTCGATGTATCTTCAGCGAAAGCAATTGCAGCACTTCATCACCCGCTAAATGACCGTAGGTATCGTTGATTTGTTTGAAGTGATTAATATCTAAATAAAGAATCGCCAAATCCTTATTCACCCCTTGGCGATACTTAACTTGCAAAGAGCGACGATTCCTCAACCCAGTTAAATTATCGGTGTTGGATTGACGATACAGATAGAGAGAAACACAAATTGCTAATACAAGTACGAATAGAAATACCGCTTGGGTTTGTGTTGCCAATCGCACCTCATACTCTAACGCCGTGCGCCAATCTGGACGCAAATCGTATTGAGCCACAATTTTGTCAACGCCCAACATCGCAATCGCGCGGCTAAAATATGGCGCTAACATTGCACCGCGTTCATTCGCGACGAGACCGATAGACAACTGCGAACTGTAAAACTCCCCTATCGCGGTATCTTGCTCGATGGGCACAAGCTCGCTCAAACGAAGGAAATGGTTGAGCATTGCCGTATCCATCGGGATGTAATCCACCTCCCCTTTAAGCAATGCTTCAATAAGATCGTGCTGCGTGTTAAAACGCTCAAGCTCTTTCAACGGTAAAAGCTGAGTCATCATTTGATCGAAGAAATCGTCTTTGACTACACCGATTCTTTCAGAGATCAATTGTGACACATGGGAATAGGTGTTTGGCTTGTAGCCCAATCGCTTGACCATCACTGAAGCTGGTGAATAGTGCGGTCTTGGGAAATAGCTGAATTCATGCCGTTCTCTGCTCACCGTTAATGGTGCCAAAATATCAAATTCACCTTTCATAAACTGGCGATACATCGACTCCCAACTTTCGTTAGGCTCACTGATGATCACACAGTTTAAATCCAGAATTTCACAGCTTTGTAGAACGATATCGGCTGTCATCCCTTGTACGGTGCCATCAGGGTTGTACACCACATAAGGAAAGATGGATTCCATTTTGATTCGAATTGGCTCTTTTAAATCGACAGGCAGTAACTTGATCGCATCTCGCAGGGCTGAACGTCTCAACTCAAATTGATACAACGCGATTTGCTCACGAAGTTGCTTTTGTACCGCTTCACCATGAATAAACGAGGCAAAGGTATCCAACTCTTCTAAGTGGTGACCTTTTTTACTAATGATAGAAACAGGTTTGATGGAGATCTGATCGTTGAGCATTTTGGCATCAAACCCTTCCAACAACATTGGTTTGAGTTGGTTAATCGCATCAACCACGCCATCCACTAAACCAGTTTGTAACAAACGTACTGCTTCGTTATGACCTTTATAAGGAACTTGTTTTAACTCTGGATGATACTGTTTGATCAGTTCTGAGTAGATGGTGTTTTGAGGCACACCAACACGCGAAATATCATCTAATGTCGAGTCGCTCAGCCCATATAGGTATGTGTATTCAATGTTTGTTGGTCGGGAATAGCTGAAACGCTCGGCGCGAGTATCGGTATAGGTAATGTTGGCAGCAAAGTCCGCGTCTTCATTCGCGACTGCATCTAAAATGGCATCAAAACTCGCGTAGTTGATGTACTCAACACTCACACCAAATTCAGTGGATACCGCATCAAATAAAACGCGAGTGACAACATCATCCGCTTCCGTCGCGATTTTATAGTGAGGCTGTAATGAAGGTTCGGCCTTTACATGAAGGCTTGGCAACAGACAAGCGAAAAGCAGCAGCGTTCGAGCAAGTGTGATCATGACAAACTTATCTAAAATTAACCACTTACAGTGTGGTTATTATTATGGAAAGTAGAATAATTATGAAATGATGAACATATACTAATTCACTTATTGTTTCACAATCAATTCAACAGTCTGCCGCACGGGTCACTTTTTCCTCTGAACGCCTACAACTATTTTATAACTCCGCCTGCTCGTCACTACTACGCAAGATGTAGTCCGTCATCCAAGCAGTACCCAACAAACAGATCCAGACCACAAATACAGGATTTGGTACATCCGTATTAGGGCTCACCACCAACGCTGCAAAACCGACGGTTGGTAGTGTCCAACAAAGCAACTTACTCCAGCGAATCGAGTCTTTTAATTTGGCGAGTGTTTCCATCGAAGCCAACATCCCAGTAATGCTCAACGCCACCAGCACCGCGTAATGAAGATCGGCAATCCAGAGAGGCAATAGTAAAAGCAAAGGCCACCAACTGTGTTTTTCTGAGCGTTTCCAATGCGTTGCTGCCCACCACATGACCACAACAGACAACGTTTGAACCACGGTCACCCAAGCTGAACCATCAAGCTTACCGCCTTGTTGCGTGACCATCAGCCCTACTTGTAAGGTAATCACAATCAAACCGGTGGTAAGGAGAACGCCAAGAGAGCTGCGATGTGAGAACACCACCATAAGTAACGGGAATAGAATCAGCACGCCAACAGACAACGCAATGGGCTGCATCGAAAGCGTCGCACCAAACACCATCATAGCGCCGAGCAACACTAAGCCAGCAAGGCCACCTTGAGGCAACAGCCATAATGCCGGGATCATGAGTGCGAGTACTGGGATTTCGCCCTCACTCAAACTCATCGCTCGGGCACACACAACGGCAAGAAAAGTTGTGATGAAAAATTGAAGTGTTGAAAAAATCATAGCGCCTCCTGGCTTCCCCACCAACTTGGTAACTCAACGGCAAATAAAACTGGGTATCTAAAGTCGTTGAGTGGGTCTAGATTCAAGCTTAGCTTATCGTTAATTTGTATTTCGTGCGCTTGATGCTCCAATTTGTCTTTAGTTAAAAGGGCTTTAAAAAGGCATTTAAAAAGGCATCTAACTCACTAGCAACAAATGTTAACCATGCACAAGAACTGTTAGCGAAATACAAGTCGTGTGTATTACCATTCCTTAGCAAGCCACAACGGACAGTTTCAGTATGGACCAATTTTTAGTGCAAATCTTTGCTGTAATTCACCAAATTCCAAAAGGAAAAGTATCGACCTACGGCGAAATTGCCAAAATGGCAGGCTATCCGGGATACGCCAGACACGTAGGAAAAGCTCTTGGGAATTTGCCAGAAGGTAGCAAATTGCCTTGGTTTCGAGTCATCAATAGCCAAGGAAAGATATCGCTGAAAGGCAGAGACTTAGACAGGCAAAAGCAGAAATTAGAAGCTGAAGGGATCGAAGTGTCTGAGATAGGGAAAATCGCCCTCAGAAAATACAAATGGCAGCCTTAGGCTGCCATTTTTGTTCGCTATGTTTGGTATTAACGCGTACCAACTAGACGAATATCCAACTGGTGAGTTTGTGCTTCATCTGTGATCACACCGTTATGCGTATCACTGATGAAACGCAATTTACCATCCACTTCAATACGCGCGCGCACGCTGTAAGTGTGATTCGGTTTAATTTCGTTGCTGTCGTAACTCAGCTCAAACGAAAGAGGAACTTGCTTACCTTCTGTTTCGAACGTTTGTTTTGCTAGAAGTTTAGATGGCGCATCAGCCAAAGACACATCTTCTAGTGTTACCGTAACCACAGCATTTGGTGGTAGAGCAATACGTTCACGGTAAGCCACTGTACCTGTAATTGTCTTCATTGACGCCTCAGCAGATTCCATTTCTGTTGTTTGAGAAGTTTGGCAACCCACTAACGCAGCGCCAAAAAGTAAAGAAGTAACAAGTAGTAGTGTTTTTTTCATATATTCCTCAAGAAGAGTATTAAATCGGGATAAGTATAGGGTTGGAATATAAAACTGTCTTGTTTCCTTTCGTTTATTTGACAATAGTTTGACTAAGTTAGAATTTTTCAAACAATTGATTTCGTTTCATAATTAGGACTAGCCGGACTTTTCCTGCAAAGCAGAAACGTTGTTAGCATTCCTTTTGTCTTATTCGTAGGTTTAAGGATGAGACTACTATTAAGTCACTCAACAGTTCTAAACAAAGTCACTTCACAGATCATAAGATCTTGGGTAACGTGAAGAAAAAACACATCGGTGAGGAGACACAATGAGTAAACCATTACGAGAATTGCTCAGCCTACTACAACTCGAAAAATTAGAAGAAGGCTTGTTTCGTGGACAAAGTGAAAACCTAGGTTTACCTCAAGTCTACGGCGGCCAAGTGATTGGACAAGCCCTCTCAGCGGCGCGTTATACAGTAGAAGAAACACGCACTGTACACTCCTTCCATAGCTATTTTCTCTACCCTGGAGACCCTGAAAAGCCGATCATTTACGATGTGGAAAATTTAAGAGATGGACGTAGCTTTAGCACCAGACGCGTTAAAGCAGTGCAAAATGGACGACCTATTTTTTACCTAACGGCTTCTTATCACGGCGATCAACCGGGGTTCGATCACCAGAAAGCCATGCCAGATATTCCGGGGCCTGAAAACTTCGCCTCAGAGAGTGAACTCGCAAGTCATATCGCGGAGTTTCTGCCAGAGCGCTTGCGTAAAACATTCTGCGGAGAAAAACCGATTGAGACTCGCCCTGTCACGGTGATCAATCCTCTAAAACCCAAAAAAGCGGAGCCAAAACAGTACCTTTGGATTCGTGCTAACGGTGAGATGCCAGATAACCAACTGATTCATCAATACTTGCTGGCTTACGCGTCAGATTGGGGATTTTTGGTCACGGCGATGCATCCACATGAAGTGTCGTTAATGACGCCGAATTTCCAAGTCGCGACGATTGACCATTCAATCTGGTTCCATCGTCCCTTCAAGATGGATGAGTGGCTTTTGTACGCAATAGAAAGCCCAACGGCGAGTAATACTCGTGGCTTAGTGCGTGGCGAAATTTATAACCAGCAAGGTCATTTGGTGGCGACTGCCGTACAAGAAGGAGTCATGCGCTACACGAAGTAATCCGTGCGTATAAGACGCAAAAAGGAGTGCTCAGCACTCCTTTTTCGTGGGTATCAAACGATGATTAATTCGGTTGATACTTCATGGTGACCACTGACCACTCATAAAGTGATTTCGGATAGCCATACTTGCTTTTGCCGTACACCACATTTGGCTTGGCATAAAAACCGCCGTCATCACTCGCTAAGAACTCACGTTGACCGCGACGGTAGTACACGATTGGCGCTGCCAACTCATACTCAATATTTTCTAGTTTAGAGTCGTCAATCACTAAAAAGCGAGTCATACGAATCGTACTACCGTTCGCACAATAGCCTGCTGCATCATAATCAATTGCATCGAATGGTTTTAGATCATCAGAAAACAGATCCGCAGTACAGCCATCAAATCGAGCAACATGTACCCAGACTGCCTTTTGTTGGGTTAGGTCATCGCTACCCACTGGTTTTAACAAGAACAGCGCGACCTTACCTTTGCCAAGTTTTTGCAGCTCATCATCCGTCGGTTCACGCACCGAACGCGACCCCATGATGCCAAACTCACTTTCTTCTAAATTGGAAAACTGTGGGGCACTGAGGGTACTTACGATGACGGTTTGTTCGCTATCAAGTTGTGTGTATTTATCTGCAACACCCGATTCCGCCAAATCGACATTAACCGTGACTCTTGTTCTTGGTAACGCTTTGTAATCTCGCGATTCACTCTCAGAAATATCCAACGCAATAGAATGATATTGAGAGTAATTAGTTAGCGTCAACTCAGCTTTCGCATTGTCTAACGTGGCAAGCTCTTCGCTCACGGTATCAGCAAATGAGTAAGTGCGAGTGCCTACCGTTTTACCAAAGTCCAAACTAATCGTCTTAAATGGCGTAAATTCCACAGTTTGAAGCTTCGTCGTAAGACCTGGATGATCCGCTTTATTAATGGTGCCGTTAACCAATACTGTTTTAGTTGTATAGTTACGTGCAGTTAACGTCACTTCCACTTGGTAGTCGCCAGCATGCAGCACTTTCAAACGACCAGAATCTGAAGATAACAACTCAACCACCGGCTCAGCTTGGTTAATCAGACGGTAGCTTGCTTTGGCTTCTCCCCCACTCATCACAGGTGTGATAACCGCACCAGCAGAAAAGTCCAGAGTTGGATAAGTAATAGAAACCGGGTTGCTACCTTGTTTAATCGTTACAGCAAAACTACTTTCACCTGGAGTAAACTTATCGTTGCCTGCGTCCGACACAATAACTCTGGTGCTGCCCGCATTCAGAATGCGCATATCACCCGTTTTGCGATCTAAGGAAACCACATCGGTTGCAGAATCCGTCGCAAATCGGTAGCTCACTTCGCCAACCGTACCGAGAATCGATGGTTTTTGGACATAAGGTTGGTTGATGTTCCACGTACCTTCTACTACGCCTGACTGGATAGCAATTCGGCTTGGCGCACTCAGAATGTTGAAGCGAACTTTTTGATCTGGACCGGCCGTGTAATTTGCACTCTCTTTCCTGCGAACCGTTAACGTCGTTTGACCCGCTTTGTAGACACGAATAAGACCGTCACCAATAACATCTGCAACACCTGGAGAAGTATTGTCAACGACTTCCAAATGATCATTGCTGGCCGTTAAACCAAAATCACGCTGCAAGTTAAAATCGTAGTCTTTGCTGTATACCATTTCATAATCTTGCGTCGTCATCGCTTGGCCTTGCGCTTTCGCAACTTTGATCACAACATTGAATTGAATTGGTTGGTAAAAGTCACCGCCATCATCTTCAAACTTAAGACGATATTCGCCCGCGGTATCCACTTCTAAGTTGCCATCCTTCATTCGAAGACCTTCAGGCAACCCACCAATCAGACTGACTTTGCCTTTCTGACCAGCAAACGCCATTGGAATAGCCAGTTTAGGCTGATAAGTGAGAGACATTTCCACGTCTTTCATTACCGGATGAGGTGCGCGTTCGATTTCAATGTTGAAGCGGGTTTTACTTGCTGGATAATTACGCAAGTCGTATTCGTAGGCTTCAACTTCTGCACTACCAACGCCTTTGATCAGCAACGCTTCACCATCCGTAGTTTTAGCGACAACGTCTTCACCATTGATGATGCGATATCCATAATCGCCGCGAGCGTGCGCAACTTGAGGGAAGATGCGTCCACCGTCTTCATACGTCTTAGCGATATTCGCAATACTGATGGCTTGACGTTGACCCGGTTTCACATCGACCACAAACTGAGCGACTTGCTGCTTGTTTAAGAAAGCATCGCTGTATGTTGCTGTCGCCTCAACGGTTACCTGACCAACGTTGTGGATCAAAAGCAAACCCGTTTCTGGGTTTAGTAACTCGGCAACCTCGTTGTCTGGTTCGCTGCGCAGAATTTTGTAAGTGATATTTTGCGTTTCAACTTTATCCAAACGTGAAGGCGCTAAGGTTAAACCGTCTCGATACTCATCTTCGATTAAGGCAAATTTAAGTTGCTCAGCACCTATTGCATACAATGTCACGGTTGCACGAACTTGCTTAGGTAGATATAAGTCGTTACCTGAATCGGAAATCAGTACAGAAGCCTGCCCCGCAGAACCAAGTGAATAAACAACGCCGTTATCATCAACTTGAATGAGGTTCTGCCCGCTTTCGACTTGATAACTCAGTTTACCTTTCTGCCCGCGCACGGTCAGAGCTTTCCCGTCAGGATCGAGTGCTACTAGGCTTAAATCACTGGCAGAAAGATCATTGTTAAAACCTCGTTCAACCGTGACTGAAAACGTCGTTTCAGAAGATTCATACACAGAACTGGTATCTGTTGCACGAATTATCGCGGTGCCTGGACGCAGGATTTGAAATACTCCCGAATCATTCACCCTCACCACATTCGGCGGATTTGAATCAATGACTTGGTAAGATACTGAGCCGCGAACGTTGCTCAGTAGTGTCTGAGTGATGGTTCCCACACCCTCAAACTGCAACGAGGCATCTTCAACAATCAGCTGTGGACGACTCTGCTTCGTGATAGAAGTTGGAGAGCTTGTATTGCTCGGCTTGGAGTCACCTCCTCCACCGCAACCAGCAAGTAAAGCAGCAAGAAAAATCAAATAATAATTTCTGTTCATTTTTAGTAATAATTTGTTACATCTCAAGGGACGAGATAATAATACGATGTTTTATTAATCGCTATCCCTATTGTTGATGACTTTATTACTTAAGTATTTACTACTATATTAAGGGTAAAAATAAATTCTGATAAATGGCGAGAAAATTACCCGAAAAAACGCGAAGCAAACGTTTAAATTAATGTAATTAATTAATTTAGAAAGAGTGAATATTCAACAAAATAAAACAGGAAAAATAATGAAGAAAAATTGCGTTAATTTTTGGCGGGTTATGCTGTATGGACATTAACAGATTAGAAAAACATAATTATCTAATGCACAAATAAAAGCAAGAACGAATCTCGTTTATATTTAATAAAAGAGATATGTATTTTAAAACTGGAATAATGTCACTCTTACATTCCATTTTAATGTCTCGTCAGTAACAACTATTATTCCAGTAACTGTAAACTTAGATTAGCTTCGAATTGGCAACTCAGTGGTATATTTAATCGACTCCATTGCAAATGTTGAAGTCACGTTAGAGAGCCCCTTTACACTATTCACTAAGCGCTTATAAAACTCGTCAAAGCACTTCATATCTTTCACCAGCACTTTCATCATGTAGTCATACTCGCCGGCCATACGATAAAACTCCATCACCTCAGGGAAATCACTCACTGTTGTGACAAAATGGTGATACCAATCTTCGGAGTGATCGATTGTTTTTAGCTGAACAAAAGCGATAAAAGACAAGTCGAGTTTTTCTGCGCTCAGTAACGCGACGCGCTTTTCAATGTAGCCTTCCTCTTCCAACCTTTTTAAACGCTTCCAGCATGGTGTTGTTGTCAGATTGACTCGCTCTGCTAAGTCATTTAATGACAAGGTGCTGTCGGTTTGTAGCAAAGCAAGCAACTGTTTATCGACGCGATCTAATTTCATTTCCATAAAGACCATAAAATGTAGAAAATTTTTCTATACCAATACCCATCAAGAGCAACTATAGCAAAGTTTTTCTCTCACCTTATAGGTAAATTATCCCTATCTAATGCTTATCTATCGATTTCCAAGGAGAGACGCCATGTGTACTGACCACAACTGGATCAACAATGCAGTGCGTAAAATTGAAGCAGATTTTCAACGCTCTGCTGATACTCATTTATTTAAACTCGAACTGCCTTCTCTTGATGGTATCGATATCTACCTAAAAGATGAGAGCACGCATCCAACAGGCTCTCTCAAACACCGATTGGCGCGTTCGTTATTTCTTTATGCGATTTGTAATGGGTGGATTGGTCCTGAAACCACTGTAATTGAAGCATCCTCAGGCAGCACAGCCGTTTCAGAAGCGTATTTTGCTCGCTTACTTGGCTTACCTTTCATTGCCGTTATGCCAAAAACCACCGCGCGTAAAAAGATTGAACAAATTGAGTTTTACGGTGGCAAAGCACACCTTGTTGAACGCTCAGATCAGATTTATGACGAGTCTCGACGTTTGGCTCAAGAGTTAAATGGTCACTACATGGATCAGTTTACTTATGCTGAACGTGCAACTGACTGGCGCGGCAACAACAACATCGCGAACTCGATCTTCAGCCAAATGCAGTTAGAAGATCACCCAATTCCGAGTTGGGTAGTGATGAGTCCAGGAACTGGTGGCACATCAGCAACCATTGGCCGCTTTATTCGTTACCAAAAATACGACACCAAACTGTGTGTAGTAGACCCCGAAAACTCAGTGTTTTACGATGCCTTCCAATCCGGCAACAATGAATTAAAAGGCAATACTGGCAGCAAAATTGAAGGCATAGGCCGACCACGTGTTGAGCCAAGCTTTATCGCCGGTGTTGTTGATGAGATGCGAAAAATTCCTGATGCGGCAAGTGTCGCGACCGCGCATTGGGTTTCTCAGCTGATTGGACGTAAAGTCGGTGCATCTACGGGGACGAACCTCTACGGTGTACTTCAACTGGCCTGCGAAATGAAACAACGCGGTGAAACAGGCTCTATCGTGACACTTCTATGTGACTCTGGTGAGCGTTACTTAGATACGTATTACGACTTAGCATGGGTAAAAGAGAACATCGGTGATATTCAACCTTACCTCGCGCAACTTGAAGTCATTCAAGCGAAAGGCTGTGTTGAGCCGGCATGTTGCGGTCCAATTACCGCTTAAGATGCAAATTCGAATGTAAAAAAACAGCCCGCTTATGTGCGGGCTGTTTTTTATTGATTGGGATTACTTTTTCTGACGCGCTTCAAACGCGGCCAATTGTTCTGGCGTTGCTGCTGGTTGATGGTTTTGTTTCCACTCATCATAAGTCATGCCGTAAACACGTTCGCGAGCGTCATCAATATCTAAATCCAAACCGAGATTTTCAGCCTCTGCTTTGTACCATTTGCTAAAGCAGTTACGACAGAAGCCCGCAAGGATCATCAGGTCGATGTTTTGCACATCTTTGTTTGCATCTAAATGCGCCAATAAACGACGAAATGTCGCTGCGTCTAACTTGTCTTGTTCTTCTTGAGTCAGATTTTTATATTTGAATTCAGCCACTTTACTTTCCTTCTCTCTTATTTGATTGGCTTTCGTCACCATATCCAGTTAGTCCACTTTCATAAGTAGGAAGTATGCTTTAGCGCAACAATTCCCATTCGAAAATCACTACCTTTGAACAAAAACTGATATGATAAGCGCCATCTATCTTATTGATTAAATTAATATTAACACAAATCATTACAACGGTCTTTTACAAAGGTTATCGTCAAGTTATGAAAAACGCCATCCTATTATTGTCTGCCTTGACCATCAGTGTGCCGACTTTTGCTGCTCAAGAACAAACTCATCAATCTTATTTTTATCTAGGTACTGGTAACGTTGGTTTCGATACGCCGTATTTTGGATCAGACAGAGACAATGAGTGGTCCACACCGCATATCACTGTTGGCTGGGGCTATCATGTTAATCAATACCTTGCGTTTGAAGGTGTACTTCGTTACTCCCAAAACGAGCTTAAGAACGACACGCTAAAAACAGATTTGGATTTGCACTATTACCAAGCGGGCATGTCAGCGGTATTGACCAGTGACAACCTAGGCGACACACCACTCTCTTTGTTTGGCCGCGTGACCGCTTTGGGGACTCAAGCAGAAATGTATGTTCCAAATGCCCAGAAAGTGACTGACGACTCTGGCGCACTGTTTAACGTAGGAGCTGGAGTTCATTGGGATATGAGTAAAGATATCTGGTTACGCGCAGAGTACATTTACAATGTCGCAGATATGGGTTTTGAAGACTTTTACGACAGCTATGAAGGTCTACAAATAAGCTTAGGAAAACGCTTCTAGCGCGACGTTGAACCCAGAATTTGAAGTTAAATGTAAAGAAGCCGAGGCAAATGCCTCGGCTTCTTTTATCAATCTAAAAAGTAGCTTTGCTTATTGAGCAGAAAATTTTTCTGCGGTCTCTTTGTTTACATGACTGCTAGGTTGAACAGTATCAAGTGACGCCAAAATACCATCTTGATGACCTTTTAGCGCATTCGTAAACGTTGGAAGTGCAGTGGTGACTAACAACGCCATAATACCCGCAACCAGAACCATTTCTACCATGTAACTACCACGAACTTTTTTCAAGGGAACACCTCAATAATCATAGGTATAGCCACCTTCCTGGCTTTATACCTAGCAAGACTCGACATTCAGTCATAAACGATGAGCGAGTCCTGTGCCCCTCGAAGAGGTGGCGAAATAATAACCACAATTAATGATTAGATCTATAAATAATCACTAGAAATATAAAAAAACGCCGAACAAAAATGGTTCGGCGTTTTTAATCAAAGCGTTACATGTTGTCGTTAAGGATGCACTGTGCGGCCTTTCGAATCGTGGCTGAGCGCCTTGTTCAGTTCTGCTTCTACGTGGCCTGGAGCTTGTGTTTTCGCAGAAATCAGTCGGTACATCGCGGGGATAACAAACAAGGTCACCAATGTAGCAAATCCCATCCCGAAAAAGATAACCGTACCCACAGCAATACGGCTCTCATAACCAGCACCTGTTGATACGATCAACGGGATTGCACCTGCAAGTGTGGTAAACGCAGTCATCAAAATTGGGCGTAGACGTCGCGCGGCGGCATCAATGATCGCTTTTTCAAACTCAACGCCACGGTCACGTAGCTGGTTGGCAAATTCTACGATCAAAATGCCGTTTTTCGTTACCATACCGATCAACATGATCATGCCAATCTGGCTGTAAATGTTCATCCCTTGCCCCATCACGACCAAACCAAGGAAACCACCAAACACACCCATTGGTACAGTGAACATCACTACTAGCGGGTTCACGAAGCTTTCAAACTGAGCCGCCAACACGAGATACGCCACCAGTAATGCCAGTGCAAACACAACTGCGACACTCGCTTGGTTCTCTTTAAAGTCTTTCGACTCACCCGAATAACTCACAGAAATGTCACCCGGCAAGTTGTCGATGGCTTGCTGATCGAGGTAATTCAGCGCTTCACCCAATGTATAACCTTCGGAAAGATTTGCAGTAATGGTGATGGACTTCTGTTTGTTGTAGTGAGACAGACGGATAGATGCTGCCACTTCTTCTATTTTAGTGACCGTGTCTAATGTCACTAGATCGCCGCTATTGGTACGCAGATAAATCTGACTCAAATCGGCAGCATTATTGAAGCTATTTTCATCACCGCGAAGGTAAACATCATACTCTTCGCCACGCTCAACATAAGTCGTTTCGCTTTTACCGCCGAGCATGATTTCTAACGTGTCAGAAATGTCTTTTACGCTCACACCGAGTTCAGCCGCGCGTTGTTTGTCGACCGTAACTAACAGCTCTGGTGTTTTCTCGGAGTAGTCTATCTCAGCGCCTTCCATCATTGGTGATTCTTCGGCTTTGTTCTTCAACAGTTCAGCCCAGACGAGAAGTTCATCGTAATCCGAACCACCTAATACGAACTGAACTGGCTCACTCGAACCACCTTGGAAACCTGGCATAAATGGGAACACTCGAACATCAGGGATACCCGCCAATGCACCACGTACTTTGTTGAGCGCTTCCTGAGCCGTTACATCACGTTCATTCCAATCTTCTAGAATCATGATCACAAAGCCAGTTTGGTCACCTGCCTGACCACCAAACGCTGGCGTTTGGATGCTGAATGACTTCAGATAACCTTGCCCTAGCAATGGCATCAATCGGTCTTCGACAATATCCATATTGGCTGACATTCGGTTGTACGACGTAGCATCTGCGCCGCGCACAAACGCAAAAATCACACCGCGATCTTCTTGTGGCGTCAATTGAGCTGGTACTTGATTCATTAGGAAATAACTGCCGCCCATACAAGCCAGAATCACCAAAGGCGCAGCCAAACGAGCTTTCAATGCTCCTTTCAATAATGAGCGGTAGCCATTCTCCAGCTTGCTAAACAGACGATCGACCACTTCGTTGAATCGATTTGGTTTTACATTTGCCTTTAGGATCTGGCTGCCCAACACAGGTGTAAGTGTCAGTGCAATCAAAGAGGAGAAAATTACCGACATAGCCAGCAATACAGAAAACTCTGTAAATAGCAGCCCTACCATGCCATCCATAAAGGAAATCGGCAGAAACACCATCACCAGCACCAACGTTGTCGCGATAACCGCAAAACCAACCTCTCGAGTGCCTTTGTACGCGGCAAGCAGAGGCGATTCACCACGTTCAATATGGTGGAAGATGTTTTCAACAACCACAATCGCGTCGTCCACCACTAAACCAATAGACAGGATCAACGCCATCAAAGTGATCAAGTTGATAGAAAAGCCAAAGTAGTACGCGGCAATGAACGAAGAGATCAGAGAAACGGGCACCGTAACCGCTGGGATTAGAGTCGCACGGGCTTGTCCGATGAAAATATACAACACCAAGATCACCAAGCCACCTGTAATAAACAGCGTGCTGTACACCTCTTCGATTGAACGCTCGATAAATACTGTCGCGTCGTAATCAATCGCGAGACGTGTTCCTTCTGGTAAGAACTTCTGAATGTTATCGACTTCAGAACGAACCAGCTTCGCCACTTCTAGCGGGTTTGCGTCTGACTGCGGTACCACACCAAGGCTGATGTTTACAACACCGTCACTTTTGAAGGTCGAGTTCTCGTTTTCTGCACCAATAAAGACATCCGCCACATCTTTTAGGTAGATAGGCGTGTTGTCGCTTGCACGTTTAATGACAAGATATTGGAAGTCCTCAGGCGTGTTATAAGTACGAGCTGTACGCACCGACATCACCGTCGAGTCGTTGCGAACTTCACCACCCGGGCTTTCTAGGTTCTCACTTCGTAAAGCTGATGTAATATCCGATGCCGTGACCGCACGACCAGCCATAAGCTCTGGTTTGAGTTTCACGTACATGACTTTGTACAAACCGCCAGAGAGATCGATAGAACTCACACCCGTGATCAAACTGAAACGATCCATCAGAACACGCTCGGCATAATCCGTCAGCTGTGTACGGTCCATTTCAGAAGAACTTAGATTGATGTAAAGGGACGCTTCACCCGAACCATTGTTCTTGTAAACAATTGGGTCATCTGCTTCATCAGGTAACGAGCGCTGAGCACGAGCAACGGCGTCACGCACATCACTCACCCCAGTATTCAGATCGTAACCTAACTCAAAGGTGATCGTGATGCGTGACATGCTGTTACGAGTGGTAGAACTGATTTCATCAATTCCACTGATCCCAGAAAGCTGATCTTCCAGTACGGAGGTAATTTGGCTTTCAATAATGGTTGCCGACGCGCCTTCATAACGCGTGCTGATAGAAACGACTGGGCTCTCAATATCAGGCATTTCACGAACGGCTAATTTGGTGAATGACACAAAGCCAAATACACACAACAGCATACTCAGAACTAACGCCGCGACAGGGCGTTTAACTGAAACGTCGGAAAGTAACATTAGTTTTCTTCCTCAGCCGATTCACTGTCATTGCCTGTCACATCCGTGGTGTTCGCTTTGAGTGGCGCGACAATTTCTTTCACTTCAACGCCATCACGCATGTTAACAATGCCTTGAACAACGATCTTGTCACCAATCTCAACGCCAGATTCAATCACTACTTCGTTGTCGACACGAGCACCCAGCAACACCTCTTGGCGAGTCGCTTTGTTGTTTTCATCAATTACATATACAAAGCGTTTGGTGCCTGAGTATTCAAGTGCTTGAACAGGAATGATCGGCGCTTTAATAGCAGGAAATGCCAGTGAAGCGTTCATCAACATGCCCGGTTTCAATTGGTTTTCTGGGTTATCAAACTCAATGCGCACGCGCAAATTCAATGTCTCTGCACTGATTCTGGTATCAATACCAGTCACTTTCCCAGAAAAACGTTGTTCACCCCAAGCACTGGTCTTCGCGGCAACTTCCATTCCAACTGACAACATCGACAAATAACGTTCTGGAATTTGTAAATCCAACTCCATGACCGACAGATCGTCTAATGTCAGAAGCTCAGTTCCTGCGCTAACCATTTTCCCGCGGCTGAAATCGATAAATCCAACCGTTCCAGAAAAGGGCGCGGTGATATGCAGATCGGCGAGATTCGCTTTCGCAGCATCAAGTCGAGCCTGAGCAATCTCCACGCTTGCTTTTTGTGCATCAATTTCGGTTTGAGTAATTGCGTTTCGTTTAACTAAACGCTGAAATTCTTTTAACTTACGTTCTTCATCTTTTAAGTAAGCTTTTGCCTCAACCAGCGCTGCTTGCGCTTTATCATCATCCAATTGAATTAACAGTTGGTTTTGTTGCACGTTCTGGTTTGCTTTTACCGCAATTTGTTTGACCTTACCTGCAACTTCTGAAGCGACAACCACAGACTCTGCCGCCTTCAATTTGCCGATAAGGGATAAAGATTGATTAATTTCGTGCGTTTCTACTTGCTCAGTCACAACCGTGACCGCAGACGGACCTCGCTTTGCTGCAAAAGCGCTAGGGGAAGCCATTAATATAGAAAGCGTTAAAACAGATAAGGATAAAGTGGCTTTCATGCTCATGATCTTGACTACTAAACGAATAAACTTATGTCATTAAACTGCTTACAGTTTATCAATAGATACGTCTTTTAACGTCAAGTAGTGTAAATTCCAGTAAAAAGTATATTTTCGTTCTGTATAAAGGACATACAAAACGCTGACTTTCTACCATCTTTGCCCAAAAAGGCAGCATTCAACGTAAAAACGCTAGAAAAACGCTTTACAGCCGGAGCGAGTTTGCTATGATGCGCTCCGCACTTGAGAGATGCGTTGGGAAAACATTTTTCAAGTATAAAACACCCTGGAGGGGTTCCCGAGTGGCCAAAGGGAGCAGACTGTAAATCTGCCGGCTCCGCCTTCGATGGTTCGAATCCGTCCCCCTCCACCATATTCTTTCTTGTGATTATGTCATGAGAACACACTTGGAAAGCCGTGTTGGGAAAACACTTTCTAAGTATAAAAACACCCTGGAGGGGTTCCCGAGTGGCCAAAGGGAGCAGACTGTAAATCTGCCGGCTCCGCCTTCGATGGTTCGAATCCGTCCCCCTCCACCATATTCTTTCTTGTGATTTTATCATAAGAAAACACTTGGAAAGCTGTGTTGGGAAAACACTTTCTAAGTATAAAAACACCCTGGAGGGGTTCCCGAGTGGCCAAAGGGAGCAGACTGTAAATCTGCCGGCTCCGCCTTCGATGGTTCGAATCCGTCCCCCTCCACCATATTCTTTCTTGTGATTTTATCATAAGAAAACACTTGGAAAGCTGTGTTGGGAAAACACTTTCTAAGTATAAAAACACCCTGGAGGGGTTCCCGAGTGGCCAAAGGGAGCAGACTGTAAATCTGCCGGCTCCGCCTTCGATGGTTCGAATCCGTCCCCCTCCACCATATTCTTTCTTGTGATTTTTTCATGAGAAAACACTTGGAAAGCCGTGTTGGGAAAACACTTTCTAAGTATAAAAACACCCTGGAGGGGTTCCCGAGTGGCCAAAGGGAGCAGACTGTAAATCTGCCGGCTCCGCCTTCGATGGTTCGAATCCGTCCCCCTCCACCATATTCTTTCTTGTGATTATGTCATAAGAAAACACTTGGAAAGCTGTGTTGGGAAAACACTTTCTAAGTATAAAAACACCCTGGAGGGGTTCCCGAGTGGCCAAAGGGAGCAGACTGTAAATCTGCCGGCTCCGCCTTCGATGGTTCGAATCCGTCCCCCTCCACCATATTGAAAAGCCAGCTCATCGAGCTGGCTTTTTTCGTTCTATACATCGTAAGATCAACACCCATTCTAACAATCTCTCGCTCACCCCATAGTGTCGCATTCATGTTCTACGAACTCCTAATGTAGCTAAGATCTTCAACCAATACCGACACATTGCTTTAGGCCAAACTCAACTTTAGAACCGATCTTTTAACAGGTAAGAGTTCTTCGACAAGACACTGAGTAGTATTAACTTTCTAAATCTCTCAAGAATAACCACAACAAAATACTAACTGAGCTATCCCAGATACCAAATGGCTAAGTTATTAGACTGCTAAATCATAAAACGACTGAGTTGTATTGTGCTTAGCTACGGAGCATTGCCTTTCGCTTTTACTTGTAGAGCTCTCTCCACTCATCTAACAATTAACAGATACAAAAAAATCCCGCTAAATAGCGGGATTTTATTAATACTAAATTGAACGACGTTGGTAATTAACCTTGAATACCAACAATCAACCAAGGTGCATTCGGTACTGTTAGGTCGCGCTCTAGGTGCCAGATATCTTCAATATCTTCCTCGACACCTTCTGCAGCATCACGGTAACGGCCACTAAATTGCAAACTTAATTGTGCTTTGTTCGCATCGTATTCAGCACGAACGATCTCTGCATCAACATACATCACATCAGTGTGCTGCTCACCTTCTAACTTCGCGCGCTCAGCTTTCAGATCTTCAAATAGACTTGGAGAAACATATTCTTCAATAGTGTCTAGTTGGTTGTGGTTCCACGCACCTTGCAAAATGCGGTAGTGCTCACGAGAACCGTTAATAAACGCAGCTTGATCGAAACCCGGTGGGTAATTGTGCGGAACATCTGTTTGAGCACCAAAACCGGTGAAACCGCCTGCGTTTGTATTTGGTTGTTGTTCAAAGTTCTGCATGTTTGGTTGTTCAAACTTTGACGCGTTACCACCAAATGCCGGTTGTTGACGTTGCTGGTTCATACTGCCCTGCTTCGCACCTAACATTCCGCGCATAAGCTTAAAGATAATAAAGGCAATTAAACCAATGATTAGGATATCCATAAACTGGATACCTTCAAAAGCACCACCGAAGAACGCAGCAAGTAGACCACCAGCTAGAAGGCCACCTAATAGACCGCCCATCAAACCTTTCTTGCTAGAAGATTTGGTCGTTTGCTCTTTACCGATCGTATTGGTGTTTTGTTGCTGCTGTTTAGGTGCAGGTGCTGTTTTGTAGCTCTTACCAAAAGACTTACCGCCACCAAACTTCTTCGCTTCTGCGATAGGAGTGACAGCAACGGTAAACATTAATAGAGCAACAATAGAAAATAAACGTTTCATCGTTATCCTTAAAGTTGACGATTGTTATACCCACGCAACCTCAGGTAAAAGAAGCCGTTTGGGTACATCTCAGATTGTGCTCCAAACCTTGTACATACAAGCAGTAGCACGCCAAAGATGATTGTTGGTTCATCATACTCCGTATGTCACCTTATGAAAACAATCTAAAGAGTCTGACATGTATCAGAATATTGCCAAACATGTCGCCTTCTGACGTGATTGCGCGGTTGACGCTCATTAAGTAGCTGTCTATCATATTGAACGTTGTTCAATAAAGCAGTTTGAGAGTATGGCGCGCAGAAACGATCACACCAGAGAAGAGTTGATTAACTTGACCTTAACGACGGTCAAAAATTTTTTAGATGAGAACTCTTACCACGAACTTAGCCTTCGCAAGATCGCTAACATGATTGGTTACGTGCCAAGCACCTTGGTGAATATTTTTGGTAACTATAATTTGTTGCTACTTCATGCCGTGGCTCAAACTTTAGATGAGTTATCGCAAGAAGCGCTAAATGCAACAAAAAGCAGTAAAGATGCTCATCAAGCACTTTTTGAACTTGCATACTGCTACCACGATTTCGCGCAAAAACATCCTTACCGTTGGCAATTGGTTTTCGAACACAACATGAACGGTGCCGAACTTCCAGAATGGCATGCGAAACGTATTGATGGCATGACAGGCATGCTCGAATCATTACTCGCACAAATCGCTCCTCAACGTACAGAGTCCGAAGTCATTCAAGCGAGTCGCGTACTATGGGCTGGCGTACACGGCATTACTCTTCTTAGCGTTGATGACAAGTTTTTCTCAAGTGAGCCCGTAGATGGTAAAGAGTTAATCAGTAACTTGCTTTCTAACTACATCATGAACTGGTAACAAACAAAGGATTATCCATGTCATCCGACAGACAGCCGTCCTTGCTTACGCAAAGAAAGTTCCTGCCCTATTTTGTTACTCAGTTTTTTGGCGCTTTCAACGACAACATTTTTAAAAACGTTTTGTTGCTGTTTGTCGCTTTCGCTGGTTCTAGCGCATTACCCATTTCTAGTAACTTATTCATAAACTTAGCAGCTGGCTTATTCATTCTTCCATTCTTCCTTTTTTCTGCCTCTGCTGGAGTTTTGGCGGATAAATACGAGAAATCGTGGTTTATTCGCAAAGTAAAACTGTTTGAAATCGCTATCATGCTGCTAGGCGCCGTTGGCTTTATAACAGAAAGCTATGGTGTCTTACTTCTGCTGCTTTTCTTAATGGGTACGCAATCCGCGTTCTTCGGCCCCGTCAAGTACGCGCTTCTTCCTCAGGAATTAAACGCTAAGGAACTGGTACCGGGCAATGCCTTGGTTGAAGCCGGGACATTTATCGCCATTCTTATCGGCACGCTCGGTGCAGGCATTATTGCTTCTGCTGACAACGCGAAATATCTGGCCGCTTTCTGCGTGGTTCTATTTGCCCTGCTCGGTTACTTATCCAGTCGCTCGATTCCATTTGCTGCGGCAAGTGCCCCTGAACTTAAATTCCGT
Source organism: Vibrio parahaemolyticus (assembly GCF_900460535.1). Lineage (NCBI taxonomy): Bacteria > Pseudomonadati > Pseudomonadota > Gammaproteobacteria > Vibrionales > Vibrionaceae > Vibrio > Vibrio parahaemolyticus. The sequence goes on along the minus strand of NZ_UHIL01000001.1, from coordinate 1,170,529 downwards.
TGGCGACCTTATCAGCAAACTAAGCACACGCTGGCGATCGCGAAATCCGATCGCATCGTATTTCAATGCATCATGGCCATCAGTTGGTTTTGGTTTCTCGGTGCTGCATATCTTACTCAGTTCCCAAACTTCACCAAGGTCTATCTGAACGGTACAGAAAGCGCCGTATCTTTCTTACTTGCCCTCTTCTCAGTAGGGATTGCTCTAGGCTCACTGGCTTGCAACTGGATCTCAAATCATCGAATCGAAGTGGGCATCGTGCCAATCGGTGCCTTAGGCATCACCATCTTCGGTTACTTAATGGCGACATCAGTACCAACTGAGCTACCTGAGTTCGCAAACTTCATTGAATTTGTTCGTTTCGAGCCTTTCTGGCCACTGTTTTTCTATCTGCTCATGATAGGAGCATCGGGCGGATTATTTATCGTCCCACTGTATGCCTTAATGCAGCACCGAGCGAAGGAGACTGAACGAGCGCAAGTGATAGCAGGTCTGAATATCTTTAACTCGCTATTTATGGTGGGCAGCGCGATCCTTGGCATTATATGCCTAAGCGTAGTAGAGATGAGTATTCCACAATTGTTTGCGCTTCTTGCAGTGCTTAATTTCTTAGTCGCGGCATATATCTTTCTACAAATCCCGATTTTTGTGGTTCGCTTTGCAATGTGGATGCTCACGCACACCATCTATCGTGTTAAACACAAAAATCTGCACAACTTACCTGAGCATGGTGGTGCATTGATTGTGTGCAATCATGTGAGCTACATGGATGCCCTGTTACTGAGTGCCGTATGCCCTCGTTTGATTCGCTTTGTGATGGAAGAAGATTACGCCAACCTGCCGCCGCTAAGACGCTTTTTACGCCGTGCTGGCGTGATACCAATTTCTGCTAGCAACCGAAGTTCTATTCGTCGAGCATTTAACGACGTCGAAAAAGCTCTCAATGAAGGCCATATTGTCTGTATCTTCCCTGAAGGGCGATTGACCTCCGATGGCGAAATGAACGACTTCATGCGTGGCATCGACATTATTCTGCGTCGAAGCCCAGTACCTGTGATTCCGATGGCATTGAAAGGATTGTGGGGTAGTTATTTTAGCCGCGCTAAAGGACGAGCATGCAGAGGGCTCCCGACTCGCTTCTGGTCCAAATTGGAAATTGAAGCTGGCGAACCGGTAGATCCTAGCTCAGCCACCGCACAAACTATGTTCGAAAAAGTACACGCATTGCGCGGAGATTGGCGATAAACAAAACGTTGAGAATTATTTGAGCACACGTTTAGATTATCTGAACGTGTGTTCAAATCATTAAGACAAACTGACCAGATACAGTGCGATATACTCTCGCTTTCACTAACGACAATGAATCATAAATCTTGAACAGAAAGTACATCCCCTTTGGACTGGCACTGCTTTTTTGCTTAACTCCTTTTGTGTCATCCCCTATTGCACTTGTTATTGGCTTCTTACTTGCCAGCTTTGGCTTAGTTCCTACTGAGTTACCCATCGCCTCTTTCACCAAAAAACTGCTTTCTTATTCTATTATCGGTTTAGGGTTTGGTATCAATTTTGAACAGGCATTGTCTGTCACGTCAGATGGTATCGGGCTAATTATCGCTACGATTGTCGGCACACTCGTCATTGGCTCACTCATCGCCAAAGTAATCAAACTCGAAACGACGACTGCGTATCTCATTTCATCCGGAACTGCGATATGTGGTGGCAGCGCAATTGCTGCGGTCGCACCAGCAATCAGAGCCAAAGATGAACAAATAGGTTTGGCACTCGCTACCGTTTTTGTACTCAACTCTCTAGCGTTGTTCATCTTCCCCGTCATTGGTCATGCGTTAAACCTAGACCAACACACCTTTGGGACGTGGGCGGCAATTGCGATTCATGATACTTCGTCTGTTGTTGGCGCTGCCTCTGCCTACGGTGAAGAGGCACTGACAACTGCAACCACGCTCAAACTGGCGCGAGCCTTGTGGATCATTCCTGTTGCTTTGATTAGCGCCGTGATTTTCTCACGTGGGAACAAAGAGAACGGTTCGAAAAAGTTAGTGATTCCTTACTTCATTTTCTGGTATTGCGCAGCCATCGCCTTTAGTGATTTCTTCCCACAACTTGAGGTGGTGTATCACGGTATTTTTACCATTGCGAAGCAAGCTCTGGTGGTGTGCTTATTCTTGATAGGATGTAGTATTTCGATTTCGAAACTGAAATCTTCGGGCCCTAAACCGCTGTTGTTTGGTGTGACTTTATGGGTATTAATTTCCACCACGTCACTAAGCTGGCTAGTACTTAGATAATCGTTGTCGACTTATCGCGTTGGTCGGAGGTTGACTCTGGTTTGTCACTCTTGAGCGCAAACACCAACGCGATAGCGATTAAAAACGCCGTCAATTCCGCTAACGAGCGAGTGAGCCCTTCACTGCTAATTGCAATGCCAATTTGTAATACCACTGCTATCAATAAAACCAATTTCACCATTCTGAAGCTTATGCCTTTCTGCTCTACGTTGAGACATAATTATGATTCAGAGTTATAAGGTTACGAAATTCCCTTTCCGACTAACACATAGCAAAATTGACTAATCTTCGCCTCATTTCAGCAGGGCAAATGAGCGCCAGCTATTTAACGTTGATTATCTAACTCATACAGCAGCCACTCTTTTACCGCTTTACGCGAGACTTTAATCCCACCTTCTAACAAGGCTTGTGGCATCAAATAGTAAGCGATTGGCCATTTAAACTTCTCAAGCTTTTTCCGCAAGTATTGCTCGAATTCCTGTTGGCTCACTAACGCTTCTGATTGAATAACGGCTATAGGACGATGACCGAACTCAGCATCTTCGACTGGCACGACAATGCTCTGAATGACGCTTGGGATTTGGTTCAATACTGCTTCTATTTCCTCACAGTGAACGTTTTCTCCACCTGAGATAAATTGATTATCGGCCCGACCGATGATCTTTAACTCATCTCCTTGCCAAGCACCGAGATCCTTACTGTCGAACCAACCATCCTCGTCCACGAATGCCGTCACTTGACCTTGGTGAAAATAGCCTGAAGCTAGCGTTTGTCCACCAATGTAAATGCGCTCATCAACCAACTTAATCTTACGATTTTTTAGTAAATGCCCAGCATTGCTTACGTCATTGATCTGTTTTGCCGTAACGGTAGATGCAGCCTCGGTCATACCATAACCTAACCACGTTTCGATGCCTTTTTCTGTGGCTCTTACCGCCAACTCATGAGCCACATGACTGCCCCCCAGCAAAACGTGCGTCAGTGACAGTTCAACATCATCATCTAGCAAGCGTTTAAGTTGAGTCGCCACTAAAGAGGCGTGTGAAACCGCGAGGATATCGTCTGCCAGTCTTCCCGTGCCGATTTTCAATGTTGCGCCAACAAACAACCAGCGATAGACAATCGCAAGGCCGGAAACATGATAAAGTGGAAGCGACAACAACCAAGTGTCTTGTTGATGGAAGGTGAACTCACAAAGTAATCCCTCTGCCGAAGCGAGGTGCTGTCGATGCGTATGAACCACCGCTTTCGGCGCCCCCGTTGAGCCTGAGGTAAACACGATCGAAGCCAACCTGTCATGCTGATAGTCGTCCTCAGTGTTTTCAACCACGGTATCTACCGTAGGCAAAATGAGAAAAATCGCATTTAATGCTGCTTTCTCTTCGCTAGAGTAAGCGAACTCACACTCCGGAGTTAACCAAACAAAACGCGTTTGATGATCGCCGTACAGTGTGCAGAGCTTACCTTGTAGCGCCTCGATCGGCTGAGGCATAGTCAAGGCGGTGATAGCGCCTAACTGTTGCGCAGCTAAATAAAACAATACTGTTTCAACTTGGTTCTTCCCTACCAGAGTCACCACATCATCGCGCGTAACACCTTGCTGCAAGAGCGATTGCGCGTATTGAGTAACACGAAGCGAGAGCTGTTGCCAATTCAATGTTTCTTGAGGTGTTGCGAGTGCAATAGAAAAAGGGCTCGTTTGAGCCCAATACTTCCAAGGTGGAATCGCACTATGTTCTGTAGAGAATGGCTCTATGCTGAATGCCACACTAACTCCTGCTCAGACAAAGGAAGCACAGGAAGTTCGCACTTTGGCCAACCTTGCTCTAGCTGCGCTTTGAACAACCCGATAGTGTCCAAACCAGGAACTTCATCAGGCAACTGCCATTGCGCCAAACGTGCTAATTGGTTCAAGCCAAGGCTCGACTCAATGCTTGAGCTGATCACCGCTTTCATTCCTAACGCTTTTGCTTTTTCGATCAATTTAATGCAGAAATCGACGGAGCCGATTAATGTCGGTTTGATAATGATCGCTTTCACGCCTGTCAGATCTTCAAGGCTAAAGTCTTCTCGACGAACGGCATCTTGCAGCGTTTCATCCCAAGCAATCGCGATACCAGTATTAATGGCAAAAGACATGCTGTCGCCTGGAGCTCGGCATGGCTCTTCCAAAAACGTAATTCGTTGGCGAAGAGACGGTGTAATGTACTTAGCAAACTGCTGCGCTTTTTCGGGAGTCCAAGCGCGGTTCGCATCCAGTCGAAGCGTTAATTGAGGGATAGATTCAAGGAAGAGATTCACAAGCATGCCGTCGCGAATGGGCTCATACAGACCCACTTTCACTTTTGCCACTTTCTCGCCTTCCATCTCGTTGAGTTTTGGAATCAACTCATCGGGATCGCCCGTACACAGTGGAGCAGTTTGATATTTGCCTTGCGTCGGCAAACCACCTTCTAACTCCAATTGAGCCATAGATAAGCCAAACGCAACCGAAGGATACATATTGGCATAATCAACCGGTATACCCGCGACCCAGCGTTCAGCCTGTTCTTGTAACTGAATGCCAGCCTCTTCGGTACTTTCCAAGCTAAAACCAAAAAGCGGTGCGACTTCACCTAATCCCGTGTTCTCGCCATCAGATAGCTCAACAATGTAGCCGATGCGTTCCGTCAGCTTGTTATCACGCAGTATTACGCCACTGTCCATTGGAAGGCAGTAACGGTAAATCTTTGCTTTACGCATAATTCCTGTCCTATTACGTACAACCCAAGCTTGCTGGCTATAAGAACGAACCATCCTCCCTGAGGGCGAGGCGCTCGGGACTAAAAACGAAGCAGAGGAGCACTCTGGCTCCTCTTTATTTACGGATTATGGGTTACGAGGGAACTTGTCGAAGTCTGGGCGACGTTTCTCGTTGAATGCGTTACGACCTTCTTGTCCTTCATCTGTCATGTAGAACATCATCGTTGCGTTACCCGCAAGCTCTTGAAGACCAGCTTGACCATCACAATCCGCGTTCAATGCCGCTTTCAGGCAGCGTAGCGCCATTGGGCTATGCTGAAGAACTTCACGACACCAACGAACGGTTTCTTTCTCTAGATCTTCTAGAGGCACAACCGTGTTGACCAAGCCCATGTCTAACGCTTCTTGCGCGTTGTAGAAACGACATAGGAACCAGATTTCGCGTGCTTTCTTCTGGCCTACGATACGAGCCATGTAAGACGCGCCCCAACCACCATCAAATGAACCCACTTTAGGACCCGTTTGACCAAACTGCGCGTTGTCCGCTGCAATTGTTAGGTCACACATCATGTGCAGTACATGACCGCCGCCAACAGCCCAACCCGCTACGGAAGCAATAACAGGTTTTGGACACGTACGAATATCACGTTGGAAGTCCAATACGTTTAGGTGATGCGTACCTTGGTCATCTTTGTAACCGCCGTAGTCGCCACGAATCTTCTGGTCACCACCAGAACAGAATGCATCTTCACCCAAGCCAGTTAGGATGATAACGCCAACACCTGAGTCGTAGCGTGCATCTGCCAACGCATCAATCATCTCTTTTACCGTTTGAGGGCGGAACGCGTTACGCACTTGAGGGCGTGCAATGGTAATTTTCGCGATACCATCTTCAGACTTGTGGTAATGAATATCCTCGTATTTCTCGCCGCAATCTTTCCATTGAACCGGAGCGTAAAGTTCTTCTTCAGAAATGCCTACTGTTTTAGCCATGGTGATTCCCATTGTTCTCGTTGCTCTCACTGAAAGTGAGAATGAATTATTTGCTTAATGTGCATCGCAAACTGCTTTGGCTGCTCTTGATGAACGTTATGTCCTGCGCCTTCAATTTGTCGATACGCCAACCCGCTTGTTTGTGCCAGTTGGCTAAATTTTTTGTCTTTCGCGCCACACACATAATAAATGGGTATGCGCTGTTGTTGCAGTGCGGGCAGTAAATACGCCTGCTTGGCTAACGATGTTGCCATCAACATGTTCGCAATTGCCGAGCCAAGATTAGCACTTCGCTTGGCAATTAATGTTTGTCTTTGCTCATGGTTTAGTGAAGAAAACACCGCTTGTTGATACCAATCGCTCAAAACACGTTCAAGTGGTTCACTCTCGAAGCGCAGTGCCCATTTTTGGTCGTTGTGCAATCTTGACTGTATCTCTGACTCTGTTTGAAGCCCGAAGTTTCCCCCTTCCACAATCGCGCCGACAATATTGAGATCTGAGAAGCACTCACCAGCAAGACCGTGCATTGCGATTCTTCCACCCATTGAGTAGCCAATCAAAATAAGTGGTTGTTGCGGAGGAAATAATAAAGATAGTGTGGAATTAAGAAGTTTGCAGCAATCATCGAGATCGTTGCACTTTGTAAACTGGCTGCGACCATGACCAGGAAGGTCGATAACGACTCGTTCAAACTGAGTCAGCTCATCCAAACAAGCTTGCCAATCAGCACCACTTCCTAAAAGACCATGCAAAAACACCAGAGTGGGAAGATCACCACTTTGGTGTTTTTCAGTTGGAGAGAGACGCTCAGAGTGAAGCATGCAGGCTCTTATTAAAATGCCTTTATCAACTCTGCGGCTTGGCTTGGTGGGGTTTGAACTTCCACCAGCATTGTGCCTTGGCCGCTCGACAAGTGCTCGGCAACCACTGCTTGATACATTTGTAATGTAGTTGGCTTTTCATACTTTAAGCCAAACTGCTTAGCTGCATGTTCAAACTGATAACCGTGGGGCATTTGGTAGTACGCAGTGCGATGCTCCTGAGGCACTGGCAACATATCGAAAATCGCACCACCATCATTGTTTGTGACCACAAGTACTGACGGCAGATCATTACGAGAAAACAGCGCGAGCGAGTTGAGGTCATAAAGCGCCGATGTATCTCCGATGTACATCAATAGCGGCTTGCCTCGTGAGCGCTGCACACCCGAAGCTGTGGCAAATAGACCATCAATACCCGACGCTCCGCGATTGGTAAACACCTCAGTATTTAATCGGCCAAACATATCGACTAATCGAACAAACAAGCTGTTACCGAGAAAGACATCGACGCTCTGCGTTCGCTCTTCAATGTCAGCCGCTAACGCGATTTCATTAAGCGTTGAAGCTGATGAAGACAGAAACTCATCGCGAATGTGAGCGCGAACATGGGCTATATCGGTCAGCAATCCATCAGCCCACCCTTGAGTACTTGAGCTCTTAACATCAACACGCTCGACCCAACTTTTAGGTGATGCAGCCCAATGCAATTGCGGAAGGTGTGTTTGGTTATCTCGGCTTAAACTTGGCGAGATAAACCAGTACTGAACATCTCGGCCTTGTTGGCTTTGCGACACCTGTTTATTAATCCATTGGTTCAATCGCTTAGATATGATGCGGCTACCAAACTGGAGCACCAAATCACATTCGTCGAGTTGGCTAGCCAACTTAGGCTGTTGTAACCACAAATCATAATGTGACCAATCGGAGCTAACTCCACTTTGCGGATCCGCCAATACAGGCCACCCCATTTGCTGTGCAAACGCTTTTGCCGCTTGCGCGTGATCAGCAGGTAAGCTGCCAATGACAACCACTCCTTTTCTATCAGCACAAAATGGAATGTCACGGAATGATGGACTGACGAATCGTTGAGTATATGTTTGACCGCCTTTGCGCCACGCTTCGACACTGTTCAGGTAGCTTTGGTAAGCGCTTTTTTCCCCGTCAGAATACAGCGGCTCAGGAAAGGCGCAGTTAATGTGAACCGCGCTGCCATGTAACTGCTGGTTAAACATCACCTCATCAACCGAAGTGAGTAACCAGTTGAGCGGCGTATTTAAACTCGGACTTGGCAAGTTCAAATTTGCCGATACATGATGAGAAAAAATCCCAAGCTGATTAATTGCTTGGTTTGCGCCACAACCGACGAGTTCAACAGGGCGATCAGCGGTAAGCAAAACCAGTTTTTCGCCCGTTAATTTAGCTTCTGCTACCGCAGGCAACAAGTTTGCGACCGCAGTGCCAGAAGTCACGATAACGGCTACCGGCTCTTGGCTCGCTTTCGCCAAACCAAGCGCCATAAAACCTAATCCACGCTCATCAAAATGAGTATGAATGGAAAAATTTGGCTGTTCCGCCGCTTCTAAAGTCAAAGGAGTCGAACGCGACCCCGGCGCGATACAAACATGCTTCACACCAAATCGGTGAAGCTCAGTCAAAATGGTCTCTGACCAAATTCGATTGAGAACCGCTTGATCGTAACTCATGATGCCACTCCAAGCGGCGGATGATCGGAAATCAACGTTAACAGCGTCGACATCTTTTTATCTAACTCGGCCCATTCGTGTTCAGCAACTGATCCAGGAACAATACCCGCTCCAGCAAACAGCTGAACTTGATCGCCAAGCACCAATGCACTTCTTATTGCCACACAAAACTCTGCGCGTTCATGGCTGATGTAACCCATAGAGCCGGCATACCAGCCACGAGCAAACGGCTCGTTATCAAGGATGAACTGCATCGACTCTTTACGAGGCAAACCTGCCACTGCGGCCGTCGGCTGCAATGCAGAAAGCAGTTGTACGCCATTTGTGCCTGTTTTTAAGCTTGCATGAATATTACGTTTGAGGTGCTGCACCTTACGTAAACGCACCAATCTCGGTTCGGTTTCTACTTCTACTATTTCAGAATGAGGAGAAAGGCGTTCTACGATATCGTCCACGACGTACTGGTTTTCGTTTAAGTTTTTTGAATCCTGAGATAACCAATTCGCCAATTCCATATCATGAGTGGCATTGTCGCCGCGGCCAATAGTGCCCGCTAAAGCCTCGGTATGAAGTTCATGTCCAACACGAGAATACAAACGCTCTGGCGTAGAACCCATAAAACTGTGTTTGCTGTCTAAACTCAGCAAGAAATGAAAGCTGTGATGGTTGTTCAAATAGCTCGCTTTAAGCAGTTGTGCAGCGCTCAACGTGTTATCCAGTTGGACAGTAGAACGGCGAGCCAACACAACTTTTTTAAACTCATCATTCTCTATCCCAGTCAGAACTTTATGTACCAGCGCATCCCACTCAGATTTGATAGGAGTATGAACAATCGAGCGAATGTGTGACGAGATCGGAGGTAAAGCGGCGACATCGCAAATAAGCTTTCTCAAGCCTGCAAGCGTGCGCGCTTTGTCTTCAGTTAGGTTAACCGCGAGTGACCACTGCTGATCAAATCGAATCAGTTCAATTTGAGGCAAAAAGAAAAAAGAAGGCATGCAACGGCGATTTTTTTCGTGCTGGCCATCAAACGATCGCCCGCCCCATACTCGCTGCCCTTCACCAAGAATGGTATAGGCAGGACCCGGCTCAACAAAAGAGTGCAGCTGTCCTAGCGCGACGACCTCTTCACGAGTATCACGGGATTGCCAATAAAACTTGGGGAAAAGTGGTTGTGCATCAAGCCAATCAATAAATGCGAAATTCGGTTTTTCGCTGAGGGGCTCGACCAGACGTACTTGATTGCCTTCCGTGTGCTGAACTCGCTCGATAATTCTTTTTACGGCTTGATGGAACTCTGACAAATCAACCTCGAAGTATGTGAGGATAAAGGTAACTGACGGCTACTCTAAGTTTAGACCCAAAGCAAATCAAGGTCGTATGCGATCTTTTGCAAAATCCTGTGATAGCAAGCGAGCAAAAGTTAGCCTGCAAACGGATAATTTACAGATTTATATTCTAATAAAAAACAAATTATTGTATTTTAATAAAGAAATTAACGAATTTTTAGGAATTATACAATGCAAAATATCGGGATGTCGTCAAAACTCGACAATGTCTGCTACGACATTAGGGGTCCTGTACTCAAACATGCTAAGCGCATGGAGGAAGAAGGGCATAAAATCCTAAAGTTGAACATTGGTAACCCTGCCCCATTTGGTTTTGACGCCCCTGATGAGATTCTTGTAGATGTAATTCGTAATCTACCGACCTCTCAAGGCTACTGTGATTCCAAAGGCATTTACTCTGCGCGTAAAGCGGTGGTTCAACATTACCAACGCAAAGGCATTCGTTCTTTAGACGTAGAAGATGTGTACGTCGGTAATGGCGTGTCTGAGCTGATCGTGATGGCAATGCAAGCGTTGCTAAACAACGGCGATGAAATGCTCATCCCTGCGCCTGACTACCCATTGTGGACGGCATCAGTAGCGTTGTCTGGTGGCAACCCCGTTCATTATCTGTGTGATGAACAATCGGATTGGTATCCAGACCTTGATGACATCAAAAAGAAAATCACGCCGAAGACCCGCGGTATTGTTCTGATCAACCCGAACAATCCAACAGGTGCTGTATATAGTCGTGACTTCTTGCTTGAAGTGATTGAGATTGCTCGCCAGCACAAGCTGATCATTTTCGCTGACGAGATTTACGACAAAGTGCTTTACGATGGCGCAACACACACTTCTGTTGCGACGCTAACGGAAGACGTACTTGTGATGACCTTCAACGGGTTGTCGAAAGCTTACCGTGTATGTGGTTTCCGCGGTGGGTGGATGTTCTTAACTGGTCCAAAACACTTAGCACAAGGCTACGTTAACGGTCTAGAGTTGCTCTCTTCTATGCGTCTTTGTGCCAACGTGCCGATGCAACATGCGATTCAAACCGCGCTAGGTGGCTACCAAAGTATCAATGAGTTGATCTTACCTGGTGGTCGATTACTAGAGCAACGTAATCGCGCGTTCGAGCTGATCAACCAGATCCCAGGGGTATCTTGTGTGAAACCCAAAGGTGCCATGTATTTATTCCCTAAAATCGATACCAAGATGTACAACATCAAGAATGACCAACAGATGGTGCTCGATTTCTTGAAACAGGAAAAAGTACTGCTAGTACAAGGCTCAGGTTTTAACTGGCCAAAACCAGACCATTTCCGCATTGTGACTTTGCCACACGTTGAAGATCTGGAAACCGCAATCGGACGCTTCGAGCGATTCCTATCAACCTACAGCCAGTAAAGAATCACTGGTAGTAATTAGTGTTGATCTCTCATATGCTTAGAGGAACTCCTAGTGAGTTCCTTTTTTTATACCAGAAACGGAGAAAGCCATGAAAGAAAGCCATTTTTTCGCCCACTTGGCACGAATGAAGCTTATCCAACGCTGGCCTTTGATGCGCTCTGTATCACCAGAAAACGTTTCGGAACACAGCTTACAAGTCGCATTTGTCGCTCACGCACTCGCGTTAATTAAAAACAAAAAGTTCGGCGGCACGCTTAATCCTGAACGCATTGCTCTTCTCGCGATGTATCACGATTCAAGTGAAGTGCTCACTGGCGATTTGCCAACTCCCGTTAAGTACTACAATCCCGAAATCGCAAAAGAATATAAGAAGATAGAAGCCGCTGCCGAGCACAAATTACTTTCTATGTTGCCGGAAGAATTTCAGGAAGATTTTGCCCCATTTCTACTTTCTCATTCGTCTCACGAAGAAGACTCTCAGATAGTAAAACAGGCCGACTCCATCTGTGCGTACTTAAAATGTTTGGAAGAACTAAGCGCAGGTAACCATGAGTTTGCCTTAGCGAAAAAGCGCTTAGACGTCACTTTACAAGAACGTAAAACGCCAGAAATGGAATACTTCCTTAATACATTCGCCCCAAGCTTTGAGCTATCGCTGGATGAAATCAGTTAGCCAGTTTAGTTTATGGAGATAAACGTGTCGTTTGAATTACACTCTTTGTGGCAAGAGCGCCACGACGATGAGCATAAAATCCGCCGTGATGACCACCGCAGCCCCTATCAACGTGATAGAGCGAGAATCCTGCACTCTGCGGCATTTCGACGCCTACAAGCGAAAACTCAAGTTCATGGCAACAGCTTGGAAGACTTTCATAGAAGTCGACTTACTCACTCGTTAGAAGCGGCCCAATTAGGCACGGGTATTGTCGCGCAACTTAAAAAGAAACAGTCTGAATTTAAAGAACTATTGCCCTCGGACAGTTTGATTGACTCTCTGTGTCTCGCGCACGATATCGGCCACCCACCATACGGACACGGTGGCGAAGTCGCATTGAACTATATGATGCGTGACCATGGTGGCTTTGAAGGCAATGCGCAGACTTTTCGTATTGTGACCAAATTGGAGCCATACACTGAGCACTTCGGGATGAATCTATCGCGCCGAACTTTGTTAGGTTTGATCAAATACCCAGCACTCATCAGTCAGACTCGTTCAGTCAAGCTGCCAAACCCTGCAGAACATCAACGCCGATTAAAAGCCAAAGAATGGAGCCCAGCGAAAGGCATCTACGATTGTGATAAAGATCTGTTTGATTGGGTTATCGCTCCACTCAGCGAGAATGACAAAAGCCTGTTGAGCCAAATGCGCTATCGACCAGACTCCGATTTAGAGCACAGCAAAACGCGCTTTAAATCCCTCGACTGCTCCATTATGGAGCTCGCCGATGATATTGCGTATGGCGTGCACGACTTAGAAGATGCCATTGTGCTGGGTATGGTCACACGTCAGCAATGGCAAGAAGGTGCAGCAAGTCAGTTAGCCGATTGCGGTGATCCTTGGTTTGAAGAACATATCGGCTCTATTGGACAAATGCTGTTTAGCGGTAAACATCACCAACGCAAAGATGCGATTGGCGGTATGGTCAATGCCCTACTTACAAGCATCTCTATTAAAGTGGTTGATGAACCATTCCAAAACCCTTTACTGGCATGGAATGCTTGTTTAGAACCGCATATGGCGAAAGCGCTAGATGTGCTTAAACATTTCGTCAGTCAGTATGTCATTCAAGTGCCGCAGGTACAGATTGTCGAATACAAAGGGCAACAAATCATCATGGATATATTCGAAGCACTAAGTGCCGATCCTGAACGATTGTTGCCAATACACACAAAAGAGCTTTGGCAGAGTGCAACTAGCGATAGTGGCAAAATGCGAGTCATTGCCGATTACATATCCGCAATGACCGATGGTCATGCGCAAAAGCTACACCGCCAATTGTTCTCTTCGATTGTGTTGTAGAACGTTGTTCTACTTGTTCAAATAATTTTTTTCAAATACGCCCGGAGGCATCTGGGCGATTTGAAATTCAATCATCCTGTCAAAAGCATTAAGTAGCGGCGAGAAGTCGTTATCCGGCTCCAATAAACTCAACGCATAAAACCCTGCTTCCACTGTCGAAAGACTGTTGTCTGAAGGCGCTTTACGAATTGTATAGTGACCTTGTAAATCCTCGGGAAGCTTTACTGTGGTTAAAGTGTGCAAGTTGGTGGAAAGCTGCCACATTTTATAGGCTTTTTTCCACGTGCCATCGAGCAAAATCAAGCGTGTTTTTCTTGTGCGCTCGCTCTCGGTACACGCAATGTCTGAAAGGCACTGTGATTGCTCCGACGGATAAAGGATAAAATGCTGATACGCTTCATCGGTGAGTAACGCGTTTAACTGTGCGTCGTCAGAAAAATCCTCGCCAATCAAACAAGTACAGTTCTTTAAACTCAAATTGAGAATCCGTGCCGTACCAAGTGGACGATGCGCTTCACTCGTATGCTGAAGAATGATAAGTTCAACCCCGCTTGCTAGCGGTACGATCCATTGGCAAATACAGGCTTTGCGCGATTTTCCACACTGAGAACAATAACGAGACATAGAGTGAACCTTTATACATTGCTGACCATCATCAGCGTTATCTGCTTAGTACTACAATTCGAACCAATGGCGAGCCTCACCGAATGGCACGCTTACAACATACGTCATGGTGAATGGTGGCGAATCGTAACAGGAAATTTCACGCATACCAACTTTGCCCACCTTGGAATGAACTTGGCAGGATTATGGGTTATCGCGTTTATATTCCGTCCTAGTGCACGCAACTTCTCGATTGTTTTTCTTTTGCTTTGTGCCTTTGTCGGCGCAATGAACTTACTGACTAGCATGTCAGTCTATGTCGGCTTGTCTGGCGTCTTACACGGTTTGTTTGGTTTTTGGGCTCTCAGAGAAGTGTTTGAAAACAGAAGAAGTAGCCTACTCTTAGTCGCCGGACTTATTGCGAAAATTGCATGGGAGCAATTTTATGGCCCTTCAACCAGCACTGCTGCAATGATAGGCGCTCGTGTTGCTGTTGATGCACACCTGTTTGGTGCAATGGGAGGCTTAGGTATGGCATTAGTAGAGAAAGGATTCCATCGCCGTATATTTGGATAAAAAATCCCGAACCACGAAAGAGGGTTTGGTTCGGGAAAGCAGTAACCGGAAACGAAAACTCAGTAAGAATACAATGGTCGAAGCCCGCGTTTATAGAAGAATGCGGTCTTCGTTTTTCTTGATGGTTGCTTCACCAATTCCTTTCACATTGGTTAAATCAGCTGCTGTTTTAAATGGGCCGTGCTCGGTACGGTAGTCAACTATGCTTTGCGCTTTCTTTTCGCCAATACCTTTCAGCATCGTTGCTATCTCTTCTGCAGAAGCAGTATTGATATTGACCGTAATTTCAATTCCTTCATATTTATCAGCCTTGGTATCAGCGGCCAAACTGAGTGGTGCGAACACCACTAAACACAAGGTTAAAATCCATTTCATATTGAACATATACACTCCAAATTAACGCTCTGAAATAATCCGCCCTAATGTAGGCAAACACTCATCGTCATTGAAGTTTGTTTAAACAAAAATAAAACGGGCCGCTTACGCGACCCGTTTTAGTTAACATGCAAATTACATAATTAGTGCTTAGTTGCTCACAACAAAGTACTCAATGTCTGTGTTAGCACGCAATACAGCGAGAACAGAAGATAGATCCTGCTGAGATGATGCACGTTGCATTTGCATCGCAACTTGATCTTCTAGCGAACTATCTAGTTCCGCTTTCACAGCATCCAGTTCAATCACTACGATGTTGCCTTCAAGGTCTTTCGACTGACCGTAGACAGGTTTGCCATCTACTGGCTTCGCCATTGCAAAGACGGTAGTTGCTAGTGGCGAACGACGGTCAACGGTCTCTTGCTCACCAAATGTTAGGTTGTTTTCCGCAAGAACAGCCGTATTGCCTTCATTCAGAGCAGCTACCACTTTTGTACCTAGCTCTAGGGCACCTTGCTCACCTTTAACGCGAGATAGTTCCGCCACAACTTGGTCTTTCACTTCAGCTAATGGAAGCACTGTTTCGTCACGAGAATCTTCAACACGAACAACAATAATGTGCTCAGGCGCAACTTCAATCGCTTCAGAGTTCAGACCGTCTTCTTTCACTTCTGGGCTCAGTAGTGCTTGCATAACGGCTTGGTTACGTAGAACCTCAGGTGCATCAACTTGAGAGATGAAGTCTGTTGTCTTCACTTCTTGGTTAATAGCTTTAGAAGCATCATCTAGTGAATCAGGGTACTCAAAAGCAACACGCTCAAGCTCGTTTTGAAGCTCGTAGAATTGATCCACCGCTTTTTGGTCTACTAGCTCTTGCTTAATCTCAGCAGCCACTTCATCAAATGGTTTTGCAACAGCATCTTTCAGCTCTTCTAGCTTGATAATATGGTAGCCAAAGTCAGATTTTACTAGACCAGACATGTCACCTGGGTTCTTAAGTGCAAACGCAGCTTCTTCAAAAGCAGGATCCATAACATCACGTTCGATCCAACCTAAGTCACCGCCGTTTTCAGCACTACCGAAATCATCAGATTTCTCTTGCGCTACCGCAGCAAAATCTGCACCTGCGTTCAATTCATCTAAGATAGCTTGTGCTTTTGCTTCATCATCACCTTCAACAAGAATGTGCGCCACTCGGCGTTGCTCTTCTGAAGAGTATTTGTCTAGATGCTCGTCGTAGTATTTCTTAACGTCTTCATCTGTTACTTGAATCTGCTTCTTAAGTGCTTCAGCAGACAACTCAACGTAAGACACTTTCACTTGCTCTGGACGAGTGAAGTTATCTGGGTTTGCTTTGTAGTAAGCTTGAATTTCTTCGTCAGTTAACTCAACTTTCTTCGCAAACTCTGCCAAATCGATGGTTACAGTGCGGATGTCGCGTGTTTGGGTAAACAGTTTACCCTGAGATTGAACTTCGCCTGGAAGAGTAAACTCACTGCTTTGAAGCGCTGTTAGAAGCTGCTCACGCACCAATTCACGGCGCATGTACTCAGCAAAAGAATCAGGAGAGAAACCTGCACGACGTAGCGATGCTTGGTAAATTTCTTGATCAAACTGACCGTTAGATTGGAACTGAGGCATTTCAAGAATCATGCTACGAACTTGAGCATCGCTGATTCGTAAGCCAAGTGCTTCAGCTTGTTGGTCAAGCAATACGTCATTAATCATACGATCAAGCACTGATTTGCGGAAAGATTCAACGTATGCAGGGTCAGCCAACATTTGAGAGAAGTAGTCACCCAATTGAGCTTGCATGCGATTGCGCTCATTTTGGTAAGCCATCTCGAACTCACCACGAGGAATCTCGGTGTTACCTACTTTCGCTGCTGAATTGTTGCTGCCATTCACTAGGTAGCTACCTACACCGGCAAATACGAAAGACAGGATGATAAGTCCAAGGATAATTTTGACCGCGATGCTATTCACGCCTTCGCGTAGTCGATCCATCATAATTTAACTGCTCTCCACAATTGAAGCGTACGGCTTCTAATAGAAAATATAATGACGCGATAATATCAGAAAAAGAAATGCGCATCAGTATGATGCGCATAATTTAAAAAAGTTCGGCTCGAAGTTTGTAAATTTTTGTTCGAAACTTATTGTTTGAGCAAAAGTTATTCAAATGGCCGGCAACAGAATCACGCTTTAATTAGTTACAAGCGTCTTTCAGTGCTTTACCTGCTTTGAAAGCTGGTACTTTTGCTTCTGCGATTTGGATTTCTTCACCAGTTTTTGGGTTACGACCAGTACGTGCAGCACGAGTGCGAACGCTGAATGTACCGAAGCCAACTAGAGCAACTTGATCACCAGACTGAAGTGTGCCACTTACTGCTTCGATGAATGCATCTAGAGCACGACCCGCTGACGCTTTAGAGATGTCTGCATTTTCTGCGATTTGTTCTACTAATTGAGTTTTATTCACTGTGATTTCCCCTTTGTGCCATCTGTGATTATTTTTGTGATGACTTTTCGTTCCATAGTTAAGAAAATATGCTCCAACCCTTATTTTTCAAGGGCTGGCAGCTATCGAAACTAACTTAGCGCCCAAAAAAAACGCTGACAAGCCTTTTTAGGCTTATCAGCGCAAACTTTTACTTATTTTTGCTGCACATCACTATTTTTTAGCTTCAAACTCAACGCCTGTCGGGTCTCGCTCTAGTGCAACTTTCAGTACTTCATCAATCCACCGAACAGGGATAACTTGCAGATCTGCGATAACATTCTCAGGAATCTCTTCCAGATCACGCTCGTTATCTTTCGGGATAAGCACTGTCTTTATGCCGCCACGATGTGCCGCAAGTAACTTCTCTTTTAAGCCACCGATTGGTAATACTTCACCACGTAGGGTGATCTCACCCGTCATCGCGACTTCAGCTTTTACCGGGTTACCGGTCAGAGCCGATACCAAAGCAGTACACATTGCTGTACCCGCACTTGGGCCATCTTTCGGCGTCGCACCTTCAGGCACGTGAACGTGAATGTCTTTTTTCTCGTAGAAATCTGAGTTAATGCCCAGTTTATCTGCACGAGAGCGCACCACGGTCATTGCTGCTTGGATAGACTCTTGCATTACGTCGCCCAGCGAACCTGTTTGAGTCAGCTTACCTTTACCTGGCATAGATTGAGTTTCAATCGTTAATAGATCGCCACCCACTTCAGTCCAAGCTAGACCAGTAACTTGACCAATTCGGTTGCTTTCATCAGCTTTCCCGTAATCGAAACGTTGAACACCCAAGTATTCTTTTAGGTTGTCCATCGTTACCGTCACTGATTTGATGTCTTTATCTAGCAGGATGTTCTTCACTGCTTTGCGGCAGATCTTAGAAATCTCACGCTCAAGACCACGCACACCCGCTTCACGAGTGTAGTAACGGATAATACCGATGATTGCTGAATCTTCGATGACTATCTCGTTTGGTTTCAAGCCATTACGTTGCACTTGTTTTTCAACAAGGTGACGCTTCGCAATGTTTAGTTTTTCATCTTCGGTGTAACCGGATAGACGAATCACTTCCATACGATCAAGTAACGGACCAGGAATATTCATCGAGTTAGACGTTGCAACAAACATCACATCAGACAAGTCGTAATCCACTTCTAGGTAGTGGTCGTTGAATGAGTTGTTTTGTTCAGGGTCTAATACTTCAAGCAACGCTGAAGCCGGGTCACCACGCATGTCTGAAGACATTTTGTCGATTTCATCCAGAAGGAAGAGAGGGTTTTTCACACCAACTTTCGACATTTTCTGAATCAGCTTACCTGGCAATGAACCAATGTAAGTACGACGGTGGCCTCGAATCTCTGCTTCATCACGCACGCCACCTAGGGCCATGCGTACGTATTTACGGCCAGTAGCAGACGCAATTGAGCGGCCAAGCGATGTTTTACCCACGCCTGGAGGACCAACAAGACAAAGGATTGGGCCTTTTAGCTTATTGATACGATTTTGTACTGCTAAGTACTCCAGAATACGCTCTTTCACACGCTCTAGACCATAATGATCTTCGTTCAAAATCTCTTCCGCTTTCGCGAGATTTTTCTTCACTTTAGAACGCTTAGTCCAAGGTACACTTACCATCCAGTCGATGTAGCTACGAACCACGGTCGCTTCTGCGGACATTGGAGACATCATCTTAAGCTTTTGCAGCTCTTGCTCTGTCTTTTCACGTGCTTCTTGCGGCATTTTTGATTCGTCGATCTTCTTTTGCAGAGTCTCAAACTCATCAGGAGCGTCTTCCATCTCACCAAGCTCTTTCTGAATCGCTTTCATTTGCTCATTCAGATAGTACTCACGCTGAGACTTCTCCATTTGCTTTTTCACGCGACCACGAATGCGTTTCTCAACTTGTAGCAAATCAATCTCTGATTCCATCTGGCCCATTAGGAACTCTAGACGCTCAGTAACATCAATAATTTCAAGCACTTGTTGTTTGTCAACAAGTTTAAGAGGCATATGTGCCGCAATCGTATCAGCTAGGCGTGCCGCTTCATCGATACCATTCAGTGACGTTAGCACTTCTGGTGGAATCTTTTTGTTTAACTTAATGAAGCCTTCGAATTGGTTGATTGCGCTGCGAACAATCACTTCTTGCTCACGTTCATCCAATTCTGGTGTTACGATGAATTCCGCCTCAGCTAAGAAGAAATCACTTTCTTTGAAATGATTAATTTTTGCGCGCTGCTGACCTTCAACCAGTACTTTTACTGTGCCATCAGGGAGCTTTAGAAGTTGGAGAATGGTAGCTACCGTACCCACTTCGAATAGGTCATCAACCGTTGGTTCATCAGTGTCAGCTTGTTTTTGAGCCACAAGCAGAACTTGTTTGTTTGTTTCCATCGCCGTTTCTAGACAGCTAATCGATTTCTCACGACCAACAAACAATGGAATCACCATGTGCGGGTAGACCACTACGTCACGTAGAGGTAATACCGGGATCTCGATACGCTCGGAACGTTCCAAGTTCATATAATTCTCTCTTCCGCTTTCACGTTTAACGTATTACTTAAGGCAGTATATGGGGGCTAATTGTTTGGATTCAATAAGAGAAATAAAAAAAGGAGGTAATTACTTACCTCCTTTTTCATTCATGGCTGAATTTATTCTGCTCCAGCTGCCTGATTGTCGGCATTGCTGTAAATAAGCAGTGGTTCTGACTCACCATTGATGACGGATTCATCAATCACGACTTTACTTACATCTGTCGCAGATGGCAGTTCGTACATGGTTTCAAGCAGAACACTTTCCAGAATTGAACGCAAACCACGAGCACCTGTCTTACGTTCCATTGCTTTCTTCGCGATAGCACGAAGGGCATCTTCACGGAATTCAAGCTCTGCGTTTTCTAGCTCAAACAATGCTGCATACTGCTTGGTCAGTGCGTTTTTCGGTTCACATAGGATCTGAATCAACGCTTCTTCATCAAGCTCTGTCAGTGTTGTTGTCACAGGAAGACGACCAATGAATTCTGGAATCAAACCATACTTCACTAGATCTTCTGGCTCAACCTGAGTAAACAGTTCGCCGACGGTTTTGGTTTCGTTCTTCGAGCGCACTTCTGCACCAAAGCCGATACCAGTACCCGTAGCTATACGCTGTTCGATAACTTTATCTAAACCAGCAAATGCACCACCACAGATGAACAGAATCTTAGACGTGTCCACTTGTAGGAATTCTTGCTGTGGATGCTTACGACCACCTTGAGGTGGAACTGAAGCAACCGTACCTTCGATAAGTTTCAATAGCGCTTGCTGAACACCTTCACCAGATACGTCACGCGTAATTGATGGGTTTTCAGCTTTGCGTGAAATTTTGTCAATTTCGTCAATGTAAACAATGCCGCGTTCAGCTTTCGCTACATCGTAATCACATTTTTGCAGAAGCTTTTGGATGATGTTTTCAACGTCTTCACCCACATAACCAGCTTCGGTTAGTGTGGTTGCGTCTGCCATTGTGAATGGCACATCCAAGAATCGAGCTAGCGTCTCAGCAAGCAGCGTTTTACCACTACCTGTAGGACCAATTAGAAGGATGTTACTTTTACCAAGCTCCACACCTTCGCTCGTTGTATCACCATTGCGTAAACGCTTGTAGTGGTTATATACCGCAACTGCGAGCACTTTTTTCGCGTAATCTTGTCCGATCACATAGTCGTCAAGGTGTTCACGGATCTGTTTTGGCGTTGGTAACGCTTCAGATTCTTTCTTAGGGAGAACATCCTTGATTTCTTCGCGAATAATATCGTTACATAGGTCGACACACTCGTCGCAAATGTAAACTGACGGACCTGCGATTAGCTTGCGAACTTCGTGCTGACTTTTGCCGCAGAAAGAACAGTACAGCAATTTACCGCTGCCACTTTCTTTGCTTTTATCTGTCATTCGCTAACCTCTTAGCCTTTACTCTTCATGAATGAGTGTATATCAATTTTTGCCAAAATGCGCTGGCTAAATTACGCGCCGCGATGGCTCAACACTGCATCCACGATACCGTATTCCACAGCCTGCTCTGCTGACATGAAGTTGTCACGATCGGTATCGCGTTCAATCACTTCAAGAGGCTGGCCAGTATGTTCTGCTAACAGGTTGTTTAGCTTCTGTTTAATGGTCAGGATTTCCTGAGCATGGATTTGGATATCAGAAGCTTGACCCTGGAAACCACCTAGTGGTTGGTGGATCATCACACGTGAGTTAGGAAGAACGTAACGTTTACCAGCAGCACCACCTGCAAGCAGGAATGCGCCCATAGAACAAGCTTGACCCATACATACAGTGCTTACATTTGGTTTAATAAACTGCATTGTGTCGTAAATTGACATACCTGCAGTTACGCTGCCGCCTGGAGAATTGATGTATAGGAAAATGTCTTTATCTGGATTTTCAGATTCTAGGAAAAGTAGCTGAGCCACGACAAGGTTTGCCATGTGGTCTTCCACTTGACCAGTTAAAAAAATCACGCGCTCTTTAAGTAAACGTGAGTAGATGTCGTAAGAACGCTCGCCTCGGGAAGTTTGCTCAACCACCATTGGTACTAGTGCGTCCATAATTGGCGACATTGCATTTTTTTCTTGGTAGCTCATATTCTTATGTCCCTAAAATAAATGGCCCGGATGATGACTATCATACGGACCATTGTTAGCAGAATAGTTAACGTTAAGTCAACCTTCTACGCAAGATATTGCTTATTAAGCAGCAGGTTGTTGGTTAAGTAGCTCGTTGAAGCCTACTTCTTTCTCAGTAACCTGTGCTTTAGCGATGATCGCGTCGATTGCTTGCTCTTCTAGAGCTACGTTACGCATGTTGTTCATCATTTGCTCGTTTTGCTCGTAGTAAGCAATAACTTCTGATGGATCTTCGTATGCAGTAGCCATTTCTTCGATTAGAGCCTTAACTTTCTCGTCGTCCGCTTTTAGCTCTTCAGACTTGATTACTTCACCTAGTAGAAGACCAACAACTACGCGACGCTTAGCTTGTTCTTCGAACAGTTCACGTGGAAGCTGTGCAGCTGCTTCTGGGTTACCACCGAAGCGTTGTGCCGCTTGTTGACGTAGAACGTGGATTTCTTGCTCGATAAGTGCAGCAGGAACGTCGATTTCGTTTTCTTTAACTAGACCTTCGATTGCTTGCTCTTTGATGCGAGTCTTAACAGCTTGCTTAAGTTCGCGTTCCATGTTCTTACGTACTTCAGCTTTAAGTGCGTCTACACCGCCTTCAGCAACACCGAACTTAGCAACGAATTCGTCGTTTAGTTCTGGAAGTTCACGAGCTTCAACTTTGTTCACTTTGATTGCGAACTTAGCCGCTTTACCTTTTAGGTTTTCAGCGTGGTAATCTTCTGGGAAAGTTACGTCGATGTCGAATTCCATACCAGCAGTTTTACCTGCAATACCGTCTTCGAAACCAGGGATCATGCGACCAGCGCCCATTTCTAGTGGGAAGTTCTCAGCTTTACCGCCTTCAAACTCTTCGCCGTCGATAGAACCAACGAAATCGATGCTTACGCGTTTGCCAGCTTCTGCTGCTTCTTCAACTTCAACCCAAGTTGCTTGTTGCTTACGTAGAGTTTCGATCATCTCTTCTACGTCTGCTTCTTTAACTTCAGTTAGAGGCTTCTCAACAGTGATGTTTTCTAGGCCTTTTAGTTCAACTTCTGGGTAAACTTCAAAAGTTGCTGTGAAAACTAGGTCTGCACCTTCTTTGTTTTCTACAGGAGCGAAAGTTGGAGCGCCAGCTGGGTTGATTTTCTCTTTTACGATCGCTTCGATGAAGTGACGTTGCATAACTTCACCAAGAACGTCTTGACGTACTGCTTTGCCGTACATCTTAGCAACCATTTTTAGAGGCACTTTACCCTTACGGAAACCATCGAAACGACGGTTTTTAGCGATGTTGCGTAGTTCAGCTGTTACAGCATCTTCGATGTTTGCAGCTGGAACAGTAATGTTTAGACGGCGCTCTAGGCCCTCTAGCGTTTCAACAGTAACTTGCATTATTTATAAACCTCTAAAGTGGCTCGGTTATCCGAGCGTATGAGCGTAACTCTTTAAGTTAACGCTTCATCCTTGTGTAGTGTTCTGTCCGAACACCTAATTTAAAATCGAGTATTGATGCTGATTCTCAGCACCAGACTAATCAGTGATATCTTCGACAGAAATATCAAAGGTATCTCCTATTAGCCTCAGGACAGAATTTTTAGACGCGACATTCTAGCGATCTGTCGCAACCCTGTCGAGCCAATAGCCACTATGTGGACATTGTCTGCGCTAAATTCTCGAAAGCTGACTCATTTTTTTGCCAAAAATGGGATTAAAACACCCAATGAGCGCGTCAGCATATCTAGAATGGGGACAATAGCGACTTTTTCAAGAGAATCGACTGCTTTTTTTATTGAAAAGCGTAAAAAGAGATCTTGCTCTTGTTTTACTCCACAGAGTTGAAAACTAAATCCCCCATCATCCCTACAACCCATTAACATTTCTAAAGGCATAAAAAGGACGTGTAATAGGAATGCAAGGATGTCTCAACGAAATCGTATTTTACTGATTTTTTTCGCCTTATATTTCCTGTGCGCCATTGTGGGCGGGCGCTGGGTGTGGCAACACAGCTATCAATCTTTGCTAGATAAACACCAATCACAGCTCGAACAATTTTCTAGCCACATCAAAAATAAGCTCGATAAATACGCCCATATACCCAATCTTTTAGCCAAAGATGATCCTCTTTTTGAAGCTCTACTGAATCCTTCAAATAGCGCTCAACTCGAAATCACCAATCGCTATCTAGAATCGGTGAACAACGTTATTGAAGCGGCAGATACTTATTTGATTGATCAATGGGGCACGACCATTGCAGCAAGTAACTGGCGTAAAAAGCGCTCTTTTATTGGACGCAACTTTGCTTTTAGACCTTACTTTAAACAAGCCATCAGCGGTGAAAGCAGCCAATATTACGCTCTGGGCTCAACATCCGGCCAACGTGGCTATTACTACTCATATCCAATAATTTAT
The DNA here is from genome assembly GCF_900460535.1 of Vibrio parahaemolyticus. NCBI lineage: Bacteria > Pseudomonadati > Pseudomonadota > Gammaproteobacteria > Vibrionales > Vibrionaceae > Vibrio > Vibrio parahaemolyticus. The sequence continues at coordinate 1,146,089 of NZ_UHIL01000001.1, read as the reverse complement.
GCTGGCGGCGTGTTGGGCATCGTGGTCGTAAAAATGGATTTGAGTAAAATTGAAGATAACTGGCAACAACCTGACAGCGTGTTCGTGGCCAGCGACCCTCACAATATTGTCTTTATGAGCAGCCGGCAGGATTGGCTATTCAAAAGCCTACAACCGTTAAGTGATGCAGATAAAAAGCAAGTTTGGACGAGTAGACAATATCTCGACACACCGATTCCGACATTGGGCTTTGTCGGCAACTTGAATGCACCAAATTCTGAACTGAAACAAGGCTACCCCTACAATAAAGGGACACTGGTTGTCTCTTCACTGCCTTTACCTGAGTTAAGGCTAACGATTCGTGTGCTTTCGCCAAAACAATCCATCGTTTGGGTTACGATGGGCTATATCGTTGTGCTTACGTTGGCCTTTACGGTTTTGTTCTTGATTGGCCAGTTGATTTATCACCGCCAACAACGTCATTTGCAGTTAGAACGAATCCAACAAGAAGCGAATCAGAAGTTAGAATTTCAAGTCATGGCGAGAACAGCAGAGTTACAGGCTGAAATTGCGCAGCGAACCGAAACGGAGCAAACACTGCGTTTGACCCAAGATGAGTTGATTCAAGCGGCTAAGCTGGCAGTTCTCGGTCAAATGTCAGCGAGCATCAGCCATGAGCTGAATAATCCGTTGGCAGCCATTCGTAGCTTTGCTGAGAATGGAAAATTGTTCCTTCAGAAAGAAAAGTATGATCGAGTCGAAGATAATCTCACTCGCATTTCAGCCCTCACAGACAGAATGGCAAACATCAGCCAGCAATTGCGTTCGTTTGCCAAAAAGGCCAGCGGCAATGAGCTTACCCAAACACGCCTGTTGCCCGTGATAGCCTCATCAAAAGAGCTCATGAAACCCGCTTTTAAATCTGCTCGTGTTCTACTTGCTACCGAACTTCCTACTGACGACATCGAGGTTCAAATCAATACCATTCAATTGGAGCAAGTTCTGGTTAACTTGCTGACAAACGCAATTGAAGCCGTAAAAGAACAACAAGATAAACAAGTGTGGTTGCTCGTTGAAACGGATACGGATGAAAACAAAGTGATGATTCATGTCGATGACAATGGCCCTGGGCTTGGTTCGCACACACTGTCCGAACTTTGCGAACCGTTTTTAACAACTAAAAAGAATGGATTGGGATTAGGACTTTCTATATCTCAGCAAATATTGGCTGGTATGAACGGCAGCTTGAGCGCTCATAACAGAGCCCAAGGTGGCGCTCGATTCTCATTGTGTTTACCAATATGCCAACGCACCGAACAATCAGAAGGATAGAATAATGTGTCAGGTGTTTTTTATTGATGATGAAGCCGACCTTCGATTAGCAATAGAACAAACGTTTGAGCTAGCCGATATCGAAGCGACTTTTTTTTCCGATGCGGAATCCGCCTTGTTAGCCATGAAACAAAGCGACGAAGCTGGTGTGATTGTGACCGACATCTGCTTACCCGGTATTTCAGGCATGGACTTGTTAACCACGTTAGTTCAACGCGACCCAAATCTGCCAGTCATCATGATTACAGGCCATGGTGACATCTCAATGGCCGTAAATGCGTTACACCAAGGGGCCTACGATTTTATAGAGAAACCTTTTGCGCCAGAACACTTGGTTGAAACCGTAAAACGCGCCATTGAAAGACGCCAACTGACGAACGAAAATGAGAAACTTCGTCAATCACTCAAAGCGAGCCAAACGCTTGGCCCCCGAATCATCGGTGAAACCACCAGCATCCAAACGCTGCGAGAAACCATCACCCAAATTGCTGATACTGATGCCGATATTCTGCTGTTTGGCGAAACAGGTACAGGTAAAGAGCTTATCGCCCGCTCACTGCACGAACAAAGTTCTCGTAGAAACAATAACTTTGTGGCGGTGAACTGTGGCGCGGTGCCAGAAAACTTAATTGAAAGCGAACTCTATGGTCACGAAAAAGGCGCATTTACTGGTGCAGAAAGTCGGCGTATTGGTAAGTTTGAATTTGCGCAGGGCGGCACACTCTTCTTGGATGAAATCGAATCGATGCCAATTCAGGCACAAATTCGTTTGTTGCGCGTCCTGCAAGAGCGCGTGATTGAACGCGTTGGCTCAAACGAACTTTTACCTCTCGACATTCGCGTTGTCGCGGCAACGAAAGTGGATCTTAAACGTGCGGCGGAACAAGGCACATTTCGTCAAGACCTCTACTACCGCCTCAACGTGGTTACGCTAGATTTGCCTCCCTTACGTGAACGCAAGGAAGACATCCCTGCCCTTTTCCACCATTTTCTTTTAGTCGCGGCGTCGCGCTATGGTAAAAGTTCGCCAAGTCTTTCAGCACAAGATTTGGCTCAGCTAATGGCTCACGATTGGCCGGGAAATGTCCGAGAACTGCGCAATGCAGCAGAGCGTTTCGTTTTATTAGGTAAACTCATCCAATTAGGCGAACCAAGTTCCATCCCCGCCTCAACCAGTAGCCTTGCAGAGCAAGTGGCGGAGTTTGAAAAGGCAGCGATAGAAAATGCGCTACTGGAAAACAATGGCAGCATCAAACAAACGATGGAACAGTTGAATGTGCCTCGAAAAACGCTGTATGACAAAATGCAACGCTATCAGATAGATAAAGAGCTCTATAAATAAAACCGGTTCGCGCGATTGGTATTATATCCAACTTGAATCATAATTTTGCTAAGGCAATTATTGGGCTCATATGGATATGAATGAAAAAGTGAGGATACCGATCATTACCGATACAGTGATGGTAGACGGCCAGTATCAAGAAGAAAGGCGCTCCGGTGAAGACCGACGTAAAAACAAAAAGAAGTGGCACGGCTATGAGCGCAGAGTCCATCCCGATCCGAGAAAACAAGATTTTAAATCCATAGACGAAGAGGTGTGATAGCTCACACCTCTTTTTGGTTGCGTGAATGTAATTCGGAAAATGTGTTATTTAGTGATTATTTCTGGCCCCATCAAGGTCGTTGGTAGCCAGGTTGATACCCAAGGAACATAAGTCACAATTATCAAGAACAAGAACATGACACCCACCCATGGCAATGCCGCTTTTACAACATTCATCATCGACATTCTTGCCACCCCAGCCGTTACAAACAGGTTCAACCCGACTGGTGGCGTTATCATGCCGATTTCCATGTTCACCACCATCATGATACCGAGGTGAATTGGGTCGATGCCCAGCGCAATGGCAATTGGGAACACCAAAGGAGCAACGATGATCAATAAGCCCGAAGGCTCCATAAACTGACCACCGATCAGGAGCAATAAGTTCACAACTATCAAGAACGTAATTGGTCCAAGACCAGCAGACAGCATCGATTCCGTGATCATCTGAGGGATACGTTCTTCAGTCAGTACGTGTTTTAAGATCAGTGCATTAGCAATGATAAACAGCAGCATGATGGTAAGCTTGCCCGCTTCATACAAGGTATGCTTAGTGTCTTCATGCACAAAGGTCTGAATCACTTTGACGATCGCTGGTTTGGTGTTTTGCTTATCAGCAAATGGTCCCATGTCTTTATATATAAAGTTCGCGATAAAGAATGAGTACACCGCCGCAACTGCCGCAGCCTCTGTTGGTGTGAAAATACCGCCATAGATACCGCCAAGGATGATCACCACCAGCAGCAAGCCCCAACTTGCATCTTTGGCTGCATCAAACGTTTCTTTCCATCCCACGAATGGTTGCTTAGGTAGATTCTTAATCCTCGCCGCAATGTAGATAGCGATCATCAACATCACGCCAGCCAGCAAACCCGGGATCACACCACCAAGGAACATACGCCCCACTGACACATCGGTCGCAGCAGCATACACCACCATCACGATCGATGGCGGAATCAAGATCCCCAAAGTACCTGCGTTACAGATAACACCCGCAGCAAACTCTTTCGAGTAACCGTTTTTGATCATCCCCGCTATGACGATACTACCGATAGCGACCACGGTTGCTGGTGAAGAGCCAGACAGTGCTGCAAACATCATACATGCCACAACAGAAGCCATGGCGAGACCACCACGGAACCAACCGACGATGGCAATCGCAAATCGGATGATTCGCTTTGCAACGCCACCTGTCGACATAAAACTTGAGGCCAAAATGAAGAAAGGTATCGCCAACAATGTATAGTGACCAGCAAAGGCGTTAAACAGCGTTTGAGCAACTGACGCCAAAGAGGCATCGGAATGCAGCATTAAGAAAAGTACACTGGAAAGACCCAGAGAAATTGCGATTGGCACACCAATGAGCATGAAGCCAATCACCATTAAAAACAGTAGTAAAATATCCATGGCTTAGCGCTCCTTGTGCTCAGAATCGTTCGAGGAACGAGGAGTCATGGCATCGCCAGCTTCACTCATTTCTTCTTTTAAGGCTTCCAGTTCTTCCTCAGCTTCATGCCCTGCAATCAAGCGATCCAGCTTGCCTGTAGCGATCTGCCAAGTGACTTGTAAAAAACGGAAAGTGAGCATCGCCATACCAAGCGGCAAAGCGAAATAAGGAATAAAGCGTGGCAGTTTTTCGTAGCGCTCGCCTTCATTAAGCCAATCCGCTAAGAACTGTAAAAACTCAGGCATTGGGATATCGTCGGTTTCATACCATGCGCGCTCTGTCGCAAAGGGATACCAATAATTCCAAGCACCAATCAAAAGCAGAATCGAAAAGGTTAGGCAGCAGGCCGCTGCGACTAGCGCAAGGAGTTTACGGCGCCCTTCAGGTACGATATTGATGATGACATCCACGCCAATGTGAAAGTGTTTTTTCACACCGTACGAAGCGCCAACTAAAACCATCCACGCGAACATGAATACGGTGAGCTCTAACGCCCAGAGAATATTATCGTTAAAGACATAGCGAAAAATGACATTAGCAAACGTCAGCAATGTCATCGCACCTAAGAAGAAAGCAATCAAGGTTTCTTCAATGGCATCGGTGATTCGTCCAGCCTTGGCAAAAAAAGTCGGTTCCATAATTACATCACGTCATCAGTAAAGGGAAAAAGCCCTCATCCTCAGCTCGGCTTAGAGAGAGTCCGAGGGCGAATGGATATCGTTTTTGTTATTGTTGGTTTGAAGCCAAAGCCGCTTCAATCAGGTCAGAACCAATGTCTTTCTCAAACTTTTTCCACACTGGTTGCAGAGCCGTCACCCACTCTTGACGCTGCTCTGGCGTTAGCGTACGAACCACACCACCCGCTTCGATGATGTTGTTTTTATTCGCCAAGTTCACTTTGGTCGATTCCGCGTTACGCTCAACAGTCACTTCTTGAATGATGGTATTGAGCTGTTCACGCTGATCTTCTGGTAGCTTCTGCCAAAAATCGTTCGATGTCACAACGAGGTAATCCAAAATACCGTGGTTGGTTTCCGTGATGCCATCTTGAACTTCGAAGAACTTCTTACCGTAGATGTTTGACCAAGTGTTCTCTTGACCATCGATAACCTTCGTTTGTAGACCGCCGTAAACTTCTTTGAAGGACATTTTTTGAGGGTTTGCGCCAAGTTGCTCGAACTGGGCAACAAGAACGTCAGAAGCTTGAACGCGGAACTTAAGTCCTTTCGCATCGCTTGGCACCATCAGAGGTTTATTGGCAGACATTTGCTTCATACCGTTGTGCCAGAACGCAATGCCTTGTAGACCACGACGTTTCATTGAGTTTTTCAGCTTCTCTCCCGCTTCAGAGTTTTGGAAGCGGTCAACAGCAGCAACATCATAAAACAAGAAAGGCAGATCGAAAAGGCGATACTTCTTGGTGAATTTCTCAAACTTAGAAAGAGAAGGAGCAGCGAGTTGAACATCACCATTTAGAAGAGCTTCCAACACTTTGTCATCATCGTAAAGCGTTGAGTTTGGAAACACCTGCATGCACACTTTTCCGTTCATTTCTTCGTTGACACGTTTTTCAAGCAACGAAGCAGCAATGCCTTTTGGGTGTTTGTCCGCATTAGTCACGTGGCTGAATTTGATGACCGTTTCACCTGGGTCACAATTCGCAGCGGCATTAAAACTGGTAACAGCAAGAGCAGAGACAGATAGTAGGGTTAGAGGCTTTAACATTATTATTCTCCTTGATAAATCACATCCCATCCCGTCCATGAAGTTAAGGTGATGGGTACGGATGTTCATCAAAGAGCAATTAACAGACCAACTATTTTTTTATTTAAAATCAATCCATTAAAATATTAAAGTTGACAAGCGAGAGCCAAAAGGAGGGAAATCCACCCACAAACCCAAAGGATATGGGTGGGAAATGACCCATTTATGAGGAGCAGCTGATCTCCATCTTTTTCCCCCACTCTGGCGGCAGTTTGGCATACGCTTCAAACTCTGGTTGCGAATCGTATGGATGGCGAAGTATCTCAGCAAGACGATGAACTTCGCTGAAATCACCTTCCTCAGCTTTATCGATAGCCAATTGCGCAAGGTAGTTGCGAAGAATGTATTTCGGGTTGGCTTGGCGCATCTGTTCACAACGCTGCTCGGCTGAAATCAGCTCACCAATTTTATCTACCTCCAGCTCACATCGAGCCAAATACAAATCAAGCCAAGCTTGGGCGGCTTCCCGGTCAATAAACAAATCGATGACCTCTTGCGCTGGCTGTTTATCGAGGTTGGACAACGCTCTAAAGAATCGCGTGTAGTCGGTATGATTCTGATTAAGCAGTTCAAACATCGACTCAAACAAACGTCCGTCTTCTGCAATTTTTGTTTTCAAACCCAGCTTACTGCGCATCAAGCGGCTAAACTGCTGGCTTAAACGCCCTTCAAATTGGCTCAGTGCCTGTTCTAAATCTTCTCGCTCGACAAGCGGTGATAAGGCATGCGCCAAAGCAGAAAGATTCCACAGGGCAATTCGCGGTTGCTGCTCGAACGCATAACGCCCCTGATAATCAGAATGGTTACAAATGTACCCCGGTTCATAATCGTCGAGAAAACCAAATGGCCCGTAATCAAAGGTTTGCCCGAGAATTGACATGTTATCGGTGTTCATCACGCCATGAGCAAACCCATACGCTTGCCAGTAAGCAATCATGTCCGCTGTTTTCTGAACAATTTCGCCAAACATTGCAGCGTATGGCTTCTCTGCCGACGCACAATCAGCAAAGTGCCACTCGATGACTTTGTCCGCCAGCAACTTTTGCTCTGCCAATTGATTGGTATAGAAAAGATGCTCGAAATGGCCAAAACGCACGTGGGTCTCCGCCATACGAATCAACATTGCGCCGAATTCTGTTTTCTCGCGATAAACAGGCGTGTCACTGACCATCATGCCAAGAGCACGAGTCGTCGGGATCCCAAGCCCCGCCATGGCTTCGCTACATAGATACTCACGAATGGTTGAGCGCAACACAGCCCTGCCGTCCCCCATTCGCGAGTAGGGTGTTAGCCCCGCACCTTTAAGGTGAATATCAAACCAAGTGCCATTTTGATGCTCAATTTCCGCCAACAGCAATCCACGTCCATCGCCCAAGTCTGGGTTGTAGACGCCAAACTGATGCCCTGCGTATTTCATCGCCAGAGGACGAAACTGTTCGAATTCGCTTTGCCCAGAAAAAACCGCCAATAGCTCATCGTTTTGCGCTGCTGGTAAACCAAACTGCTGCGCAAACTCACCATTCCAAGCAACCCAGCGAGTATTATCCAAGGGTTGTGGCGCGACCAAAGTATAGAAAGCTGACGGTAATTGACTAAAGCGATGGGTGAAACTGACCCGTTGCCAAATGGACATGTGGGGTTCCTTAATAAAAAGAAGTACTGTTGTCAGTATACGTGTGAACGTCACTGCCATTCAGCCATGAAATGGGCATGGGTATTATTGCGAGAATAACGCGAAGACGGCAGGAAAGGTATTCACCCGCTACATATCACCTCACAAACGGAGGTGGTATGTAAAAACGATCAAATTGATTAAGCGGAAAATTCTTCACCCGTTTTTGGTGGCTCTGATGGCGTATCAAAACGAGCGCGTTCGATATCCACTACCGTTTTATAGCTCAACGATAACAATGCCAGCTGGTACGCGCCGAAAATACCATAGGCAACGCCAACAAAACTCAGCATGAAGAAGTTCGTAAAGTGGCTAAAGATAAGCTGACTGAGCAATCCTGCACCTAATGGAATTAATCCCATCAAAATGAATACTTGCTTGTTGTATGGTCTGCTTTGGTTCCATGAACGACGCAAACTGCGCGGCTGATGATCCATTGCGGTCGCTGGCAGCACAAACGACCAACGCGCCATCACCCAATAGCCCGGAATGCTTGCAACTGTTGTGATAAACGCCATGGCGACAAAATCGGGTTCACCGCTTTCTGCAATGTAGATAAACGACAATACAAAGATTGGGATACCAATGACGAGCATCATCATCAGTCCAAACAATATCCACCAGCCAATGAAACGGAATTCTCGGGCCGACAAACGAAACACATCCAACGCCGAGTGCATGTAATCGCCAACCAAATAAATCCGGTGCACACGCACAGCAGCCATCGCAGCAACAAGTGGGTATAAAACGATTGTGACGAAATAAAATCCCGTGATGTTTCCTTCTTGGACGCTCGCTTGATCTTGCCCCGTCATTTCAGGATACATAAACACAAAAATTGAGTGCACGATGATTAATGGAATACACGCAATGACAATTGCGAGTAGGTTCCTTCTGACCATCACTGCCGCTTCTCGGCATATTGCCGAAACAGAAAAGTCCTCGGTTGACATACAACATCCTTAATTTGTAAAAATCTGCCCCTAGGGTAACCGCAGAGTAGAAAAATCGCTTTAAAAATAATGAGAAACACATCTCATAAGATAATGAGAGCAAATTCGAAATAAATCAGACACAAAAAATAAGCCACTCGATGCGAGTGGCTTATACCGTAAATTTAATACCGTTTTAGACGCGGCGTCGCCAGCCCAATATTGCAAGTAACATCAGAGCCCAATAAGAAACGCTGCCGCCACCCTCCGAGTTTTTAAACGTCGTTGTTTTCAAAGAAGCAACAACCGTCACGGTCACTTGCCCCGTTGCAGTAGCGCCTTTGCCATCCGAAACCGTATACCGCAGCTTGATGCCGTCAGCCGGACTATCCGGTGCTTGAAAGCGGATTTTTCCGTTCTCTACACTCGCGATTCCTACGCTCGTTAAGTTTTGTACACTTTGTACAACCAGTTTATCGCCGTTCACGTCCGAATCATTGCCCGCTGCATCAATCACAATGCTTTCACCGACGGCGACTGTCGCCGTATCCGCTAGCGTAATTGGAGCTGAGTTTTGCACGGTTAAATCGATGGTCGCACTGGAAGTTTCGTTACTTGGATCCGCCACCGTAAGACGGAATGTTAGAACCTCACCCGCTTTTGCACCTTGAGGCACCGTAAAGCTAGCGCTAACAATGGTTGCATTGCCAAGAGAAACTGAAGTGCCAGCCAACTGCTCCCATCGATAACTCAACACGTCACCATCAGCATCCGTACTATTTAGTGCAGACAACGTGACTCGCTGCCCAACCGTCATGTCTTGATTATCAACATTAATCACGGCCACTGGCGCTTCGTTGCTGCCAAGCACTTCCACCTGAACATTCACAATTGAAGATGAGTAGGCACCATCAATCGACAACAAACGATATTGAAAACGGTCCAAGCCAACAAAGTTCATGTCAGGTTGATACTGATTACCCGAAATGGTGCCATGTTCTGGTTGTTGAACGATGTCCACATTGAACTGATAACCAACGGCCATAAAGTCATTGTCCATCAAGTTCAACTCGATTGACTTGTTCTTATCGGTTTGCAATGAGTCTGCTTTTGCCTCAACGACATGACTCGCATCCACATTCAGCAGCGCGGCAAACGGTACGAAAGAGAAGCCTGTCTGATTCAAACCAAATGTGTACATGTCGCTATTGCTGCCTGTCCACATCTCTGGTAAAGAGGATTTTTCAGTTTTTAGAACACGACCGAAATCAAAGTTCGCTTCAAACTCACCGCCTTCCAATTCCACCACCAACAGATGCTGACCAGCACTTAGTTGACTTGGCTGAGGGAATAAGATTCGTGATGATTTTTGGAAAGAACCTTGTTGTAGCAGTTCAGCGCTGTCTTGGTCTAACACCAAACGGTAACCCGCATTACCTGAGAATGGGAATCGCCATACTCGGTAAGTCATGTCACTTTGAAGGCTGCTTCTTTGCGCGTATAGCTGAATACCATCCAGTTCTGTAGCGTTATTTAAATCGAGTGAAACCGCCAGCGTATTTGTGCCACTAGCAAACACATAACCTTGATAGAGAGAGTTCAGCCAAGCCGATTTGTTCGGCTCGCTCGCTTGCTCAAGGGAGAAACTGCCGCCATTCGTACTGCTAGCAATGTTAGAAATACGAACACCAGTTTCAAACCCAGCAATTGCTTGAAGTCCTGGATTAGAAGTGTCGGAAATCTCAGTGCCACCGTTAGGGTACAAATCGCCGGCATCACTGCTTCCATCATTTTCTAACTCATTCAGACCATCAGCCTGCATGATTTGAACCTGCATCGCGCCAACATCGTTAAAGCGGTTCTGGACGTTCACAGACGTCGCCAATACACCTTCTGCCGCCAATGCTCGGTCGTAACCGCTAAAGGTACGGTTTTCCAAATACACGCGTGGGCCAAACTCTTTTAAGTATGGGTCGAGATACACCAATTTGACGTCGTCGTTATTCACGGAAATAGGCGTCGGGCTTTCATGAGTGATCGTTGGTACAACGAAACCAGCCGCGTGTTTGCTCCATGCGCTCATGTTAACGGGCGTATCACCTGAGTACGAATCACCCGGTTTCTTCGCCCATGAACCAGCACCCATCACGCCCCAAGAACCGATCGAAGCGTCACTGTTCCTTGCGTACAAGTCCGGCAAGCCAAGCATTAAGTGGCCAAGCTCATGTACGATCACACCCAACGTCGCTTGATGATCAACTTGGTAGTCAGCAAACACGCAGTAGTCAGTGATCTTTTTGCCATCTAGCGTGACATCATTGTGAGAGAATTTGTGTGGCCAGATAGCAGGACGGTCAAGGAATCCGGTTGAACGGTCGCCACCAGCAAAGATAAACATCACTGACAACTCTGAAGGTTCAACGGTTCCATCTTGGTTACTGTCGTAAGCAGAAAGATTGAAGTACGGATCCAGTTTTTGGTAGGCCTCTGTAAACACGGCGTTCAGCTTGGCCGTACATGTGGTGTCGCTAGAACTAGAGTGACAATTTGGGTGGCTTTGTGCCACGGACACATTGATCACACCATCATTTGCGGTGCCGTAACTCTCGATAGCTGGGACGACTTTAAATTTACCTTGAGAGTTTTTATCAAAGTAATCCACAACGCTTTGGCCATTCGTGTCGAAAACACGTTGCTCGAAATTGTGCACCATCGCTTGATCGTTAAAAGAAACCTGCACAACCAACAAAGGCTGCTGTTTCACGCTCGAGCTGCTCATCGCCTGATAACCTTGTGCCGTGCGCAATAAGTTTTGGCGAGCCATAGGTTCAATCGCTTTTAACGAAGACAGCTCCGGCTTAACTTGCACGTCAGGACGAAACTTCGCTGAATCAGGCGCATCACTGGATTGGGTTTTCTCAATACCAGTAGAGAGCAACTCAGGGGTGTCTGAATTACGCTGGATCTGAGCAAAAAACCAAACACCATCTTCCTGAATCAAGGCATTGCCTTGTTTGTCTTCAAACCAATGGAAATCAGCAGTTCCGCGTAAAATCGCCTCGCTATTGCTTCCGTCACTCAGCGTGATCGGATGCCAAATTGGCGATGGTGGTGTCGTTGCCATACTGTTTCCGGCAACAAGTGCAGTCAGCATGGTCAAGGCAAGGGTGTGGAATTTCAAAGTACGGCTCCATCTTTTCAATTCACCATGCGTAAAACGAACTCAGATACCCATCAATTTAATGAGCGGTTACCGGATGGTTATTTACGCATTAGATATAAATTAAGTGAATGAATGGTACAGAAATGAAAGGATAAGGGAATGCTGACAAGGGGATCAAAAAGAAAATTTGAGCAGAAGACCACGTTATTTATAAATGTTTGAGCGCCGATGACCAATCGGCGCTCAAAAAAGTCAAAATATCACTTTAAATTCAAAGCGTTATTTTACGTTCATTTTGCTTATTACTGACAAATCAACCAGTAAGAACCGTGTCTTCTGGGTACTTAATCAAGGTTGGTTCTGGTCTCGCTAACATATATGCGAGCGTCAAAGGCCCAATACGGCCAATGATCATCACGACGATCATGATGTACTTACCTGGTTCCGAAAGCTCCGCCGTCAAACCTGCAGTAAGCCCAACCGTTGCAAAAGCAGAAATCGTTTCGAACATCACTTTGTCAAAAGAAGCTTTCTCCGTCAGCATCAACAAAAACATCGCGGTGGTGAGAATTGCTCCGCTCACCACAATGATTGCCAGTGACTTCGTTACCGTTGGCCAGTTTACCGTTCTCTTAAACATCACCACGTGCTTCTTTTGACGCAAGAACGTCCACGTCGCCATAAACGCGACAGCAAAAGTAGACACCTTGATACCCCCCCCCGTAGAGGTCGAACCCGCACCAATCAACATCAAAACGATCATGATGAGTAATGCCGGTTGCGTGAACTGCGTTAAATCAACACTGTTAAAACCCGCTGTCCGCGCACTGGCTGATTGGAAGAAAGCGGCCAACCATTGCCCGCCAGTAGTGAGTGACCCCATAGTGTTGGGGTTGTGACGTTCCAAAAGCCAAAACAGCACCGTTCCCACCAACAGCAGTAACGGCGTGGCAATCAGCATGATTTTGGTGTGAATATGTAAGAAGTGGAAACCTTTACGCCAATGTCGCCAAACGTCACCAATCACAGTAAAACCCAAGCCGCCAAAGATAAACAGACCAGCTAAGGTGAAACTCACTAACGGATCGTTGACAAAACTCATCATGCTGTCAGAGAAGAGAGCGAAGCCAGCATTGTTGAAAGCCGAAATAGAATGAAACAGCGCATAGAACATGCCCGTCTGCCACCCCATTTCTGGCACCCAACGATACGAGAGGAAGACAAAACCAATCGCCTCTGCCACCAGCGCAAATGTGACGATCTTTTTCACTAAACGACGCAGGTTGACTTGCCTTTCTTGACCAAGTGCTTCTTTGGCTAACGCTTGCTGACGTAGACTCAAGCGCACCCCAAACATATAGAGCAGCACCGCAGATAAGGTCATTTGCCCTAAGCCGCCGATCTGCATCAAGCACATCAGAAGAATTTTACCCGCGAGCGTAAAATGTTGGCCGGTATCGACCACACCCAACCCAGTTACACTAATGGCTGAAGTCGCGGTAAACAACGCGTCAGTAATAGACAGACCAGAAACCGAAAAAACCGGTAGTGTAAGCAGAACAGCAGAAGGCAATAACACTCCGAGAAAGCTCAGCAATATAATGCGCGGTTCGCCACCTTTCGCTTTATCTCGTTTGCCGTCTGGGACGTAAAAAACGCCTCTCTGATGAAATTGCGTCATAATGATTTCAGCTTGTTTGCCAACTTGTCTTGCGGGTCAACCACAATAATGAGATCGCCGATTTCAAGCGTGGTGCTCATATCAGGCGCTTTGATGATTTCAGGGCCACGTTTAAAGCCCAACACTTGCACGCCTTCGACCTTGCACAGCGCCAAATCGCTTAACGTTTTACCCATCAAACGCGAGCCAACAACAAACTCTGTCATCGCTAATCCGCTGCCCAATGGATGAAATTCGAGTACGCGTTTATCCAGCATTTTGCGCGCCACACGAATGCCCATATCGCGCTCTGGCATGATGATGTGGTCTGCGCCAATTTTTTGCAGAACGCGAGCTTGGAATCGGTCGTTAGCTTTTACCCATACCGATTTTACACCCGCCTCTTTTGCTATCAGAGTAGCAAGAATACTGGCATTCACGTCTGCACCAATGGCAATCATCACCATGTCGTAATCATCGAGCTTGAGCTCTGCGACCGTTTCTTCATGAGTACAATTTGCCACAATGGCCTGACTCACAAAACCTGCAGCTTCTTTCACTCGATCTTCATTGATGTCGACCGCTAAGACTTGTGACCCAGAATCTTGTAATTCTTTACATACCGCCAAACCAAATCGGCCAAGACCAATAACAGCGAATTGCTTATCACCTGTTTTCATTCGTGCCTCATTTATGCATTCATTAGCAAGCGCGAAAGTCTGCGCCTATTCCTGCCCTTCTGCAAATATGAGGACAGAAATTTGACAAAACATTTACGCAGTTATTTGCATTTTGAGTGTTAAGCGTATGACACGATTTAACTTTTTTCCTCATCACGATCGACAAACCAGACAAAATCCATCGTGTTTTCGGCGGTTCTAAACGCAAAAAAGCCGCACGAATGCGGCTTTGCTTTCAATGTATCAGCAGACTATTTTGCGTCACGCGGTTCAGAATGCTCACGACGCGGACGATTGTCTTGCGGTTTACGCTTATTCTTAGGTACGTAATTCAAAATCGAAATCGGCACTGGCTTTCTTGGAGCAAAACCTTCGATTTCAACACGCTCAAGCAAGTGGCCCAGACGGCTTTCAATCATGCACAGGTTTTTGAAATCATCCTTCGATACCAAAGAGATCGCTTCACCTTGCGCGCCAGCACGGCCAGTACGCCCGATGCGGTGTACGTACTCATCCGCAGGGAATGGTAAATCGTAGTTAATCACTACTGGTAAGTTGTCGATATCAATACCACGCGCGGCAACGCCAGTTGCAACCAGATACTGAATTTCACCCGCCTTGAACTTCTCAATCAGTTCCTGACGAACACGCTGATTGCGACCACTGTGGAACGCTTCAGCCACAATACCGCGCTTCTCAAGCTGGCTAACCAATTTGGCCGCACCGTGTTTTGTTTCAATAAAGATCAGCACTTGCGACCAGTCGTTTTCATTCAACATGTGGCTCAAAAGCGATGACTTCATGTCTTTATCGACGGTGGTGATCCACTGCTTGATGTTCGACTTAGATGCGCTGTGTTTTGCAATCGTAATCTCTTCAGGATCAACAATCGCGTTTTTGGCCAAATCACGAACTGGGTTCGACAACGTAGCCGAGAACAGCAAGCTTTGAACATCTTCTGGCATGCAATCGATGATCTTATCGATCGAGTCGATAAAGCCCATATCAAGCATCTTATCGGCTTCGTCCAATACCAGCATTTCCACTTCATCAAAATGGATCGCACGCTGGCCGTATAAATCAATCAGACGTCCTGGTGTGCTCACCACAATATCTACGCCTTCAATCAGCGCTTGTTTCTGCGGCGCATATTCCACGCCACCAAACATCGCCATTGAGCGCAGTGGCAAGTTCTTCCCGTACGCTTCAATACTTTGATGCACTTGCAGAGCCAGTTCGCGCGTTGGCGTAAGAATGATGGCACGAGCGCGCTTTTTACGTTGCGTCTCACCTTGGCTGAGCTTTTCTAAGATTGGCAACACAAAGCTGGCGGTTTTACCCGTGCCGGTTTGCGCAGCCGCGATCAAGTTGCTGCCACGCAGCACAATTGGAATCGCTTTTTGTTGGATAGAAGTCGGTTTTTCGTAACCCAGCGCCGTTACGGCATCCGTAATTGGTGCGCTTAAACCAAGCTTAGAAAATGGCATAGAAACGTCTCTAAAGAGGAAATGGGCGCGTAGTTTATCAGAATCCCAGTCAAGTAACAGAATCATTCGTCTGGACGCGAAAACCACATTCAACAAATGAACTCTATCCTTTTAATAAGACATTCTGTTGGCATGACGCGTTGAATTATTCACAACCTCACGTTTCTCGCGAGAGAATCTCGTTATGCTGCTAACGTGTGCATTACTGGAAGGCTCCATGGACATTTTATTGCTTGTTGGATTGATCGCACTAAACGGCATTTTCGCTATGTCTGAGATTGCGTTAGTCGCGGCGAAAAGCGGCCGACTAAAAATGATGGCCGAAGACAACGCACCTGCTGCGCTCGCTTTAGAACTAAAAAATAACCCTACCCAGTTTCTTTCGACTATCCAAATCGGCATTACTGCCATCGGTCTACTCAGTGGCATTTTTGGTGAAGCGACGCTGTCCATTCCTTTTGAACACTGGCTCGTTGCCCAAGGGCTAGAGCGCGAAGTCGCCACCATTCTTGCGACCACCAGCGTTGTTATTTTGATCACTTACTTCGCGATCATCATCGGCGAGCTCGTACCAAAACGTTTTGCGCAAAACAACGCGGAAAGCATCGCAATTGTGGTCGCCTATCCGATTCATTGGTTAGCCAAACTTGCCAGACCTTTTGTGTTCTTACTTACTGTGTCGACAGACGCGTTACTTAAACTTCTGCGCCAAAACGAAAACCAAGGCGAAATCGTCACAGAAGAAGACATCTTTGCCGTCGTCAATGAAGGTTCGGAATCAGGAGCCATCGAACCGCAAGAACAACTGATGATCCGCAAGCTACTGCACCTTAATGATCGTTTAGCCCTGTCTTTAATGACGCCGCGCTGCGACATCCACTTTTTGGACACCAATTTGCCGCTGAATGCGATTCTAAAACACCTACGTCAAACTCAACACTCAGTTTGGCCAGTGTGCAAAGGCGGTTTAGATAACATCATCGGCACCATTTCCTCAAAAGTATTGCTTGATGAGTACGACCACCTGTCTGTTTCGAGACTCGGTAAATTGCTCAAACATCCGCGCTTTGTACCGGAGTCGATGAAAGGCTTGCCTCTGCTGAACTACATGCAACAAACCAGCGCAGAGATGGTATTTATTGTTGATGAATATGGCGACGTGCAAGGCTTAGTCACCTTATACGATTTGCTCAAGTCCATTGCTGGCGAATTAGGAATGGCACCAGAACAAATCTGGGCGAAGCAGCAAAAAGACGGCAGTTGGCTGATGGATGCGCTGATTCCTCTCAACGAACTCAAATACAAACTGGGATTGACCACAATTGAAGGCGAAGAGAGTGAAGGTTTTCAAACCCTCAATGGCTTTTTAACTTGGTGGCTAGGACGCCTTCCACATGCAGGAGAGTTGGTCGACTATGAGGGCTGGCAGTTTGAGGTGTTAAACGTCAAGCATCACCGGATTGTGCAAGTTAAAGTGAGCCGAGAGACAGAGTCGGAAACAACCACCGACACCAACGATGGCGACGCTAACCCATAAAGTTAGGCTGCAAACCTTTCGCCAGCTTCTGCCTAACTTTGTAAGAGACGTCACTCAACGTAATGCTCCCTTTGCTGTGACGATCGATGCCTGCATTTTGTCGGTAAGCGATCGAACCTTGTTTGAACAGCACGTGTGAGGGTGATTTCCCGATTGCCGCGGGGTAGAGAATCGCCATGTAAACATCTTCCAACGAAGACATTCGGTGTCGATAAGGCCAAAAGTAAGCTTTCACATAATCGAGCTGTTCAACGGCGCTCATCATGGCGAGATGCTTAGTACTCGTCCCCAAGTTTTTCGCGGTTGCGGGCATGAACTGAATCAGACCTGTCGCACCACTCCCAGAGCCGTTTCTAATGCTAGGGCTGAACGTTTCAGCCGTCTCAAAGGCCATACAAGCCATTAGATGATTCGGGTTGATTTCTAGCTCAGAGCAAATTTCGACCACTTTGCTTTTGAATGCAGGGCTAACTCGTTGTCCCCATGCCAAAACATGCTCAGAAGGCTCTTGAAATGGCTCGGGAGAAAAAATACATCGATGGGAACGTTCGGGATAAAAAGGAAGCTTTTTAATGAGGCGCTGCTGCCTGCCCTTCAACATGGAAGTAAAGGAAAACAATACAGCTTTGAGTGGCTGCCGTTTTTTAAACTTTACTAATCTATACAGTCGCTTAGATACCTTTTTCACGACATAACCAAGTTGAGAGAACACTCCCAAAATGTAATCCATTTCCTACAATTTTTATAGAAATATCAGCTACAACAAATATTTATGTGACCAAGATCACTTTTAGAGCAATCTCAACGTTCAATAACCCACCAAAAAAAGAAATAACCTTATTAAAATCAAGGCAATAAAAAGCCCCATCTATGAATCACAGATGGGGCTAATGAGATGTTTTTAATGGTTTTTTCTTGGTAATTTAAAAACCTTCGCCACGCACTAACTCAGCCAGCGTCGACAAGCGTTGTTCACTTTGCTTGACGTATGGGTTCTCGGTATCCCACGCGTAACCAGCCAATATTGCACTGATCATCTGTTTAATACGTGGATTTGGAGCTTGGTAGAAAATCACGTCTTGAAGCGTGCCGTTGTACCATCCTTCCACATAAGTGCGGAACGTGTTGACACCAACCATCAAGCGTTCTGAGTACTCTTCTTGCCAATCAACCACTTCGCCGTTCAATTGACGCACAACGCAATCAGCAGCAAATTGAGCGGACTTCATCGCGATAGTGACACCCGATGAGAATACCGGATCCAAAAATTCGCCCGCGTTACCAAGCAGCGCGTAGTGTTCTGTGGCTAAGCGTTTGACGTTCGCTGAATAGCCACCCAACTCACCTACGGGATTTGGGTACTTCGCGTTTCGCAATAAAGACGCCAAACCCGGCTCTTCATTAGCCAACTGCTGCAAAGCTGCAAGCTTATCTTCTGGGTATTGCTCGAAAAACTCAGGCTCACCCACCACACCAAACGAACACGTACCATTCGAGAATGGAATTAGCCAGTACCATACGTCGTGATTTTCAGGATGGACTGAAATCAGAATTTTGTTGCGATCGTACTCTGGCTCTTGTGGTGAAATATGATCTTCAATATGCGTAAAGATCGCTTTTCTTGGAGGAAGGCAAGAAGGTTCTTCCAGATCCAGTAAACGCGGCAGCACTCGGCCAAAACCACTCGCATCCAAAACAAAATCGGCTTCGATTTGATACGCCTGCTTGTCGGGTCCAACCACTTCTAAGCGCGATTTTTTGCCTTCAAACGCCAAGCTAACCAGCTCATGCTGATAACGAATGTCGACGCCCTGCTCTGCGGCGCTGTCAGCGAGCACTTTATCAAAGCTGGCGCGCTGAACCTGAAATGTAGTGCCTGGTCCTGCGGTAAATTTGTCGGTGAAATCAAAGTGGGTGTAGACCCCGTTACAACGGAACGCCGCACCATCTTTGAATTGGAAGCCATGCTGCTTCACCGCCTCTGTCATTCCGGCAAGTTCAACCACCTCCATACAAGCTGGAAGTAAGCTTTCGCCAATTGAGAAACGAGGGAACGTCGCTTTTTCGATCACGACAACATCAATACCACGGGATTTTAGCAACGCAGAAACGGTGGAACCCGAAGGACCTGCGCCAACGACGACAACTTGCTTGTGCTCTGTTTTCATTCTTTATACTAGCTTGCTTGGAGTTTTAATAAGGTATGTCCGAGGCCAATGTTGTCCGTTCTTTCCACAACAGAGAGACCTGCTGCTTCAACAATTTCTAGGAAATCATCACTACGGTAGAAACGGCTATTACCATTGGCTAGGCAGGTAAAATAAAGCGAGGTGGCATTTAAGCTGTATGACGCGCCCGCGTATTTCTGCGCATCCCAAAACAGTTCGAGAACGTAAACGGTATCGCCCGCGCTCAACTGCGCCTTCACTTTCTTCAAAATATTTAAAATTTCAATTGGAGAGAAACAATCTAAGAACTGGCTCATCCACCAAATATCGGCATGATCAGGCAATGTTTGGGCTTTATCAAGCATATTGGCAGGATACGGATGCACGCGCTCGCTGAGCTGATTCTCTGCCACGTTAGACATCGCGACTTCCAATTGCTGCGGCAAATCAACAATGGTCACATGCACATCTTTATCGTAGTTGCAGCACTGCATTGCCCATTTACCCGTATTGCCACCGATATCGACGATGTGTTTTGGCTCATTGGCAAACACTTCTTTAAGCAGCAATGGGAAAGAACGATCCGAATAGAAGTGATCAAACTTAAACCAGCTCTGCTTAGCTTGCTCAGGTAATGTCGACAACCCTTGATAGATGGTTTCCCAATCGCCCAACTCTTTCAGTCCAGCAGGTTTGCCGTCTTTGATTGCTTCAGTCAGGTGC
This sequence comes from Vibrio parahaemolyticus, assembly GCF_900460535.1. Lineage (NCBI taxonomy): Bacteria > Pseudomonadati > Pseudomonadota > Gammaproteobacteria > Vibrionales > Vibrionaceae > Vibrio > Vibrio parahaemolyticus. The sequence goes on along the minus strand of NZ_UHIL01000001.1, from coordinate 1,125,942 downwards.
ATCATCGCGGCATAACAAACGTCGGCCGTGAAATCCATGTTTGCTTGGGTCATGCCATCGTACAACAAGTAGAACCCGAGGTTGGCCAGTGAGTAGTTAGGTTTTTCCCACAAAACAATGTGCGCACTTATCGCCATGTCTAGCAGCACTTTGACACCATATTCTGACACGCCTGTTTTTTCGGCGATATCAATGGCGCTCATGCCTTTTGAACCAGCGCTATCGAGCGCCGCTAATATACCCAAATCTCTGAGCGTTCTCGCGGTATGGAAAACGATAGGGGCAAAAGATAATTTTTGAGCTTCTGTTTTTGCTTCAAAAGCATTAAAAGGATCATTATTTTGATTTAACACGAAAAAACCTAACTGCATTTAATAATTTTTATTGCTGAGACTGAGTGCCCAACAACGCAAGTGCTCGCTGAATATCAACATTTAAATTGTTTACCCAACGATTGTAATTGCGGTGAATTTTGCCATCACTTGCTTTGAGATTTACTGAGTTGAGATAAATAATTGAATAATACTTGTTGTTGTATGGAATTTTTACTTCAGCAGAGTGTGTACGAACGTGAATTTTCGCAATTAATACACCCGGACTAACTTCTTCAATCGTCCAACCACGGTTAGTTGCGGATTGCACAATCGCCATTTTTACTTGTTTATTTTGAAGATCATACGCAACTGGAGTATCCTCCACACTCAATACAGGTTGTACACGTCCACAACCGACAAGAAGCAAAGTTAATAATAATGAGATGTACAGCTTAAAGCGCGACATAAGAATTTCCTTTTTATTATGAATTCGGGTGAAGCCCAAATTGTATCGAGCTGTAAAATAAACAATTTAACCAAATATGCCAAACTCGAAGATCAAAATTTCGTTCAATATTGATGCGTGGACAGCGAATTCACTAGGTTTATCTCAACCTGATGAATGGAAAGAATGGGCTGCAAGCGGAAATTGGCCACAAGATGGCAAAGTAAATGTGGCGGATATTCCTGCAATGATGCGCAGAAGAATGAGTCCATTAAGTAAACTTGCTGTGCAAACGGCCATCGAATTATTAAAGCAACATCAGGTCGATTATCTGGTGTTTTCTAGCCGTCATGGCGAACTGCATCGCAGTGTCGCGCTGGTTGCAGACATCATCAGTGGCGAAGAAGCCTCTCCAATGGCGTTCTCTCAATCAGTGCACAATACCGCGGCAGGTTTAGCGACCATCGCAACCAAGCAGCCAATCCCTCTCACTTCGATTGCGGCATCGGAAAATACATTCCAAAGCGCGATATTAGAAGCGTGGCTATTTTTAGCAGACAATCCAGATAAGAAAGTTCTGCTTGTCGACTTTGATGAACCTTTACCTGACTCCTACACCGAATTTGAACAGCAGCAATATCCGGGCTTTGGCTTAGGTTTGGTGCTATCAAACGGTGATGATTTTACGTTGCGCAGCAGCCACAGCGTAGAAACACAAGGCCACCTTTTGCCACAAGGCTTAGCGTTTTTGCAGCACTACTTGTCAGACAAAACTCAGTGGACCATCCATGCCCCACAGCAATCTTGGGAATGGCGCAAACAATGAATCGCTTAAATCAGTATTGGCGTGTGCTCGCCACGGGTTTCTGTTTTTCGGTATTTGGTTTGGGTGGTTTAGCGCTGAGCTTTATCGTGATTCCAACTATTCGTATTTTTGTCTCTGACCAAACTGAACGTGAATATAAAGTTCAAGGCGCGATTCAATATTCTTTCAACACATTCTGTAAATTAATGAAGTTCAGCGGGGCGATTGATTATGAAATTATTGGCGCAGACCTTCTTCAACAAGATCGAAATTGTTTAATTGTTGCCAATCATCCGAGTTTAATTGATTACGTTTTAATCGCCTCACAATTAAATCGCTGTGATTGTTTAGTAAAGTCCGCAATTTGGTCGAATCCTTTTATGAAGCATATTGTAAAAGCGGCCGGATATATTCCAAACGAAGCGCCAGATGATTTATTAGCACTTTGTGAAGAACGATTTAATAAAGGCAACGTGTTGCTTATATTTCCTGAAGGCACAAGAACAACACCAGGCGTAAAACCTAAGTTGCAACGTGGCGCGGCACAAATTGCGGTAAGAACAGAACGAGATTTAAGAGTCGTACATATTACGGTGACACCGAGCTTTCTCACAAAAGAGAAAAAATGGTATCAGGTGCCCACAACAAAGCCCTTTTTCAAAATTGAAGTTAAGGATAAAGTTGAGATTGAGCCCTTTATAAAGCAAACTACGTCACCAACGATAGCGGCTCGACGCTTACAACAGCACTTGGCTGACAACATTTTTCCAGAAAACTTTTATTGATAAGCAGGTCCCAGTGGAACAGTTACACAACGATATTAAGCAACTTATTATTAATGCTTTGAACCTTGAAGATTTAACCGTAGACGATATTGAAACGGATGCGCCACTTTTTGGTGATGGACTTGGCTTAGACTCTATCGACGCACTTGAGCTTGGATTAGCAATTAAAAAGCAATACAACATCGTCATCGATGCTGACGACTCAAATACGCGCGAACACTTTGCTTCTGTAGCAAACCTAGCGAAATACGTTTCTTCTCAAACTAATGAATAAGTTGTAGGTATATTCATGACTGATGTAAATAAAGATCAAGTATTTGAACAAGTTAAAGATGCGCTTGTTGAGCTGTTCGAAATCGACGCAGACGACATCCAACCTGACGCGCACTTATATCAAGATCTCGATCTAGATAGCATTGACGCGGTTGATTTGGTCGTGCACCTACAGAATGTCACTGGTAAAAAAATCAAACCTGCTGAATTTAGTACAGTAAGAACCGTTGACGATGTCGTTAACGCAGTCACTGAGCTATTGAAGGAAAGTTAATGCGCCAATTGCTGACTGGTCTGTCTGCAATTGTACTGTTTGCCTACCCCTTCGCCGTTTACTTCGGTATAGATAAATTTGGCTTGAACTTAGTTGGGGGCTTGTTAATTGCTGCGTTGCTTTTGCGTTTATTCGTCGCAAATAAGACCCCACTTAAAGAGTTTAAATTCCTAGCGCTCACCACGGGCGCTGTCGGTATTCTTCTTGTTGCGCTTGGCATGGTGTTTAAACAACACGGGTGGCTTAAGTTTTACCCTGTGGTTGTGAACGTATGCATGTTGTGCGTGTTCGCATTTAGTCTCAAACAGCCTCAATCGATCATTGAAAGGCTCGCGCGTTTACAAGAACCAGAACTACCGCCAAGCGGCGTTGCTTACACTCGCAAAGTAACGATGGTTTGGTGCGTTTTTTTTGTACTGAATGCCGTTTTTGCCCTCTATACCTGTTTCCTGCCAGTAAAAATATGGACGCTGTATAACGGTCTGATTAGCTACTTACTTGCTGGTAGCTTGTTCGCCGGAGAATGGATCGTGCGTCAATTTGTTCGAAAGGAACACTAATCGTATGAATACAACGTATTCGAGCTTTACCTCACTGGCGACCTTGTTCAGCACAAAGAGGTATGAGCAATCCCCTGTCTCTTACGATCGCGACACAGTTATCACTTGGGGTGATTTCCAGAAGCACGTCGCAACGCTTGCTCAGCAGTTAGAAAGCCAGCCAACGCAAAACATTGCGTTGTGTTTTGGCAACAGCTACCTATTTGCCGTTGGTTTTTTTGCTTGTTGTCACGCAGGAAAATCCATTGTATTGCCTGGTAACTACCAACCAGAAGCACTCAAAGAACTCAGCGAGCATTACGATTTATTGTTGCATGATGCCGATGTCTCTGTTCCAGAACAGGTGAGTTCACTCCTAGTAAAAGCTCAATCATTGGTAGGCATCACCTTGATTAACGAGCCAGAGGCCAAACAACCTTATTTTTGGCGTGAATTGAACCTGGCGGAAATACCGGTAACGCTATTCACTTCTGGTTCAAGCGGCAAACCAAAAGCCATTGCAAAAACGCTGAAACAGCTCGATATCGAAGTTGCTATTCTAGACAACCTGTGGGGCGACACGGTTGCCAACACACGCGTTGAAAGCACCGTCTCTCATCAACACATTTACGGCTTGCTGTTTCGCGTATTGTGGCCTTTGTATTCTGCACGTCCATTTTCAGCACGCAACCTCGAATTCCCTGAGCAAATTGTCCATCACGCCGATGTTGACACCATGCTAGTAAGCAGCCCTGCGTTACTAAAACGACTCAGTGAAGAGCATAATCCGGTTGCGATTCGGTGCGTATTTTCTTCTGGTGGCCCCCTGCCAAACCAAGCCGCGCAACACAGCCAGCTGTTGTTTGGGTCACTTCCTATTGAAGTTTTTGGCAGCACAGAAACCGGCGGCATCGCTTACCGTCAGCAGCACGTAGCCTGCACTCCTTGGACGTTATTCCCTGGTGTTGAAGCCGAGCTTAACCATGAACATTGTTTAAAGCTCCGCTCGCCACACATTGATGAAAACACTTGGTACCAAACTGCGGATGAATGCTATTTCCATGATAGTATTTCTTTTGAATTGCGTGGACGCACTGACCGAATCGTCAAAGTCGAAGAAAAGCGTATTTCCCTTGTCGAAGTGGAAAAACGTTTAGAGCAATTGCCGTGGGTTCAAGAAAGCGTGGTGATCCCAATGGAAGAATCTGGTCGCCTCACGTTAGTCTCGATCATCGTACTTAACGATAAAGGCAGCGATGTGCTTAATGAACTTGGTAAAGGCAAATTTTGGCTTGAGCTTCGCAAGGCTCTGCGCAATTGGCTAGAGCCGATCGCTATCCCGAGAAAATTCAGAGTGGTCGACGAAATTCCATTGAACAGCCAAGGCAAACGCCAAGTTGCTGAAATTGAAAAACTATTCCAATAAAGCTAGTAACATGGAAAAAAGAAAACCAACTATTCAGAATATTGAAGTGAGCGACCACACCGCGGAGCTATCGCTGCGTGTGGATGCTGACATCTTAGATTTCCAAGGTCATTTCAGTCACTTTCCTCTTTTACCCGGCGTCACTCAAATTGACTGGGCGTTGTTCTACGCCGTTCAACATTTGAATACTCCCAAGGTATTTAAAGGAATGGAAGTCATCAAATTTCAAGAGCCGATTCTGCCAAACGCCGACGTTTGTCTCGCACTCTCTTGGGACAGTGAGCGCGAGAAATTGACCTTTAAGTACACATCGAAAAACGGTGAAACCTTGGTGACTCACTCTTCAGGCAAAATGAAACTGGGTGAGTCACGTGAGTGATTACCGTCCCTGCTTTTTAATTCCTTGCTACAACCACGGCAGCACAATTGCAGACGTGGTTGCGTCGTTATCCTCTTTCGATTTGCCAGTGCTTGTCGTGGACGACGGCAGCAATGAAGACACTAAACAAGCACTTTCAGCGTTGAGTGAGCAAGGGCTGATAAAACTGATTAGTCTGAGTGAAAACCAAGGCAAAGGTGGCGCGGTGATGGCTGGCCTACATCAAGCTCACCAGCTTGGTTTTACGCACACCATTCAAATCGACGCAGACGGTCAACACGACCTAGAAGCACTACCAAAATTGCTCAGCGCCAGCGAAACAAAACCAGATAACCTGATTTCTGGCCAACCAATATATGACGAGAGCGTACCTAAAGCCCGTCTGTATGGTCGCTACGCTACGCACGTTTGGGTGTGGATAGAAACCTTGTCACTGTCTATCAAAGACAGCATGTGCGGCTTCCGCGCCTACCCAGTGGCGAAAACGGTCGCCGTGTTGAACAAGTACAACATCGGCAAACGCATGGATTTTGATATCGAAATTCTGGTGCGAATGTACTGGGAAGGCGTCGATATTGATTTTGTTCCAACGCGCGTGATCTACCCTGAAGGTGGCATTTCCCACTTCGACGCATTGTGGGATAACGTCAAGATAAGCTGGATGCACACTCGCCTATTTTTTGGCATGTTGCCGCGCATTCCTTCGCTACTCGCCAGAAAGCGCCGTCACACAGACGACAGCAATGCCCACTGGTCGAAACGAAAAGAACAAGGCACGATTTTAGGCATCAAAACCTTGCTCGCGGTTTACCGCTTGTTCGGCAGAAAAGCGTTCGACCTGATTTTAAAGCTAGTCATGCGCTACTACCACTTCACGGGTAAATCAGCCCGCGAAGCGTCTGAGATTTACCTGCAAAACTTGCAGCGCTACGCAGCGCAGCAGAACATCACACTACCAAAACAGTTGGACAGCTATCATCATCTGCTTTCTTTTGGGCGAACCATGCTCGACAAACTGGCAGCATGGCAAGGTGACTTTAACGTCGACAACCTAACCATTCACGGCCAGCATCATTTCGAAGAGATGGCGCAGAAAAAACAAGGCGTGCTCATTTTAGGCTCGCACCTTGGCAATATCGAACTCTGCCGCGCGCTTGGTCGTCGACACTCTCATGTCAAAATCAATGCCTTGGTATTTACCCAACACGCTGAACAATTTAATGCGGTAATGAAGGCGGTAAACCCAAATTCGGAACTGAATCTGATTCAAGTCAGCTCAATGGGACCAGACACCGCGATTCTGCTTCAACAAAAAATCGAGCACGGCGAATGGGTGGTGATCGTTGGCGATCGCACTTCTACCAGCAAAGAAAATCGTGTCGTTTGGGCAGATTTTCTTGGTAAACCCGCGCCATTCCCGCAAGGCCCATTCATGCTGGCCTCGGTATTAAAAGCGCCGGTTTATCTACTCTTCGGCCTACGCGACGATGAAGCAAACACTCCGCATTTTAATGTGTACTTTGAACACTTTAGTGACCAAATCACGCTACCGCGCAAGGAGCGTCAGCAGGCACTAGAACACGTTGTTCAACAGTACGCACACAGATTAGAACACCACACACTGCAAGCGCCGTTACAGTGGTACAACTTTTTTAACTTCTGGACTTTAAGTAATCAGCCACATGACAAACAACAATAATCACAACATCACTTTTGGTGCCCAATCTTTAACCATCGAAGATGTCGTTGCCATTGCTCAAGGTGCAAAGGCAAACATGAACACCTCGCCAGAATTTACCGCGAAAATTGATCGTGGCGTGGCGTTTCTGGAACGATTACTGAAAGAAGAAGGCGTTATTTACGGCGTGACTACGGGTTACGGCGATTCATGTACTGTGGCGATTCCACCCGCTCTTGTGGATGAACTTCCGTTGCACCTTACGCGCTTCCATGGCTGTGGCTTAGGTCAAATCCTTTCTCATGAGCAAGCTCGCGCGGTGTTGGCAACCCGTTTATGTTCATTGTCGCAAGGCGTATCTGGCGTGTCTCACGATCTGTTGAACCAAATCGTTACGCTTATCAACCACGACATTGCGCCGCGTATTCCACAAGAGGGCTCGGTGGGCGCAAGTGGCGATTTAACGCCTCTGTCTTACCTAGCGGCGACCTTAATTGGCGAGCGTGAAGTGCTTTACAAAGGCGATGTGCGACCAACACAAGAAGTGTTTGCAGAGCTGGACATTGAGCCAATTCGCCTAAAACCAAAAGAAGGTTTGGCGTTAATGAACGGTACATCCGTGATGACTGCCCTCGCCTGTCTTGCCTACAAACGCGCAGAATACCTAGCGCAGCTTTGCACCAAGATTACCGCGATGGTCTCTGTGGGTATGCAAGGTAATGACTTCCACTTTGATGAAGCGTTGTTTGCGGTAAAACCTCACCCTGGTCAACAGCAAGTTGCGGCTTGGCTGCGTGATGATCTCAATGCTGAACGTCCGCCACGCAATAGCGACCGACTGCAAGATCGTTACTCACTGCGTTGTGCGCCACACGTGATTGGCATGGTGCAAGACTCCCTGCCTTGGCTACGTCAATTGATTGAGAATGAACTAAATAGTGCCAACGACAATCCAATTATCGATGGTGACAACGAGCGCGTTCTGCACGGCGGTCACTTCTACGGTGGTCATATCGCAATGGCGATGGATACGTTGAAAGTGAACATTGCCAACTTAGCTGATTTGCTGGACCGTCAGATGGCGCAACTGATGGATTACAAGTTCAATAACGGCCTGCCGTTTAACTTAACCGGTGCAGAAGGCGAACGTAAACCGATCAACCACGGCTTTAAAGCGGTTCAGATTGGTATCTCAGCTTGGACGGCAGAAGCGTTGAAAAACACCATGCCAGCGAGCGTTTTTTCTCGCTCAACCGAATGTCACAACCAAGACAAAGTGAGCATGGGCACCATTGCGGCTCGTGATTGCCTACGCGTACTTGAGTTAACAGAGCAAGTTGCTGCGGCTTCACTCCTAGCAAGCGTTCAAGCGGTTGAGATTCGTCGCCGTCATAACGAATTGGACGAACACCACATGAGTCAGAGTTTGCGAGTAATTCGTGACGCCGTACTGAGCGAGTTTAAGTTTGTGATTGAAGATCGCCCGTTAGAACAAGATTTGCGTCATTTCATTGAACGCATTCAGCAACGTCATTGGCCACTCTACGTGGAGGTATAATGCAAGAGCAGGTTCTCTACCCATTAGAAGCGGAGGTGACTATGGTCACCTCATTCCAAGATGCTGACCCGATGGGCGTGATTTATCACGGCAACTTCTTTCGATATTTTGAAGAAGCGCGTCGTGTGCTGATGGAGAAGATCCAATACAGCTATCGCGATATGCAAGACTCTGGGTACATGTGGCCGATCATCGACACGCGCGTTAAATACGTGAAGGCGATTCCGTTTAATCACACCATTCGTATTACCGCGCAACTCACGGAGTGGGAAAACCGCTTACGTGTGGATTACGTGATTTACGACGCCGAAACGAATCAACGTATGTGCAAAGCGCATACAACGCAAGTCGCCGTATCCATTGAAAAGCAAGAGATGTGCTTTGTTTCTCCAGCAGTCTTTTTAGATAAAGTAGAGCGATGGCACAACCATGGGAGCCTGAACTAATGCAAAAGTGGTTACTCTCTTTTTTGTTGATATTTTCTGTTCCAGCACTGGCCACACCGACTGCAAACGTAACGGATTTGGCATCGCTTCAACAGCAGTTGTCTCAGCATGAAATCGTACGCGGAGATTTTACGCAGCAGCGTCATCTGGAAATGTTTAGTCAACCTTTAACCTCTAAAGGTCAGTTCACACTGAGCAAAACACATGGCTTGTTGTGGCAACAAACTGAACCTTTCGCAGTCAATTTGGTATTGACGGAAAACAAACTTCGTCAGACTTTTGCCGACCAAGCACCGAAAACGATCTCTGCACAAGAAAACCCAATGGCGTTCTACTTTAGCCATGTGTTTTTATCCGTGTTCCACGGGGATACTTCTGCACTGCAAGAACAATTCACACTCAATTTTTCAGTTGAGAACAATCAATGGCAGCTCGTTTTAGTGCCAAAACAGTCGCCATTAAATGCGGTGTTTAAAGCCATCACCCTTTCCGGTAAAACGCACATTGATCGCCTAACCCTACAAGAGCTGCGTGGCGATAAGACCGAAATCACGTTTACGAACCAGACCTCTCTACCTCAGGAACTCACGGATGCCGAAGACGCTCAATTCCGTTTCTAAACTCAGTCTCGGCACTCATACCTTTGCTCTGGTTTGGCTCAATCTCGTTGTTTTAGCGGGCGCGTTGCTACTCAAACAATGGGTTTGGAGTGCAGAATCTCCGATTGAGACCAACATTTTAAAACTGCTGCCGAAGAACCAACAAAACCCGGTGGCTGAGCAAGCCTTTGAGTCGGTCTCGGCAAGTATGAGCGACAAAGTCATTTTCGTGATCACAGCGCCGGACAAAAATGCCCTTTTTGCAGCGGCCGCTGAATTTGATAAGGAGTTACGCCAAAGTAATCATTTTCGCGATGTGGTAGGAAAAATCTCACCTCAAGAACAGCAAGCTTGGGCGAGTTACTACTTTAAGCACCGTTTCCAATTGCTGACGCCTGAACAACGAGAGCGTTTAAGCAAAAATCCAGAGCAGCAAGTGCAGCATGTAATTCAGTCTCTGTACAACCCGTTTTCTGGAGTGACCGGGCAAGAGTTACAAAATGACCCTTTCTTGTTATTTCGTGATTATTTAAGCCAAGTTACCCAGCAATCTTCCTCTTTCCGGTTGGATAACGGCTATCTGTCCGTCGAAAAAGACGGTGCTCAATACTTGCTTATTACTGCTGAGCTAAAAGACTCGCCTTATAGCCTAACTGGGCAGCTTGCAGTCCCTGATATTCAAGCGCTAGAACAAAGCGTCGCTCAGAAATATGGCGCTGAAGTCGCACATACTGGCGTTCTATTTTACGCCGACTTTGGTACGCAAAGTGCCAAATCGGAGATCAGTACCATCGGTGTGTTCTCTCTGCTCGGTATCATTGCATTGTTCGTGTTGGTCTTTCGTAGTGTGATGCCACTGTCTCTGGCACTGCTTTCCATCACCATTGGTTTGCTCGTTGCGTTGTCCGTTACGACGTGGATTTTTGGAAAAGTCCATCTGTTCAGCTTAGTGTTTGGCGCAAGTTTAATCGGCGTGTCTATCGACTACGCATTCCACTACCTAACCGAACGCCTTGCGGCGGGAAATGAATGGGATAGCGAGCAAGGGTTAAAGCATATTTTCATAGCGATCACACTTGGCTTAATCACCAGTTTGATCGGCTATTTGGGCATGTTAGTGGCGCCGTTTCCTGGTTTGCAGCAGCTTGCGCTGTTTTCATCCATTGGTCTGATTGCCGCTTACATCACCGTGGTGGCTTGGTATCCGATACTGGCTCGTAACCCATCGCGCACCATTTCGACTTTACCGGGACAATCATTGTTGGCGAAATGGTTAACACTTTGGAATCAACCTCGAATTAAAGTCGGATTACCGATGTTATGTGTGGTTGCGAGTGGTTTTTTCTTGCTGCAATTGAACTACGATGACGACATTCGTCTGCTGCAAACGATGCCGAACGATCTCAAGCAGCAAGAAACCTTGATTACGACGCTCAGTGGCATGCAATCTTCGCAGCAAATGTTGGTCGTTACCGCCGACGATGACGAAAACCTAATGAAAAAGCTGGAGTCTTTAACGCCAACATTAGAAGCGTGGAAAGCGGACAGCACCATCGAAAGCTACCAGAGTCTGAGTCGCTACTTGAGCTCAGTGGAGCGTCAGCAACAAGACTATCAATTGATTCGCGATCTTTACGCGACACAATCCAGCCCACTCGCATCCGGACTGCGCTTAAATAAAAAGCCGAAAATGGACGCCGATTTTATCCCTGTCACGGTTGATCAGTACTTGCAAAACCCAGTATCAGCGCCTGTGCGTTTTCTCCATTTGGGTAAAATTAAAGGAAAATCGGCAACGGTAGTGGTGTTAAACCAATTGCAAGACTCCGCCGTTGTTAAGTCTTTTGCCAAATCGCAGCCTGACGTTGTCTACCTAAACAAAGCAGAAGAAATTTCCGCCCTATTTGGTGAATACCGAATCAAAATCATGGAGCTGTTGGCAGCCGCCAGTACTGTGATCTTTCTGGTGTTAATCAAGCGGTACGGTCTGCAACACAGTTGGCGAGTTTTACTGCCATCATTGATTGCTTGTGCGTGCGGTCTGGCAACTGCTGTCGCGATGGGAACAACATTAAACCTGTTCAACTTGCTTGGCTTGGTGCTCATTCTTGGTATCGGAATCGATTACACTCTGTTCTTTGCCGAGAAAGCCCGCAGCGTGAGCACACTATTGGCGATCACCCTTTCGGCAATAACCACTGTGCTGTCATTTGGGTTGCTGTCACTAAGCCAAACTCACGCGATTCACAGTTTCGGCATTACGGTGTTAAGTGGTATTTTTGTCGCTTGGTTGCTCTCTCCGATTGCAATTAAAACAGAGGAAACGACGTCATGATTTTTAGCCATGCTTTTCGCTGCGCAACGTTAATCGCACTGAGTCTGTTTTTAAGTGCATGCAGCTTGGTACCTCACCAATCGACACCTCAAGTCGATATTGCTGAGAACACCCAAGTTAACTTACCGACTCCAACCAGCTTGGGCTATCAGTTGACGGCCAGCCAATTGATTACGGCCTCTTGGGTAATTGATGGCAAACCCACATCTGAGCAACTTCCGGTACAACTGCAAGTAACCAACAACGAAGTGGTACTGGCAGGCTTCTCATCTTGGGGGACGCGAGTGCTCTCGTTGTCTTACGATGGAGAACAAATCCAAACCGAAGTACTCAACGGTTTGCAAGGTACGCTACCGCAGCCAGAACAGGTATTATTTAACCTGATGATCACGCTCTGGCCGAGTTCCGCTTGGGAAGGATCGTTAAATGAGGTAAGGTGGCAAATGATTGATAAAAATAATTCTCGCGCCATCTTTGATAGCGACGGTGAAAAGATCATTGAGATTCAATACAGTTCTTCTAACAAATTAGAGGGTAAGATTGATTTTCACCACCTCAAGCATCAGTTTTCAATTTCTATTCAGACACTGCAACATCAGATTAATTAAGAACAATTTAGAACAACAATATGCCTAATCGCTCTCCTCAACCTTTGTATATTCAGACCTGTGGTTTCCACTCCGCAATGGGACAAGATGACGCCATCATCCACCAGTGTTTATCGGGAGCGAAACCATCCAACATGGTGGTTGACCAAGACATTTTGAATTCAGGCCGACAAACAGTAATCGGTCGAATTGCACAGCCGTTACCGCAATTACCACCAGCTTTCAGCCGGTTTGATACGAGAAACAACCGCCTCGCACTTTCAGCTTTGCAGCAAATCGAAAGTGACGTGCATAACGCCATTGCTGAATATGGCCGTGACCGTATCGCGGTCGTGATCGGCACCAGCACATCTGGCATTTCAGATGGCGAAATCGCGTTTGGAGAGAAACTGGCAAACGGCGAGTTTCCTGCCGACTACCATTACACCAAACAAGAGCTTGGCAACTGCAGCGATTTTATTGCCGCCTACTTTGATTTGAGCGGCCCACATTACTCAGTTTCAACCGCCTGTTCTTCTAGTGGTCGTGTCTTTTTAACCGCGCAACGCCTGATTCACTCGGGCATTGTTGATGCCGTCATTGTGGGTGGCGTGGATACCATTTGTCGCCTAACGCTAAACGGTTTTAACGGTTTAGAAGCCCTATCCGATACTCTTTGCAAACCATTTGACCAACATCGCAACGGCATCAATATCGGCGAAGCCGCAGCATTAATGTTGCTAAGCAAAACACCCGCGCCTGTTGCCCTTCTCGGAGCTGGCGATAGCTCAGACGCGCACCACATTTCCGCACCACATCCAGAAGGGTTAGGCGCAGAAGAAGCGATGAAAAAAGCGTTGGCCAATGCAGGACTAACAGCACAAGACATTGGTTACATCAACGCGCATGGCACAGCAACGCCGTTAAACGATGCGATGGAAAGTAAAGCCATTCACCGCTGCTTTGGTGACTCCGTCCCTGTGAGCTCTACAAAGCCACTTACCGGACACACATTAGGTGCAGCAAGTGCAACGGAAGCCGCTATCGCTTGGCATATTCTCAAGTACAACCTTGACTTGCCAATGCAACACTGCGAAACCAAGGCAGACGATATCCATATATCGTTAGTTAAGACGCCAACCAAACTTGGCAACAAAGCGATTCTCAGTAACTCTTTTGCTTTTGGTGGCAACAATATTAGTCTTATTTTTGGTTACGCTCATGACTAAACTTCCTCCCATCGAACAACTTTTGCCACACGACAAACCAATGATTTTGGTTGATCGTGCTATAGATGTTCAACAAGATACGATTCACTGCCAGGTTGATATCGCAGAACACAACCCGTTCTTCGACTCGGCATCACACACCGTGCCAGCTTACGTTGGCATTGAGTTTATGGCGCAATCGGTCGCGGCGTGGTCTGGTTACCACGCATTAATGAAAGAACAAGCGCCACCAATTGGCTTTTTGCTTGGTAGCCGTCGATACACGTCTGAATGCGATGCGTTTTCTCGCGGACAAATGCTCGATGTATATGCCGAAAAAGTCATGGAAGATAACGGTATGGCGGTATTTTCTGCCCGTATTGAGCTACAAGGAACTGTTGTAGCGACTTGCCAATTGAACGTTTACGTTCCATCAGAAGAAAAATTACAAGAAATGAAAATCAGGAGTCAACAATGACCCGACAAGTCCTCGTTACAGGTGCCAGCAAAGGCATCGGTAAAGCCATTGCCGTTCAATTAGCCAAAGATGGTTTCCAAATCATTGTCCATTACATGGGCGATCAACAAGGCGCGCAAGATACCCTAGACACCATCGAACAGCATGGGGGTAACGGTCGTCTTATCCAATTCGACATCAGTGACCGCGCAGATTGCCGAGAGAAACTAGAAGCCGATATCGCCGAACACGGCGCTTACTATGGCGTCGTGAACAACGCTGGCATCACAAAAGATACCGCTTTCCCTGCGATGACCGAAGAAGAATGGGATGGCGTGATTCATACCAACCTAGATAGCTTCTACAACGTTCTTCACCCTTGTGTTATGCCAATGGTGCAAAAGCGTAAAGGTGGTCGAATTGTTACCCTTGCATCAGTATCTGGCCTGATGGGTAACCGTGGTCAAACCAACTACAGCGCAGCAAAAGCGGGCGTAATTGGTGCAACAAAATCACTCGCACTTGAACTGGCAAAACGCAAAATCACCGTTAACTGCGTTGCACCGGGACTTATCGACACAGGCATGGTAGACGAACACGTAAAAGAACACGCGATGCCGCAAATTCCTTTGCGCCGCATGGGAGAACCAGAAGAAGTCGCTGGTTTAGTCAGTTACCTTATGTCTGACATCGCAGGCTATGTAACTCGCCAAGTCATTTCGGTAAACGGAGGCCTAGTATGAACCGTCGAGTCGTTGTAACCGGAATGTCGGGCGTGACTGCGTTTGGTAACGATTGGCAATCTGTCGAGCCAAAACTGCGTGACTGCCAGAACGCGACGCAATACATGCCTTCTTACGAACAGTATGATGGTTTGAACACCAAGCTCGCGGCACCAATTTTAGATTTTGAACTGCCAAAGCACTACAAGCGCAAGCAAGTACGCGGCATGGGGCGTGTTTCTAAATTGGCGACCGTCGCAACAGAAAACGCACTGAGCCAAGCAGGTTTGATTGGTAACGACGTACTCACCAATGGCCAAACGGGTATCGCATACGGCTCATCAACAGGCAGTACTGACGCAATCGGCGCATTTGGCGTCATGCTGAATGAGAAAACCACGAAAGCGATCACCGCAACGACTTACGTGCAGATGATGCCGCATACCACGGCAGTGAACGTTGGTCTATTTTTCGGTTTGAAAGGCCGAGTGATCCCAACCAGTAGTGCATGTACCTCCGGCAGCCAAGCAATCGGCTACGCCTACGAAGCGATCAAACACGGCTACCAAACGGTCATGGTTGCTGGTGGCGCTGAAGAATTGTGCCCAACGGAATCCGCTGTCTTCGATACCCTTTTTGCCACCAGTCTGAAGAATGAAGACCCGAAAAGCACACCAAGACCTTATGACTCCGATCGCGATGGTTTGGTGATTGGTGAAGGTGCGGGAACGCTGGTTCTGGAAGAGTACGAACACGCCGTCGCTCGTGGCGCGAAAATCTATGCAGAAATCATCGGTTTTGCCAGCAACTGTGATGCCGCACACGTCACTCAACCACAGATGGAAACCATGCAAATCTGTATGGAAATGGCTTTGCAAAACGCGGGCATTCCTGCTGAGAAGATCGACTATGTATCTGCTCACGGCACTGCCACCGACCGCGGTGATATTGCAGAAAGCAACGCAACAGCGAATGCTCTGGGCAAAGTGCCAATCAGCTCACTCAAGAGTTACTTTGGCCACACACTAGGCGCGTGTGGCGCGATTGAAGCGTGGCTAGGTTTAGAAATGATGCACACGGGTTGGTTCAACCCAACGCTCAACCTAGAAAACCTCGACGAGCAATGTGGCGATTTAGACTACATTGCCGGACAAGGCCGAGAGCTGGACGTGAAATATTTGATGAGTAACAACTTCGCCTTTGGCGGCATCAACACCTCCATAATCTTTAAAAAGATGTAATGCCCTTAGTAAATGCAAAAGCGCTGGTTAACCAGCGCTTTTTTTGTTAGTTACCAATCAAACTTCATTTATCACGAGGTAATAGCAAACGAGATATTACCATTCCGCGATACACAGGCGACTTTTAACACCACGAATTTGTAATCCCATCGCTTCAAAGACATGCTCAAAATCTTGGCAAGATGCTGGCACATTAGGTAGCGACAATGAAGCCTCGGTAAAAAATGTCCGACTCAAACTATCCGTCTCTCCCCAAGCTAGCTGCCACCAATCCAAAATTCGCGGCTTAGATGCGTTTAATCGATAGCTAGCAGGAATACGATCACGTTTGTTCAGGTTTTCAGCCTTAGAAGTTGGTAGCAAGTTCCACTTATCATTGTTAGGCCAATAAGCAAAAGGCAAACAGTGATCAACGTGATACTCATTTCGTAATTTGCTTCCACTCCATACACTGACAATGTCGGAGTGGCTGAGCTTCAACTGTTCAATTCTCTTTCGCACCACTCGCGTATCATGGTCTTTATCAATCCAGACCAAACAATCGTGATACGTTTGCAGTGGAATACCCCGCTCTTGATTAGACCGAAATCGTTGCATTTCCATAATCCACTGGTTGACCACTAGCGGCTCAATCCAAGAGTTATACAATCGAAAACAATCCCAAAGGCTTTCATCCAACACAAACAGCCCATAGCTTTCGAGAAACTCACTATCCACAACAATTGGGCCTTTATTAGGCTTTTTAGCTGAACGAATCATTTCAAAATAAGGGTTTGATTTATCGCCCTGATAGGTAAAGGCGACGGGGCCATCTTTTAAGGTTTTTAAGCTATCTTTTATTGCTTTATCCAGCGCCACTGCGTCTTCGCCAAAAAATGTCGCGCCTACAGCAAGATCATCAGGGCTTAAATGGGAAAGCCTTCCCCAACCTTCCGGCTTGATAAATCCTAGTCCTTTAGACGAGTTCGAGTTCTGCTGGATGTTCTCTTTATCGATTAAACGCTTAAATTGACGAATCCAATATAAGCCGACTAATCCTAATGGGATGGCAACTTTACCGTCGCTACGATCAACCACTGCACCAGAATGAGCATCTGCAATTCGTAGTAAAGTACGCAGTAGTGCGAGTTTATAGGTAGCCGATTTGGAATCATTCACGATAATGTGACGAACCTTATTCAGATCACCAGAACCATCATCAGGCAAAGACATAACTACAGTTTGCCAAGATACACCTGTTCGCTGTAACTGGTCATCATCGAGAGATACCTTTCTCACCATTAACGCGCTATTCTTTGCAAACTTTTCAAGCTCTTCAACCGATACCGGATAAGCTTTACGGCCGTCAGAAAAGTCACCGTGACGAAGGCTAATCACCAATCGACCATTGGGCGCTAGCAAATTCGCAAGTTTGCGAAATGCGCGTTCACGGTGCGTAGGCGCAAGATGCATCCATACCGCACTGACAAGAATTAAATCGAAGCGAAAGCCAAGATTAATGACTTTTTCAAGCTTAGGTAACCCATCTTCAAGCCAAGTAACTGAATCACCACAGTAAGACTTACCAAATCTCAGAAGCGCTTGAGCAGGCTCAATCGCAATAACTTCACATCCATGTTCAGCCATCCATTTAGCGTCTCGACCAGAGCCAGCCCCAACATCTAAGACGCGATCTCTGGCTTGAGGCCAGAAAGCTCTCCAGCTCGCGTGGACATCCTCAAACTTGAGCGAAGTGTATTGCTCCGCTAAACAATCTGCGTGTTGTTCATAAAATCTAGACATGGCAGGCATAAAGATAAACAGGAAAGCAACTAATATGAGCTCATGTTAATTGCTAGAGATTGCAATAGCTATAATCTCAGTCAAAAGTTGTAGGTGACGTAGTGATTAATATCGAATGTTCTAAAACGCAAAAGCCCCGAAAACTCAAAGAGTTATCGGGGCTTTTTAGAATAAATGGCACGCCCTATAGGATTCGAACCTATGACCACATCCTTAGAAGGGACGTGCTCTATCCAGCTGAGCTAAGGGCGCGCTACAGGGACAGGATTATACGAGTTCAAACGGGTAAATCAACGGGTTTTCATAACATTCTGATCTGAATGCCTAAAAAAAGCCCATCCAAACGCTTAATGTTCAAAAACACCACAAGGCAAACGTTTGCGTATGGATGTTAATTAGAATTTCTGCGACAATGCGCCGCAGATAATTTGCCTTCTTAATTTATAAGGAAAGTCATGACTGCTCAAAATATAGACGGAACTCTCATTTCCCAAACTGTTCGATCCGAAGTTGCAGCACGTGTTAAAGCTCGCGTCGCAGCAGGTTTACGCGCTCCTGGCCTAGCAGTTGTTCTGGTTGGTGAAGACCCAGCATCTCAAGTTTACGTGGGCAGCAAACGCCGCGCTTGTGAAGAAGTTGGCTTTGTATCCAAGTCGTTTGACCTTCCGGCTTCAACATCTGAAGAGGAGCTGCTTGCTCTTATTGATGAGTTGAACAACGACAACGAAATTGACGGCATTTTAGTTCAGTTGCCACTTCCTGCTGGTATTGATACCACACACGTTCTAGAGCGTATTCATCCAGAAAAAGACGTGGATGGCTTCCACCCTTACAACGTTGGTCGTCTTGCGCAACGTATTCCTAAGCTTCGCTCTTGTACGCCTAAAGGCATCATTACCCTACTCGACCGTTACAACATCGAGCTTCGTGGTAAACATGCGGTTGTGGTTGGCGCATCAAACATTGTTGGTCGTCCAATGACACTTGAGCTGCTGCTTGCTGGTTGTACAACAACGACATGCCACCGCTTTACCAAAGATCTAGAAAGCCACGTACGTCAAGCTGACGTTGTTGTGGTCGCGGTAGGTAAGCCAAACTTCATCCCTGGCGAGTGGATTAAAAAAGGCGCAGTGGTTGTCGATGTAGGCATTAACCGTCTTGATTCAGGCAAGCTAGTGGGCGATGTGGAATACGACAAAGCACGCGAAAGCGCGAGCTTCATTACTCCGGTTCCTGGTGGTGTTGGCCCAATGACCGTAGCAAGCTTGATTGAGAACACGATGTTGGCTTGCGAGCAGTTCCATACTGAACAATAACATCAATCTTGAGGTACGAAAAAGGCTCCGCAAGGAGCCTTTTTGCTAATTTTAGATATCTATTTCAATTACAGACTTAAAATCACACCCGCAATAGAAGCACTCATCAAGTTCGCCATAACGCCGGCAATAATCGCGCGGAAACCATGCTTAGAAACAAATGCACGCTTCTCTGGTACCAAAGAACCCAATCCGCCGATCAGCATTGCCATACTAGAGATGTTTGCAAAACCACACAGTGCGAAAGTCACGATAGCTTGAGAGTGAGCACTTAGCTGAGACTTCACTTCTGCTAGTTGGATGAAAGCAACAAACTCGTTCACCACGATCTTGTTACCGATAAGCGAGCCCGCCGTAATCGCCTCTTCCCATGGCACACCTAACAACCATGCGACAGGTGCAAATACGTAGCCTAAGATAAGCTCAAAGCTTAGTGGCGTACCAATAAGGTCTCCAACCCAACCTAGCATGCCGTTCAGCAACGCGATTACGCTGATGAACGCTAACAACGTACCACCTACAGACACAGCGATGCGAACACCCGCCATTGCGCCATCGGCTAACGCTTCAACCACGTTAGTTGCGCGTGGAATTTCCACTTGGCTAATGTCGATATCTGGTGCTTTGTTCACATCTTCTGGCATGAGAATTTTCGCCATCAACAAGCCTGCGGGCGCAGACATAAAGGCAGCAGCGATAAGGTAGTTAAGATCGACACCCAACGAGGCATAACCTACCAACGTACCACCAGCTACTGACGCCAAACCACCTGTCATTACCGCAAAGAACTGCGAATCAGTCATGTGTTTTAGGTAGGGTTTCACCATAAGTGGCGCTTCGATAGTGCCGACAAAAATGTTTGCTGTTGCAGACAAAGACTCAGCACGACCAATGCCAAGAAGCTTTTGAATACCACCACCAATGAAGTTGATAACTTTTGGCATCACACCAATGTGATAAAGACCGGAGATAAGAGAGGAGAAGAAAACGATGATACCCAGTACATTGATCGCAAAGGTGAAGCCCCCTGTCGCCAAATTACCGAATAAAAACACGATGCCTTCTTGACCGTAGTTGATCAAATTCGACACGACGCTGCTTACTGAATTCAGCGCATCTCGTCCTGCTGGTACATATAAAACCAACAATGCAAACAGCACCTGTAAAGCAAACGCAAACGCCACTGTTCTCAGCTTTATATTTTTTCTATTTGTAGAAAGTAGCCATGCTACGAATAGTATGGCTACGATACCAATAATTGAGTTCATAAAATGAATCCGATAGAAGGGGGATATGGAAGGCACCGGATTGTATAGCGGACTCAAAATGGCGCAAGTTGAGGATGTTAACAGTGTGAAAAGTTCAAGCGAACAATAATTAACCACACAAATAACTAATTGAATTTGCTATAGATAAACGTTTGCTTGTTTTTATTGTTTCTATATGGAAAAGATGTTTCTAGATTTGGAAAAATTTTGTGAGACAAATCACCTTATACAACCACTGAATAGTCGAAAAATGTTTTGCTTAGAGAAAATCGACTAGAAACACCTCTTGAACGTTATTAATGAATCTACTTGGGAATAGAGATGTAAGGTGCGAGGCGCTGATCCCAGTGACACGGGTTGCCAATTTTCTGTTTAATAAAGTTGATAACGGCTGATATTTTTTTCGGCATGTGCTGACGACTCGGGTACACCGCATAAAATGGCATCGACTGGCTCGCTTTCCAGTCTGGCAATAGTTGAATCAACTTACCCGTTCTGAACTCATCACCAAGCAAATACGTAGCGAGATACGCAATCCCCCATCCAGCAATCGCGGCGTCGCGGACAGCTTCTGCTAAATCGACAGAGTAGTTGCCGGAGACTTTGACGTTTAGCTCTTGTTGTCCCTTGGTAAATGCCCATCCTGTGTAATCACGCTCCCAACTGCGATAGATCAAGCAGTTGTGCAAAGACAAGTCGTTCGG
The DNA here is from genome assembly GCF_900460535.1 of Vibrio parahaemolyticus. Lineage (NCBI taxonomy): Bacteria > Pseudomonadati > Pseudomonadota > Gammaproteobacteria > Vibrionales > Vibrionaceae > Vibrio > Vibrio parahaemolyticus. The sequence goes on along the minus strand of NZ_UHIL01000001.1, from coordinate 1,104,801 downwards.
CTCAGTCGGAGTATCATACTTAAGCAAATAATCCGGCGATGCTGCCACCACAAACTGGCAGTCCGTCAAACGCTGCGCAATGTAGCCCTCTGGTAGGTGCTCATTGTTTGTTACCCACAGATCGAGCCCTTCCGCCAGCATATCGACCTTGTAGTCAAACAAATGCACTTCCACTTGAAGCTGTGGATACAACTCACGCAGCTCTTGAATCGCAGGAATGATGTGCAGCGTTCCAAATGATTGAGATAACCCGAGGCGAACCAGCCCAGCCACTTCATCCCTTTGGCTTTCCATTTCTAACGTCGCACTACTCACCGCCTGCACCACTTGTTCACAATGATGATAAAACGTTTTTCCCGCTTCGGTAGGCGTAAAACTACGCGTGGTGCGTTGAACAAGCTTGATACCAAGAGATTCCTCTAACTGACTAAGCTGTTTGCTGACGTGAGATACTGACACTCCAAGGCTTTTCGCCGCCGCAGTAAAGTTTTTATGTTTGATCAATGCAGAAAAGATCACCATTTGCGCAGCACGTTCAGATAACACGCAGTACCTCGATAAGAATGTGGGAAAAACAAAGGGCTCCGAAGAGCCCCTATAAAACAGTATTTACTAACGAACTAGAATGAAATGCGATCAGCGAGATGGCTGACGGCAAGCGCGAAGTAGTAAGAGCGGTTCCACTTCATCAGTACGTTATAGTTATTGTAAACCAGATACGTACGACCGTTTTCATCGTCAGGCATGATAAGCCATGCTTGGATATCTTCATTCAGTTTAGGTAATGGACTGCCATCGTACTTCGTGATGCCAAGTTTACTCCACTCCTGAAGATATTTGCCTTTTTCTGCCCCGCGTCCTTCTAGGCTACGATCAATCCCTTTCGGCACCTTCACTTGGCGCCCCCAAGTAAACTTATCGTCCCAGCCAGACTCGCTCAAGTAGTTAGCGGTAGACGCAAACACATCCGCTTCTGATTGCCAGATGTCTTTTTTTCCGTCTCCGTTACCATCGGCGGCAAAACGTAGGAAAGAGCTTGGCATAAATTGACACTGTCCCATCGCACCAGCCCAAGAACCTTTAAAATTATCTAGCTCGATATGGCCTTGATCAAGGATCTGCAGAGCCGCCATGGTCTCTTTGCGGAAAAATTCTTCACGACGACCTTCAAATGCCATCGTCGACAACGCATCAATTACGCGGAAGTTACCCGTAAACTTGCCAAAGTTACTTTCTACACCCCAGAGCGCAACAATAAAGCGAGGTTGCACGCCGTATTGATCACCTATGCGCTTAAGCTCCGCATAGTGCTCTTTGTATAGTGCTTTGGCTTGCTTTACTTTCCACTCAGGGACTGCACGAGGAATGTATTCATCTAACGTCAGTTTTTTCTCTGGTTGGTTGCGGTCTGCTGTTACTGCTCTCGGTTTGTATTCAACATTTGCGAAAGCGGCACTGATTACCTGCTCTGAGATACCTTGGTTACGCGCTTCTGCACGCAATTTATCTAAGTATTCTTCAAAACCCTCGCTACTTGCAAAGGCTGAGGTACATACGCCAACGCTAAGCATTGTAGCCAGTATTTTTTTCATATTGCCCTCCTTGAGCAAGGCAGAAGTCTCAGAAAGAAGCCGAGTTACTGTTCGTTCTTTTGCTGAGCTTTTTGTTCTTTGTACTTTTCTAATAGGTTTTCCGGCGGTGGAGGAACCTGCAGAAAGAAGCCATCATTTTGTAATGAAGCCTTCACTTTTTCGATATCTACTTGTGCCAATTTACGACCATCAAGTTTAATCGTCATGACAGGAATAGGCTTACCGAACATCTGCATTAAGGTGTCAGGAACCTGTGAAAAATCATCCTTTTTCGGGATATAGAGATAAGTACCTTCTTTTTTCGAGCTTTTATAAATAGAACAAAGCATGACACGCCTTTTATGCTGATTTACCCGCTTTGAATACGGATTGAGTTGAAAACGTAAAATTCTCGCAAACTTAATTGCAAATTTGAGATTAATTCGCCTATTTGCCTGCTAGAGAACTTGCTGCGTCAAAGGATGAAATATAACATGACAGACCTAGTTTAAGGCAACGCTCTTTCAACAGAGGCAAGAAGTCCACGATGACCCATTCACCAGACCTTAAAGGTAGCAGTTTTACTTTGTCAGTTTTACACCTTTCTGACAATGAGATCGCAAATACTGTCGAATTTTTGCAAGAAAAAGTTTCTCAAGCACCTTCTTTCTTCGCATCCGCGCCTTTGGTAATCAATATAGCAAAAGTACAAGGCGACATTGATTTCCCTGCGCTTAAACAAGGCATCGCAGATGCTGGGTTTATTCCAGTCGGTATAACGGGCAGTAAAGACAAACGTGTACAAAACCTTGCCTCAGAAGCTGGCTTCGCCATCATGTCTGCAAGTAAATCACCTAGCCAAGCTCCAGCGAAAATGGCGCCGACTAAAGTTGTGCGTACGCCAGTTCGTTCTGGTCAGCAAATTTACGCAAAAGACGGTGATTTAGTCGTACTGGCGCACGTAAGCGCTGGCGCAGAAGTGATTGCAGATGGCTCTATTCATATTCATGGCACCTTGCGCGGCCGTGCTATTGCAGGCGCAAGTGGTCAGCAGGAAGCGCGTATTATTTGCCACGATTTACAAGCTGAACTGGTCTCCATTGCGGGCGATTACTGGTTAAGCGATCAAATTGAGAGTGAGTACTGGCAAAAGAAAGTGATGATCAGTAAAGCCGAAGAATCATTACATTTAGAAGTACTCGCGATTTAGTCTAAAAAGGAAAAAAAATGGCACGCATTATTGTAGTAACGTCTGGTAAAGGTGGCGTTGGTAAAACCACTTCAAGCGCAGCCATCGCCTCTGGTCTTGCTCTGAAAGGGAATAAGACCGCGGTGATCGATTTCGATATCGGCTTGCGTAACCTCGACCTAATCATGGGTTGTGAGCGCCGTGTAGTTTATGACTTTGTGAATGTCATTAACGGCGAAGCGACATTAAACCAAGCGCTAATCAAAGATAAGCGCACAGACAATCTTTTCATTCTTCCAGCATCCCAAACTCGTGACAAAGATGCGCTAACGAAAGACGGCGTGCAACGAGTTTTCACTGAGCTAGATGAAATGGGCTTTGATTTCATCATCTGTGACTCACCAGCAGGTATCGAGCAAGGCGCGCTCATGGCGTTGTACTACGCAGATGAAGCGATTGTAACGACTAACCCTGAAGTATCTTCAGTACGCGACTCAGACCGCATTCTAGGTATCCTAGATTCTAAGTCTCTACGCGCTGAACAAGGGCTAGAGCCAGTGAAGCAACACCTTCTACTTACACGTTACAACCCTACGCGTGTAAACCAAGGTGAAATGCTGAGTGTGGAAGACGTAGAAGAAATCCTACACATCCCACTATTGGGCGTGATTCCTGAAAGCCAAGCGGTACTTAACGCATCAAACAAAGGTGTGCCGGTCACATTCGACGAAAACACCGATGCGGGCATGGCGTACTCTGACACTGTTGATCGCTTACTAGGCAATCAAGTTGAATTTCGTTTCCTTACTGAGGAGAAGAAAGGACTCTTTAAACGACTGTTCGGAGGCTAGACATGTCATTATTAGAATTTTTCCGCCCGCAGAAAAAAACGTCTGCAAGTCTGGCGAAAGAGCGCTTACAAATCATCGTGGCTGAACGCCGCAGCCAAAATGACCCTGCGCCTTCGTACTTACCTCAGCTTAAAGAAGACATTCTGAAGGTGATCAGTAAATACGTAGACATTGACCCGAACATGGTTGATTTAACCTTTGAGCACAAGGATGACGACATTTCTGTACTTGAGCTCAACGTGAAACTGCCTGACGACGAGAAGTAAGGCTTTATTCTCAACGCAATATGCAGCGCACAACAATGTACGTGTCGAAAAAAGGTTGACCATTTGGTCAACCTTTTTAGTTTGCGCTTATTTCAACGCCTTATTCATTTTTTCGCCCAATAACTCTAGACGCCAACCTTGCATAACATCAGGCAAGCGAGCAGGATCACGATCCTTCTTCCACACCCAACTGATGAGCTGGTTAATCTGCTTTTTCGATGCTAAAAACTCGGTCGCTAACCCTGATTTTTGCGCAGCACTTTTCACGACATCTTTCATGTTTTTGAAAACTTGCTTATAGCCAGGGTAATCCATCAGGCGATCAATTTTAGCTGGGTATTCTTCTGGTGGCGTTTGCTTAGCCTTTTTCACGATGGCCGCAATTTTAGTACCGTGACGATTGACCGCGCGGCTATCCATCCCTTCCGCTTCCATCTTTTTAAAGCTTGTTAAACCTAAACGAGCAACCGTTAGCAAATCACCCTCTTTGAAGATGAAGTTTAGTGCTAAGTCGCGCTTGATTGCTTCACGATAACGCCAAGTCGCTAGCGGCTTTAACACAGCTAACTCTGACGGTTTAAGTTGCCACGCTCCTTTAATATCAAGGTACGCATTTTCTTCGTTGGTTTCGCGAATGCGTTTGGAAACCAACAAGTCGCTCTCTTGCTGCACCGCTTCCCACCAACCAGCTTCAGTGACTTTATCGAGCAATTTTTCGTAAAGTGGCAACAAGTAGTGAACGTCTGCCGCTGCATAATCAAGTTGCTTTTGCGTGAGAGGGCGAGCCATCCAGTCGGTGCGAGATTCACTCTTGTCCAACGCAACACCTAAGTATTCTTCCACCAATGTTGCAAAACCTGTTGACAGCCCGTGGCCAAGAAACGCCGCCATTAACTGTGTATCGACCATTGGAAATGGCGTACAACCAAATGCATTTTGGAATACTTCTAAATCTTCGCCACAGGCGTGAAGCACTTTAAGTACCGATGCATCTTTCAATAGTTCGATGAAAGATGTCATGTCCGTTAATTCTGTCGGATCGATAAGGGACAAGTGCTTGCCGTCGAAAAGCTGAATCAAACCTAGTTGCGGATAAAAAGTCCTGATACGTACGAACTCGGTATCCAGCATTACGACATCTGCGTCTCTTGCTTGAGCACAAACTTGTTCTAGGTCTTTGTTTTTAGTAATAATCTGATAATTCACATGCTTCTCGCTATAAAAAATGCCAGCAAAACGCTGGCATTCTATCATTTTTTAATTCTGGCGACTCAACGAAATCGGCTTACGCGCTTTTCTTTGCCAGTTCTGCGTCGTTCTCTTCACGAAGTACACGACGTAAGATCTTACCTACGTTGGTCTTCGGTAAGTCTTCACGGAACTCAACCAGTTTTGGAACCTTGTAGCCCGTTAGATGCTGACGACAGTGTGCAATCACTTCTTCTTTGGTTAAGCTCGGGTCACGTTTTACAACGTAGATCTTCACCAACTCACCAGACACTTCATGCGGTTGACCAATAGCAGCCACTTCAAGAACTTTGCCGTGCAGAGCGACAACGTCTTCGATTTCATTCGGGTAAACGTTGAAGCCAGAAACCAAGATCATGTCTTTCTTACGGTCAACAATGTGCAGGAAGCCTTCGTCATCAAACTTAACGATGTCACCCGTTGATAGCCAACCGTCTTCGTTAATGGTGTCTTTGGTTGCTTCCGGACGTTGCCAGTAACCTTGCATTACTTGAGGGCCGCGAACTTGTAGCTCACCTGTACCAGTATTTGGCAGTACATTGCCTTCTTCATCAACCATTCGAACTTCTGTCGAAGGAACTGGCAGACCGATAGAGCCGTTGTACTCAACCAAGTCATGCGGGTAAGCCGCAACTAACGGTGAACACTCAGTAAGTCCATAACCTTCCAGCAGGTAGCAGCCTGTGGTCTTCAGCCATTTTTCAGCAACAGCACGTTGAACTGCCATACCGCCACCAACAGCCAAGCGAAGATTACTGAAGTCCAACTCATGGAAATCTTCATTGTTCACTAGCGCATTGAATAAGGTATTCACACCTGTGATCGCTGTGAATTGGTACTTTTGCAGCTCTTTTACAAAGCCGGGAATATCACGCGGGTTGGTAATCAGTAAGTTACGACCGCCCATTTCGATAAACAGCAAACAGTTCACTGTCAGTGCGAACACGTGGTAAAGCGGCAATGCGGTTACCACTAATTCACGACCTGGAGAAAGTACTGGACCGTAAGCCCCTTTCGCCTGAAGCACGTTAGCAATCATGTTGCGATGCGTTAGGATTGCACCTTTTGCGACACCCGTAGTACCACCAGTGTATTGCAGAAATGCAATATCATCACCAGACATAAACGGCTTCACGTATTGCAGACGACGACCTTTGCGCAGTGCTTTACGCATTGAAATTGCGCCCGGTAGATCGTACTTAGGAACCATACCTTTTACGTATTTCACCACGAAATCGACAATCGTACCTTTCGCACGTGGCAGCATTTGGCCAAGGCTAGTTAGCACCACGTGTTTCACAGGTGTGTTATCTACGATTTGCTCTAGTGTATTGGCAAAGTTAGACACAATCACAATCGTCGTGGCACCAGAGTCGTTCAATTGGTGTTCAAGTTCACGAGGAGTGTAGAGAGGGTTTACGTTTACAGCGATACAACCTGCACGCAAAATACCAAACAACGCTACTGGGTATTGCAGTAGGTTTGGCATCATCAGAGCAACACGGTCACCCTTTTGCAATTTCAGTTCGTTTTGCAGGTAAGCGGCAAATGCGCGGCTACGCTCTTCCAACTTGCGGAAGGTCATTACCGAGCCCATGTTCATGAATGCTGGCTGGTCTGCATACTTTTGTACAGACTGCTCGAACATTTCTACCAAAGACTCATATTGCTCTGGATTGATGGTTTCAGGTACGTCACTTGGATAACGTGAAAGCCATGGTTTATCCACGATGTTACTCCTCGTTTATAACTGGCTAAAAAATAGCGTCCTTTTTATTTTGAGGGCTATTACAGCACAGCGAACGTGCTTGAGCACGCAACTCTCAAACACTTGTTTAAATTTTGTTAACTACACCAAGAATTCGCTTTGCGACTTCGAGTATTTGCTCTAAATGGCAGTGATGACCACCTGCGACAGAAACCACTTGCGGTGGATTCTCTCCCCAATCAACTTGGTTAGATGGTAAATGCTGAAATCCTTGATCGCCTAATACGATCAGATGAGGACAACGTATTTGACTGGTGATCGAATTCGCATGCTCGCGAGCCATGCGATAAAGTGAATCACACTTTAACTTGGCATCATGTCGCCAGTACCATTTGTTGTCGCGATACTCAGTCCCTCGCTCCACAATGGGCAAAAGCTGATCAGCACTCAATTGGTTGGCTTGCATGCGCAATTTTAACGCCAGATCGAAAGATGCCAACGCACGCTCTGGTTTGTTTTGCTGTCGGATTCGACTTAACACACCATTCCGAAGACGCTGTAAACTATTTGAAGGAGATTCCGTTAAAGGGCCCGTACCTTCAATCTGCACTAATGCTTCGACCTGTTCAGGAAACGCTGCACTATAGCAACTTGCGATTAAAGCACCAAGAGAATGCCCCACTAACATGAGTCTGTTTGGCGATAATTCGTCCAATAACTGATACATATCGGCAATGTAATCATGAAAAGGGTAATAATTGTCGCGGGATTTGTGACTGGATAAGCCGTGACCAAAATGGTCGACAGCTAACAAATGCAGCTTCGGGTTCAATTGATGAAGTTGCTCCATCAACGCTTTGAAGCTTCCGGCATTATCTAACCACCCATGAAGAAAAACGACTGACAAGTCAGCCGTTTTTTCATTACCTATTTCAAGGGCGGCCATTTCTCCCGTTGGGAGAGTAAATCGGCGCTCATGCATCTGGTTTATTTCACCTGTTTGATTACTTTGCCATCTTGTGGAAAATCATTACGCAGCATGCGGCAGTTGATGGAATAACATGGATAGAAATACGTAGGAGAGTCATACATTCTCACTCGTTCTTCAATCTTCCACAGGCGATACCCCTGCCCTTTTACTAATGGGAACACGTACTCATGCTCTTCGATTTTGCCTTCTTCTTCACCGGCCCCTTTGCCCACAATGGTCACCAAACGACCTTGGCTAAATGCAACGGGTTCTAAGTAGCCATCAAAATACACGGCGAAACGACCCGTAGGCTCTTGGTCAATATCAGGTTTGCCCGATTTATTGATAGGTAGATTGACGATCTCTAGGCGTGTTTTGTCTTTGAAGTTGTCCACTTTCGCAATGATACCGCCGAGGCGAACATCATTCGTGACCTCTCCTTGAGACTCAGCAAAGGCCTTATAGTCGGTAACGACTTGCTCTGTACTAGCGTTCAACTCTTCAGGAAGAGAGCTGCATGCAGACAAGCCAAAAGCGGCAACCAAAACCAAAAACAACCGTCCAAAAACCTTCATAAACCACCATTTAATCTATTAATACCAATTCGAGGAAATTCATACATAGATATCGACACCCAGTAGCTGAGCCAGTTCCTCTTTTTTTGCTCGATTCATGACGTCCATGTACTGCTCCATGGCTTTGCGAGCATTACCTTCCGGCAAATCATATTGTACTTGAGCACGATGAATTTGGGACTCATCAACTTGTTTTATGGAATGCGCGACTGCGTTTGCCACCTTTGAAGGTTGACCAACGGACTGCTTATTTTGAGCTTTCTTTACCTGCCCTTTTTTACCCACTTTATTGGTACGGTTGGTACCGGGTATCAGTGAAGGAGGTAAACCATTAATCGACGCCATAACGCTACATAAAAAGACAGGGCTACCGCCCCGTCTTTATTTTTTTCCTAATTATTCGCGGCCTGGAAGCTTCTTCCAAGTCACGTTATCACGCAGGTAAACTGGGCTAGATTCTTCAACAGGAACCGTATTGCCTTTTTCTAGTTCTTGCTTAGCTAAAATCACAATGTCTTGTGAGTCAGGGTACAATACCTCACTGTCTGCAGTGTTAAACGGCAGGCCTGTCAGTTCTTCCTGATACGCAGACCAACCTGTACCAGCTGTTGTCCACGTTTTAGAGTCAGCTTGTGCTTCTTCCGCCAAACGAGCTGGTGGAATCACACATTCTTCATCAACACCCATCCATTCGCCGTTTTCTTGGCGAGAATAACGTGCCCAGTAAACTTCGCTCATGCGCGCATCAATCGCTACAGCGACATCAGTTGCACCATGCAGGCGGTAGCTTGCTTGTGCCATCGCAGCCAATGTTGAAACACCAATCATCGGCAGTTCTGCACCAAATGCTAGGCCTTGAGCGATGCCAATACCGATACGAACACCAGTAAAGCTACCAGGGCCACGGCCAAACGCTAGTGCATCCAAGTCTTGTAGAGTTAGACCCGCTTCTTTCAGCACTTCGTCAACCATTGGCAGCACTTTTTTCGTGTGGTCACGAGGTGCCACTTCGCTGCGTGAAATCACTTGGTCATTAACCAGTAGTGCAACTGAACAGTTTTCAGTTGCGGTATCGATAGCAAGAATTTTTGCGCTCATTTAACTCTCTAAAACTCTATTTTATTTGGTTACATCACAGCACAGGCTGCGACTAATTATTCTGCTTTAAGAAACGCTTTGATACGTTCTAAATCTCGTGTTCTTGGGATCGGTGGCAAGCTTCCAAGGAACGTGCCGCCATAGTCACGGGTGACAAGGCGATTGTCACAAATGATCAATGCACCATGATCTTTCTGATCTCGAATCAAACGCCCTACGCCCTGCTTTAACGTGATCACCGCATCGGGGATTTGCACTTCAGCAAACGGCTCACCACCACGCAATCGACAATCTTCAATTCGGGCTTTTAGCAGCGGATCATCCGGGGCAGTAAACGGCAATTTGTCGATGATAACACAGCTCAGTGCGTCACCTCTAACATCGATCCCTTCCCAAAACGCCCCCGTCGCCACAAGCAAAGCGTTACCCAGCTCCATAAACTCTGCAAGAGTCTTTTGCTTGCTCATTTCACCTTGCATAAGAACCGGAAGATCCAACACCTCACGGAACTTCTCTCCCAACTCACGCATCATGCTGTGAGAAGTACATAAGAAGAAACAACGACCGTCATTTTCTTCAATGACTGGCGCTAACATTCTCACCAATTTGTCCGCTAAGCCTGGGCTGTTTGGCTCAGGAAGATAACGAGGCACACAAAGGCGAGCCTGCTTTTCATAATCAAATGGCGATGGCAGCGAAAACTGTTGTTTAGGTTTTAAGCCGAGACGATCGGTAAAGTGCTTAAAGTCACCAGAAACCGCAAGCGTTGCCGAGGTGAAGATCCAGGCACCTTGCTTGATTTCAATTTGTTCATGGAACTTATCTGCCACCGATAACGGAGTAATATGCAGAGTAAAATGACGCGGTGACGTATCGTACCAGTAAGAGTAGCCGGTGATATCAACATCACACACACGATCGATTCGACCTTTGATCAAGTTCGCACGCTCAAAAGCCGTATCCAACAATTGGCTGCGACCAAGTGCCAATTTGAGCACATCAATCGCCAGATCTAGGCTGTCAGTTAAACGAACCAATTCGCGCTTGATGGATTCAGACTGCATCGCTTCTCGCCAGTTGCCACGAAAACCCGGCTCACCCAAAACGATGCGCATATCCATCGCGCTTTGAAGCAGTTTATCCCCCACTTTTTGCAGCTGACGCATGTCCTTTGCTTCGGTGCGATACGCGATTTCAATGTCTTTGGCGAGATCATGAATTTGGCGACTCGATACCGATTGCCCGAAATATTCACTGGCAATGTCTGGTAGCTGATGAGCTTCGTCGAAAATAAAGACATCGGCTTCTGGGATCAACTCACCAAAACCTGTCTCTTTGATGGCTAAATCCGCGAGAAACAAGTGATGGTTCACCACGACGATGTCAGAATCCATTGCACGTTTACGAGCTTTCAAGACAAAACAATCGGTATAACTGGGACACTCTTTCCCCAAACAGTTATCGTTTGTCGAGGTAATCGTTGGGATGATCATGCTGTCTTCAGGCAAATCTTCACAGTCACCTAAGTCACCGGTTTTTGTCTCTGAGGACCAAGACCTCACCTTCACCAATTGGGTCAACAATGTTGGGTCGGATTCGTTGGTGTGGCTTTCTACCATCTGGCGACTTAAGCGATCCAAACATAAATAGTTGGAACGCCCTTTCAATAACGCCACTTGACCATAAAAACCGAGCGCATTGACCATCAGCGGTAGGTCACGATGGTACAACTGCTCTTGCAAGTTTTTCGAGCCAGTACTGATGATGACTTTCTTCCCACTCAACAGCGCTGGAACAAGATAGGCAAATGTTTTACCGGTACCAGTTCCTGCCTCTACCACCAACTGACTTTGTTCTTTGATCGCACTACTGACGGCTTCAGCCATGTCTATTTGTGGCTGACGAGCCTGAAAACCCGGAATCGCTTTACCTAAAGCGCCATCAGAGGAAAATGTTTTTGCGATCATGCCTGACATCTGGTTAGAAAAATTGTCGTGAGTATATCAGACGTTTGGGAGAGACATCAGCATGTAAGATGGCCAGCTTACGGCCCAACACAGATAATTTGTTGAAACCATGGCAAGAATAGATTATTTATGAAGTCAGATTGCAGTACGGTTGACCCTTTTGGGGAAAACACATATTTCGTACGCTAGAAAAATAATGCATGGAAGTATCTGATTTATGGAAAAGAAAACACTGTTGACCCATTGCTCTGACGCACCGGGTTTGATCTCTAAAATTACTAATATCTGTTACAAACATCAGCTAAACATCGTTCATAATAACGAATTTGTTGATAACACCAGTGGGCACTTTTTCATGCGAACGGAGTTGGAGGGGTACTTCAACGACCAAACGTTTCTTGCCGATTTAGACCAAGCTCTACCGCAAGGTGCAAAACGCACTCTCATTGGCTCTCGCCGTAAACGCATCGTGATTCTCGTAACGAAAGAAGCACACTGTTTAGGTGATATTCTGATGAAAAATTACGATGGCAGTTTAGATGTAGAAATCGCCGCCGTGGTGGGTAACTACGATAAGTTGCAAGGCCTCACTGAACGTTTTGATATCCCTTACCACTATGTGACGCACGAAGATCTAAGCCGTGAAGAACACGAGCAAAAGATGCTAGAGGTGATCGATCAATACGATGCAGATTACTTGGTGCTAGCGAAATACATGCGCGTTCTCACGCCAACGTTTGTTGAAAAATACCGCCATAAGATCATCAACATTCACCACAGTTTCTTGCCTGCTTTCATCGGTGCTAAGCCTTATCAACAAGCTTACGACCGTGGCGTAAAAATTATTGGCGCAACAGCCCACTTCGTGACAAACGACCTAGATGAAGGCCCGATCATCAAGCAGGATGTTATTCCAGTCGATCACACATTCAGCGCACAAGATATGGCTCAAGCAGGCCGCGATGTTGAGAAGAATGTTTTGAGTAAAGCTCTGAATAAGGCAATTAACGACCACGTTTTTGTTTATGGGAATAAGACTGTGATTCTTTAAGTTCACGCATTTGAATGAAAGAAAGGGTTGCTCATTTGCAACCCTTTCTTCTTTCTAGTCGTTCAAAGTTTGCTTATTCCGCCTGCTCAGACTCCACTATACGCTTGAGCGAATGCGGATGCAGCTTGATACAAATACCTTGGTACTTAAACGCCACGGTTGGGTTGTTCAAGCGTTCACCTTCCCCTTTCGGGCTCGATAGTTTGATCTTCACACCCAATTCTTCTAACTCATCAAAACGCGCGCCAAACGCTGGATAAGTGTGTTTCAAGTCCGCCAAAAACTCGTCTGCGGTTTCCGCATGAGATGGGATCACAAACTCCACGTGCTCCCAACTTTCGGTTGGATAGGTTTTCCCTTCGGCTGGGTATGGCAATTCCAGACACTCAATCTTCCAGCCGCGGCTTTCGAGTGCTGTGTCGAATTCGATGACGATAATTGGACGACCGTTGATTTTCGCTTGTGAAATCACCTTGCCGTATTGATTCCATGCCTCATGCGCAGCTTTTGCCGTTTCAGGGTCATTAATACGCAATGCAATATGGTCAGCTTGAACAAAGCTCAGATCCAGTTTTAACAGGGTTGCAAGCTCTGCAATCTTGCCCATGAAGACATCTAAGTCTTGGAGCATTAGTTCAGGCGTAAGGCGTTTTTCAACAAGTTGAATAGTCATTGTGGCTCTCTTTTGGGGCGATTTATCTCTTTACTCTGAGCGCAATAGTAAACGCAAACAAAGTGACATTTCCATTCAATCGAAAAAGTAAAAATTTCCCCAAATCCTCTCTGTATGAAAAGCAATAAAGTTGTTATCATTAGCCCCATTTTTGTGAACTCCAACAGAACTCGGCGCCTATTTTGCCGAGTTCTTCGTCCTTGAATTGAAGGAAACGCGTGTGAATATCCAAGCACTTATTAATGACAAAGTATCTCAGGCTCTAGAAGCCTCTGGCGCACCTGCAGGAAGCCCTGCTGCTGTTCGTCAATCAGCAAAGCCACAATTTGGTGACTACCAAGCAAACGGCGTAATGGGCGTTGCTAAAAAACTGGGTACTAACCCTCGAGAATTTGCACAGAAAGTACTGGATGTTCTAGACCTAGATGGTATTGCGAGCAAAACAGAAATCGCTGGCCCTGGTTTCATCAACATTTTCCTAAGCGAAGAGTTCCTAGCGAAACAAGCTGACGCAGCACTGGCTGACTCACGCCTTGGCGTTGCAGCTGAAGAAGCTCAAACTATCGTCGCTGACTACTCAGCACCAAACGTTGCAAAAGAAATGCACGTTGGTCACCTACGTTCAACTATCATCGGTGATGCGGTAGTACGTACGCTTGAGTTTCTAGGTCACAAAGTGATCCGCGCGAACCACATCGGCGACTGGGGTACTCAGTTCGGTATGCTTATCGCAAACCTTGAGCGTGTACAACAAGAGTCTGGCGAAGTTTCTATGGAACTGGCGGACCTTGAAGGCTTCTACCGTGAATCTAAAAAGCTGTACGACGAAGATGAAGAATTCGCGGTGAAAGCACGTAACTACGTAGTGAAACTGCAAAGCGGCGATGAATTCTGCGCAGAAATGTGGAAGAAGCTGGTTGACGTAACCATGATCCAAAACCAACGCAACTACGATCGTCTAAACGTATCTCTAACTCGTGATGACGTAATGGGCGAAAGCATGTACAACGACATGCTACCTAAGATCGTAGCGGACCTAAAAGCACAAGGTCTTGCGGTTGAAGATGACGGCGCGCAAGTTGTATTCCTAGAAGAGTTCAAGAATAAAGACGGCGAAGCGATGGGCGTTATCGTTCAGAAACGCGACGGCGGCTTCCTATACACCACAACGGATATCGCATGTGCGAAATACCGTTACGAAGAACTAGGCGCAGACCGCGTACTTTACTTCATTGACTCTCGCCAGCACCAGCACCTAATGCAAGCTTGGACTATCGTTCGTAAAGCGGGCTACGTACCTGAGTCAGTATCTCTTGAGCACCACGCTTTCGGCATGATGCTTGGTAAAGACGGTAAACCATTCAAGACTCGTGCGGGCGGTACGGTTCGTTTGGCGGACCTTCTTGATGAAGCCGAAGTTCGTGCTGCACAGTTGATCGAATCTAAGAACCCAGAGCTAGATGCTGAAGAGAAAGAGAAGATCTCTAAAACAGTGGCGATGGCAGCGGTTAAATATTCTGACCTATCTAAACACCGCACTACTGACTACGTGTTCGATTGGGACAATATGCTAGCATTTGAAGGTAACACAGCGCCGTACATGCAATACGCATACACTCGCGTTGCCTCTATCTTTGCTAAAGCTGGTGTAGCGATGGATGAACTTCAAGGTGATATCCAAATCACTGACGAAAAAGAAAAAGCGCTTATCGCTAAACTTCTACAATTTGAAGAAGCCGTTCAATCTGTTGCTCGTGAAGGCCAACCGCACATCATGTGTAGCTACCTATTTGAACTAGCGGGTCAATTCTCAAGCTTCTACGAAGCATGCCCAATTCTAGTAGCAGAAGATGAAGCCGTTAAGCAAAGCCGTCTAAAACTGGCAGCCCTAACAGCGAAAACCATCAAGCAAGGTTTATCGCTACTAGGTATCGAAACGCTAGAACGCATGTAAGCCGCTTTTAAGTTGATAACTTAAGTAGCACAAGCTGAATGATTGCAAAGGTTGACGTGAAAGCGTCAACCTTTTGTTTTATCTGACGTATACTAATTCAAATTGAAATGAATCGGATATCCACAATGAGTTTTGAACTGCACCCTCAATTGGCAAAAGACACCACAGTAATCGGCCACTTCCCTCTTTGCGTTGCACTTCTACATAAAGATAATGCAGTGCCGTGGGTCATCTTAGTTCCTAAACGTGCCAACTTAAAAGAATTGCACCACTTACCGATGAAAGAGCAGCAACAGTTTTTACTTGAGTCACAAGCGGTAAGCCAAGCGCTCGAAGCGACTTTCCGCCCTGACAAGTTGAATCTTGGCGCACTTGGTAACATGGTGCCGCAGCTACACATTCATCATATCGCACGCTTTAAGGACGACGTTGCATGGCCAGGGCCGATTTGGGGAAACACAAGCGGCGAGTTTCGCAGCGAAAAAGAACAAGATGAGATTCTCAAACGTATTGGAAATGTATTGTCGCTAAGCTCGATCTTCCATAAAGCTTAATTAATATTCAGCCGCTATGAGATTTGCTTGCCAGCGACAAGGCTATTGATTAGAAACGAAAAAGCCGCATCAGAAATGACGCGGCTTTATTATTTGTAAACTTTGGTTGATGAACCACTACATAGTAACAGTGAGTGACAACTCGTCTTGTTTTGTCACGGCATAACGCACACGCATCACATCTCGAGCTTTATTGGTATCAACCAAGCGGCTAATTTTACCCTTCTTGATCCACACGCTTAACATTGCATCCGCGCCATCTTCACTCATTCCAAACTGCTTAGCCAGCTCAGACTGTGAGACCGTCCCTTTGTCTGCAATATATTGATAAAGCTCATTTAAAATCATGCGACTTGCGCCTCTAACGCACCATGTTGTTTTTTACCAATACGTTTGAATACGTGATAAGTTCCGATGAAGATTGCAACAATAATTGCCATCCAGACACCACTAGTAATTGGGCTTTCAGAGAAATGCGTCAACTGATTGTAGAACGTTGCACATAGGTAAGCTAAACCCATCGTCCATACCGCAATAAAACGTGCGAAGTTATGGCCAAATTCACGTACATACGCCCCCATCGCAGCAACACATGGTGTGTACAACAAGATGAAGATCAAGTAAGCAAACGCGGCATGACCAGAAACAAACTGAGACTTAATATTGCCGAAGATAGACGCATCCACTTCTTGTTCTTCTGCGACCGCATTTGAATCTGTTAGATCACCCACCTCGATGCCTAATGGATCAGAGTAACTCAAGCCTGCAAGGTTCTCAGGAATACTCATTACCGCATCTTTTAGGCTACCCATCAGATCGAACTCTGCTTCTTCACCGTCACTTGGCGACGTGTACAAACTGTTTAGCGTACCAACGACCGCCTCTTTGGCGAAAATACCGGTAATAATACCAACCGTTGCTGGCCAGTTATCTTCTTGAATGCCAATTGGCGCAAACACTGGCGTTACCACTTGTGCCGCTTTAGAAAGTACAGAGTTTTCACTGTCTTCATTACCAAAGCTGCCATCTGTACCCAACGAGTTTAGGAAACTTAGGATAGCAACAACCACAACGATGGTTTTACCTGCACCCAGCACGAAGCGCTTAAGCTTTTGCCAAGTTTTGATCACGACGTTTTGCAATGTTGGCAATTCGTAGTCCGGCATTTCCATGACTAAGCTATCGCTGCTGCCAGGGTAAAGAGTGTGCTTTAAGAAAAGACCGGTGAAGATCGCAGCCACAATACCTAATAGATAAAGTGCAAAGACAATGTTTTGACCAGAACCAGGAAAGAACGCCGCCGCAAACAGTGCATATACAGGTAAACGAGCACCACATGACATAAATGGCGCCATCGATGCCGCTAACTTACGCTCACGTTCTTGGTCTAGAGTGCGTGTTGCCATGATTGACGGCACGTTACAACCAAAACCAAGAACCAACGGCACAAACGCTTTACCCGGCAAGCCGATTTTCTGCATCACTTTATCGAGTACAAACGCAGCGCGAGCCATATAACCCGAACTCTCAAGCACAGCGAGGAACAAATACAAACACGCAATGACAGGAATAAAGGTCGCTACCGTTTGGATACCGCCACCAATACCATCGGCAATAACCGTCACAAGCCAAACTGGCAAATAACCATCCAATAGGTGATGACCGCCATCAACCAAAAGTGCGCCAACGCCGATATCAAAGAAATCGATAAATGCACTACCAATGTTAATCGAGAACATAAACATTAGGTACATCACAACAAAGAAGAATGGAATCCCCACCCACTTGTTCAAAATAAACTGATCAAGTTTTTCGGTAACACTGCGGCTGAGTTTGCCTTCACTGCGGCGAACTTTTTTGCATTGTTCGTGCAGATGAGTGTATTTGGTATCCGCAACGTGTAAATCAATATCCAAATCTAAAGTCGCAATCGCTTCCAGTACTTTGCTTCTATCAAGATCGGAAAGGCTATTGAGAACCATCGTGTCTTTTTCTAGAGCACGGATCGCTAATGCACGATGAGAAACGGTTTGATCGTTAAATAGAGAAGAAATATGCTCGATCGCTACTTCCATCTTATCGCCGTAATTCAAAGAGCGGTCTTTTAGCGCAACACCCTGAACTATGGCTTTGTGGAGCTTTTCTTTAAACTCAGCAACTTGTGCTTTATTAGTGGCAGACAAACTGATCACTGGGCAACCTAGCGTCTTTTCTAACTCAGCAATGTTGATCATCTGACGTTCACGCTTTAACGCATCCATTTTGTTGAGAACAACAACCATCGGACGACCAAGCTCACGAAGTTGCAGCGTCATATATAGACTGCGCTCTAAGCTGGTGGCATCAATCACGTTGATGATCAAATCAGCTGGGTGCGTCAACACCGCACGAGAAGCGATGGATTCATCGATACTGTTACTATCGTTACCGCTATCCAGAGAGTAAATGCCCGGTAAGTCCGTCAGTAAAAACTCATCACCCGCGTGCTTAAATTGACCCGTTTTTTTCTCGACAGTCACGCCCGCCCAGTTACCGACTTGCTGTTTGGCACCAGTCAAACCATTAAAAAGAGTGGTTTTACCGCTGTTTGGGTTACCTACGGTAAGAACTTGATACTGCATTACACTCGCTCCACTTCAATTTTTTGAGCAATGGTTTCTCTTAACGCAACAGATACACCGCGTACCTCAACTTGTAGCGGGTCTCCCATCGGTGCGCGTCTGATCACCTTAACTTCTGTGTTCGGAAGTAGCCCCATTACCATAAGCTTTTTTCTAATATCTGATGAAAGACCATCTAACAAACGAATTGTCACCGTATCGCCAGGTTTAATTTCTGATAATTTCATAGTGGCCCTTAAGAGTATTGCTAATGATAAATATTATTATTTAAGAGTATTTAGGCTGCGATAATACTCCTCTATACCCTTCCATTCATTGTGTGAAATCAAAGATTCCATAATTGCCTTTCATATTTTGAACGTTAACTCCGTTAAGTTTTACCTCGTCATTTTCGTCAAAATCGACATTTTTAAAACCATTAAAAAGAAACAAAAACTTAACATCGCCTAATCAGAACAAATACTATCCCATAAAATCAATAACTTAAGATGAAAAATCAACATTGTCGCTTTTCTCATATCAACCTGTCGTTATTTTTATAAGAAAAATAAGTAAGGTCTCGTATAGTTATTCCATCGAGAGGGCAACCTCTTAAAAGAATTCCAGAGGTGGCATGGCAACATGTCACTCCGGCAGCAAGCGAAGGTGTCATTGACACCCGTGGTATAGTCCCCCCGGCTATACCACGATATTTTTTTTCACTTCTTTTCTACTCCCGATTTAAACCTTTAACAACCAACCTCCTGTAACTAGAAGCACTTTAGTTAAGCTTTCTATATCCTATTTATATGTGCTGTTTGGCGAAAACAAACTGCTACAACGCTGTGCATTGATGTTTCACTTACCTATCACAACGCATAAATTAGGCAAAAAAACTCTAACCTAACAACACACAAAGGCATTGCAGCTCTTTATTTCTATGAACTACATAAGAAAGTACAGATGCTTTACTTACTCAGAACAACTCAAAAAAACAGAACGCTGCGTAGCCCGAGGCGACTAGAATGGTTTAGTTGCGGTATCAGAACGAATCACGCCGCTAAACGTGAGGAGGTGATTTAGATAGCATCCGTGCTGTAACTATTAACGATGCTCGAAAGATTGGAGACTAATTTGCGTGACTGTCTTGTTCCATCGCGAACTTTGATGGAGGTAAACCAAAGTGCAACTTGAACTTCTGGCTGAAGTAAGAGGGATCATTGAAACCGCAATTGAAAGCCACTTCACTGATTTTTTCACCTGCGAGTAACTGTTCGCAAGCAGTTTCTAACCGTACCTCCGTTAAATAATCTTTTAACGTTCTTGACGAGGCCGACTTAAAGCGGCGTTGTAAACTACGTTCAGACATAAATAACATCTTAGCCGCTGTCGCAGTACCAAAATCAGGGTCATGGTAATGCTCAGCAACTAACTGATAGACCTTTTGTAGCCACTCATTCTCTGGACTGGCTTTTTCTTCGGCGATGTTTTCTGGCACAAATTCTGGTAAAACTTCCTCGACATGGCTCAACTCTTTTGCCATCGGCCAAGTAATCTCAATTTTATTCTGCGCATCAGAAGTGAACACCGCTAAGTGCCCTCCACTCACCGTAACCAACTGCGAAAGATTGTCTATACTCAAGTCCACATTGTTATTAGCAGGACGACTTAGAGAAAGTTTATTTGGCAATTGCGTTCCGTAATCCAAAAAGCTGAGTGAGACAATGTCCCGCCCCTCTTCTAACATCACTTTAACGGCTTGACCTCGGAAAGAGCGCTTGATGATGTTGGCAAAGATACTGTTGAAGATAACATCCAGATTAAAACTCTCTAGAGCAATACGGCTAGACTTGTTCTCATCCTCTAACTCCACAGAGATCCCCGCTTTGGCGAAATCGTCTCGCCACACATCCACCACAGATTGCGTAATTTGGCTTAGGTTGTAGTTTTGACTGCCGTTACTCGCATCACCAGGAGCACTTTTAAGCTCATTCAGCTGCCAGTAAGTTTTTGATACGTGATCCTCTGTGATGGAGTCTCTCTCCACTGGCAATTTTGACGAGATATAATCGACGCTGGTTTTTATAGACTGAGCAACATGGTCAACTAATAGATTTCTAACCTGAATTTGCTTTCTTAACTGTTGGTTACTCGTCAATAATACGCGGCTTTGATGCCTTAGTTGGTTGGTCTTTAGAGTGACCTGAGCAGCAAGCTCTCGGTTTGCTTGCATAACATATCGTGAACGCCAGTACATGATAAGGCCGATAAGCGTAGAAATTGAGACGAGAAAGCCTAATATCGCAAGCTGGGATAGATACCATGGTTTGAGCACTTCAAAACGAGACTCTAAACCAACAACGCCCGCCGTTACCTGTGACTCGTTACTCACTTGAAGGTGGTATTCCCCAGAGTTGAGGTGCTCTAAGGTTAACTGACCCCCGTCTAAGGTCTGCCATCGATCGTCTTCGTTTAAGCGGTAGTACAGGTTCTGGCTATCCGGTTTAGGCATGATGCCAAAGAGAAAACTCAGCGAAGAACCATAAGGCAGCTTAATCCCATCAAGGTCGGAACTCCCCACTTGGATTACATCGTTTTCAAGCATCACTTGGCTAACAATAAAGCGGGATTCTGGCGGGTTTGACACCAATAGTTTTGAAGCCTCTGCTTTAACTAATCCATATTTTGAGCCTAAAACAAGTTCACGTTCACCATCTTCTGTGCGTTTCACTACGCTACATATCCCAGGAATAAACTCATTATTAATCAAGCCCGATGCAGATGAATAATGTTTAACTAACTCACCGGACAATCGGTAGTAACTCAACCCAACAGAAGATGCGAGCCACACACCTTTCGCATCACTGATCAAACACGCCGGACGAGCATTCGCAACACTCATCTCCAAGACTTGCTTGGCTTCGCCACCAGCCACTGTTTTAAACAACCCATAGGAAGAGGCAAACCACTGAGAGCCATCCGCCGCTGTCACTATATCTAGCGACTCGCCATATTTTTCCGAGAAACGATTGAAACGAATACGTTCATCATCGTATTCATAAATGCCGTGATCCGTACCAATAAAAAGTTTATCTTCGGTATCATATAAGCGCGTCACTTTAGCTGGTAAGTACTGACTCACGATCCATTCGCTACCAAAGTTTCTGACGGATTGCTTGTCGATATCAACGTTGTAAAGTTGGTAACCGCTGGATACCCACAAACGGTTTGTGTCGTCTAGAGCAATATGCTCAACAGCATGCCCAGCCATTACTTGTAAATAAGGGAAGCTAACCTTTTTCAGCCCCTCCAATTGGAATATCTCCAAACCTTTTGAAGTAGCAAGCCATAACATGCCTCGTTGGAACGCAAATTCGTTAATCTGAGAATCTAATTCTAAGACTTTTACAATCCCTTCCGCGCCAGAACGATACAGCTTGCGGTCATCGGCAAACCAAAGCACACCATCTGGCCCTGTTACCGTTTGTCTGATACGACCAGATAAGGTTTGCGAGTCATAACTACTAAAGGTGACTCGCTCAAATTTTTTGCTAAACAAAGAGTAATAACGAATGCCTTGGTTGGTCGCTATCCACATTCCGCCCATGTTGTCGCTAAGTAAGGAATAAATTTTAGTGCTATCGAGCTCTAACTCTAAGAAGCTCGCAGGCTCAACTTCAGTAACTTCACCTGTTAAAAACGAGTAGAGATACAAACCGTGCTCAGTACCAACCCAATACTCTTGATTGGTCTCTGAAAACGTCAGTACGTGGGAGCCGCCAATTTTGACGATCTCTTTGTTCGGCTCGTAAATATTGAAGATCAACGCGCCTTTTAAGGTGCCGACCAATATCTCGCGTCTCGTATGCGAGTAATACACTTTTTCAATGTAGTTTTGACCGGAAGAAATCACATGATCAAATTTATTACCTTCAGAGAGATAGACACCAGATGTTGTAGCCAACGCCCATTTGGTTTCGACCAGAATCGCATCATTGATGTACACATAACTATTATTGCTATGTTGATACAGTTGAAGCAGTGAAAATGAATCAAGTTCATTGGTTTTGATGTTGTAGGTATAAAAATGTGCGCCATCACTGACCCAAATATAATCACCTGATGAACCTATTTTTCTAATTTGCGACCCGGGGTTAAGGCTAAAGACCAACTGCCTTTCTTTGTTTGGGTAGGTCTGATAAACCTCATTTTCGACAAAGGTCCAGAATGACCCTTGATGATACGCAAGCTGCTTTGCGGTCGTTTGCAAAAAACTGCCTGATTTTGGCAGAACATTCTGGCCGTCATAAAAAAGAACGCGGCCATGTACATCATGAATCCATAGCCCACCTTGCTCGCCCAAGAACAATTTTTTCGCAGCAATAAAAGTGCCCTTAACCTGAGTAGGCAAAGGGTAAAAGATGGCATTTGCGTTGTTCAGCGCAAATGCTTGAGATGATATGAAGAGTCCCCAGAAAATCAGGACAAGTTGGCGAAGCAAGACGAAAACCTTATATATCAATTTATATCAACTCAACTCCCTATAGGCCTTCCGTAGCTCTTGTGAGTAGGGTTATTTTGAGCCGCTAATTATTGATAATGATATCTCAATTCCTTTTATAGAAAAGGTTCGTCTTGCCAAAGGTTGTAATTCTTACTGCTAGATCACGTAAAAGAGACATTTCATCCGCAAAACTACAACTAATTACCCTTATTTAGCCAAACATTGCGCAAAACTGTCAGCCATGTTGCCTAACAAGTTAAAGTAACTGCCTGGCTCCACTTTGATCGTGCTGCCTAATGGGTCAAGCTCGCCTTTGGCCACATCGCTGCCACGCATCACACTCTCGACAACGGCTGGTGTAAATTGAGGCTCAGAAAACACACAAGCCACGTTACCTGCTCCCAGTGTTTTTCTGATCTGAATCAGCGTCTTGGCACCCGGCTTTCGGTCGGGAGTCACGGTAAAGTGTCCTAGATTATTTAACTGGTAACGCTCTTCAAAATAACCGTACGCATCATGGAAAACGAAGTATCCTTGGTTCTTCACTGGTGCTAACTGCTGCTCTATTTCCTTATCTTTAGCCGCAAGCTGTTCTTCAAATTTAACAAGATTGTTGCTGTACGTTTTCGCATTAGCTGGATCGATTTCCATCAATTTGTTCACAACAGCTTGGGCGACCTGTTTAACCGGTTTAATACCCAACCAAAAGTGCGGGTCGTGGCTACCGTGGTCATGACCGTCGTGATCATGCGAATGCTCACTATCAAACTCACGAAGCGCTAGATTTGGTATTTCGCTTAGCGTCAGTGTACTAGATCTATTTGATACGACTTTTTCAAGAAACGGTTCCAAATCATGACCATACCAAATCACCAAATCCGCAGACGCGACTTTTTTTACATCAGAAGGTCGCAGCGAATAATCGTGTGGTGATGCGTTTGACTGAACTAGCACTTCAGGAGTAGTGACGCCTTCCGTCAGTTCAGTCACCATCAGTTGGATCGGTTTAATGCTTGTAAGTACTGTTATCGCCTGCGCTGGCAAGGTTAACATGGCTGAAGCAGCAAGAATTAAAGCTCTTTTCATAGTTTTACTTGGGATATGGCATAGAAAGTGCGATAATGTTACATTATAACATTATAGTTTTGCAAATGAGTTTCATTCATGTCTTCATTAGTCAGTCTTGAACGATTGTGCGTCGAGTTCGATGATCGCAGAGTTCTCGATAACATCAGCATGGAATTAGAAAAGGGCAAAATCACAACCCTAATCGGTCCCAACGGAGCGGGAAAATCCACGTTAGTTAAAGTCATTTTAGGGCTTCAAAAGCCGACTAGCGGAAAATTGGTTAAAGCGAAAAAGCTAAAAATTGGTTATGTGCCTCAGAAACTGAAACTCAACGACTCTTTGCCGCTAAACGTTATCCGTTTCTTAAATTTAGCAGGAAAGTACAGCAAACAAGAATGCCTTGATGCATTAAGACTAGTTGGTGCCGAGCACTTAATTAAGAGCAACATGCACCGCCTTTCCGGTGGTGAAAACCAACGCGTCCTACTCGCCCGCGCGCTGCTACAACGCCCTGACTTGTTGGTTCTTGATGAACCAGCTCAAGGTGTTGATGTTCAGGGACAAATCGATCTATACGATTTGATTGAAAGCATCCGTCACCGCTTCGATTGCGCTGTGTTTATGGTATCTCATGATTTGCATTTGGTCATGGCAAAAACAGACGATGTGATTTGTTTGCACCACCACGTTTGTTGTTCGGGATCACCAGCAACGATCACTCAGCATCCTTCTTACATAGCATTGTTTGGTAACGCAGCGAGAGAATCACTCGCGTTTTATCATCACGACCACGAGCATCACCATCACGATTTGTCTGGCTCTCCAGTATCGGGCGACGCTACCTCGTGCTCTAACCATAGCCACGGACATCATCACCATGATTGAGTTTCTTCTACCTTCTATTCTCGCTGGTATTGGTATTGCAATCATCGCAGGTCCACTTGGGTCTTTTGTTGTATGGCGAAAAATGGCCTACTTCGGTGACACTCTTGCCCATGCATCTTTAATGGGGCTCGCTCTCGGGTTCTTACTGAACGTTAACCTCTATCTTGCGCTGCTAGTCTGCTGTTTAGCATTAGCGGTACTCCTTGTAACACTGCAAAGGCAGCAACTGGTGGCCACAGATACCCTACTCGGAATTCTAGCTCACAGCTCTTTGTCTATCGGTTTGGTGTCAGTAAGCTTTTTGGACAATGTTCGTGTCGATCTAATGAGTTACCTATTTGGTGATTTATTAGCTGTATCACCAGAAGATTTGATGTTTATTTATGCCGGCGTAATTGCCGTTAGTGCATGTTTGTACATATTCTGGCGACCGTTATTATCAAGTACCGTCAGCGAAGAGCTAGCCGCTGTAGAAGGTGTGAACACAGACTTAATTCGTCTGGTCTTGATGCTGATGGTGGGCGTAGTGATTGCGGTAGGTATGAAGTTTGTCGGTGCCCTTATTATGACTTCACTGTTGATCATCCCTGCAGCAACAGCGCGTAAGTTGTCTTCTACACCAGAACAAATGGCATTCTTCGCATCCATCATAGGTGCGATTTCAGTTCTAATGGGACTGAGTCTGTCTTGGCACTTCGACACACCAGCAGGCCCATCAGTGGTGATCAGTGCGACTTCTTTGTTTATGCTGAGCCAACTGATTCAGCGGAAAGCTTAGTTATAAGCACAGGTTAAGCAAACGGAGCTGGTGATTAAGAATTCTCAGTGCTATTGCTGGCTTACATACAAAATCAATACAAGATCAGATACAAAAAAGCCTGGCAATGCCAGGCTTTTTATTTTACGAGTCAGAAATTACCAACCAGTTACTTCACGTAGACCTTGACCGATGTCTGCTAGAGACTTAACTGTCTTAACGCCTGCCGCTTCTAGTGCAGCAAATTTGTCTTCTGCAGTACCTTTACCACCTGAGATAATCGCACCAGCGTGGCCCATACGTTTACCTGGAGGTGCAGTTACACCAGCGATGTAAGAAACAACTGGCTTAGTTACGTTTTCTTTAATGAACGCCGCCGCTTCTTCTTCTGCTGTGCCACCGATTTCACCGATCATTACGATCGCTTCAGTTTCTGGGTCTTCTTGGAACAGTTTTAGAATATCAATGAAGTTTGAACCTGGGATTGGGTCACCACCGATACCAACACACGTAGACTGACCGAAGCCTTCGTCTGTAGTTTGTTTAACTGCTTCGTAAGTCAGAGTACCAGAGCGAGATACGATACCTACTTTACCTTTCTTGTGGATGTGACCAGGCATGATACCGATCTTACATTCATCTGGAGTAATAACCCCCGGACAGTTAGGACCGATCATACGAACGCCAGTTTCTTCTAGCTTCACTTTCACGTCGATCATATCTGTTGTAGGAATACCTTCAGTGATGGTTACGATTAGCTCGATACCCGCATCAATCGCTTCTAGGATTGCATCTTTACAGAAAGGTGCTGGAACGTAGATTACTGTTGCAGTTGCACCAGTCGCTTCTACTGCTTCGCGTACTGTGTTGAATACAGGTAGACCTAGGTGAGTTTGGCCACCTTTACCTGGAGACACACCACCAACCATTTGCGTACCGTATGCGATAGCTTGCTCTGAGTGGAAAGTACCTTGACCACCAGTGAAACCCTGACAGATTAATTTAGTGTCTTTGTTAATTAATACAGACATTATTTAGCCTCCGCAGCAGCAACAACTTTCTGAGCAGCGTCAGTTAGCGACTCAGCAGCAATGATATCAACATCAGAATTAGCAAGAACTTCGCGACCTAGGTCTGCGTTAGTACCTTCTAGACGAACAACAACAGGTACGCTTACACCTACCTCTTTAACTGCACCGATAATACCTTCTGCGATCATGTCACAACGAACGATACCACCGAAGATGTTTACGAGTACCGCTTTCACATTGTCATCAGATAGGATGATCTTGAATGCTTCAGCAACGCGTTCTTTAGTTGCGCCGCCACCTACGTCTAAGAAGTTCGCTGGTTTGCCGCCATGTAGGTTTACGATATCCATCGTACCCATTGCTAGGCCTGCACCGTTAACCATACAGCCAACGTTACCGTCTAGTGCTACGTAGTTCAGTTCCCACTGAGCTGCGTGCGCTTCACGCTCATCTTCTTGTGATGGATCGTGCATTTCACGTAGCTTAGGCTGACGGTAAAGTGCGTTTGAGTCGATGTTGATCTTACCGTCAAGACATAGCAGGTTGCCTTCAGCAGTAATCACAAGCGGGTTAATCTCTAGTAGAGCAAGATCGTACTGAGAGAACATAGTGCCAAGACCCATAAAGATCTTAACGAATTGTTTGATTTGGTCACCTTCAAGACCAAGTTTGAACGCAAGCTCACGACCTTGGTAAGCTTGAGGGCCTACTAGAGGATCGATGGCTGCTTTGTGGATTAGCTCCGGCGTTTCTTCCGCAACTTTTTCGATTTCCACACCACCTTCTGTAGAAGCCATGAAAACGATCTTACGGCTAGCACGGTCAACTACCGCACCTAAGTAAAGTTCGTTGGCAATGTTTGACGCTTCTTCAACAAGGATTTTTGTAACTGGCTGACCATTTGCATCTGTTTGGTAAGTTACTAGATTTTTACCTAGCCACTTTTGCGCAAACTCTTTTACACCTTCTTTAGTGTCGTGAAGCTCTACGCCACCCGCTTTACCGCGGCCACCAGCGTGAACCTGACACTTGACTACTTTCTTTGCTGTGCTGATACGGCCTGCTGCTTCAAACGCTTCTTGTGGTGTATCACATGCGTAGCCTTCTGGCACAGGCAAACCGAATTCTGCAAACAGCTGTTTGGCTTGGTATTCATGCAAATTCATTTCGATATTCCGTTTGTTTTTCCCTTGAGGGATTTATTATTTCCATAACGCTGCAGTCTTGGCTGCTTGTACGTCTGTAGGGTCTTCTCAAGTAAATCACTGAGTGATTCAAATGAAGGCCAGACGTTGAGCTAGTCTAGCCATTGAAATTTTCAACGTCTAGCCACCCAAGGTAACTAGACGTTTTAGCGATATTAAACGTCTAATAGGAGACGCGCTGGATCTTCTAGTAGCTCTTTAATCGTTACTAGGAAGCCAACTGACTCACGGCCATCGATCAAACGGTGGTCGTAAGATAGCGCTAGGTACATCATCGGTAGGATTTCAACTTTACCGTTTACAGCCATCGGGCGTTCTTGGATTTTATGCATACCAAGGATTGCAGATTGCGGTGGGTTGATGATAGGCGTAGACATTAGAGAACCGAACACACCACCGTTAGTGATAGTGAAGTTACCACCCATTAACTCATCAACTGTTAGCTTGCCATCACGACCTTTGATCGCTAGCTCTTTGATGCCTTTTTCAACATCTGCAAAGCCAAGTTTGTCACAGTCTTTTAGCACTGGAGTTACTAGACCGCGTGGCGTTGATACCGCCATGCTAATGTCAAAGTAGTTGTGGTAAACGATATCATCACCATCGATTGATGCATTTACTTCTGGGTAACGTTTTAGGGCTTCTGTCACTGCTTTCACATAGAAAGACATGAAGCCAAGACGAATACCGTGACGCTCTTCGAACTGGTCTTTGTATTGCTTACGAAGATCCATGATTGGCTTCATGTTCACTTCGTTAAACGTCGTTAGCATTGCGGTGCTGTTTTTCGCTTCCAATAGGCGGTTTGCAACCGTCTTACGTAGGCGAGTCATTGGCACACGCTTCTCACTACGAGCGGTTGCTGGTGCTTCAACTGCTGGAGCATCAGCTTTTGGAGCCGCTTTAGCGTTTGCTAGATGCGCTTCGATATCTTCACGAGTAATACGACCGCCAACACCAGTACCTTTAACTTGGTGTGCTTCTAGACCATGTTCCGCAAGTAAACGACGAACGGCAGGGCTAAGTGCATCATTGCTTTCTTCAGTCAGTGTCGCTTTGTGACGCTTATCTGGAGAAGCTTCTGTTGCTTCTGTTTTGTCTGCGGTTGGCTCGCCCGCAACAGCGCCGGCTTTCAATTTAGCAAGAAGTTGCTTTGAAAGTACCGTTGCACCTTCTACTTCAAGAATGGCTTCTAAAACGCCGGCTTCTGGAGCTGGCACTTCTAGTACAACTTTGTCAGTTTCAATATCAACCAGAACTTCATCACGCTCTACGGTGTCGCCTGGTTGTTTGTGCCATGTCGCCACGGTTGCATCAGCAACTGATTCAGGTAAATCTGGAACCAGAATTTCAATTGTCATATCTGTTTCTTCCTTTAACTTCTAGTTCTTAGTCCGAAGTTTTTGAGTTCACGTTCAGAGCGTCTTCAACCAACGCTTTTTGTTGTTTCAAGTGCACCGACATGTAGCCAACTGCTGGCGAAGCAGAAGCTGGGCGACCTGCGTATTTAAGATCTGCACCTGCAGGAATAGCGGCACGGAAGTTATGTTGACTACAGTACCAAGCACCTTGGTTCTGAGGCTCTTCCTGACACCACACGAAGTCTTCAACGTTAGTGTATTGAGCAATAGCTGCTTGTACTTCTTCCATCGGGAATGGGTAAAGCTGCTCAATACGCACGATTGCTACGTCTTCTTGCTCGTTGTTGCGACGCTGCTCAAGAAGGTCGAAATACACCTTACCCGAACAGAACACGACACGTTTCACTTTGCTTGGCTCCAAGTTATCCACTTCAGGGATCGCTGCTTGGAACGTACCTTCTGCAAGGTCTTCTAGAGTCGAAGTACAAAGAGGATGACGAAGCAATGATTTAGGCGACATTACAATCAATGGTCGACGCATTGGGCGTACTACTTGACGACGAATCATGTGGTACACCTGAGCTGGCGTTGACGGTACAACGACCTGCATGTTTTGCTCAGCACACAATTGAAGGTAACGCTCTAGACGAGCAGATGAGTGCTCCGGACCTTGGCCTTCGTAACCATGAGGCAGAAGCATCGTCAGGCCGCACAAACGTCCCCACTTTTGCTCACCAGACGAAATGAATTGGTCAATAACCACTTGTGCGCCGTTAGCGAAGTCACCAAACTGCGCTTCCCAAATGGTTAAACCGCCAGGTTCAGCTGTTGCATAACCGTACTCAAATGCAAGAACAGCTTCTTCCGACAACACAGAGTCAAAAACTTGGAAAGGCCCCTGCTTGTCATGGATATTCGCTAGCGGGATGTAAGTGCTTGCATCTGATTGGTTGTGAAGAACTGAGTGACGATGGAAGAAAGTACCACGACCTGAGTCCTGACCAGAAATACGGATACGCTTACCATCGTCTACCAATGTCGCGTAAGCCAATGTTTCAGCCATACCCCAGTCAATAGCCTTCTCACCTGTCATCATTGCTAAGCGATCGTTGTACAGCTTGTTTACTCGGCTTTGCAGCTTGTGGCTTTCCGGGTACTGACACAAACGATTACCTAGTTCGACAAGGCGTTGCTTATCGTAGGTCGCCTCCCATTGCATATCCCACTCGTGTCCCAAGTAAGGAGACCAGTCTACAGAATGCAATGCCATCGGACGCCACTCTTTCACCACGACTTCACCGCGGTCAAGTGCATCACGATACTCGTTCACCAACTGCGTTGCAGTTTCAATATCCGACTCATTCTTATCAATCAGAACATCGGCGTACAGTTTACGAGGAGTTGGGTGCTTTTTGATTTTTTGGTACATCAACGGCTGAGTCGCGTTCGGTTCATCCGCTTCGTTGTGACCATGACGACGGTAACAAACCAAATCAATCACGACATCACGCTTGAACTCGTTGCGGTAATCCAATGCAATGCGAGTAACAAAAGCAACCGCTTCTGGATCATCGGCGTTAACGTGGAAAATCGGAGCCTGAACCATCTTAGCGATGTCAGTACAATACATGGTTGATCGAGTGTCACGCGGGTTAGACGTTGTAAAGCCAACCTGGTTGTTTACAACAATACGAACCGTACCGCCAACGCAGAAACCACGAGCAAGTGACATGTTGAACGTTTCAGCCACTACACCTTGGCCAGCAATCGCAGAGTCACCATGAATAGTGATAGGAAGAACTTTGCTGCCGTAGTTGTCACCCAAACGGTCTTGACGTGCACGCACGGAACCGATAACCACTGGGTTTACGATTTCTAAGTGAGATGGGTTAAACGCAAGCGCTAAGTGAACATCGCCACCAGGAGTTGCGAAGTCTGCAGAGAAACCTTGGTGGTATTTAACGTCACCAGTACCCCACGTTTCATCGTGCTTACCCGCGAACTCATCAAATAGATCTTGTGGTTTCTTACCCAGTACGTTCACCAGCATGTTCAAACGACCACGGTGAGCCATACCAATAACCACTTCACGCATGCCACTCTTACCCGCATGACGAATCAGTTCTTTCGTCATTGGGATAAGCGCATCACCACCTTCAAGAGAGAATCGCTTCGCACCAGGGAATTTTGCGCCTAAATAACGCTCAAGGCCTTCCGCTGCAGTCAACTCTTCAAGGAACGTGCGTTTTTCATCTTGGTTGAATGATGGCTGGCCTACGACAGACTCAAGACGTTGTTGGATCCAACGCTTTTGCTCTGTGTCAGTCATGTGCATGTATTCAGCACCGATGGAACCGCAGTAAGTTTTCTTGAGAGCTGCGTAGATGTCTTTCAACTTCATGGTTTCTTGCCCAACAGCAAAAGAACCTACGTTGAAAGTTTCTTCGAAGTCGTCTTCGGTAAGATTATGAAATGCTGGGTCTAGCTCCGCCACAGGTGGACGTTGCCACAGACCTAGTGGATCCAATTCTGCAGCTTCGTGTCCGCGGAAGCGGTATGCGTTGATAAGCTGTAGAACTTTTACTTGTTTTGCATCGACATCTGGATCACTAACTTGGACATTGTAATGCTTTGTTTCTCTAGCGAGTCGTCGGAAGTAGTCACGGACACGTGAATGCGGCTGTTCTGCCACTTCTTCTGATGGCTTAGGCAAGCCCTCAAAAACACGTTTCCACTCCTCACTTACCAGATCGGGATCACTTAGATACAGTTCGTAGAGGTCCTCTACATACGTTGCATTGGCGCCAGCCAAGTGTGAAGACTCGAGCCATGCCTTCATCACGCCGTTGTGCATATTTTCCCTTAACCAGTAGTTTTCACGTTTGCTTCGGTCTTACGCCGAGCTAATAAAAGCCGACCGAAATAGCCGGCAATTTTAGTATCCTTTTACTCGTGCTTGGAGGCTGCAGCAAAGTCAGTACGTTGCGTGCTCACTTTACTGCAACTTTATGGCTTGCGAGTAATTAAACCGAGCGATTCACCAGCATCGACTTAATGTGACCGATGGCTTTCGTCGGATTTAGTCCCTTAGGACAAACACTTACACAATTCATGATGCCATGGCAACGAAAAACGCTAAATGCATCATCAAGATCAGACAAACGTTCATCTGTTGCCGTATCTCGGCTATCAATCAACCAGCGGTAAGCCGCAAGTAGGCCTGCAGGGCCAATAAACTTATCTGGGTTCCACCAGAATGACGGACAAGAAGTTGTACAACATGCACACATGATACATTCGTACAATCCATCTAAATGCGCACGCTCATCTGGAGATTGCAGGTTCTCGCGTGATGGCGGTAGAGCACCGTCATCAATTAAGAAAGGCTTAACTTTCGCATAGTTATCATAGAACTGCGTCATGTCAACGATAAGATCGCGCACTACAGGTAGACCCGGTAGAGGACGAATGACGATCTTGTCACCTTGTAGAGCCGATAATGGAGTGATACATGCCAGACCATTTTTGCCGTTCATGTTCAAACCATCAGAACCACACACACCTTCACGACAAGAACGACGGAATGCGATGCTTGGATCTTGCTCTTTTAGCAGAATCAATGCATCAAGCACCATCATGTCTGAGCCTTCGTCTACCTCAAGTGTGTACTCTTTCATGTAAGGCTTAGTATCTACGTCCGGGTTGTAACGGTACAAAGAGAAGTTCAGTTTCATATTCATATCCTCCCTTAGTATGTACGTACTTTCGGTGGGAACGCGTCACGGTGTACTGGCGTCATGTTTACATCACGCTTTGTCATCGCTTCGGTTTCCGGGTTGTAGATAGAGTGGCATAGCCAGTTCTCATCATCACGCTCAGGGAAGTCGAAGCGAGCATGAGCACCACGGCTTTCTGTACGGTAGTTTGCTGCAACTGCTGTTGAGAACGCGGTTTCCATCAGGTTATCTAGTTCTAGACACTCAATACGTTGCGTGTTGAACTCAGAAGATTTGTCGGCTAAGTGAGCATCTTTCAGACGTTCACGAATTACCTTCAACTCTTCTAGGCCCGTCGCCATTGCATCACCTTCGCGGAATACCGAGAAGCTGTTTTGCATACAGCGTTGTAGGTCTTTACGGATTTGTACCGGATCTTCGCCACCAGTGCTATTTTCCCAACGCATAGTGCGCGCTAGAGAAGCTTCGATGTCTGATTCAGTTGCAGGGCGAGCTTCAACTTGAGCAGCAAGAGTCTCACCTAGGTGTAGGCCTGTTGCACGACCAAATACCACCAAGTCTAGCAGTGAGTTACCACCTAGACGGTTTGCACCGTGTACAGATACAGAAGCAATTTCACCACAAGCGTATAGACCTTGAACTTCCGCTTCGCTGCCATCCGCAAGTTGCTTAATCGCTTGACCAGAAACTTGAGTCGGAACACCACCCATCATGTAGTGACAAGTTGGAATTACTGGAATTGGTTCTTTCACTGGATCAACGTGTGCGAATGTACGAGACAGTTCACAGATACCTGGCAGACGTGATTCAAGTACTTCTTTGCCAAGGTGATCAAGTTTCAACTTGATATGTGGACCCCAAGGACCATCACAACCGCGGCCTTCACGGATTTCAATCATCATAGAGCGAGCAACAACGTCACGACCAGCAAGGTCTTTCGCGTTTGGAGCGTAACGTTCCATAAAGCGCTCGCCGTCTTTGTTTAGAAGGTAACCACCTTCACCACGACAGCCTTCTGTCACAAGAACACCCGCGCCAGCAATACCCGTTGGGTGGAACTGCCACATTTCCATGTCTTGCATTGGAACGCCTGCACGAAGTGCCATACCAACGCCATCACCCGTGTTGATGTGCGCGTTAGTTGTCGATGCGTAAATACGACCTGCACCACCAGTAGCTAGAATTGTTGCTTTCGATTTGAAGTAACAGATTTCACCCGTTTCCATACAGATCGCAGTACAACCCATGATTGCGCCATCTTGGTTTTTCACAAGATCCAAAGCGTACCATTCAGAAAAGATGGTTGTCTTATGTTTGACGTTTTGTTGGTAAAGCGTATGAAGAAGAGCGTGACCTGTACGGTCTGCTGCAGCTGCTGTGCGCGCCGCCTGCTCACCACCAAACTCTTTTGACTGACCGCCGAATGGACGTTGGTAGATGGTACCGTTATCAAAACGAGAGAATGGAAGACCCATTTTTTCTAGCTCGATAACTGACTCAGGACCATTTTTACACATGTATTCAATCGCGTTCTGGTCACCAATGTAATCAGAACCTTTTACTGTGTCGTACATGTGCCATTGCCAATCGTCCTTATGCGAGTTACCAAGCGCAACTGTGATACCGCCTTGAGCAGATACAGTATGAGAACGGGTTGGGAATACTTTAGACAACAAAGCACAAGAAAGGCCTTGTTCCGAAATTTGTAGTGCAGCGCGCATACCTGCACCACCAGCGCCGATTACTACGGCATCAAACTCACGAACTGGAATAGACACTTACGCACCCCACAGAATAAATAGACCAGAGAAGACATAACCGAATAAAACGGCAATCACACCAAGTTGAAGTGCACCACGAAGTTTCGCGCACTTAATGTAGTCGGTGAACACTTGCCACATACCGATCCATGCATGAATCAGAACAGATGCAAGCGCCAACATGGTGAAGACTTTAGTGAAAGTACCACCAAAGAATTGGGTCCATGATGCGTAAGAGATATCTGAAAATGCACAGAAGCTAACCAGATAAATCGTGTATAGCGTCATAATGATGGCTGTTGCACGAATCAGTAGGAAATCGTGTACACCATTACGACCAAATGAAGATACGTGTTTTACCATACCAAGATCCCCGCCAATAGTGATAATACTGCAGTTGCACCAAAGGCAACTTTCGCGCTCATCGCGCCTGAATCTAGTTCTTCAAAATGACCTAGATCCATCAGCAAATGACGAATACCACCAGCGATGTGGTAGGCAAGTGCAGTCAGGATACCCCACAGGATGAATTTTACGAAGAAGCCATCAACGATATCTGCGGCTTCCATAAAACCCATAGGGGATGACAGAGAAATGGACAGTAACCAAAGTAATATACCCACCGCAACAAACGTAATTACCCCAGACACACGGTGCAGGATCGATGCGATTGCTGTGATAGGAAAGCGAATGGTCTGTAAATCTAAATTAACAGGTCTTGACTTTCTTTCTTTCACGGGCTTGCTCACTCAGCTCCATTGAGCATTTATTGTTATAACCAATTTCAGCTTCCAAACGTACAAAAGTTAACATTTGATTAACAAATTATCACAATAAGCTCAGAGATAATTGTAAACACTTTGTTAACAACCGGAGTCCACAAACAAACCTCACTTTTGTTTCTAGCCCCGAATTTATAAGGATTTAACTAAAATTTTCTTTGCCAATATACGGCGAGCAACATTCTAATACAATTGGTGTAACAAATTATGCTACATAGAACAGATTTTTAACGATTTTCATGAGAAAAATCATAACAAGTGCACACAAAGATGGAGAAAAATTGACTTTAAGCTTTAACAACAGTACAAAAATGGCACATAAACATCCTGGACGGATTAAATAATAAACAAAGGAGATTGTTATGGCGGATAAGAAAGCGACCCTTCATGTTGAAGGTCAAGCGCCAATCGAACTGCCAATTATGGACGGTACGCTAGGTACACCTGTAATTGACGTTCGTAAACTGGGAGCCAATGGTTACTTTACTTTTGACCCAGGTTTTCTTGCCACTGCATCTTGTGAATCATCAATCACTTACATCGATGGCGGCAAAGGTATTCTTTTGCACCGCGGTTACCCGATTGATCAATTAGCCAATAACGCAGATTACCTAGAAGTATGTTACATCCTTCTTTACGGTGAAGCCCCTACCCGAGAACAATACGAGCAATTCAAAACGACAGTTACTCGTCACACAATGGTACACGAGCAAATCGCAAGCTTCTTCCATGGCTTCCGTCGTGATGCTCACCCAATGGCAGTAATGTGTGGTGTGGTTGGTGCTCTTGCAGCCTTCTACCACGATTCACTTGATATCAATAACGACGAGCACCGTGAAATTGCGGCCTATCGTCTGCTATCTAAAATGCCAACTCTGGCTGCAATGTGTTTCAAATACTCTGTTGGTCAGCCATTTATCTACCCACGCAACGATTTGAGCTACGCGGAAAACTTCCTACACATGATGTTTGCTAACCCATGTGAAGAGTATGAAGTGAACCCTGTTGTTGCTCGTGCGATGGATAAAATCTTCACACTTCACGCAGATCACGAGCAAAACGCGTCGACATCAACAGTCCGTTTAGCAGGTTCTTCTGGTGCAAACCCATTCGCATGTATTGCCGCTGGTATCGCATCACTTTGGGGCCCAGCTCACGGTGGCGCAAACGAAGCATGTCTGAAGATGCTAGAAGAAATCGGCAGCGTGGATAACATTCCAGAATACGTGGAACGTGCGAAAGACAAAGATGACCCATTCCGTTTGATGGGCTTCGGTCACCGTGTTTACAAGAACTACGATCCTCGTGCGACCGTAATGCGCGAAACATGTCACGAAGTTCTAAAAGAGCTGAACATTAAAGATCCTCTGCTGGACGTAGCAATGGAACTTGAGCGTATCGCTCTTTCTGACGAATACTTTGTTTCTAAGAAACTGTACCCGAACGTAGATTTCTATTCAGGTATCATTCTGAAAGCGATCGGTATTCCTGTATCAATGTTTACGGTTATCTTCGCGATTTCTCGTACTATTGGTTGGATTGCCCACTGGAACGAGATGCACAGCGACCCACTAAACCGTATCGGTCGTCCACGTCAGCTTTACAAAGGCGAAACGCAACGTGAATTTTCGCCGCTTCATGAGCGCGAATAATCGTTACTAGAGTTATCAGATAAACAAAAGGGTTGAGATGTAAGTCTCAACCCTTTTTAGTTTTAACGATAAAAATACACGCTACACTGGATTATCAATATCCACAAACTCGACATCTAAACCGTATTCATCGGCTAACCACTTACCAAGTGCTTTGATGCCATAACGCTCTGTTGCATGGTGACCCGCAGCAAAATAGTGGATGTCCATCTCACGAGCGGTGTAAGTTGTTCGCTCCGAAATTTCGCCAGAAATGAATGCATCTAATCCATGCTGAACCGCAAGTTCAATGAAATCTTGTCCGCCGCCAGTACACCAACCAACGGTTTCGATCATTTTCTCCGCATTATCTGGAGCGATATGTAGAGGCTCTCGATTAAGGACTTGGTTGATCTTGCTCGCAAATTGAGAACCAGTCATCGGTTTTTTCAAGCGTCCAAATAGGGCGACAGACTGCGGATGACCTTCTAACCCACCGTCGATTTCAATATCAAGAAGACGAGCAAGCTCTGCGTTGTTACCAAGTTCAGGATGAATGTCGAGCGGTAGATGGTAGCCATACAGATTAATGTCACTTTTAATTAGGCTACGAATGCGCTTACCTTTCATACCGCGAATGGGTTCTGGCTCCCCTTTCCAAAAATAACCATGGTGGACCAATAACGCATCGGCTCTGAGTTCAATCGCTTTATCAATTAATGCTTGAGAAGCAGTTACTCCAGTAACTACGCGCTTGATCTGTGGACAACCTTCAACCTGTAAGCCATTTGGCGCGTAATCTTTAATTAACTCGGGCGAGAGTTTGCTGTTGAGAATCTTTTCTAACTGTAAATTATTCATTATCACTTCCAATTTCGAGCGAGTACCTCAAAGTGTATATCGAACTATGACACTGATGCTAGCTACCCTATTCTACTAACCAAATTTAGTTACAATAACGAGGCTCGCTGCTTTATCAACATCACTAAGGAATCAGGATGAATCAACTGCAACGTCTTTATCAATGGATCACCTCTTCTCCTCCTCTTTTTCAGTTGCTCCCCCCTTTTGCTACATTGGAAGACTTATCGATTAAACCTCTGGATGAATCTGAAGAGTACCAAGGGAACCCGAGACTGGGTTTTTTGTATCAGCATTTATGTACCGCTGCACTTGCTAATTCAGAACAATATGAAATTATTGCAGAAGAAATTCAACTCAACGATAGCGACGGAAAAACCATTGGAGCGATAGATCTCATACTCAAAAATAGAACATTGGACCAACTAGAACATTGGGAAGTAGCGATTAAGTTTTATCTTTTACATGAAGGTGTTTGGTATGGCCCTAACGCGCACGATCAATTGCATACAAAACTGGATAGAATGCTCTCCCACCAATTGAAAATGAGCGAAAGGCCTGAATTTAGACAAATGCTTCCTCTGGATCAGTCTCCAAAGGAACGCTTGTTGATGCAAGGGCGACTTTACATCAATCCATTTTCTAATGAAGTACCACCGAAAGAGTGCTTAGGCTTTGCTCTCAATCCAAGCCAAATCAGTGGATATTGGTGTTATCAAAGCCAATGGAGTTTGATCAATAAACCGCTTTACCACTTAAGCAAACCCAACTGGGCTATTGGTACGGATGATTTTTCTCAGCCGATTGAAAAACCAATGGAGCGATTTGAGCATGCACAAACAGCAGATGGCGAGTTCTGGTTTATCGTGCCAGATAATTGGCCACAAAATCCAAAGGCTCTTAAATAGAGAGTTAACGACGAGTTGTAAAAAAGGCGACCATCTGGTCGCCTTTTTGTCAGAGTAGGTTTAATTACAAACCTGCAGCTGCAAATACTTGATTCACAATTTCTTGTGCTTCAGTTTCAATTTGTTTTAGGTGCTCTTCACCCTTGAAGCTCTCACAATAGATTTTGTAGATGTCTTCCGTACCCGATGGACGAGCAGCAAACCAACCATTTTCAGTCGTCACTTTTAATCCGCCAATCGCCGCACCGTTACCAGGAGCGTGTGTTAGACGCGCCGTAATCGGATCACCTGCCAGTGTTTCTGCTGCAACCATTTCTGGCGACAGTTTCTTCAACACATCTTTTTGAGGGCCATTCGCTACCGCTTGAATACGATTGTACTTAGACTCACCATGTTTAGCGGCAAGCTCTTCGTAGTACTCTTGTGGGTTTTTACCCGTTACCGCAGTAATCTCTGCCGCTAACAAACATAGTAAGATGCCGTCTTTGTCTGTTGACCATGGTGTTCCATCTTTACGTAAGAAAGAGGCACCTGCGCTCTCTTCACCACCAAAACCAAACTTGCCAGTGTAAAGGCCATCGACAAACCACTTGAAGCCGACAGGCACTTCACACAGTTCACGACCCAAATCGGCTACTACTCGGTCAATAAGTGCACTTGAAACCAGCGTCTTACCAACAGCAACATCTTTACCCCACGCCTCACGATGACGGTATAGGTAGTCGATACAAACCGCTAAGAAATGGTTCGGGTTCATCAAACCTTTCGGCGTCACGATACCATGACGGTCATAGTCTGGGTCGTTACCAAACGCAAG
Organism: Vibrio parahaemolyticus; assembly: GCF_900460535.1. Classification (NCBI taxonomy): domain Bacteria; kingdom Pseudomonadati; phylum Pseudomonadota; class Gammaproteobacteria; order Vibrionales; family Vibrionaceae; genus Vibrio; species Vibrio parahaemolyticus. The sequence goes on along the minus strand of NZ_UHIL01000001.1, from coordinate 1,065,219 downwards.
ATCGTATTCATCTTTCAGAGCTAGCAGACCAGCCATTGCGTATGGAGAAGAACAGTCCATACGAACCACGCCGTCCTTATCAAGCGACATGAACTGGAATGATGGGTCAATCGCTTCGCTGACCAAGGTCAGATCTAAGTTGTATGCTTGGCCGATTTGACGCCAGTAATCAATGCCGCTGCCACCAAGTGGATCCACACCAATTTTCAACTTCGATTTCTGGATCGCTTCCATATCGATAACATTTACTAAGTCATCGATGTAAGGCTTCACCAAATCCACCTCTACGAATAGCTCAGATGCTTTCGCTTCTGCTAGCGCTAGACGCTTCACATCTTTTAGGCCACCAGCAATGATCTCGTTCGCACGATCTTCAATCGCTTGAGTCAATTCAGCTTCTGCTGGACCACCATGTGTTGGATTGTACTTAATACCGCCATCTTGTGGTGGATTATGAGACGGTGTGATAACGATGCCATCCGCTTTCTCATCATGCTTTAGATTGTAAGTTAAGATAGCGTGAGAAATGCCAGGTGTTGGTGTGTAGCCATTATCCTGCTGTACGATGACTTTTACACCATTCGCAATCAAAACTTCGATTACGCTTGAAAACGCAGGTTCTGACAACGCGTGGGTATCTTTGCCCACAAACAACGGCCCTGTAGTCCCCTGCTTGGCACGTACTTCTGCAACTGCTTGTGCGATAGCAAGAATGTGGTTTTCATTAAAAGTTTGCTTGTCTGCTGTGCCACGGTGACCAGAAGTACCGAATTGAACCTTATGTTCCGCATTATTAGCATCAGGCTGAAGTAAGAAGTAGTTAGCAACTAACGCTGGAATATTATGGAGATCTTCCTGCTGCGCTTTTTGCCCAGCACGAGGGTGCATAGCCATGTTTGACATCCTTTCTTTTAAAAATAATAAAATTACAAAAAAGCCTCATAATATCCGCTAACTGCGACGCATTATGAGGCTTCTATCAGGTTTCTTAGATTGAACCTGTTACTTTTTCTATCAAGTCAGGTTGGAACTCCATGTGCGTCATCACTTGTTCAACCATTTGTCTCTTACGACTGGTATTGTTGTTTGTGATAACCCAAAACGGCGTACCTGGAATGGCTTTAGGCTTGGTGGTGTTACCATTGGCCAGTAAGGTTTCTTCATTGTCTGCAAAGTAAACGCGTTTGCGTCCCTTTACGTTTGTCGCTTGTGCGAAGCCTTCTGGATTTAACTTATGTAAGGTCGATAGTACTAACATAAAGCGATCAATCGCTTTTTTTAGACCGGCAAACTCATCAGAAATTAGCAGCGAACGCATCTCTTTCACTACATCAATAGATTCTGCTTTGCCCGCATCTTTACTTACTACAATCCCTTGTGGCTTCTCTACTGCTGGTGCCGATTCTGCTACCTGCAACTGACCATCAAGGTTTAAAAGGCGTCGCAAAATATCCGAGGCGCTTTCACCGATATGCTTAGTTTGGCTAGCAATGTAACGGTATAGATCCTCATCAACCTCAATTGTTTTCATTCGCTTTTCACATTCTCAATGTTTAAACTCTGGGGGATTATAACGAGATCCTTTCGGATACTCCACGTTAAACCCATCACGAATAAGATAAAATGTCAGCATTACTCAACTATAAGCAGGAAGGCCAAGGCCAAACAGTTGTTTTGATTCACGGATTGTTTGGTAGTTTAAGTAATCTGGGCCTATTGGCTCGTGATCTTGTTGAAGATCACTCAGTGATCAGTATCGACCTACGCAATCACGGTCTCTCTTTCCACTCTGATACTCATAACTACACTGACATGGCACAAGATGTCGCGACGCTTCTTCAGCACTTAAACGTTGAGCCATCGATAATCGTCGGCCATTCAATGGGCGGTAAAGTCGCGATGAAACTCGCTGATATAGCACCAAATCTTGTGAAACAGTTGGTCGTATTGGACATGGCTCCAGTAGCTTACCAGACCAATCGTCACGACAACGTATTTGATGGTTTGCTGGCCGTTATCAAAGAAAAACCTGAGAACCGTCAACAAACGTTAGAAATCTTAGCTCAACACATTGAGATGGATGGCGTTAGACAATTTCTCTCAAAATCGCTGTTTAAAAACGAAGACCATATGGCTTGGCGATTTAACGTCGACAGTTTATTAAGTAACTATGCTGAGATCATTGGCTGGCAAGATATTGCTCCTACCGAGATCCCGACACTCTTCATTAAAGGCGGAGATTCGGACTACTTAATGCCAGAGCACCAACCGTCAGTACAACGACAATTCAAACAAGCTAAAGCACACATTATTGCCAACACTGGCCATTGGTTACACGCAGAAAAACCCGCTGAAGTGATGCGAGTGATCCGGAAATACATTTCGAGTTAACAAATTCGAAAAGCAACAATAGATTATTGAAATAACCCTCCTTGTAGTGCATTAACAATACTGTGTAACAGTGGTATAGTGCGCCCATGATTTTTCGGCATGAAGGACTAAAATGCTTTACGACTATATGGATATGCTCGAGTCTATTGGGCTCGATCTTCTTTTTGCTGCTATCTTCTTTTTCATCGGGATGGCAATAAAAGATGTGCTAAAGCAAGGCAATGTACCTGTTTTTGGTCGTCGTATTGTATGGTTAGTCCTTTTCCTAGGCTGTGCTGGCTTTATTGCAAAAGGCATTATTCAGCTCACTTGGGAAGGCTCGGGGTTAGGTTAAACCCTCAGTACCATTGCCCATAACAAACAATGTAAAGGTATAGACTCTATGGCAAGTGTAGGTATCTTCTTCGGTAGCGACACAGGTAATACTGAAGCCGTTGCAAAGATGATTCAAAAGCAACTAGGCAAACATCTAGTTCACGTTCAAGACATCGCGAAAAGCAGCAAAGAAGACATTGATAACTTTGATCTTCTTCTTCTAGGTATCCCTACTTGGTACTACGGCGAAGCACAATGTGATTGGGATGATTTCTTCCCTGAACTTGAGCAGATCGATTTCTCTACTAAGCTAGTGGCTATCTTCGGCTGTGGCGACCAAGAAGACTACGCAGAATACTTCTGCGATGCGATGGGTACAGTGCGTGACATCGTTGAGTCTAAAGGCGGCACAATTCTTGGCCATACTTCAACTGAAGGCTACGAGTTTGAAGCTTCAAAAGCACTTGTAGAAGGCGACGAAAGCCAATTCGTAGGTCTATGTATTGATGAAGACCGTCAACCTGAGTTGACTGACCAACGCGTCGAAAACTGGGTTAAGCAGATTTACGAAGAAATGTGCCTAGCTGAGCTAGAAGGCTAAGTAAGTATTAAAAAAGACCTCCGATTAGAGGTCTTTTTTATAGCATTAAATTAAGGCGCTTCCGTTACCGCCTCTTCTTCTCGATATTGAGGCTTCTTTCTCACATATAACTTGCGCTGAACTTCAGATACCACATTCCCTTGTTTGTCTTTTACATGCGTAATGAATTCAGGAAAGCACTTTTCGCCGTTTCGAGTCATCTGATAGATCTCGTCTAGCATGCCATCCGTGATCTTAAACTCAGCAAACAAATCGCTTTGTCCTGGCTTGATAAAGTTGATGCTCGCCTCTTTATCCCACACGTAATACTCTTCACGTAGAATACCCATCAACATGAGAGAGTAAATGGGATCGGTTAAGGAAAAAATACTGCCTCCATACTGTGTACGATTGGCATTTTTGTTCCACCAGCGAAGTTTCAAACGAACTTTAACCATTCGGAAGTCTTCAGAAATATGTAAGATTTTAATTCCGGCCCCCCAAAATGGTGGCCATACATTCAACGCAAATTTCACAATCCCTGGTTTATAAATCTTCGCGAGTCGCTTATTCATTGCAGTCCGTGCCCTCTCTAAGCTCATGTTACAAAATTGTAACTGGTCAGATCTGTAATATAATCGACCCATTTCCAATTTACAAAAAGATTCTATTAACCCTTTGAAGTTCGTGGTTTAATGTTTTTAGCGCTTCGCCTATAATGGTAGGAATATTGAATTCTGTTAAATCGCTGCAGATGATCCAACGGGAAAGTATATGTCAGATAATAATCAGGCGCTGAAGGATGCGGGTCTAAAAGTTACCCTTCCAAGGCTAAAAATTCTAGAAGTACTTCAGCAGCCAGACTGCCAGCACATCAGTGCTGAAGATTTGTACAAAAAGCTGATTGATCTAGGTGAAGAGATAGGTCTAGCAACTGTTTATCGCGTTCTAAACCAATTCGACGATGCAGGTATTGTTACTCGTCACCACTTTGAAGGTGGCAAGTCAGTCTTCGAATTGTCAACTCAACATCACCACGACCACCTAGTATGTCTAGACTGTGGTGAAGTAATTGAGTTTTCTGACGACATCATTGAAGAGCGCCAACGCGAAATCGCAGCTAAGTACAATGTGACGCTAACAAACCACAGCTTATACCTATACGGTAAATGCAGTGACGGTGGTTGCAAAGAAAACCCAGATGCGCACAAACCTGCAAAATAATTTGCTTGTAGATTAAAAATAAACGCCAGTTAAAGCTGGCGTTTTTTGTATCTGTACTTTTTGTTTTGCTTAATCCAAAAACAAAAATGCCAGCAATTGCTGGCATTTTTCTATAGGTAACGATTGAGATTATTGGTTCTCAATTTTCGCCCATGTATCACGTAGGCCAACCGTGCGGTTGAACACTAGGTTATTTGCAGTTGAATCTTTAGAATCCGCACAGAAGTAACCCATACGCTCGAACTGGTAGCCTTGCTCTGCTTCTGCAGATGCCAGGCTTGGCTCAACGAAACCGTTGATCACAACGAGTGAATCAGGGTTAATGGTTGAAGCGAAGTCTTCTGCTGCTGCAGGATTTGGAACAGTGAACAAACGATCGTATAGGCGAATTTCTGCTGGTAGCGCTTTATCCGCAGATACCCAGTGAATTACGCCTTTAACTTTACGACCATCTGCTGGGTTTTTGCCTAGCGTTTCGGGATCGTAAGTACAGTAAATCGTTGTGATGTTGCCTTCCGCGTCTTTTTCAACACGCTCAGCTTTGATCACGTAAGCACCACGTAAACGAACTTCTTTACCAAGAACTAGACGCTTGTACTTTTTATTCGCTTCTTCACGGAAGTCTTCACGCTCGATCCAAACTTCACGAGTAAACGGCACTTCACGCTCACCCATTTCAGGTTTATTTGGATGGTTAGCCAGCGTTAGATTTTCTACAGCGCCCTCTTCAAAGTTCTCAATAACAACTTTAACAGGGTCCAACACAGCCATCGCACGAGGTGCATTTTCGTTTAGGTCGTCACGAATACAAGATTCAAGCGAGCTAAACTCGATCATGTTTTCTTGCTTCGTCACGCCGATACGCTTACAGAATTCGCGGATTGACGCAGGTGTGAAACCACGACGACGTAAACCAGATACTGTTGGCATACGAGGATCATCCCAACCGTTAACCAATTTTTCGGTTACTAGTTGGTTTAGCTTACGCTTAGACATCACTGTGTATTCTAGGTTTAGACGGCTGAACTCGTATTGATGAGGACGACAATCAATTGTGATGTTGTCTAATACCCAGTCGTACAAACGACGGTTGTCCATGAACTCTAGCGTACAGATAGAGTGCGTAATGCCTTCTAGCGCATCAGAGATACAGTGTGTGAAGTCGTACATTGGGTAAATGCACCACTTATCACCCGTTTGATGGTGAGTAGCAAAACGTACACGGTATAGCACTGGATCACGCATAACCATGAATGACGAACCCATATCGATCTTCGCACGAAGACACGCTTTACCTTCTTCAAATTCACCTGCGCGCATTTTTTCAAATAGCGCTAAGTTTTCTTCAACAGAACGGTCGCGGTATGGGCTTGGCTTACCTGGCTCTTTTAGCGTGCCACGGTACTCACGAATCTGCTCTGGACTTAGCTCATCTACGTACGCTAAGCCTTTGTTAATCAATTCAATTGCATATTCGTAAAGCTTGTCGAAGTAGTTTGATGAGTAACATACTTCACCATCCCACTCGAAGCCTAACCAGTTTACATCTTTCTTGATAGACTCAACGTATTCGATGTCTTCTTTTTCAGGGTTTGTATCGTCGAAACGTAAGTTACATTGACCCTGGTAGTCCTGAGCAATACCGAAGTTCAAACAGATAGACTTAGCATGACCGATGTGCAGGTAGCCATTTGGCTCCGGCGGGAATCGAGTATGCACGCTAGTGTGTTTGCCATCCGCTAGATCCTTATCAATGATCTGGCGAATAAAGTTTGATGGACGAGCATCAGCTTCACTCATCTATAGCACCTCAAAAATATAAGTATTGTCAGAGAAAACGGAACTCTGTATCCGATATGGTTTTACAGAGTGCATTGTTTCTAATGATCCACAATTCTAAGCCATTAGACAACAAGAACTCGCGCTAAAACGGCAATATTTATCGAGTTCGCGTGAATGCACAGCAGATTCAAAGCACTAAAACAAAAAAAGACCTCCCGAAGGAGGTCTCTAATCAAATATTAGTTCGATGTAATTATGGTAGTTTTACATTCGATAGGTCTTCGTTTGCGCCGATTGCTTTCATTTCACCAGCAACGATTTCTGCTAGAGGACCAAGGATAACTTGAAGGTTGTTTTCACCTAGTTTAACAACACCTTTCGCACCTAGTTTCTTCAACACTTCTTCATCAGCTACTGAACGATCTTTCAGAGTTAGACGTAGACGAGTGATACATGCGTCAATTGAAGTTAGGTTGTCATGACCACCTAGCGCTTTTAGGTATTGACGAGCTAGGTCACCACTTTTTGCTTCACCTGCTGGTGCTGCTGCTTGGCTATCATCATCTTCACGGCCTGGCGATTTTAGGTTAAACGCGCGGATTGCGAAGCTGAATGTGAAGAAGTAAAGAGCACCGAAGCCAAGACCAACTGCACCTAGTAGTAGAGGTTTAGTTGCTAGACCGTAGTTCAACAAGTAGTCAATTAGACCAGCAGAGAATGTGAAGCCGTGTAGCGTACCAAGCATGTTAGCAACAACTAGCGATAGACCAGTGAACACTGCGTGAATCGCGTATAGAGCAGGAGCTAGGAATACGAACATAAACTCTAGAGGCTCTGTGATACCAGTTAGGAATGAACAGAATGCAACAGAGAACAATGCACCACCAACTTGGCTACGTTTCTCAACAGGAGCTGCTAGGTACATAGCAAGTGCTGCACCTGGTAGGCCGAACATCATTACTGGGAAGAAACCGTTCATGAATACACCAGCGCTCTTATCGCCGCCGAAGAAACGGTGTAGGTCACCAGATTTAACTGTTTCAGTTACTTCTTTAACAGTTGCTGTAATTTCTGGAGTTACTGAGTTAGCGAATTCAAATGTGTGAGTTTGACCAGCAACAAGAGTCTTAGCTAGAGCTGGGTCAACACAAAGTTGTTGTAGTGCAGGAAGAGCTTGACCAGCAGCTGTTGCGCCAGAAACTAGCACTTCTTGACAAGAGCCCATACCAAACCAGAAGAAAGAGTTCAGTACGTGGTGCAGACCTACAGGAATTAGAGCACGGTTAAGCGTACCGTATACAAACTGACCGATTGCGCCAGAAGTAGAGATACCGTGAGCAAGTGCATCTAGACCACCTTGGATTGTTGGCCATACAATACCTGAAACAGCACCAGCAACTAGGGCGAACAAACCAGCCATAATTGGCACTAGGCGCTTACCAGAGAAGAATGCTAGCCACTCAGGAAGGCGTGTTGCATGGAAAGCGTTGTAAGAATGGCCAGCAATGATACCTGCGATGATACCACCGAAGAATGACATGTTAACTGACGCATCGATTGTTGACGCTGTCGCAGTAAGTACGAAGTACGCAACCGCACCAGCAAGACCTGCAGCACCTTGACCGTCTTTTGATAAGCCGATCGCGATACCTAGACCAAATAACAATGGAAGGTTAGAGAAGATTGAGTTACCGGCTTGTGCCATAAACGCGATGTCAAATACATCAGGTTGGCCCAAGCGCAGTAACAAGCCTGCGATTGGCAAAGTCGCGATAGGAAGCATAAGAGCTTTACCTAACTTCTGCGCGTATCCGAGAATATTCACCTTAAGTTCCCCCTATAGGATTCGATGTTATGTTGAATGACTTATTTCAGTCGTTCAATTTAGTCATCGTCAGTTTATGACATTAATTTTGCTCCGCAAATTAAAAGCTCATTGTTTGTGATCATAATCACCACAATTTGCCCTTTCGAAAGGTTTTTGCTAGCGAGATCATAAAACTTATTTTATTATACGAAAAAATGGCGTTTTAAAGATAATATTCTCGCACTTTATGCAAGGCAGAATCAGTGTTATTTTGGTATCTCGGCGGGTAATTCTTAGTAACTTTGCTCTGAAAAAGAATCATAAAAAACAATTCATTTATTATTTTTCAGTTAGTTACTCTGACAATGACATCGATAAAACGCAACTTGCTGTATGTGACTCGTTATCTAATTCAGTGATACAAACTAAGTACCCACATGACTCATTCAGTCGCCGATTAGATAACGATACAGAAATTGAATTCTCATCTATAAGGACTAGCTGACTATGTACGCGCTAAGTAACTGTAAAATCTATACCGGTAGTGATGTTCTTACCGATCATGCGGTCATCGTTGAAAACGATCTAATTCAATCCATTGTGCCCGTTGCTGAACTACCGAAAGGCATTGAAGTAAAAGATCTTAATGGAGCTAACTTAAGTCCTGGTTTTATCGACCTGCAACTGAACGGTTGTGGCGGCGTCATGTTGAACGATGCTATCACAGCAGAAACGATGCAAATCATGCACGAAGCAAACCTAAAGTCGGGTTGTACCAGCTTCCTTCCTACGCTTATTACGTCTTCTGATGAAGATATGCGCGCGGCAATCGCCGCAGCTCGCGAATATCACAAAAAATACCAAAACCAATCGCTTGGCCTACATCTTGAAGGCCCATACCTTAACGTCGCGAAAAAAGGTATTCATAGCGTTGACTTCATCCGTCCATCCGATGACGGCATGATTGACCTTATTTGCTCAAATGCAGACATCATTGCCAAAGTAACTCTTGCGCCAGAGCAGAACGACCCTGAACATATCGCACGCCTAAAAGCTGCAGGCATTGTGGTTTCAATCGGTCACACAAACGCGACCTATGCTGAAGCTCGTAAAGGGTTTGAGGCTGGTATTACTTTTGCCACTCATCTATTCAATGCGATGACTCCTATGGTTGGTCGTGAGCCAGGAGTGGTTGGTGCTATTTACGATACACCAGAGATCTACGCAGGCATCATTGCTGACGGCTTCCACGTAGACTACGCAAACATTCGAATTGCTCATAAAATCAAAGGTGAAAAGCTTGTTTTGGTGACCGATGCCACAGCTCCGGCAGGTGCTAACATTGATCACTTTATTTTTGTCGGTAAGAAAGTATATTACCGAGATGGTAAGTGTGTTGATGAAAACGGCACACTAGGCGGCTCAGCTCTGACTATGATTGAAGCAGTTCAGAACACAGTTGAGCACGCAGGTATCGCTTTAGAAGAAGCTCTACGAATGGCTACACTGTACCCAGCGACAGCAATTGGCGTTGAGGACCGTCTCGGCCGTATTCGAAAAGGCATGGTTGCAAACCTAACTATTTTCGATCGTGACTTCAACGTTAAAGCGACGGTTGTTAACGGACAATACGAGCAAAATTAAGCATGAATGGCGGACAGATTGGTAATGTAGATTTAGTAAAACAGCTTAACAGCGCTGCGGTATACAGGCTGATTGATCAGCAAGGTCCTATCTCCCGAATTCAAGTCGCGGATGTTAGCCAGCTTGCTCCAGCGAGTGTTACTAAAATCACCCGTCAACTATTGGAACGCGGCCTCATTAAAGAGGTCGCCCAACAAGCTTCAACAGGTGGTCGTCGAGCAATCTCATTGACCACTGAAGTGAAGCCTTTTCACTCTATCGCCGTTCGTTTGGGTCGAGACTACGTTCAATTCTGTCTCTATGACTTAGGCGGCACTGCACTGGCAGAAGATCAACACGAACTTCACTACACCAACCAAGCCGATTTGATCGCAGGTCTTATTGATTTATTAAAAGACTTCGTAAGTCGTTGCCAAGATAAAATTGACCAGTTGATTGCTATCGGTATTACGTTACCAGGCCTAGTTAACCCTACGACAGGCGTCGTTGAGTACATGCCAAATACGGATATTGATAACCTTGCGCTTGGTGAAATTATCCGAGAGAAGTTCAATACGGCTTGCTTTGTCGGTAACGACGTCCGTGGTATGGCACTTGCAGAACATTATTTTGGTGCTAGCCAAGATTGCCAAGACTCTATCTTAGTCAGTGTACACCGCGGTACTGGCGCAGGTATCATTGTTAACGGCCAAGTGTTTCTAGGTTTTAACCGTAACGTAGGTGAAATTGGCCACATTCAAATTGACCCTCTTGGTGAGCAATGCCAATGCGGCAACTTTGGCTGTCTTGAAACGGTTGCTGCTAACCCAGCGATCATCCAACGCGTTAAACAGCTCATAGCACAAGGCTATGAGTCTAGCTTAACGCAATTGGAGCACATTACGATTGAAGATGTATGCACTCATGCTATGAACGGTGATGAGCTCGCGAAACAGAGCTTAGTACGTGTTGGTAACCAGTTGGGTAAAGCCATCGCTATCACCATCAACTTGTTTAACCCACAAAAAATCGTGATTGCAGGTGACATCACGGCTGCACAAGACATTGTTTTCCCTGCAATTCAAAGAAATGTAGAAAACCAGTCACTGAAAACCTTCCACAACGATCTTCCAATTGTGGCTTCTCACATTGATAAGCAGCCAACAATGGGCGCTTTTGCCATGATAAAACGAGCAATGTTAAATGGCGTTTTGTTACAAAAGTTACTAGAAGACTAAGTTTATACAACTAATTGAGTTACAATCTCGGGCTGTGTTTTCACAGCCCGTTTTCGTATATCAGGAATCTAGCTCAACAGTATGGAAATTATTCTAATTACAACGGCTTTTTTAGCAGGCTTCATCGCGCTCAAATGCAGCCTTCCCCCTCTAGTCGGTTTTCTACTAGCGGGTTTTGGCTTACATGCCTTTGGCTATCAAAGTAATGACGTTATTGTCACTCTGGCTGATCTCGGCGTTACTCTTTTGCTTTTTACTATTGGCTTAAAGCTCGATGTAAAAACATTGCTCTCCAAAGAAATTTGGGGCGGCGCAACAGCGCACAATATTCTTTCAACCGCTTTTTTTGCCCTTGCGTTGTCAGGGCTGAAACTGCTTGGATTAACGTCCCTTGCAAGTATGGAAAGCGGGCAGATATTGCTCCTAGCCTTTGCACTTTCCTTCTCTAGCACTGTTTTCGCGGTAAAAACACTGCAGGAAAAAGGTGAACTCAACGCGACATACGCCACACTGGCCATCGGTATTTTGGTTATGCAAGATATCTTCGCGGTCGTGTTTCTGACTGTTTCAACAGGCAAAGTGCCAGAATGGTACGCCATAGGTCTATTTGCTCTTCCTCTCCTGCGCCCGCTGTTTTACAAGTTATTGGATAAAGTAGGCCACGGCGAGATGTTAGTGCTGTTCGGCATTTTCTTCGCGCTTGTTGTGGGTGCCGGACTGTTTGAGTTAGTTGGAATGAAACCAGACCTTGGCGCCTTGATTCTTGGCATGATGCTCGCTGGTCACCGTAAAGCGTCAGAGTTGTCTAAATCGCTATTTAATATGAAAGAGCTCTTTCTCGTCTGCTTCTTCTTAAATATCGGCTTATCCGCATCTTTGAGTCTAACGGGTATCGCACTAGCGCTTTTATTCATTGTCCTTCTACCTATTAAAGGGCTGCTATACTTCCTCACAATCAACCACTTTAAGTTTCGCGTGCGTACTTCCCTACTCGCTTCTTTATCACTATTTAACTACAGCGAATTCGGGCTCATTGTCGGTGGCCTGGCGTACAAAATGGGGTGGATGCCGAGTGACATGCTCGCAGCCATCGCTGTAGCGGTTTCACTATCCTTTATTATCTCAGCACCTCTAAATCGCTTGGGCCATAAAATTTATCAACATTCCGGTAAATGGTTACAAGAAACGGCTGCAGAGAAACTCAACCAACGTGACCAGTTGATCAACCCGGGACATGCTCAAGTACTTATTCTAGGTATGGGGCGAATTGGTACCGGTGCATATGACGAGCTACGCGCACGTTACGGCAAGATTTCTCTGGGGATTGAGATCCGTGAAGAAGCAGCGCAACAACACCGTTCAGAAGGACGTAATGTCATTTCAGGGGATGCTACCGACCCAGATTTTTGGGAACGAATCCTAGATACTGGTCATGTAAAGTTAGTTTTATTGGCAATGCCACACCATCAAGGTAATCAGACGGCACTAGAACAACTTCAGCGTAGAAACTACAAAGGGCAAATTGCCGCTATTGCAGAATATCCAGACCAACTAGAAGGTTTGTTGGAAAGTGGTGTGGACGCTGCCTTTAATATATACAGCGAAGCAGGTAGTGGTTTTGCGCGACACGTGTGCAAACAACTAGAACCTCAGTTCACCTCGATAAAATAACCCTAAAAATACGCAACAACGCTACTACCAATTAAAAGCCTTTCTATCAATAGAGAGGCTTTTTTGTTTGATTTTCATACCAAACCTTAATTCCATTCATCAAAACAACAAATAAATTAAATATCATTTAATCAACAAGGCTTTTTATCATTTTTTTAATCACAAAACGTTGCTTTTTTTACTCAGAATGGCAAATTGAATCCATACCGATTAGAAATTGTTTAGTTTAGAAAGGATGTTGTATGTGTTCAGTATTTGGGATTTTAGACATTAAAAGTGATGCAGCGGCACTGCGTCCTATCGCGTTAGAAATGTCGAAAAAGCTTCGTCACCGTGGCCCTGACTGGTCTGGTATCTACTCTTCAGAAAGAGCAATCCTAGCTCACGAGCGCTTGGCTATCGTTGGTTTAAATAGCGGTGCTCAACCACTATACAGCCCTGATAAAAAACTAATCCTTGCCGTTAACGGTGAGATCTACAACCACAAAGAGATTCGCGCTCGCTACGAAGGCAAGTACGAATTCCAAACAGACTCTGACTGTGAAGTTATTTTAGCGCTGTATCAAGATATGGGAGCTGATCTTCTTGAAGAGCTAAACGGCATTTTTGCTTTCGTACTGTACGATGAAGAAAAAGATGAGTACCTAGTAGGTCGTGACCATATCGGTATCATTCCACTTTACCAAGGTTACGATGAACACGGTAACTACTACGTCGCTTCCGAAATGAAAGCACTCGTACCCGTTTGTAAAACAGTCAGCGAATTCCCTCCAGGTTCGCACTACAGCTCAAAAGATGCAGAACCTCAGCGTTACTACATCCGTGACTGGAACGAATATGCCGCTGTTCAAGGTAACAGCACGAGTAAAGAAGAACTAACAGAAGCACTGGAAGCAGCGGTGAAACGTCAACTAATGACTGACGTACCATACGGCGTACTATTATCTGGTGGTCTGGATTCATCCATCACATCTGCGGTAGCAAAACGCTATGCAGCAATGCGTATCGAAGACGATGAAAAATCAGAAGCATGGTGGCCTCAACTTCACTCTTTTGCGGTTGGTCTTGAAGGCGCTCCAGACTTAAAAGCAGCACGTGAAGTGGCAGAAAAAATTGGTACCGTTCACCACGAAATGACATACACCATTCAAGAAGGTTTGGATGCTATTCGTGACGTAATTTACCACATCGAGACTTATGACGTAACAACGATTCGTGCCTCAACGCCGATGTTCCTTATGGGCCGTAAAATCAAGGCAATGGGCATCAAAATGGTGCTTTCTGGTGAAGGCGCTGATGAAATCTTCGGTGGTTACTTGTACTTCCACAAAGCGCCAAACGCAAAAGAGTTCCACGAAGAAACGGTTCGTAAACTGCTGGCTCTAAACATGTTTGACTGTGCTCGTGCGAACAAATCGTTGGCGGCATGGGGCGTTGAAGGCCGTGTACCATTCTTGGATAAAGAGTTCATTGATGTCGCAATGCGCTTAAACCCTGCAGACAAAATGTGTGGCAACGGTAAGATGGAAAAACACATTCTTCGCGAATGTTTTGAGCATTACTTACCAGACTCAATCGCTTGGCGTCAAAAAGAGCAGTTTTCTGATGGCGTAGGTTACAGCTGGATTGACACATTGAAGGCCGTAGCAGAAGAGAAAGTAACCGATCAACAGATGGAAACGGCTCAGTACCGCTTCCCATACAACACACCAACAACTAAAGAAGGTTACGTATACCGCGAAATTTTTGAGGAGTTGTTCCCATTACCATCAGCTGCAGAATGTGTACCAGGTGGTCCTTCTGTAGCGTGTTCATCAGCGAAAGCGATTGAGTGGGATGAGTCATTCAAGAACTGTGTTGACCCTTCAGGCCGTGCAGTGCAAACCGTTCACAACGACGCTTACTAAGCAGAATTGGGCTGGAGCAGCAATCCAGCCCAGTTATTTAACTTGTTGACGTTAAGATCAAAAAAAGAGGTGCGTGCGCACCTCTTTTTTGTGTTGGTTGTTATGAGTATTAAGCGACTACTTTAAGTCTAAATCGGTGTTATCAATGCTAACTGGCACTCGCTTCGAGATCATTTGTACCAACATGATTGAACGCTTCTCTCCGTCTTGTTCTTGGAAAATGGCATCAATACCTGCAAATTGTCCGCTCTTAACACGAACCTGATCACCTGGTTTAGGCATGCATTCGGATATGTTTTTTTCTGTGCAGCATTTCTCTAGCTGCTTCAACTCAAACACAAGATCGCCTTGAACTTCTTTTGGTTGGGCACCAAATCGAACAAAGTCGACAACACCGCGCGTCGACCGAACCGACGTAAAGTTCGGGCCTTGTTCATAATCAAAACGTGCAAATACATAACAAGGAAACAACGGTTCTTCGACCTTTTGTCGCTTACCGCGCAAGATTTTTTCGACTTCTACAGTTGGGTAGAAGCACTCAACACCTTGATTTTCAAGATGCTGCTTAGCCCTTATTTGTTCTCCACGCTTACAATAAAGTAAATACCAACGTTTCATTTTATTACTAGCCAATTATATTTTTGTTTCATCCTAGCATTAAGCTAAAGGTGAGTCATGAATATTCAAATTATCCATAAGAAGAACATTATACATTGTTCGCATAACTTACACTTTTTCAAAAGGTTAAGAAAATAAGTCCATAGGCAAAAATGAAAATTAAGTTTGTAACACACCCCAATCACCAACAAAAGCTCCACAAAATCAAAAATAAACAGTGACTTAACAATGTTATTTAGTCGTAAGGCAAAATTTTATTGTTTGTAAGCAGTTAAATTGCAATGTATACGTAGGTGTCGTTAAAAAATGTAATAACTACTATTAGAAGAGCTTATGTCAAACCAACATCAATATTTCGGTCACCCTCGTGGCTTGTTCTTATTGTTCGGCACAGAACTCTGGGAACGCTTTTCCTACTACGCAATGCGTGCCATTCTAGTACTCTACTTAACTGATACCACAATGAATGGTGGTTTGGGCTGGTCAACGAAAGACGCGCTCGACCTTTATGGCATTTACACCGGCCTTGTTTACATTACCCCATTGATTGGTGGTTACCTTGCCGATAACTACCTTGGCCAACGCCGCTCAATTTTGCTTGGTGGTGCATTAATGGCTATCGGCCAGTTCACACTGGCACTTCCGGCTGACGCACTAGGCTTCGGAGCACTTCACACTTTCTATTTAGGTCTTGCTCTGCTTATTTGTGGTAACGGTCTATTCAAGCCAAATATCTCTACCATGGTTGGCGACCTTTACAATGAAGGTGATAACCGTCGTGATGGCGCTTTCACTATCTTCTACATGGGTATCAACCTTGGTGCTTTACTAGCCGGCGTGGTTTCTGGATCTGTAACGAACTCATTTGGTTGGAAAGCAGGTTTCGTAGCAGCGGGCGTGGGTATGATAATCAGCCTTGTCATGCAAATGTCGCTTTCACAGTCTTGGCTTGGCGATATTGGCCGTGAGCCAGCCGCGAAACGCGACCTAAACAATAAGAACGCCAAAACAAAACAGCCTCTTACCAAAGAAGAAGTAGATCGCATTAAAGTTATCTTGGTGATGAGCCTGTTTACTATCGTATTCTGGGCTGGTTTCGAGCAAGCTGGCGGTCTGATGAACATTTACACTCAGCAGTACACCGATCGTATGATTGGCGGTTTTGAAGTACCTGCAGCTTGGTTCCAGTCACTAAACCCATTCTTTATCATTACGCTTGCGCCTGTCCTTGCGGTTCTATGGGTGAAACTAGGTAAACGTGAACCAAACTCACCAGCGAAATTTGCTTTAGCTATGTTCTTCTTGGCACTAGGCTTCCTATGCATGGTTGGTGCAGTAATGGAACAAGGTGGTGATACTAACGTGAAAACATCCATGCTATGGCTAGTTGGCGCGTTCTTCTTCCATACTTTGGGCGAACTGTGTCTATCCCCTATTGGTCTGTCTCTTGTAACCAAACTGGCTCCGCTACGTCTTGCATCGTTGATGATGGGTGCATGGTTTGGTTGTAACGCTATTGCGAACTATGTCGCTGGTTACGTGGGTTCTCATGTGGGTGAACTTGGTGCAATGGCTATCTTTAGTGGCATCGCAGTAACCGCATTGATCAGTGGTGTGATTCTAATGTTATTCTCGAACACGCTTGTTCGTTGGATGCACGGTGCAGAAAACACTCACAGCACTGCAGAACAAATTGAAGAGCAACAAACACAAGTTGCTTAACATGGTTTCAAAGTTACTAAAAAGGGTCGCAATCGCGACCCTTTTCTGTATTCATTCAGTGCAGAATACCAAAGCTCTACAGCTTGCTGCGTACTAGTTCTGCCATCATATCGATATGCATATCATCGTCATTAAGGCATGGAATATAGTGGAACTGCTCACCACCCGCTTCCATAAAGATCTCTTTGTTCTCTCCCGCAATTTCTTCCAAAGTTTCTAAACAATCAGATGAAAATGCAGGAGTCATGATATCAATTTTCTTAACGCCTTTACTGGTGATGGTTTCCAATGTTTTATCAGTGTAAGGCTGTAGCCACTCTTCTCGGCCAAAACGAGACTGATAAGACATACCAATCTGATCCGATGATAAACCAAGCGCCTCACCGAGCAAGCGAGTGGTCGCTTCACAATGCTGAGGATAAATATCGCCATTGTCTGCATAACGTTTAGGAATACCGTGATATGAACACAGTAAGTAATCCCCTTTGCCATGCTCTTCCCAGTATTGTCGAACCGAGTGCGCAAGCGCTTCGATGTACATTGGATGATCGTGATAATCGCGAATAAAGCTGAATGCTGGCATCACTGGCAGTTGCTTAAACGCTTTTGTGATTCCATCAGACACGGCTGCTGTGGTTGTACCAGAGTATTGTGGGTACAACGGTAGCACAATCACCTCTTCCACACCTTGAGCGATAAGAGCTTCAAAACCAGATTGAAGGCTTGGGTTGCCATAAGTCATGCCGAGTTCCACAGGCATATCGAGATGCTGAGCAAGTTTCTTTGCCTGGCGTTTGGAATACACCATTAAAGGTGAGCCCTCTTCCATCCATACCGATTCATACAACTTAGCGACCTTTGGCGAGCGCATTGGAAGAATCACACCATGTAAAATTGGACACCAAAGCCATCGTGTCATATCGACTACACGATGATCATGAAGAAACTGACTTAAGAAGCGCTTAACCGCTGGAGCGGTAGGTTCATCAGGTGTTCCTAGGTTAACCAGTAACACACCTTGTTTATTTTTAGTTTGCATTGCGTCCCTTTGTTTTCCCAGCATATAAAATGTATAAAAAAAGCGACCTTACGGCCGCTTCACTATAACAAAATTATTAAAAATTTTGATAATAGGTATTACCTATTATGCTAATGCCTTCTCGATATCAGCACTTACTTCAGCAACTTGCTTAGTACCGTCAAATTTTAGGTACTTAGTTTTGCCTGCTGCAGCTTCTTTACCGTAGTAATCGATAAGTGGTGCAGTTTGCTCGTGGTAAACACCTAGACGTGCACGTACTGTTTCTTCTTTGTCGTCATCGCGAACAACAAGATCTTCACCCGTTACGTCGTCTTTACCTTCCACTTTAGGTGGGTTGTAAACAACGTGGTAAGTACGACCTGAAGGAAGGTGAGCACGACGACCAGCCATACGCTCAACGATCACATCGTCAGCTACGTCGAATTCGATAACGTAATCTACTTCAACGCCCATTTCTTTTAGGCCATCAGCCTGAGGAATAGTGCGTGGGAAACCATCTAGTAGGAAACCTTTCTCACAATCGTCTTGAGCGATACGCTCTTTGATAAGACCAAGGATGATTTCATCAGAAACTAGCTGACCAGCGTCGATAACAGCTTTAGCTTGTTTGCCAAGTTCTGTACCTGCTTTGATAGCAGCACGAAGCATATCACCAGTAGAGATTTGTGGAATACCGTATTTATCCATGATGAAGTTTGCTTGTGTGCCTTTACCTGCACCTGGAGCACCTAGAAGAATGATGCGCATGATTTATCCTCTTTTATATTTAAGATTTATACCGAAGCTCACAATAGCTGTGCTTCGCAGGCATAAACCCTAGAAGCGCTCGCAACGATAAGTTTCGGTATAAGGTATATAGGCGGGCAAAAATACACGCCTTATTACTCACATTCAAGTCACAGATTCTATCACAGGTTCACAGAGCAAAGAGTGAATTAAGACTAAAGAATGTTAACAACACCCTCTTTCTGCAGCTATTGATTATTAACTCAACACCTGTAATGCAAAATTTTGCGACAACAAACAAAAAGCTCGCATTATGCGAGCTTTTCGATATTGATGACTTATTAAACCTTAGTCAAAAGCTGGTTGATAGCACCCAAGAACTGCGTTGGATCTTCCATCGAGCCGCGCTCTGCTAACATGGCTTGACCAAGTAGCACTTCGACCCAGCGGCCAAACGCTTCTTCATCCGCTTCATCCGCCATGCGCTTAACAAGTTCGTGCTCTGGGTTGATTTCAAAGATGTATTTTACTTCTGGCACAGCTTGACCTGCGGCAGCAAGCAGCTTCGCCATCTGAGTCCCCATCTCGTAATCATCCGTCACAACGACTGCGGGTGTAGATGCAAGTTTAAAGGTCGTACGCACGTCTTTCACGCGGTCACCCAGGTAAGACTTGGTACGCTCAACAACCGATTTGAACTCTTCTTCGGTTTCTTTTTGCTTTTCTTTATCGGCTTCGTCTTCAAACTTACTCAAGTCAAGGCCAGCTTTGGTAATCGATTGGAACTGCTTACCATCAAACTCAGTTAGGTAGTTCATCAACCACTCGTCAATGCGGTCGAACATCAGAATGACTTCGATGCCTTTCGCTTTAAACTGCTCTAAGTGAGGGCTGTTCTTCGCCGCCGCGTAGCTGTCTGCAGTTAAGTAGTAGATCTTATCTTGGCCTTCTTTCATGCGCTCAACGTAGGACGCAAGACCAACGGTTTGTTCCGCTGAATCAACTTCTGTTGAAGCAAAACGCAATAGACCTGCAATTTTCTCTTTGTTCGCAAAGTCTTCCGCTGGGCCTTCTTTCAACACTAGACCAAACTCTTTCCAGAATGATTGGTATTTTTCTTCATCATTCTTCGCCATGCGCTCAAGCATAGTCAGTACACGTTTCGTGCATGCATTGCGTAGCGACTGAGTCACTTTGTTGTCTTGTAGAATTTCGCGCGAAACGTTGAGTGGCAGATCGTTTGAATCAATCAAGCCACGTACGAAACGCAGGTAAGACGGCATAAACTGTTCAGCATCATCCATAATGAACACACGTTGCACGTACAGTTTCAGACCTGACTTATGATCACGATTCATCATATCCCATGGCGCTTTCGATGGGATGTAAAGTAGGCTAGTGTAGTCGTTTTTACCTTCTACGCGGTTATGGCTCCACACCAATGGATCAGCGAAATCGTGTGAAACGTGTTTGTAGAATTCTTGGTACTCTTCATCTGAGATATCTGCTTTATTACGCGTCCACAACGCTTGAGCTTTGTTGATTTGCTCCCACTTCTTCTCATCTGTCTCTTTACCGTCTTCATCACGCACTACAGTTTGGATAGAAACAGGAATGCCGATGTGATCCGAGTACTTGCTGATGACATCGCGCAAGCGCCATTCATTTAAGAACTCTTTACCTTCGTCACGCATGTGAAGAATAATGTCGGTACCACGAGATTCTTTAGTGATGTTTTCAATGGTGTACTCACCTTCACCAGCAGAATGCCATTGCACTGCTTCTTCTGCTGGCAAACCTGCTGCACGAGTGCGCACGGTCACCGCATCAGCAACGATAAATGCAGAGTAGAAGCCAACACCAAATTGGCCGATCAATTGCGAGTCTTTGCTTTGCTCTTCTGAAAGCTTTGAGAAGAATTCCGCGGTGCCTGATTTTGCGATGGTGCCTAAATGTTCGATAACGTCATTACGGCTCATACCGATACCGTTATCAGAAATCGTTAGGGTATTTGCACTTTCATCAAATGACAGCTTAACGCCAAGATCTGCGTTACCTTCATATAAATCTGGATTCGAAAGTGCCTGAAAACGCAATTTGTCTGATGCATCTGATGCGTTAGAAATCAGCTCGCGCAAAAAGATCTCTTTATTGGAATAAAGAGAATGGATCATTAAATGAAGTAGTTGTTTTACTTCTGATTGAAAACCACGAGTTTCTTTATTTTGAGATACGGTTTCGCTCATGTGTGCTCCATAACATCTAAACTAACAGGCTTTTTCTGGGACGACTTTGTGATTTAGCCCCATGAAATCACCACACTAAGATGTCATTTAACATGTGGCTGACAAATGTAAATTCAAGGTCAATATTGCTAAAAACGGTGTTTTTTTAGAAAAATTTAATTATCCTACCCCCCTAAAAGCATCTAAAACGTCGCGTATCTCCCATGCGCAAACGTAATTTTGTGATATAAATCACCATAATTACAACATCATCCATCTAAGAAGAACTAAATGACTAACATCGGCACCAAATTTCTACTTGCTCAAAGGTTTACCTTTGATCCAAATAGTAATTCGCTCGCTGACCAACAAAGCGGCAACGAAGTTGTACGATTAGGAAGCAACGAAAGCCGTATACTCCTGATGTTGGCGGAGAGACCAAACGAAGTTTTAACCCGTAACGAGCTTCACGAGTTTGTTTGGCGTGAGCAAGGTTTTGAGGTGGATGACTCAAGCCTGACTCAAGCGATTTCTACTCTGCGTAAGATGTTGAAGGATTCAACCAAATCTCCAGAGTTTGTTAAAACCGTTCCAAAACGAGGCTATCAACTCATTTGTACTGTTGAACGCCTAAGCCCGCTTTCTTCAGACTCAAGCTCAATTGAAGTTGAAGAACCTGCTTCTGATAACAATGACGCCTCTGCTCATGAGGTAGAAACGATCGTAGAGCCGCCTTTAGCGACGCCTTCTGACGCAATCGTTGAACCAGAAGCGCCAGTAGTACCTGAAAAAGCACCTGTGGCTTCTGCTGTGAATCCTTGGATTCCACGCGTTATTTTATTTTTGGCACTATTACTACCGATTTGCGTACTGCTGTTTACAAACCCTGCGGAATCTCAGTTCCGTCAGATTGGTGAGTATCAGAACGTACCAGTGATGACACCTGTAAATCACCCGCAAATCAACAACTGGTTGCCTTCTATTGAGCAGTGCATTGAACGCTACGTTAAGCACCATGCAGAAGACTCGTTACCAGTGGAAGTAATTGCCACTGGCGGACAAAATAACCAGCTGATTTTGAACTACATTCATGACAGCAACCACTCGTATGAGAACGTGACATTGCGTATTTTCGCAGGTCAAAATGATCCAACAGACATCTGCAAATAAAGGAGGCCAGCATGAAGATTAAAGTAGCATCTGCGGTTTTGGCCGTATCTATCCTTTTCAGTGGTTGGTTGTACTGGGGCAGTGACCTTAAAGTTGAGCAAGTGCTTACATCAAATGAATGGCAGTCAACCATGGTGACTGTGATTACTGATAACTTGCCAGACGATACCGTAGGCCCGTTACGTCGAGTAAATGTGGAGTCGAACGTTAAGTACCTGCCGAATGGCGATTACATTCGCGTGGCAAACATCAAACTGTTCGCACAAGGCTCGACGGCTGAATCGACAATTAATATTTCAGAGAAAGGTCGCTGGGAAGTGAGTGATAACTATCTGCTTGTTTCTCCTTCTGAGTTCAAAGATATTTCCTCTTCTCAATCCAAGGATTTTTCTGAAGCGCAACTACGTTTAATTACTCAAATCTTTAAGCTAGATGCAGAACAAAGCCGCCGAATTGACGTGGTTAATGAGAAGACTCTGCTATTAACTAGCCTAAATCACGGTTCTACGGTACTGTTTAGAAACTGAATTTAATTAGTGATAAGGGGGCAAGATGCCCCCTTAATTTTTTCTCATGGATTGGTTAGACACTTTCACTCTCTTTTTCGGCTCGCTCGTTGCAAATACGTTGGCATCTCTTTCTGGTGGCGGCGCCGGTTTGCTACAGTTTCCTCTACTTATTTTTCTTGGCTTACCGTTCTCCGTTGCACTAGGCACTCATAAAGTGGCTTCTGTTGCTTTAGGCTTAGGAGCTGCAAGCACTCACCTCAAAGCCGGCACCATTAAATTGCCCATCGCCCTTTATCTGATTTTTGTTGGCAGTATAGGCGTTGTGATTGGCGCAAACCTCATCGTTCATATCCCTGATGGTATTGCGGAAAAGATGCTAGGCAGTATGATTCTGGCACTCGGTATTTATTCCCGCTTGAAAAAGCAGCTGGGGCAAACCGAAATCATTAAGCATCGCAATCAATTGGGTTGGATTCTTGGTGGTATTGGCATCATGTTGATAGGCATCGTCAACGGGTCTTTAACCGCTGGGTCTGGGTTGCTTGTCACTCTCTTTCTTGTGCGTTGGTTTGGGTTCGATTACAAACAAGCGGTCGCCTACACCATGATTTGTGTCGGCCTGTTTTGGAATGGTATTGGTGGCGTCGCGGTTGTACAAGCAGGAGCACCGATTCACTGGGCTTGGTTACCAGTATTGTTGTTGAGCTCTTTTCTTGGGGGCAGTTTAGGCGCGTGGGCCGCAACTCGCTATAGCAACCGAGTGATTAAAATTGCGTTCGAAATTCTCACGTTTGCCGTGGGCATCAAATTGCTGGTTTAACCCAGTTAAAAGGAAATTTTCATGGATAAAGCAATCATTGATATTTATTACTGCCGACAATGCAACTGGATGTTGCGTTCGACTTGGCTATCACAAGAGTTGCTGCATACTTTTAGCGAAGAAATCAAAACCATCAGTTTGCATCCAGACACAGGTGGTCGATTCGAGATTTTCTGCAATGGCCAGCAAATTTGGGAACGTAAGAAGGACGGCGGTTTTCCTGAGGCAAAAGTACTAAAACAGCGCGTAAGAGACATCATCGACCCAGAGCGCGATCTCGGTCATTCCGATACAAAATAAGGGAACACTCGGTTCCCTTATTTAAATCATTTTCGTAGCGACTAACCTTAGTTGGTCGTTAAATCGTCGTCTGCGCCAGCACTTCACCTTCTGGCGTTTGAACACTGAGCGTATTCCCATCCAGTAATCCAAAGCTTCTTGGTAAACCGTTACGCGGGAAGGTCATTGAACCGGGGTTAAAGATCACCACCCCCTCTTTCATTTCGGCTACGGGAACATGCGTATGACCATGAGCGATGATGTCACCCTCTCGCAAAGGTGGTCTTTTATCGCTGTTGTACAAATGGCCATGCGTCAGAAAGATTCGCTTACCAGACTCTAGCAATACCCATGCGTAATCCATCATCATTGGGAAGTTCAGCAGCATTTGATCTACTTCGCTGTCACAGTTACCGCGTACGGAAATGATTTGCTGACTGTATTGGTTGAGAAGCTCCGCCACTTGGGGCGGGTTATACCCTTCCGGAATCGGGTTGCGTGGTCCGTGGTTCAACGTGTCACCCAACAGCACCAAATGCTTTGCACCTGATGCTAGGAATAACTTGATGGTTTCTTCGGTTGCTGGCAAAGAGCCATGCAGGTCTGAGGCAAAAAATAGTTTCACGACGTTGTCTCCTCAAAATGTATGAGGCTATTCTACGGCATTCTGACGTATGCTCAACCGACTTCCCGATTACTGATGACGCACAGTCTCAATCAGCATTGGTAGCAAATGGAACCAAGCAAAATATCCAGCACCGACTAAAACTAATGTCCAAAAAACCATCGAAATGAACTTCGACTTCGCTAAATGGTGTAACGGGTCCGGTTCCCCACACCCTGGACATGTGTGAGCACGTTTCGATATTTGTTTCTCACACACAGGGCAAGAGACTAAAGGCATGATTTAAATTCCTCAACTATATGCTTAGGGCACAAAGAATAGCGCCTGTGAAAATATATGCAACACCATTAATAATCAATATCTTAGAGATTGACGCATGTCGCTGACTTGAGAAAAATATTACGCATGTTACTTACACAGTTTAGCCGTCCTCTCTGACCATGCCATTAATCACGATATTGTTGTAACTCACCATGCCGATCACTTCCCCATCTTCAATCACGGGCGCGCGGCTGATCCCAAATCGCTCGAACAGACGAGCACAGTATTTAACGTTCATATTAGGATCGACACACAAAGCAGGCTTAGTCATGATTTCGTAGATATTGGTGCGCTGAGGGGCACGGTTATTTGCCAACACTTTCTTCGCAATATCATTCATTAGCACAATGCCGTATTCGTCGTTGTCATCGCGCTTTTTGACCACCAGCGCTTTCACTTGATACTTCTTTGCTAGAGTAATGCCTTCGTATACGGTCATCAGTCCATCTACCATAACGTAAGTAGCAGCCATGACATCCCTTACTCGTACTATCGTTTGATTACTCATAGTTCATCCTCAACCACCTTGGTCAACGTTTCGACTTGATGCGCAACACCTACGGCATCCTCGATATCAATTTGAATCGCAATCCCCTGCCCCGACTCTCGGTCAAACTCTCCCACTTCATTAATGGTCTCAAGTATGTGCCGAGAAAGGTGCTCTTCCACCACAAAAAGCAGAACATCCTTTTGTACTTCTAGGGTTAATCCAAAAAACGTCCGCTTCTGATTTAAACCTTGACCACGAGCATTATTGATCACGGTCGCCCCCGTTGCTCCTGCATCACGAGCCGCATCGAGCACCTTGTCTGTTTTGCTGTCTTCAACAAACGCGAGTATCAATTTAAAGCGCATTTTCTTCGTCCTCCGAGGTGTCTTTATTAAGCCACTGAGTAATTTGCGCATACCCCATTACGGATATCATTGGAAACAAACTGGCGAAGGCGATAAGCCCAAAGCCATCAATCATCGGATTCCTGCCTGGCACAGTTGACGCTAGTCCCAGCCCAAGCGCCGTCACTAAAGGCACTGTCACGGTAGAGGTGGTGACACCACCTGAATCGTAGGCAAGTGGAATGATCAACTTAGGCGCATAAAAGGTTTGAATCACCACGACGATATACCCCGCAATGATGTAGTAATGAATCGGGTCGCCCACCACAATACGATAGCTGCCAAGCGCGATACCTATCGCTACGCCTAAAGCAACCGCAACTCGTAAGCCATTTACACTAATACTGCCACCAGACACTTGATTGGCTTTGATGGCCACTGCAATCAAAGATGGCTCAGCAATGGTCGTACTAAAGCCGATAAAAAAAGCAAAGGTGTACACCCAATAATAGTCGACCCACTCTAACGCCTGCCCAATAGAGACTTTAAACTCTCGGACGAATTCAGGAGCGGTCAACTGCACCGCCATTGTTTCGCCCAACGGAAACAATGCCATCTCCAAACCGAGTAAAAACAACGATAACCCAACAATGACATACGCAAAACCGAGCAACACTTTTTTGAGGTTATTCACTGGGCGGCGCAGCACAGCCAATTGAAAGCCAAAAATAATCGCCGCAATCGGGATCACATCACGAATGGTGGACAGCAACGTATCTAAGAAATGTTCGAATGAAATCATGTAACGGCCATCCCATAAATCATGACAAACATCATTGGCAGTAAAGAGGCAAACGCAATCAACCCAAAACCATCCACCATAGGGTTACGCCCTTTAATGGCCGAAGCTAACCCCACACCTAATGCCGTCACCAAAGGGACGGTAATCGTTGACGTGGTCACGCCACCCGAGTCGTAAGCAACGCCGATGATCGACTCTGGCGCAAACCAAGTAAGAGTCACAACGCCAACATAACCACCGATGATCATGTAATGAATTGGCCACCCTTTTAAGATGCGCAGCACCCCAATCACAATCGCAATCCCAACAGAAAAAGCCACCGTTATCCGCAGGCCAACGCCATACTCCGTCATGGATTGTTCGGAATTGGGGATCATCCCGCCTTCAGCCGCCACCTCTGAGGCCTCTTCTGCAACAGCAGTCAATGCTGGCTCTGCGATAGTGGTTCCAAACCCCAAGCAAAACGCAAAAATCAATAACCAAAACACACTGCCCTTTCGAGCAAAGGCTTGTGCCATATTTTCGCCAATGGGGAACAAGCCGAGTTCTAGCCCGAAAATAAAAAACGTCAGGCCTAAAATGACCAACAACAAACCAAAAAGAATCGAGACCAAGTTAGGTAAAGGCTCTTGCAGAACCACCAATTGGAAGAAGGTAATAACAATCACAATAGGAAGAAGATCGCGGGCACTGTTAAACAGAGCGCGGAACAAAGCAGTGAGTGCTTCCATGCAAATCCTCCCTTTGACGAACAAGTTATTGGCTCTGAAGGCGAGACCTGTCCAGTGATATCCTTATCATCTACTCTCAGTGTGGCATAAATTTCTACTCACAAACGTGAACAACCTTATGTCACCACTAACATTTGGTTACATTTTCCTAATATGTGAACTGGATGAGCCACCACGAAAATTTATCTGAAAGATGGAAGAACGCATGATAAGCAGCGCTGAACTGATCAAGCGAGGCGCAAAACGACTATAATGTTCTAATATATTGACATTCAAAGAGATGCTATGAAGATATTACTTACAGGTGGAACTGGGTTTATAGGGTCTGAGTTACTCAAACTGCTCACCACTCATCAGATAGTGTTACTGACCCGATCGCCAGACCAAGCCAAACAGCACTTGCAGTACGCTGATTTAGGTAATATCGAGTACCTTGCTTCTCTTGATGAACTCGCCGATCTCAACAACATAGATGCCGTCATCAACCTCGCAGGAGAACCAATCGCAGACAAGCGTTGGACGGAGCAGCAAAAAGAGAAAATTTGCGACAGTCGCTGGAAAATTACCGAGCAAATTGTTGAGCTGATTCACGCCAGTACCGAACCGCCTTCTGTGTTTCTTAGTGGATCTGCTGTCGGTTATTACGGCGACCAGCAGGATCATCCGTTCGATGAGTGTCTTCATGTGAATAACGACGATTTCCCGCATATGGTTTGCGCCAAGTGGGAACAAATCGCCAAACGAGCCGAGTCCGAACAAACCCGCGTTTGCTTTCTCCGGACAGGCGTCGTACTCGGGCTTAATGGCGGAGCACTCGCGAAAATGCTCTTGCCTTACAAATTGGGGTTAGGCGGACCGCTTGGCAATGGCAATCAATACATGCCTTGGATTCATATCCTCGATATGGTTCGTGCCATTATGTACCTGCTTGAAACCCCTCACGCGCATGGTGCCTTCAACATGTGCGCTCCTCACCCTGTGACTAACCGGATATTTAGCCGCACGTTAGCGAAAACACTCAAACGTCCTCATATTCTATTCACACCTAAATGGGTCATGGCATTGGCGATGGGAGAATCAGCATGTTTGTTGTTTGACAGTATGCGAGCCAAACCTAAGAAACTCACCGAGCTCGGCTTTAAATTTAGTTATTCAAGAATAGAACCAGCACTGAAGCACTTGCTTCAAGATAGAAGCTGTTGAATGATAAAGCTTATCTGTCTCTCGCATTAAGCTAACACATGAATAAATCCATCCTCATTACGGGTTGCTCAACGGGCATCGGGTACGTTTGTGCTCATGCACTCCATAAACAAGGCTTTAACGTCATCGCCTCTTGTAGAAAGCTTGATGACGTTCAACGACTCCAATCAGAAGGGTTAACCTGTATCCAGCTCGACCTCGACGACCCAATAAGCATCACTAGTGGCGCAAAACAAGCGATTGAATTGGCTCAAGGCCAGCTTTATGCCCTGTTCAATAACGGCGCATATGGTCAGCCCGGTGCATTAGAAGATCTGCCTACCGAAGCATTGAAAGCGCAATTTCAAACCAACTTTTTTGGTTGGCACCAATTGGTTCAAGAGGTGCTACCCACTATGCGTGCTCAGGGTGAAGGACGCATTATTCAAAACAGTTCCGTCTTGGGTTTTGCCGCAATGAAGTATCGTGGGGCGTACAACGCCTCAAAGTTTGCCCTAGAAGGGTGGACAGATACATTACGGCTCGAACTTGCTGATACCAACATCAAAGTGGCGTTGATAGAGCCCGGCCCCATTGAAACGCAATTTAGACACAACGCTCTGCACGCTTTTGAGCAATGGATTGACGTAGATTCAAGCCCTCACCGTATCGCGTATGAAGGACAGAAAAAGCGTTTAGATAACGATAAATCGAATAATCGATTCGTGCTGCCGGCAGAAGCTTGTATCGAACCCGTTCTTCACGCACTAACCAGCAATAAACCTAAAATTCGCTATCGCATTACGACACCAACCAAGTTGTTTGCGATTTTGAAACGATTATTACCCACTCGTGTCCTCGATAAAATTTTGCGACAAGCTGCATAGAAATATTTTGTCGTAATGTAATTTCATCGTAACAATGTGATGTCATTATGAGCACGTAGGTTAAAAAAACCTCACGCGCTCGAATCAATTTCTTATTAAGTTTATCAATTAAGACTTCCTCTTAAGATTTTGAACTTAAAAAGATTTGGTATCGCCACCCAGTATGTTTTGTACGAATGCGAGGCAACAATGACATTAAATCAGCTGAACTGGCTTAGTGTGGGTGTAGTGTTGACGATGTTCATCCTATTTTGATACCACACCTTGCACGATGCCATGCTCTGCTATCTAACGTGCGAGAACTACCAATTTAATTGCACTTTCGCTTGCAAATAGGATAACGCTGCTTCGGCAGCGTTTTTCCTAATATGCTCGACCCGCTTGATTTTCCATTCAATTAGCTCCATATCTACAGACATCGACCTGAATTAAAAGCAAGGACACTCAGATGCAATCCCCATTTATCGTTGAGTTAACAGAACAGAATTTTAGAGAAGTGCTTGAAGGATCAATGAACACGCCCGTTCTGATTCATTTTTGGGCCAACGCTCAACCAGAAAGCGCACAAGTGCTACCTGAGTTGCAAGCTCTCACTCAACAGTACAATGGTGCTTTTACATTGGCTCTGCTGAACTGTGAAGATCAACCAGCGCTTGCTTCCCAATTTGGTGTGCAAGTACTGCCAACAATCGCGTTGTTTGTTAATGGACAAGCGGTCGATGGCTTAGGAGGGCCTCAACCAATCGAAGCGATTGGCGCAATGCTACAAAAACATTTGCCAAGCCCTGACGAGCAACTATTGAAGCAAGTAAGCGAACTGCTTCAACAAGGCGAACATGCACAAGCTCTGAACGTCATTCAAACGCTGTCAGATGAACTGCAATCACGCGGTGATGTAAAATTAGCGAAAGCCGATTGTTTGCTAGAAACCAAACAATTCGAATTAGCACAAGAGTTGTTAGCAACCATCCCACTGGAGTATCAAGACAACTCTTACAAAAGCTTAATCGCGAAACTGGAACTGCATCAGCAAGCGGCTGAAAGTCCAGAATTAAAGCGCTTGGAACAAGAGTTGGCAGCTAACCCAGACAATTTCGAATTGGCATGTGAGCTAGCAGTACAATACAACCAAGTGGGTCGTGATGAAGAAGCGCTAGAGCTACTTTGGAACATTTTAAAAGTAAACCTAGGCGCGCAAGATGGCGAAGTGAAGAAGACCTTTATGGATATCCTAAGCGCCTTAGGACAAGGCAACGCTATTGCAAGTAAATATCGTCGCCAGCTGTACTCCATCTTGTACTAAACCCAGAGTTCTTCTAAAAATAAGACAATAAAGGCCGGAAATCCGGCCTTTGTTTTACCTAAAATCGCCCCGCTATCGTTTCTTCTCAATATCTTCGATTGTCTACAACCCAAAAATGCGTGAAAATGAATCAGTTATTATGCACTCAAGGGAATAAATCATGCCTATCGATTCACTGATCACTATCGGTATTTTCGTCGTCCTCGCTGTCGTTATCTTGTCTTCAGCCATCAAAACGGTTCCACAAGGAAACAACTGGACAGTTGAACGCTTTGGACGCTACACCCACACATTAAAGCCGGGCTTAAACTTGATCATTCCATTCGTTGATAAAATTGGTCAAAAAGTAAATATGATGGAACGTGTGCTTGATATTCCAGCACAAGAGGTCATTTCAAAAGATAACGCAAACGTGGTGATCGATGCAGTTGGTTTCGTTCAAGTTATCGATGCGGCTAAGGCGGCTTACGAAGTAAACGATTTAGAACACGCGATTCGTAATCTAACGCTAACGAATATTCGTACCGTACTTGGCTCGATGGAACTCGATGAAATGCTGAGCCAACGTGACATGATCAATACCAAGCTGCTAGCGATCGTGGACCAAGCAACAAACCCTTGGGGTGTAAAAGTCACGCGTATTGAAATAAAAGATGTTCAGCCACCAGCCGATCTAACTGCTGCAATGAACGCCCAGATGAAAGCAGAGCGTAATAAACGTGCTGAAATTCTCGAGGCTGAAGGTGTCCGTCAGGCAGAAATCCTCAAAGCAGAAGGTCACAAACAATCGCAGATTTTAAAAGCAGAAGGTGAAAAACAGTCTGCTATCCTCCATGCTGAAGCGCGTGAGCGTGCTGCTCAAGCGGAAGCAAAAGCGACTTACATGGTTTCCGAAGCCATCGCAAAAGGCGATATGCAAGCCGTTAATTACTTCATCGCGCAAGGCTACACAGAAGCTCTCAAGAGTATTGGTCAAGCTGAAAACGGAAAAATCATTATGCTACCTTTGGAAGCAACCGGACTCATGGGCTCTGTTGCGGGCATCGCAGAAATGTTTAAACAACAAAATAAAGATTAGGACCCAGTTATGGACTTGTTCAACCTGCTTGATGGCATAACATTTTGGCACTGGCTTGCATTCGGCTTTGTGCTGCTTGCCGTTGAGCTACTTGGTACAGCGGGTTACTTTCTGTGGTTGGGGTTATCGGCGTTATTCGTGGGAGCGTTATTGGCAGTGCTCCCTTTCGGCTGGCAACTTCAATGGTTATCTTTCGCGACTTTCAGTTTGCTGACAACTTGGTTATGGTGGCGACGCCAGTGGTCAAGAGACAAACAAGATGATCAAACAAGAGATCTCAACCAAAAGTACAAGCAGTTGATTGGCCGCAGCGTGATACTTGAGGAAGATTTTTCAATTGGGTTAAACAGAATTCGCATCGCCGATACCACCTGGTCTGCACAGTGTGAGCAAAATATCCGAGCTGGTACTCGTGTAAAAATCGTCGCGATCGATGGAATAATCCTCATTGTGGAGCCTATTTCTGAGTAATTTATGTCAAAGTAATGAAGTAAAGACTGCTTCATTACTTTCTTTTCTCTCAATTCTTTTTATTTCATCGTGTTATTCAATTTGTCCTTAAAAAATAAGTAATATAAATATTATTAAATTCCATCTTGTAAATCCTATTGATATTCATCAACTAAGAATTAATCAAAAAGATAGTTCACTGCTTCCTGTCATTTTCAATCTAATTTCAATATAAAAAATAAAACAGTGTTGAATTAATTTTTGATCTTTCCAACTCCCTATACATACTTAATCCATAAGCATAAAGGTAAATGCTTATATTTTAGGTAAGTAGAAAAGTCTTTCCTACCGTTTTATTGATAACTGAGTTGGTCCTCACCACACCAAAGGTAGAGCTTGTTCCAGCACGGTTGGGCACACAATGGGAGACACCATTTACTGCGGTATGTGTGAGCGGTATTAAGGTAGTGAGACATGTTTTTGTTTGAGCACTTAGCACGCCAAATACACAAACTTTGGGTAACAGGCGTAATAAAGTCTTAAACGTAGAGGGTGATCGTTATGAAATTATTAGCCGGAATACTATTAATATGTTCAGCTACAATTCCATTTACTATTCAAGCAAATGGCGCTTCAGGAGGAAGAACATTAGCACCTGAAGTGAAATGTGAATTACCAAATGGTAATGTCCACATGCTGCCACCGTTATATTGCAAAATGTATGACGGCAGAGAAGTAAAATAGAAAAAGGAGCCATTAGGCTCCTTTTTGATTATTCACTAATTGATTAGTGGAAGCTGTAAGGGATAAGAACTTGTAGACGTAGGTCTGTCTCGTCCGCGTCGCCAGCACCAGCGTACTCGTCACGCTCTAGGATTGTACCGTGTAGACGGATTGTAGAGCCTTTAAGCGCACCACTCTGTAGAGAGTAAGATACTGTTGCGTTGAATGCGTACTCGCTTTCGTAATCCCAGTCACCAGATGCACCGCTTGCAGCTGAGTCAGCACCAGAACCGTAACCAAAGCCTAGGTAGTAGTTCCAGCCGTTACCTTGGTTGTAAGATAGACGGTTGTACCATGCTAGCTCGCCCGCTTTGTTCCAGTCAGATAGAGCATCCCACCACTGAGACCAAGTACCGTTGTTCATACCGTAAGTATGGATAGTACGTGGAACGAAGTCAGAACGGTTGTCTGTGTCTGTGTAACGTAGTTCAGACATCCATGCTAGCTTGCCGAAAGACTGGTTCAAAGATAGACCAGTGTGGAAACCTAGACCATCGTATTTCACATCGTCATCAACACCGTAGAAGTCAAATGCAAGAGTTGTACGGTCACTTACTGTGTACTTCAAGTAAGCTTTGTAAGATGTGTTGTCAGTTTCGTTGTGGTAGCTAGTCACTTGACCTGCGCCCCAGTCGATACCATTTGCGTATTTAACGCCAGTCGCTTGACCAAGACCAACTTGGAAGAACAAGCTGTCAGTTAGGTTACCGTTTAGACCTAGAGAGTGTAGGTAGCTCCATGAAGTGTCAGACCAAAGCGCTGGTGCGTAGTCATCTTCGTGAAGTAGCCAAGGTGCTGTGAATTGGTCTGCACCGAAGTAGCTTAGGTTGAAGTCGCCTAGCTTAGCGTTTAGTTCGAAGCCACGGTAAGTACCAGGTACAAAGCTCCATACGTTACCAATAGTACCGTTACCACCAGCTTGTAGCATACCTACACGAGCGTTAAAGTTTTCGTTTGCTTTAAATTTAAGCGCAGCTTTGTAAACTTTAAGTTGTTGGCCGTCACCTGCACCCCAGTCTAGGTTGTTACAGGTTGAGATTTCGTTACATAGGTAGCCTTCGTTTGAGTTGTAAAGGCTGTCGTTGTAAAGATCACCAGAGTAGTAAGCCGCAACATCTGCACCAACCCAACCATCGTGGTAGCCAGAAGTGAAGTCTAGGATAGCGTTGTAAGAAGAGTAGTTTAGACGGCTCCAACGGTCACCGTTCTCACCACCAGGTTTACCTGTAGTACGTGTACGTGAACGAGTGTCAACTAAGAACATTGCATTAAGACTAGAGTCATGCATAAATTCGTTCACTTTCTCTACGTATTCACCACCCGCTGCACTTTCAGTCGATGCAGTAGCTGGAGCAACAGCAACAACACCAAACATTGCTGCAGTTAACGCTGAAACCTTAAAAAATTTGTCCATGGAAAAACTCCTAAAAATGGATATAGCTGTATTTTTCTATCTCACCTTTAGTTGGCCGCCGAAGGAGAGAAGTAAATTCCTGATTAAACCTCATTATTTCTAATTTGGTTTTTTTTAGTTCCTGCATACACACCGTGTATCCACGCCATTAAGACTAACTTCGCATCTAAAAACATCCAAACGGAACTTATTTTTTTTCTAAAAAAATATGAGCCACGCCAAAGTTCCATATAAGTTATTGATCCAGATCTTATTTTTAACACTAACACCGAAACATTGAATATATACATTTAAATTCAAACACTTAAATCAACACACAAACATTCAACATGAAGTGCATCGCAGACTTGAATACAAATAAATTCGGATATTCGAAGGGGAGATCCTGATCACTGAAACGCAGAAAACACAAAACCAAGACATACAAACACACTTAATATGCGTAAAGAAAAAGCCCCACAAGCTTTGCCTGTGGGGCTTTTAGTTATTTTTTATCTTTTTTGATAGTGCTTAATTTATCAATTCAAGCAAGTCTTGCTCAGTTTTTATCTCGATGCCCAATTCTTGAGCCTTAGTGAGCTTAGAACCTGCATTTTCACCAGCAAATAAAATATCGGTTTTCTTGGAAACACTGCCAGTGACTTTTGCACCCAAAGATTGCAACGCCTCTTTTGCTTCAGTACGTCCAAGTTGAGATAGTGTACCCGTTAGCACGACAGTTTTACCTTCTAGTGGCAGTTCTGCGCCTTGCTCAGGTGCACTAACTTCTGGCCAGTGGATACCTTGCACAAGGAGATCTTGAACAACAGCTTGGTTTTTCTCTTCTTCAAAGAAAGTCGTAATGTGCTTCGCAACTACCACACCAATATCTTGAACAGCAATAAGTTGCTCTTCCGTTGCAGCTTGAATCGCTTCCAGTGATTTAAAGTGTTGAGCTAGGTTTGCCGCCGTTGCCTCGCCCACTTCTCGAATACCTAGCGAGTATAAGAAACGTGGCAAGGTTGTTAACTTCGATTTTTCTAACGCATTAACAATGTTTTGAGCAGATTTTGGCCCCATGCGCTCCAATACGGTTAACACGCCAGCCGAAAGCTTGAACAGATCGGCAGGGGTTTCTACCATTTCACGATCGACCAATTGCTCGATAACTTTGTCACCTAAACCATCAACATCCAACGCTTTACGTGAGACGAAGTGCTTGAGCGCTTGCTTACGTTGAGCTTGACAGACCAAACCGCCAGTACATCGAGTCACCGCCTCCCCTTCGATACGCTCTACGTGCGAACCACAAACAGGACACTGAGTTGGGAAAATAATATCTCGCGCCGTTTCTGGTCGACGCTCTTTGATGACAGAAACCACTTGAGGAATCACATCGCCAGCACGACGAATCACGACCTGATCACCAATCTTTACTTGAAGGCGCTCAATTTCATCCGCATTATGCAGCGTTGCGTTACTCACCGTCACGCCACCAACAAACACGGGCTCTAACTTAGCAACCGGAGTGATCGCTCCCGTTCGGCCAACTTGGAACTCAACTTCATTCAATGTTGTGATTTCTTCTTGAGCCGGGAATTTGTATGCGATCGCCCAACGTGGAGCGCGAGCAACAAAACCCAGGCGCTCTTGAACGGCAATATCGTCAATTTTGATCACGACTCCGTCAATTTCGTAAGGTAATGCATCACGACGCTGCAGAATGTCTTGATAATAAGTTTTTACGTCTGCCAAACTGTCGACTCGCTTGGTCTCTGGACACATTGGCAGTCCCCAAGATTTTATCTGTAGAAAACGCTCATAGTGACTGGCTGCCAAATCAGCCCCTTGCACAACTCCAACACTGTATGCGTAGAAGCTAAGTGGGCGCGAAGCCGTAATACGCGAATCTAATTGACGTAGACTGCCTGCTGCTGCATTGCGAGGGTTCACAAACACTTTTTCGCCCTTCTGACGCGCAAGCTCATTCAACTTTTCAAAGCCCGCTTTCGGCATAAACACTTCACCACGAACCTCAAGACGAGCTGGCCAGTCATCACCCCTCAGCTTCAGAGGAATGGCATTAATGGTGCGCACGTTTTCAGTGATGTTTTCACCCGTAGTACCATCACCACGCGTTGCCGCTTGAACTAAAATACCGTTTTCATACAACAGACTCACGGCTAAGCCATCTAGCTTTGGTTCACAACAATACTGCTTAATGCTTTCTCCACCGATTCGGTCTTGAGCACGTTTATGAAAGCTGTCGAGTTCACTGTCGTCGAATGCGTTATCCAATGACAACATTGGGACTTCGTGTGTCACCTGACTAAATTCAGAAAGCGGCTTACCACCCACTCGCTGACTTGGCGAATCAACCGTCACTAAATCAGGATGTTGAGCTTCAATTTCTAGCAGTTCACGCATTAGGCGATCGTATTCTGCATCTGGAATCTCTGGATTATCTTCCACGTAGTAGCGAACGGCGTGGTAGTGCAACGACTCTTTGAGTTCTTCTAGCCGTTGATGTACTGATTCAGACATAGTAAAGCCCCGTATATTGTCAATCGATGAGGTTGGGAATCCATGAAAAAGGGCTCCAATCGGAGCCCTTTTATAATTGGGTAGTAAGATTATGCGTTAGCCGCATTAAACTCAACTATTTGGCGTCGATAAGCAGCTAAACGGTCAGGAGTCATTAAGTTTCTCTTGTCATCGAGAACATTCCCTCCCATATCATCCGCAATCTGCTGCGCAGTTCTCAACATCAAGTTGAAGTTTTGCTCAGCTTCGCCATAGCAAGGCAACGTCATAAAGAAGGAAATGCCTTTCGTCGAAAACTCTGCGGGATCACCATGCTCAAGTGTGCCCGGATGCATCATGTTAGCCACACTGAACAGCACTTTACCGTTACCAGATAAATCAACATGACGATGGAAGATATGCATCTCGCCATAGATAAGACCATTTTGCTGCATACTGTCAAAAAGTTCCGTGCCAATAAATGGTTCTTCGCCCGCACAATGAACATTCAACACGATCACTTGCATTTCCGGCTCTGGCTTTGGCTCTTCTGGTTGTTCAACAACGGCAGGAGCCACTTCTTCAACCATTTCCATCTCTTGTTTAGACGCATCAAATGCAGAAGGCATGATCTCTTCTTCAATCACCTCTTGCATTGGCTCTTCGACTTCAGACGGCTGAATTGCTACATCTTCAACATCGTTTTTCATCGCGACAAAAGAAGGGATTTCCTCAGCTTCTTCTTTTACAGAAGGCTTTTCTTCTGCCACACCTCCAAGCAAAGGATCTGCCTCAAACTTACTATCAAACGTATTTTCCATCCCAAAGTCTGGTTCTTTGCGATCTTTACGGATGATTTCGAAATCGTCTTCAGGGGCAGGAGCGAAACTGCGCTCTTGCTCAACCGAATCTTTATCTCCTTGGTCAACATCCAGCTTACCAAGTGGCTTGTTGCCAAATTTTGCTTTGCCTTCTTTCTTACTGCTCCACAAACCATGAAACAGCAATGCCGCGATGGCTAATGCGCCAACAACAATGAGTACGAATCGCAATTCCTGCATTATTTACTCTCAATATACCTGTTTTTACTACTCGCAATTCCTTGAGCAGCAACCCAAGTGCAATAAATCTGAATGATACGTTTACTTTACCAAAACTATATGTAGGTTTAGAACAACTTAATGCAAGAAGTTCCGTTTTTTGTTGTGATTCTTGCCACGATTCCACTTTGCAAGACCCTAATTGTTAGGGCATTGAAAGAAAATCATCGACAGGTACAATGAGTTCTCACTCACACGAAAATATTGGATATGAAGATTAACAATCAGCAACGAACCGGATTCGGTTACTTCCTATACGGAATTCAATTGGC
The DNA here is from genome assembly GCF_900460535.1 of Vibrio parahaemolyticus. Classification (NCBI taxonomy): domain Bacteria; kingdom Pseudomonadati; phylum Pseudomonadota; class Gammaproteobacteria; order Vibrionales; family Vibrionaceae; genus Vibrio; species Vibrio parahaemolyticus. The sequence continues at coordinate 1,027,286 of NZ_UHIL01000001.1, read as the reverse complement.
GCTCTCTCCAGAGATAAGACGTTTTGTCGTGTTACCACTTTTAGCAAATATTATTCTCGTGGGTGGGGCTATCTTCTATCTATTCTCCCACTTGAACATGTGGATTGAAGGTTGGATTGGACAGTTACCAGAGTTTCTCTCTTGGCTCACGTATATCTTGTGGCCCCTACTTGCTCTAACGATACTGGCCACCTTCTCTTATTTCTTTAGCACGTTAGCCAACTTTATTGCCGCTCCCTTCAACGGGCTGTTAGCAGAAAAAGTTGAAGAGACGCTAACCGGAAAAAAAATTAATGACGACGGCTTTACGGCTGTTCTAAAAGATGTGCCTCGCGTACTTGCTCGCGAATGGAGAAAACTGCTTTATATACTGCCTAAAGCAATTGGCTTGTTTTTGCTCTTACTTATCCCGGCACTAGGGCAAACTGTTGGCCCGGTTTTATGGTTTATCTTTACCGCGTGGATGCTCGCGATTCAATATTGTGATTACCCGTTCGATAACCACAAAATTCCGTTCAACGGCATGCGTTACAAATTGAAACAAAAGCAAGGTAAAGCCTATGGCTTTGGTGTGTTGGTTTCATTATTCACAACGATTCCAATTTTGAACCTTATCGTCATGCCTGTTGCAATATGCGGTGCGACCGCCATGTGGGTGGCAGAGTTTAAACATCAGCGCTAGGTCAAATTTAGTGAAAGGGAAGGCTGTTCGATGCGCTTCCCTTTCTTTTTACTAAATTCTCGGCCAACCTAATAAGATATAACTTTTTAATCCTTTTCCCTTTTTTTTATACCGCATATTCTTCTATCCATATTCACACAACGTGTAATGAAGGAACATCACTATGAGCAAAATCTACGAAGATAACTCTCTTACCATTGGTAATACGCCCCTAGTTCGCCTAAACAAAGTGAGCAAAGGTAACGTTCTAGCGAAAATTGAAGCACGCAACCCAAGCTTCAGTGTTAAGTGCCGTATCGGTGCAAACATGATTTGGGAAGCAGAAAAAGCTGGCACTTTAAAGCCAGGCGTAGAGCTGGTAGAACCAACCAGTGGTAACACAGGTATCGCATTAGCGTTCGTAGCAGCCGCTCGCGGTTACAAATTGACTCTAACTATGCCTGAATCAATGAGCCTTGAGCGCCGCAAGCTACTTAAAGCACTAGGCGCAAACCTTGAGCTAACTGAAGCAGCGAAAGGCATGAAAGGCGCAATTGCTAAAGCAGAAGAGATCGTAGCAAGCAATCCTGAAAAATACCTTCTTCTACAACAGTTCAACAACCCTGCTAACCCGCAAATTCACGAGAAAACAACTGGCCCTGAAATCTGGGATGCGACAGACGGTGAAATCGATGTGCTAGTAGCAGGCGTTGGTACGGGTGGCACTATCACTGGTACAAGCCGTTACATTAAAGGTGAGAAAGGTAAAGCGATCACTTCTGTTGCTGTAGAACCTGCAGAATCACCAGTAATCGCGCAAGCACTAGCAGGCGAAGAAATTCAACCAGCACCACACAAAATCCAAGGTATCGGTGCAGGTTTCATTCCTGGAAACCTAGATTTGGACATTATCGACCGAGTTGAGCCAGTGACTTCTGAAGAAGCAATTGAGATGGCTCGTCGACTAATGGAAGAAGAAGGCATCCTTGCGGGCATCTCTTCAGGCGCCGCTGTCGTTGCTGCGAACCGAATTGCAGAACTACCTGAATTTGAAGGAAAAACCATCGTAACAATTCTGCCAAGCTCTGGTGAACGCTACCTAAGTACGGCGCTATTTGCTGGTATCTTTACCGAAAAAGAGAACCAACAATAATATGTGGTCAAATCAATTTTTCGTCTAAAAAAGCCCCGTTCAGGGGCTTTTTTGTTGATCCCTGCCCTACCTTTGGTAATATCAGGGTGTTTTATTTCTAGCTTCAAAATAAAGAAGCAGAACACAAAAAGGTTTCAAAGTAATTGCGCACGCAAACAGTTGCGTAGTTACCAAACTTTTGACTAGTATCAGAACTGACACGCTTTGAACTCTCCCGTGCTAGCGCACAAGATATAAAGCAGTTAAGCTAAATCTAGTCACAAACTAACAAAAAAATACATTTATTGGGGTATATCACATGTACGAGAAGCAAGTAGAAATCACAGCAGAAAACGGTCTTCACACTCGTCCAGCTGCACAGTTCGTTAAAGAAGCTAAAGCATTCGACGCGGACATCACTGTGACTTCTAACGGTAAAAGCGCTAGCGCTAAGAGCCTATTCAAACTACAAACACTAGGCCTAGTAAAAGGTACTCTTGTTACTATTTCTGCTGAAGGCCCACAAGCTCAGCAAGCTGTAGACCACCTAGTTGCTCTAATGGACCAACTACACTAATCCGGTCTCCTACTCCAGAAGCCATTTTGTGAAAGCAAAATGGCTTCGTTGGAAATAGGCTCAAAACTAAGCTAAAACTATTCGTTAGCGCACCCATTATTCTCCCGTTTTATAAAGTTGACCAAACTTAAGGTAAGGCTATGATTTCAGGCATCCTAGCATCTCCTGGTATTGCAATCGGTAAAGCACTACTACTTCAAGAAGATGAAATTGTCCTAAACACAAACACTATTTCTGATGATCAAGTAGAAGCAGAAGTTGCACGTTTCTTTGACGCTCGTAACAAATCTGCAGCTCAGCTAGAAACTATCAAGCAAAAAGCGCTTGAAACTTTTGGCGAAGAAAAAGAAGCGATCTTTGAAGGTCATATCATGCTTCTTGAAGACGAAGAGCTAGAAGAGGAAATCCTAGCACTTATCAAAAACGACAAGATGACTGCTGATCACGCTATCCACTCAGTGATCGAAGAGCAAGCATGTGCTCTTGAGTCTCTAGATGACGAATACCTAAAAGAACGTGCAACTGACATCCGTGATATCGGTTCTCGTTTCGTGAAGAACGCACTAGGCATCAACATCGTTTCGCTAAGCGACATCAATGAAGAAGTTATCCTAGTTGCTTACGACCTAACGCCATCTGAAACAGCTCAAATCAACCTAGACTACGTGCTGGGTTTTGCTTGTGACATCGGTGGTCGTACTTCACACACTTCTATCATGGCTCGCTCTCTTGAGCTTCCTGCTATCGTTGGTACTAACGACATCACTAAGAAAGTTAAGAATGGCGACATGCTTATTCTTGACGCGATGAACAACAAGATCGTTGTTAATCCATCAGAAGCTGAAGTAGAAGAAGCGAAAGCAGTTAAAGCTGCATTCCTAGCTGAGAAAGAAGAGCTAGCAAAACTTAAAGACCTACACGCAGAAACAACAGATGGTCACCGCGTAGAAGTTTGCGGCAACATCGGTACAGTGAAAGACTGCGACGGTATCATCCGTAACGGTGGTGAAGGCGTTGGTCTGTACCGTACTGAATTCCTATTTATGGACCGTACTGCGCTACCAACTGAAGAAGAACAGTACCAAGCGTACAAAGAAGTTGCAGAAGCAATGAACGGTCAAGCTGTGATCATCCGTACTATGGATATCGGCGGCGATAAAGATCTACCGTACATGGATCTACCTCAAGAGATGAACCCGTTCCTAGGTTGGCGTGCAGTACGTATCAGCTTGGATCGTCGTGAAATCCTTCGTGATCAACTACGTGGCATCCTACGTGCGTCTGCACACGGTAAGCTACGTATCATGTTCCCAATGATCATCTCTGTTGAAGAAATCCGCGAGCTTAAGAACGCAATCGAAGAGTACAAAGCAGAGCTACGTGCTGAAGGTCTTGCATTCGACGAAAACATCGAAATCGGTGTAATGGTTGAAACACCTGCAGCAGCAGCGATCGCACACCACCTAGCGAAGGAAGTATCTTTCTTCTCTATCGGTACCAACGACCTTACTCAGTACACTCTAGCGGTAGACCGTGGTAACGAGATGATCTCTCATCTTTACAACCCACTATCACCAGCTGTACTAACCGTGATCAAGCAAGTTATCGACGCTTCTCACGCTGAAGGTAAGTGGACTGGTATGTGTGGTGAGCTTGCAGGCGATGAGCGTGCAACACTTCTACTTCTAGGTATGGGTCTGGATGAGTTCTCAATGAGCGGTATCTCTATCCCTAAAGTGAAGAAAGTTATTCGTAACTCTAACTTCGCAGAAGTGAAAGCAATGGCTGAAGAAGCGCTTTCTCTACCTACTGCAGCAGAAATTGAAGCAGTAGTTGAAAAGTTCATTGCTGAGAAAACTCAATAATCAGTAGTACCAAGTTATTCAATACTTAATGGCCATTAGACGGCGAAAAAAGTCGTCTAATGGGCTATATTGGTATACTATAATTCGACAGAATAAAACCAAACCTTAGGAGCATGACACAATGGGTCTGTTTGACAAACTTAAGAAGCTTGTATCTGATGACAGCGCTGACGCTGGTGCAATCGAAATCATCGCACCACTATCTGGTGAAATCGTAAACATTGAAGATGTGCCAGATGTTGTTTTCGCTGAGAAAATCGTTGGTGACGGTATTGCTATCAAGCCAGCAGGCAACAAAATGGTAGCTCCTGTAAACGGTACTATCGGTAAGATCTTCGAAACTAACCACGCATTCTCTATCGAGTCTGACGACGGTGTTGAGCTTTTCGTTCACTTCGGTATCGATACAGTTGAACTTAAAGGCGAAGGCTTCACGCGTATCGCTGAAGAAGGTCAAACTGTTAAAGCTGGCGACACTGTAATTGAATTCGATCTAGCTCTTCTAGAAGAGAAAGCGAAGTCAACACTAACTCCAGTTGTTATCTCTAACATGGACGAAATCAAAGAGCTGAACAAGCTTTCTGGTTCTGTAACTGTTGGTGAAACTCCAGTTCTACGTGTAACTAAGTAATTTTTACTTATCCGAACACGAAAAAACGCTGCCAATGGCAGCGTTTTTTATTATCTGACTTTTTTCTGACCGATGCGCATCGCTGAAACACGTTCAACTGAGCAAGCCTAGTGCTGAGCTCGGCCTTTGCTTCGCTTGAGCGAGTAATGCAGTTGTCGCATCCTGCAGCACCTGAGAGCGCACCATTACTGTCGACTCCCGAGCAAAGTCTGTATCTCGAATTCGCCCTTTTGATTCCGAAACACTCCGGTTAATGGAGTTTAAATTATCGATCGTGCCACTCACACGATTCTGAAATCCACCGATTTCACTGCGATGAGAATCAACATACTTTATCGCCGCATCCACCACACCAATGGCAAGCTGAGCGCCTCCTACTGTCGACATATCGAGATCATCAACGGTCACCAACTCACCGGAACCTATATCCATCTCATCGGCAAAATTGCCTTTCCATGTGATGCCTTCTGGCGCATTCAGTGTCGAGGTAAAAAACTGCAGTTGATGATCTTGCGTTACGGAAGCATCGGCTACCGATTGCTGGGCATTAATGTAGGTTGCCACTTCTTCAAGGTTATCGCCTACTTTGAGTGTTAATACTTTAGATTGCGCTTGGCCTTCATTGTCTTGATATTCAAACGCGAACTGTTGGTTATCTCTCGTCACCCGCCAGTCTTTGTCTAAACTGTCACCCAGATAATGTTGCCCGCCCATTTCAGGTATGTGCGTACGCATGTTTCTGAGCGTCAATGATATAGAGTTCGCATTGGCGCCAATATGAAAACTCTGAGAACCATAAGAGCCATTGAAGAGGTTTTTATCCGCGAATGTCGTCGTGATTGCCACACGATCCAATTCATCTTGTAGTGCAATAACTTCTTGTTGAAGACTTGTACGATCATCCTGTTCATGGCTGCCATTTGCGGCCTGAAGCCCGAGAGAGCGTAACCGTTTCAGAATATCACTGCTCTCATGCAACGCGCCTTCTGCGGTTTGAGCGACAGAATAGGCATCGTGAGCATTCCTTAAGGCGACATCAATCCCTCTCGTTTGAACATGGAGAGTATTCGATATTTGTAGACCTGCAGCATCGTCGCTTGCTGAGTTAATCCGATATCCCGAAGACAGGTTTCTCTGTGACTCAACGTTTTGATCGGCTGCTTGGCTAAGATGTCGCTGCGTCATCATCGCGGCAACATTGGTATTTAAAGAGACCATCTAATCGATATGAATGCCTTGTCGAACATCCTGTTAGGACGCATCTAAATCGGTATAGCCGATAAGCAAAAAGCCAGGGATGAGCCTGGCTTTTGTGTCTTGTCGTGTTAGGTAGATTAACCTAGAAGACTTAGCGCTGAGTTTGGCGCTTGTTTCGCTTGCGCAAGGATTGAGCTTGACGCTTGCGATAGAATTTGTGACTTGGTCATTGCCGTCGTTTCTTTCGCGAAGTCGGTATCTTTGATACGGCTCTTCGACGCGTTCACGTTCTCGTTAATGTTGTCCAAGTTGCTGATTGCATGGTTGAAACGGTTCTGGAATGCACCCAGCTCTGCACGGTGGCTGTCTACGTATTTCAGTGCCGCATCAATGATTGCTACTGATTCTTGTGCGCCGCCAACTGAAGTTACGTCGATAGTATCAACCGTAACGTTTTTCTTGACGTCGCCTAGGCCTAGTTCACCAGACAGACCGCCAGAGAATGACACTTCGCCTTCTACTTTGTTGTTACCAGCAAAGATTTGCAGTTTGCCATCTTGGTCTACTGACGCTTTCACTAGGTCTGTTTGACCGTTGATGTACGTTGCTAGCTCTTCGATGTCATCGCCCGCTTTCGCGTTGATGTTGATTTCTTGCTCTTGACCAAAGCTGTCAGTTAGGCTGATTTTTAGGTCGTTTTTGCCTTGTGCAACGTTCCAGTCTTTACCTTTACCGCTTTCAGCTTGGTAGCTCACACCGCCCATCATTTTGTTGTCTGAGCGCATGTCTTTAAGCTCAAGCATTACTGCTTCACCGTTATCAGCACCGATTTGGAACGATTTCGCGCCATGTGTGCCGTTTAGTAGCTTGTTACCACCAAAAGATGTGGTTTCTGCGATACGGTTTAGTTCGTCGTTTAGTGCTGTCACTTCTTCTTGAATCGCAACGCGCTCTGCTTTCGAGTTTGAGCCGTTTGCTGATTGTAGAGACAGGTCACGCATACGTTGTAGGATGTTGGTGGTCTCGTTCATTGCACCTTCAGCCGTTTGTGCAATAGAGATACCGTCGTTCGCGTTGCGAACAGCCACATCCAGGCCACGGCTTTGTACGTTCAAACGGTTCGAGATTTGTAGACCCGCAGCGTCATCTTTTGCGCTGTTGATTTTGAAACCTGAAGACAAACGCTCCATTGAGGTTTGTTGTGCTGAGTTTGCGTTGTTTAGGTAACGCTGAGCGGTCATCGCTGATACGTTAGTGTTTACATTCACTGCCATGGTGATTTCTCCAATTGATTTTCCGATGTAGCGGTTTCCGACGTCTCGGAAAACCAAGTAGTTCTCTCAAAGTTACTTCTATTAACGACACCAAATTCAGAAGCTTTAGAAAAAAATTTAAAAAAATAACATTGCGAGATTTGGCTAAAAAAATTGAAGAAAAGTCAGAAAAAGTGCTCAAGTTTCTACAAATTGAGCCGAGAGGGCTAAATTGTACAAAAAAGCATCAAAAATAAGAGATAAGGAAATGAATAGAGAAAATAAAAGAAGGAAAATGCAGAAAAGAAAAAGCCCCTTTTCCTTTGAGAGAACTGGGGCTAGGTTGGTCGCCAGAGCCTATGTGGAGATCAAGAGAAATGAACACATTTCCGGCATACCGGGTGCAACTCTACATTGAAAATGATTGGCAGGTGAGAGATGAGAGAGCCATTCATTTTGTTATAAAGTTGCTTGCCAAAAGCCCGCATTCCCATCCACGTCTGAATGTATTGAATACAGGCTAGAGGATACCAATCGTAGTAAATAACTGCTCACCCTAGCTTGCTAAAATGCTCGATAACTACGTTAAAGTTTTTGACTGTAGAATGACTACTTATCGAAAAACTTTGCCTCGTTCTCAAGCATTGAATCTACGCTATTTCTGAACTCTTATTCACTGTAATTGGTATAAACTACTGCAATAGTGACATTGCAGAGTTTGGCAACTGTTTCGCTTGAGCAAGAATCGAAGTACCTGCTTGTTGCAAAATTTGTGCTTTGGTCATTTGCGTTGTTTCTTTCGCAAAGTCCGTGTCTTTAATTCGGCTGTTCGACGCGTCAACGTTTTCTTGGATATTTGCCAAGTTGTTGATGCTGTGGCTCAGACGGTTTTGTTTCGCACCAAGATCCGCACGTTGTGAATCCACGTATTTCAGTGCAGAGTCCAGTACAGAAATCGCGTTCTGAGATCCTTGAACCGTTGTCATATCAATATCTTGTACTGATGTTCTTACTGGCTCATCACTTAGGCCTAGCTCAGAAGCAAGACCACCAGAGATCGAGATGTCACCCTGAACGTTTGGATGAGCAACAAAAATTTGCAGCTTGCCATCTTCGCTTACAGACGCGTTGATCATGTCTGATTGACCATTGATGTACGTTGCTAGCTCTTCGATGTCATCACCCGCTTTCGCGTTGATATTGATTTCTAGATCATCAACATTACCATCTTCGTCTTCACCCATGCCAGGAAGCGTGATTTTTAGATCGGCTTTAGTTGGATCAACACCCCAATCTTTACCTTTTCCTACTTCAGAGAAGAATGTCACACCGCCCATACGAGTGTCATCTGCACGAATACTGGTTAGACCCATGATCATCGCTTCACCAGAGCTCGCACCGATTTGGAATGCCGCTTCACCGAATGAGCCGTTCAATAGACGACGGCCACCGAATGATGTGGTTTCTGCGATACGGTTCAGTTCGTCAACCAACGCCATTGATTCTTCGTTGATTGCCTGACGCTCAGCTGGAGAGTTAGTACCGTTTGATGACTGGATAGCCAAGTCACGCATACGCTGCATCACTGACGTTGCTTCGTTCATCGCACCTTCAGCCGTTTGAGCGATAGAGATACCATCGTTCGCGTTACGCATTGCCACATCAAGACCACGAGACTGTGCCGTTAGACGGTTAGAGATCTGCAGACCTGCTGCATCGTCTTTTGCACTGTTAATTTTGTGACCTGATGATAGACGCTCCATCGAGGTATTCAGCTCGTTGGTCGCTTTATTTAAGTAACGCTGCGCGGTCATCGCGGAGACGTTAGTACTAACTGTTACAGCCATTTTGCTCTCCTTTTGAGTTCGCAAGCTTTTGCGAAGCGGCCAGCTTTACTCTCATTTGGATAAGCACTGACCGTAAAAATTACTTGCTAAATCTGCCTTTAACGCAGGGTTTAGAATCTCGAAATCTGTTCTGACATTATTCAATACAATTTGTGTGCCAACTTATTTAAGATATCGATTCCAAATTAAAATAGATAAATAAACAATAAGTTAGATAACACACTCGCTGTTTTCGACCTCTTTCTCTATGAGATGAAGATATTTTCACACCAAGAGAAGCTTGCCGCTCACATTGCCACTGGTGCCTTTGCCGCATTCGGTAAAAACATGCCGCTCACTCACCTCAACGACATTTGAAATTTCTCGCACTTAAGGCTTGGCACATAAGGCATCAAAATCTCTCGTTGTCGTTATTCGCCGCTGGCCGTCAAATCATTAAATGTAGTTAAACAATGTCAGGTCTTTTGTTTTGCCAAAAGCTTGTTGCGAGGCCTGCAATGCACGCGAGTTCTCACTGAACTCGATCACAGCTTTGGAGTAATCCAAATCCTCAAAATTGCTCTTTGCTTTTGCCAAAGACAAGTTAAAGTCTTCGTGGTTTTGCTCTTGAATATCGAGCGTGCTCAGCCTTGCACCCACGTCGGTTCGAGCTTTGTTCAAATGGATGAACGCGGCTTGAAATTCCTCAGTCATTTGGTGCAACTTCGCGGTCGCTGATGTATCGGAAACGGATTTATCCGACCAAGACATCGCTTCCTTAAAGGTATCGAAAATACTGAAGGACTCACGTTTTTCGATGCCGATGCTGTCTCCAGGGGTAATTTGCCCTTTCACATGCACTTTAAGTCCTTTGTACTCGATGCCTTTTTCTGGCGAAAATTCGTCAGCGTCCACCACTTTGCCGTTTCGCTCCAATTGGTAGCCAAACTTGCCGTTATTCATATCAACAAACGTCACGCGATAAGAGGCGGTGTCCTTCGCATCCACATTGGTTGCTTTACTTAGCAGTAAGTCAGAGCCGCTTTGTAAATCGTAACTAGGCTGGTAATCACCAAACGGGTTTGGGATTTCCATGAACAGTTTGCTACCAGGATCGTTCATCGGCATATCCAGCATGCTGGACACTTTCATTTTGCGTTGGTAATCATCACCAGCGTATTGCACGCTGCCATCTTTATCACGATAAAATGGCTGGCTTTTCGGCTTTGTCCCCGCAAACACGTAGTTGCCCGATTCATCTTGCGCATTCACTAAGTTAAGGAAGTTATTTGCAATTTCTTCCAACTCGCGTTTTTTCGCTTGTCGGTCTTCGGCAGAGAACGCACCGTTGATCATTTCCATTGTGAGACGTTTCGATTCATCAGCGAAACTTTCTGCGTTCGCGATGTTCACTTCGTGGTTTTCTAAACGGTTACGCACCAACACAATCGAGCTTAAATATTGCTTTAACTGCTCTTGCTGCTGGCCAATATTCTGAATGTAATGCGCAGCCAGCGGATCATCACTTGGTTTAAGCAGCTTCTTACCTGAGGCAAGTTGCTCTTGGTTGTGATGGATCTTGTTCTCTTGGCGACGCAAGTCATTTTGTACAGACTGATAGTTATGGAAACTAGAAATTCGAGTTAACACTTATCTCTTCTCCTTACCTCAGTTGCAAAATGGTGTTGAAGGTGTCATTTGCCGCCTGCATCACGCGTGATGAAGCCATGTAAGCTTGTTGAAACTTCATCATGTTGGCGGCCTCTTCATCGAGGTTCACACCCGCAATCGATGCTACACGCTCTTGTGCGGCTTCATGCTCTAAACGCGCAACCGATGCTAAGCGGTTAGCCGTTGCCGATTTCAAACCCACGTCAGTATTAAGATTGTGGTAAACGTCAATCAAGGTGCTCGATTTACCATCCATCATTTTGTTGGTTTGTAATTGCTGCATCTTTCTCAAGTTGCCGTTACCACCTTCTGACGGCACCAAGTTGGCCGTAAATTTGTCGTTCAGCAGTGCGCCTTCTGTGAGTTCAAAGATGGTTGCATCGCCATTTTTGTATAGCGGATGACTTTTCGGCACTGAGATTTCAATCAGCGGATCATCTTTGTCTAACGGATAAGAGTATTTATCAGACAGTAAGTTACCTTTGTTATCGGTAATCTTTAGCCACGCTTTGTCGTGCTTTTCATCGGGTGGCTGGACCGTCACTTCAAACTCTTTTACATCACCCGCTTCACGAATATTGAATTTTGCACTGCCTTGAGCAAACGTCGTAGACGCTTCATAACTTTGTGCGGCAATGGATTTAGCGTCGTTGGTTTCCATCTTGATGATGGCAGCACCACTGCGAGTAGGACGCAGCAGCACTCGTTCGCCAGCGGCAAGGCCTTCGCCGATTTGCACTCTCATGCCATCCAATACGAAGGTAGAATCCGACTGGTCTATATCTATCTGAACTTGCTCGCCTTTCGGTGTTGTCACGCTGTAGCGATCACCATCGAAGCGCAGCGCATATTCGCCACCTTTCAACGCCGAAATATCATCGACATAAACGGCAACGTCCGCTTTCGAGTTTGGTGCGGTAAACACTCGTGATTTAGCCACCAGCTCAGAATTCACATCGGTGAAAACGTCTTTACCGATTTTGCCGTTGAGATCCAAACCTTGCGATTGCAGTTGGTTGACCTTGTAAGAGAATCCGGTAGCTAAGCGCCCCATTTCATCCAGCAGCTGCGGAATGTGTTTGTCACGCATGTCGAGTAGCGCGCCGATTTTGCCGTCCATGTCGTCGGCCTTAATCGCTTTAATACCATCGCCTTCGACCATCGCCAGACGTCGTTGGTGCACGTCTGGGTAGCCATCAATCATTTTTAATTGGCTTGCCTCTGTGCCCGACACCAAGGTATGACCATTGCCGATGTGCACGTTGAAACCTTCAGCGTTTTTACGTGGGGTCACGGTGACCTTAGTGTATTCCGACAGCTCGGTAATCAGCTTTTCATGCTGATCCATCAAATCGTTATGTGGACCAGGAGTGCGCATCATCAAGCGGTGAATGTCACGAATTTCTAGCGCCAATTGGTTAATGCGCTCAATGCCCATGTCCAATTTTTTATTGGTTACGTCTGACTGCAGTCGCACCGTTTCGTGAAAGTCGTTTAATGTATCTGAAAAGATTTTTGCCTTTTCCAACACAACTTTACGCGCACCTAAATCGTTTGGTGTGTCTGCCATGGTTTTCACAGCATCAAACCACTCGTTGAGGTTTTCTGGGATCTTCTTCGATGCAACAGAGCTCAACATGCTAGAAAGCATGTCTAAGTTATCTTGGGTATCCGTTTTATTCGCATTGCTTGTAGAGGACAGGTTGAGTTCATTAACGGCAAATTGGTCCCACGAGCGGCGAACATTTTCCACATGCACGCCCATGCCGTAGGTCGAACCACCAAACATGCGTGGATCGTTGGTACCCTGAATCACTGACTGACGGCTGTAACCTTCTGTATTAACATTAGAAATGTTATGACCAGTAGTATTTAACTGCCTCTGAGCAGTAAGCACACTTTGAGTACCTACATTCAGAAGATCTGACGCCATACCTGCCCCCAAAAACGAAATAAGATCGGTAAATACCGATCACCTAGACAAGTAAAAGCAAAAGGTGTGCCAAGTGGAATTTAGAGTAGTAAATACAGGTAAAATAAAGGCTTGCACGATGGCAAGCCTCAATGATTCGCGTACGCGGCAACCCCAAAAGGTTACATACTTTCGATTTTCTGCTTCACTTGCAGAACTTTGTCGGCGTAGGTTGGATCCGTCGCATAACCTGCTCGATGAATACCGCGAATAAAGGATTCAGAATCTCCACGTTGCTGCAATGCCGTCTCGTAACGTGGGTTGTCATTTAAGAAACGGACGTAGTCGTTGAAACTATCTTGATAGTTCGAGTAAGAACGAAACGCTGCCGTCTCTTTCACTGGCGTATTGTCATGAAATTCCAATGTTTGCGTGGTGACTTTGTCACCTTGCCAGCTTCTGTCTGCTTTGATGTTGAACAAGTTGTTACTGCTACCACGAGCATTTTGCACCACTTTTTGTCCCCAGCCAGTTTCCAGAGCTGCTTGAGCAAGAAGCAATGATGGTTCTACACCCAACGCTTTCGCCGCCTTTTCAGCGTATGGCTTCATGGAGTTCACAAAGGATTCTGGCGAATCAAACTTAGCGGGAGTATGGCTGGTACGGGAAAGTTCGCCGGACTCAATCAATCGCTTTTCAATTTCACGCGCTTTTTTAGGGTCCACGCGACGATATTCTACGGCGCTGTTTGCCGCATCGCGCATTGCCGTTTCGCTCTTATCATTGCCTTGGCCAGCCGTCAGCTGTGCCACAATCATATCTGCCAAGCCCATAGAGCCATTTGCGCTCAGTTCACTCGCCATCTGCTCATCAAGCATCTGGCGGTAAAACTTCTCATTTTGGCTATTCATGATGTTCGACTCGAAGCCTTCGTTCGCTTCGCGCATCGACTTCAGCATCATGGATGTAAAGATAGACTCAAACTGACGAGCAGCCGCATGCAGTGCTTCTTGCTCGCCATCTTTGCCCTCTTTCACCGCTTTCTGACGCAGGCTATCGAGTGAGCTAATATCGTGAATAAAACCGATATCGTTAGGATTCTTCATCATCGCAACCTCCTAACCATTAAATGATGATCAACTGGCCTTCGATGGCACCAGCTTGTTTCAATGCTTGTAAGATGGCCATCAAATCAGAAGGTGCTGCGCCCACTTCATTCACCGCACGTACGAGGTCATCCAGCGTCAAACCCGGCTCGAATTTGAACATTTTGCCTTTTTCTTCCGTCACTTCGATATCTGAATCGGGCACCACGACCGTTTGGCCGCCAGAGAAGCTGTTTGGTTGGCTAACGTTTAGATTTTCTTTGATGGCGACAGTCATGCCACCATGCGTCACTGCCGCAGGCTTAAGACGCACGTGTTTGCCAACGACAATCGTGCCAGTACGGGAGTTAACAATGATCTTCGCCGCGCCATCAGCTGGGTCAAACTCTAGGTTTTCAATCGCGGACAAAAACGCCACACGCTGGCTGACATCACGCGGGGCACGCACGCGTACCGACGTCGCATCGACTGCACTAGCCATTTGTGGGCCAAGGAAGTTGTTTACCGCATCCGCCATGCGTTGTGCGGTCGTGAAATCAGATTCAAGCAAGTTGAAAGTAATGTAATCACCACGACCGAATGGGTTTGGAATTTCGCGCTCTACCGTCGCACCACTAGAGATAAGACCAACAGTTGGGTTGTTACCAACAATTTTTGAACCGTCAGCGCCTTCAGCACTGAAACCGCTCACCACTAAGTTACCTTGTGCAACAGCGTAAACTTGACCGTCTAGACCTTTAAGGAACGTTTGTAGAAGCGTACCACCACGTAGGCTTTTCGCACTGCCGATTGACGATACAGTCACGTCCACTTGTTGACCCGGCTTAGAAAATGGCGGCAACTCTGCCGTGACCATAACCGCGGCAACGTTTTTGATTTTTGGCTTGGTACCCGGCGGCAGCTGAATGCCGAAATTTTGCAGCATGGCTGCGAAACTTTGCTCAGTAAATGGGTTCGCTTCGCCCGTACCTGGTAAGCCTGAAACCAAACCATAACCCACGAGTTGGTTGCTTCGCACGCCTGCCACTTGCGCGACGTCTTTGATTCGTGCGGCTTGGGCGGCTGTAGAAAACAGAGCAACGCTCATCAGTAATAAAACGATTCTTTTCATGCTTACTTAATCTCTTGCAGTCAATTTGCCGTCAGTGCGGCGTCTTATAGCGCTACATTAAAGAATCGTGCCAAGAAGCCAGGCTCTTGCATATCTTGCGACAGACCGGTTCCTGAGTATTGAATTCTTGCGTTAGACACACGATTT
The DNA here is from genome assembly GCF_900460535.1 of Vibrio parahaemolyticus. Taxonomy (NCBI): domain Bacteria; kingdom Pseudomonadati; phylum Pseudomonadota; class Gammaproteobacteria; order Vibrionales; family Vibrionaceae; genus Vibrio; species Vibrio parahaemolyticus. The sequence goes on along the minus strand of NZ_UHIL01000001.1, from coordinate 1,012,197 downwards.
GACGCAATTGTGTTGTCGAAGTTGATGTCATCAGGACGAATTGTGCCGCTTAAGCGAATGTACTCGTCACCCGTATTTAGCGTCATCCACTTCTCACCACGGATCACGAGGTTGCCGTTTGCCAGCACTTCGATCACTTCGACCGTAATGTAACCACTGATGCTGTTACTCTGCTTCGCAGAAGAGTCACCAGCAAAGGTGTTGGTGTTGTTTAAGTCATACGAGAAGTTGTACTTGCCGCCTACTTTCAGCTCTTCACCGCCCACTTGTAACGGATCCATTTGCGCTTCGTTGGTTTTCGACAAGTCCGCGTTAGCGCTCTTCGTCGCACTGGTGGTTTCATCTAACGTGACTGTGATGATGTCGCCAATACCACGAGGTTTAGAGTCGTCATACAAATCGGTAATGTGCTCTGGGCTAAACAGAGAACCCGTCGCCGCAGCATAATGCTCAGGCTTTTGTTTTGGATGGATTGGAGCCCACGCTGGATCACCAGCAACCGGATCATTTCGGCCACGCAGTGTATCAACGATGCCGCTACTCTCGTCTTTCGACTTATCGCCTTCAACCGCATCCACAACGGTAGTCGCTTGCGTCACTTCATCCGTTTCGATGGGTTCTAACATCGCACAGCCAGACATAGTTGTGATCAGCGCAAGTAAACAGATACGTTTCATTATGAGCTCCTTAATGGCTAACTTTCGCCGTTACAACTGCTGGTTAACGAAGCTCATCATCTTATCGACAGATGAGATCACTTTAGAGTTCATTTCGTACACGCGCTGAGCTTCGATCATGTTGACCAATTCTTCTGTCACGTTTACGTTGGAGGCTTCTAGCATTGATTGGCGAATTTCACCTAAACCGTCCAAACCCGGAACACCTTCTTGCGGGTCGCCACTTGCGCCTGTTGGCAAGTAAAGGTTCTGACCGATTGGCTCTAGGCCACCTGGGTTAACAAAGTCTGTAATAGTCAACTGGCCAACGACTTGGTTGTCTTGCTGACCACGTACGCGCACAGATACTTCACCGTCCGTACCGACAGTGATAGAAATCGCATCTTCAGGAATCACAATTTCAGGTTCTACTGGGTAACCAGAACCAGATGTCACTAGCGTGCCTTCACCATTTAGCGTGAACTGGCCGTTACGGGTGTAACCGATGTTGCCGTCAGGCAGAGTCACTTGGAAGAAACCATCGCCTTCCACCATCATGTCCAATGCGTTGGTGGTGGTTTGCGCATTACCGTGCGTGTGCACTTTTTGCGTTGCAACCACTTTAGAACCAGCACCAAGCATCAAGCCACTTGGCAGCTCGGTGTTTTGAGAAGACTGACCGCCCGGCTGGTTGATGTTTTGATAGAACAAATCTTCAAAGACCGCACGGCTTTTTTTGTAGCCCACGGTCGAGGCGTTCGCCAAGTTGTTCGAAATCGTAGCGATGTTGGTTTGTTGGGCGTCTAGACCTGTTTTACTTACCCATAGTGCTGGATGCATAGTGAACCTCTAACTCTGTTAACTCATACGAAGCAATGAATCTGAAGATTTATCCATCTCTTCAGCGGTGCTCATCATTTTGACCTGCATTTCGAATTGACGTTGAAGGTCAATGAGCGCGGTCATTTCACCTACGGCATTCACGTTACTACCTTCAATCGCACCAGTTTGAATGCTGATAGTGCCGTCTGCTTCGTAAGGCTGGTTTGGAGTTTTATGGCGAAATAAGCCATTGGTGTCTTTAAATAAGCTTTGATCGTCAGTTTTCACAAGCTTGATACGATCAACGATTTGTAATTCTTCAGCCGGCGCACCTTGTGGAAGTACAGAGATGGTGCCATCACGACCGATTTCGATTTTGGAGAGTGGGATTGGCAGGGTGATTGGCGCATCGTTCTCCCCCAAAACGGCATGACCGCTTGCGTTGGTTAGCATGCCATTTTGGTCAATTTTGAGGTTACCGTTACGGGTCAAACCTTCTTTTCCAGTGTGATCCAATACAGAAATCCAACCGCTGCCTTCGACGGTAATGTCTAAATCGCGACCAGTCGTGATCACGCTGCCTTGAGCAAAATTATGTCCCGGACGCTCTGTCATGCTAAACACGCGCGACGGCAAACCATCGCCATACGCTTGCATTGAGCGAGCCTGTGCTAAATCCGCACGAAACCCCGTCGTGCTGACGTTAGCCAAGTTGTTAGCGCGCAATTGCAAAGCCTGCATATTTTGCTTGGCGCCACTCATTGCGAGAAACAGTGCGCGATCCATAATTTACTCCAAAAAAGTCTCTGTACTTCGGAGTAAAAGCAATAGTTATGCCAAGATAAAAATAGACTTATTTATCAAAAACTTGAATGAAATTAAAGACAATCAAGAAGGATATTCAATGAAGGGAAACTGCAAAGGGAGGCAAGATTTTGATCCATGTAGCGGCAACAGCGGCAAACCAGAGATCAAAGCATGCTTAGCCTGAACTGAGGTGTTTTCAGGCTAAGCATCAGATGAATGTCATGATGTTATCAAGCCAAGCGGCGAAAGCACGCTTAACTTGATGATGCAGATTATCGAATCTGCAGGATATTTTGTTGTAGCTGGTTATGTACTTCTAGCGAACGTGAGTTTGCTTGGAAGTTACGCTGAGCAGAGATCAGATCCACCAGCTCCTGAGTCATATCAATGTTTGACTGTTCCAGCATACCGTTGTTGATAGTACCGAAAGAGCCTTTGTTTGATTCACCCCAAATCTTGTCACCAGAGAACTGAGTTGAATCCCATTGCGTACCGCCCTTCTTATCCAGACCTTGCTCGTTAGGAACACGAACTAGCGCCACACGACCCAATGTTACGTTTTCACCGTTTGAGTAAGTACCCAATACGCTGCCGTTTTCATCAAAGTCAACTTTGGTTAGGAAACCCGTTGTCGCACCATCTTCATCGAACTTAGTCAGCTCAAATGGGGCGGCAAATTGTGTCGCAGCACCCAGACCAAAGTTAAGCGTCTGAGCAGGATCTGCACCATTCATATCAAGCGGCGTGGTGTTTGTTGCAGGATCACCCAATGCAACAGAAGTAATCGGGTTACCGCTGTTTAGGCTTGCCAACGTACCATCGTTGTTGAACTTCATGGTGTGACCAATATGACCTGTTGGTGTTTGCGCATCACCACCAGCAACGTTTAACGGCTTCTCACCACTCTTGTCTGTTACTGTGTAGTAAGTGTTCCACGTGTTTGGCTGAGTCTGATCTTTCAAGTAGTACGTTGTTAACTTGTAAGATTGACCCATCGAGTCATAAATGGTCGAAGAGGTTGAACGGTTGTATGTATCTGGGTCTGAAAAATCAAACTGAGTTGGATCTTTCAAATCACCATTAGCAGGTAAGTTCACGCCCACTTCAATGTTCGCTGTTTGTTTTGGCTTACCAAATTCCGCAGGAATATTGATTGGTTGTGGCTCGTAAGATGAAACCTCACCAGACTCTGGGTTTACTTGATAACCAAGTAGGAACTCATCGTTCGCGGTTACCATGTAGTTTTCTTTGTTCAAATGGAATGCACCGTTACGTGTCATTTCATTTTGTTGTGGGATAAGACGATCTTTCGCTACCGCGAAGAAGCCAGTACCCGATACACGCAAATCCATTGGGTTGTTGGTGTAAATGCTTGAGCCTTCGTGGAACTGTTGTGCCACTTGGCTTGCTTGTGCACCGCCACCCGGAGTGGTTTTAGCGTTAGTAAACAAAGAGTTTGAGTAAACATCAGCAAATTCCGCACGAGACTCTTTAAAGCCGTACGTGTTGGCGTTCGCAATGTTGTTACTGGTTGTATTTAAATCCAGTTGAGCCGCGGACAAACCGCTTAAAGATACATATGACATTCCAAAATCTCCTAATCTAGCGTGTTATGGATTACGCTTTGCCGACTTCCAGTACTTCTGCAAGTCGAACTGGTGATTCAAAACCAGCCAGATTGAGTAATACGTTTCCGTCACCTTTGCCCAGCAATACGCTGTTTACGTTGGCATAAGTAGACACTGGGAACTCTTGTGACTCCCCATCCACTAAGCCAGACGCTTTCACTTTGTATTTGCCAGCAGGCAATGGATTACCGCTTTCATCATTACCATCCCAAAGTACGCGTGTGTCGCCGGCTGGTTTCGCACCTACCTCAAAAGTACGAACCAATTGGCCTGCTTCGTCTTCTACACGAACAAACAAGTTGTCGAGAGATTTCGAAAGCTTAACCATTGCCGCCATAGGCGCATCGTCTTGCTTCACACCCGCCGCACCTGGGACCAATACGTCGCGCCCTACCAAAGAGGAAGCTTGCAACGCTTGGTTCGATGTCATTGACGAGTTCAAACTCTCAAACTGAGTGTTCATCTTGCCAATACCATCTACGGTCGCAAATGACGCCATTTGCGCAATCATCTGGTCATTACTTACCGGCTTAAAAGGGTCCTGTTGAGACAATTGCTTCGTGAGCAACGATAAGAAGTCTTCCTGTTTTAGGTCCTGCTTACCTGTGCTCCCTTCCGCTTTTTTGTTCTCTTGAAGACTTTTAAGCTGGTCGATATAGGACAAGCCGCTTTGACCAACGTTGTTAATTCCGGCCATACGCTACCTCCTTATCCTTATTGACCCATCTGCAGCGTACGCAGCAGCATTTGTTTACTAGAATCAGCAACCTGCACATTCGTTTGGTATGCGCGAGAAGCCGAAATCATGTTGGCCATTTCTTCCATTACATTGACGTTTGGCTTGTAGATGTAACCTTCGTCGTTTGCAAGGGGATGATCAGGGTTGTACTCCGCACTAAGCGGCTTATCACTTTCTACAATTCCCAGAACTTTCACTGGCACAGTATCACCGCCACGCATGGCGTTACTTAACTCAGCACCAAATACAGCATGACGCGCTTTGTAGGTGTCTTTCGCAGAGCTGCTGACACTGTCGGCATTCGCCAAGTTGCTCGAGGTAGTATTCAGACGAACAGACTCAGCGCTCATTGCGGAACCTGTCACATTGAAAACGTTAAATAAGCTCATCTAAATTAATCCCCTTTGATTGCCTTGGTTAAGTTCTTGAATTTGCCGCCTAGAAAGTCGAGTGATGCTTGGTGTCTGATTTGGTTTTGCATAAACAAGTTACGCTCTAAATCCAAGTCAACGGTGTTGCCATCACCCGTGTCTGGTTGCGTAGGAAGACGATACAGTTTGTCCCCCATCAACGTTGTAGTGGCAGGAATATGCCGACCATCTGTTCGGCTAAGACCAATGCTTGCCCCAGATGTTGCCGCTTGTAACTCCTTGGCAAAGTCTAGACCTCTTGCTTTGTAACCAGGCGTGTTTGCTTGCGCGATGTTGGTGGAAATCACCTCTGCATTGCGCTCACGTACGCCCACCGTGTGCTGGTGGATGCCTAGTGCCTTGTCAAAAGATATAGCCATGTTTGCCTCTACAATTAAGAACTGACCGTTATTAATAACTAAATAGCAATTAGCGTGCCAAAAACCGGAAACGCTAAAGCACCTATCAGCTATTGACGTTTTAGATTGCAATAAGCAAGCCAAAGTAACTGGAATGTCGTATCACTTCGCTTACTTGAATAAAGATACACCCTGCAGAGGGAACTGGGCAAAGTCCGACAACAGATTAGCGAGGGGAAACTCGAAAGCTCATCTCATGTAGACAAAAGAAAGGATGCAGAAAAAGAAAAGCCTGACACGAGGTCAGGCTTTGTTTTCAAATAAGAGATACCGCTATTTAAGCTTGTAAATGATACCTGGATTACAGCGCACCATTTCAAATTTATCAGTCAGACCGGTTAACGACTCTGACGCACCCAGCAATAGGTAACCACCAGGGTTTAAACTACTCGCCATTTGGTTAAGCACTTTAGATTTCATCTCTGGAGAGAAGTAAATCAGCACGTTACGACAGAAAATGATGTCGAATTTACCCATCAGTGCGTAACTATCCATCAAGTTTTGAGGACGGAAGTTCACCAAACGTTTAACGTTGTCTTTCACTTTCATACGGCCATCGCCTGCATCTTCAAAGAAAGTGCGGCGACGCTCAGGCGAAAGGCCACGACCTAAAGCAAGGTTGTCATACACACCTGCACGACACATTTCGAGCATGCTTGCAGAAATGTCCGTCGCTGTGATGGAAGCACTTGGCAGCAAACCTGGCTTACGCTGTTGCGTTTCCAGAATTGTCATCGCGATTGAATAAGGTTCTTGACCAGATGAACTGGCCGCAGACCAAATTTTAATTGGACGTTTATTTGCCGCAACTTCTGGCAATAGTTTGTCAGCTAAAACCGTGAACGGATAAGTATCTCGAAACCACAATGTTTCGTTAGTCGTCATCGCATCCACAGCAGCAATACGCAGTTCACGATTGCGGCCAGCAACAACATCGCGTAGCAAATCAGACAACGACGCAAGCTTGAACTTAGTCACTAGAGGACTCAGTCGGCTGCGCACGAGGTATTGTTTGCTATCGCCTAATACGATGCCACATTGCGATTCTAGAAAACGGCTAAAGTCACGATACTCTTGATCACTGATTGTAATAGCAGTCATTAATGTCTCTTTTATTGTGTTAATGCAGATTTAACCGCGTTACCCAATTCGTCTGGGTTAAATTTCGCAATGAAGGTGTTTGCACCTACGCGCTCAACCATGGCTTGGTTGAAAACGCCACTTAATGAGGAATGAAGGATAACATAAAGATCTTTCAAATCTGCATTTCTGCGGATTTCAGCCGTTAATGTGTAGCCATCCATTTCTGGCATTTCGATATCAGAAATCACCAAAGAAATCTGATCGTAAATGCTGCCTTCTTGAGCCATTTCAAGCAACTTATTGTACGCTTCTTTGCCATCTTTGACAGATACGACCTCGAAACCAATCGAAGTAATCGCGCGCTCAACTTGCTTACGTGCAACCGTTGAGTCATCAGCAATCAGAATACGACGTACGATAGGCTTTTCTTGCTCCGCTTGTGCGATTTCTTCACCGATGGTTGAATCCATGGTTTCATCAACTGGCGCGATTTCAGCCAGGATTTTTTCCACGTCTAGGATTTCAACAAGTTCGTTATCAATATTCGTCACAGCAGTTAGGTAGTGCGCTTTACCTGCGCCATCTGGCGGCGGCAAAATCGCTTCCCAGTGCATGTTGATAATACGCTCAACCGATGATACCAAAAATGCTTGGATCGTACGGTTAAATTCAGCGATAACAACAAAACATTTATCAATATCGGTGGTTGGGCGGCCACCAATTGCCAGGCTCAAATCAATTACTGACACGGTATGGCCACGGATATGAGCAATACCTTTTACCAGAGGGTGTAGATTTGGCATAGAAGTCAGCTTAGGGCACTGAAGTACTTCTTTTACTTTGAATACGTTGATGCCGTAACGCTGTCGCCCCATCAGTCGAAAGGTCAATAATTCCAATCGGTTCTGACCGACGAGTTGCGTACGCTGATTCACCGAGTCAAGAATCCCCGTCATATGCTCATCTCCATCTCAAACTTTTTGTTTTTAAATGATACTCTACCACTGGCAAGCATGATACCAGGGAGACAGTATGGCGTATTTCACTATAACTTCGACAACATTGACTATGACAATATGTAGAGCGCTATTTACAAAGTACGCTAAGTCTATCGGCATTTTGCTCAGTATGTTTAGTTTTTTTGTTCATTCGGCAACAGATAATCAGATAGAACAAATAAAATTGGCAGCAGAACAACATATTCTTGCTACGGTAGAGCAGCCAGCCGGAGGTGAATTGACTGTGAATGCGGCAGACATTGACTCTCGAATCAAGGCAACAGACTGCCCTGAACCACTCGACACCTCGGCCTCTTCCACCAGCAGCACCCGCAGCAATATCAATGTGTTGGTAGAATGCCCTGCCGATGACTGGAAAGTGTATGTCCCTGTTCGTGTCTCCTCTTCAGTACCAATGATCGTCGCAACTCGACAACTTGGCCGAGGTGAGATCATCAGCGCATCTGATGTCACAACGTCCATGATTGAGCTTCAACGCTTTCGCAAAGATGGCTTTTCTAGCTTCGAACAAGTGGTCGGTGCAAAGTTAAAACGTAGCGTTCGCCTTGGTGATGTGGTTGAGCGCAATGATGTTTGCGTGGTTTGCCGTAATGAAAAAGTGACAATAAAGGCCGTAAAATCAGGCATGACGATCACAACACAAGGCACAGCATTGCAAGATGGAGCCACGGGCGATCAAGTAAGAGTGAAAAATGACAAGTCACAACGTATAATAGAGGGCATAGTGACTGACATTGCGGAAATTACCGTCACCTTTTAACCTTTATTTAGGTAGCACAACCGCATTGTGAAAATTGATCAATAAAAATGCAAAAAATGATTAAAGTTATCGTTTGGTTGGTCGATAGTCTGGATACCAGTATTACGATACAAGGCAAAGGTTAAACATGGCAGGTATAGATAATATACGTTCAGGGCAAATGATGTCGACGACCAGTCGCGCGCCTGCACGTAACGATTCAAGTGCGACATCAAGCGCAACTGAATCGAAAAAAGCGCCAGCTCAACAAGACGCTGTATCGCTAAGCCAACAAAGTAAAGCCGTCAGCAAACTCCAAAAGGATATGGCAGCTTCTCCGGCTTACGACAGTGCGAAAGTAGCGGCAATCAAAGAAGCAATCGCAAACGGTTCATACCGCGTTGACCCAGAAAAACTGGCCGACAATATGATCAAGTTTGAAAACGAATTGCAAGGCAAAAGCTAACTGACTTAGGCCCAAGGTAAGTATTTATGGCAGCATTAGTCGATCTCGTAAACTTTCAACTAGAAAATGCTAAGGCACTTTCTACTGTTTTACGTCAGGAAACACAGGCGATTACTGCGCGTGTCTCTTCTGAAATCGAAAGCATCGCCAAACAAAAAATGACACTCATTGATCAGCTAAGAACCACTGATCAGCGAATTGCCTCTCACCCGCATGTCAATCAACTTACCGAAGATGAGCACCTAAGTCAGGTTGTAGCCCAAATCCAATCCATCGTGCTGGACTGTCAACAAGTCAATCGCGTGAATGGAGAATCCCTCAGCCGTGCTCAATTGAGTTTTAACAAGCTCAATAACATGCTTCAACACACTCACGGCAAGATCGGTATGACCTACAGTGCCGGCGGCAAAACCCACACCATTTCAACGCTAGGCACCAATATTAAAGCCTAACGCTCTAGCCTCTCCTTCCTCATTAGGCAAAGCCATCAAATCAACCCATAAAAAAAGCGACCAATTGTTGCCAATCAGCCGCTCGAAAAGATTATCTGTTTAGTGAAGTGGTTTTAGAACAAAGTTTGCTGACGCTTCTCAGGCACTTGTTGAACTTCACCGTAATCGCGTAGCTTATCCATCTTACGGATATCCAAACGTAACTCTGTTACGTAACTGTCTTCAACTAAGTAACTGCGCACGACCTCTGCACCGCGAATCACGCCATCGACCGCGCCACTCGTGCTTTCAATGCCAAGACGCTGATCTTCAAGTTCGGCACGACCGCTTACTCGCATGCCGTAAACTTGCTCTGCTAACTCACGATACGCATCAATTTTTGATGCTCGCATCGCGCGCACACGTTTTTCTTCTACCGTGCGGCCAGTTTGTTCGCTTACGCTTGCATAACCTACCGCCACTAAAATTTCATCTTGGCGCATCTGTTGTAATGGCTGACATCCCACAAGCACCAAGGTGGCAATAATAAATAATAACTTCTTCATGGTTCTATCCTATGGACGGAGAATCACAGTGTATGGCTGGCGAATGGTTGGGTCTGAACGAATCAACACGCCATCTTGGGTACGGATGCTATTTAGCGTATCCAAATCACGGCCGATTCGGTCTGCAGGCAAGAACCCTTGCGCTGTGGCAACCACAACACGGCTTTGCATACCAACAACGCGAGCATTAACCAATACGCCACCTTCTTGACGAAGCATGGTTCCCGTTAACACATACTGAATTTGCTGCTCTTGCGCCAAATCTTGCCAATCGCGGCTTAATGCAAAGTCGCCTTGCTGCGTCACTTGGATAGATCCTGTCGTTTTAAAATCGACGACTTTAAAACCGCGACGTTGGAACTGATGGATAAACCCTTCAGATACAGAGTTGCCCAACCAGTTGGTCGCATCCATGTTTTGCAGGTCAACAAACGATGTGATAGCAATTGGTGTACGTGCAGAAACGGCAACGTTAGATACCATCAAATCTTCTGTCATGCTCTCAATAAAGAAGTCCATCGTATGACGCGGACTGTCCATCAACATGAACTGGCTGCCTGAATACGGTTCTTTACCATTATAAATCGGTGAGTACGCGCACGATGTCAAAAGCGTCATCATCGATGCGGCGACAAGCCACTTTTTCATGGTTTGATTCTCCAGATAATCTTGGGTGGTACTGTTCTTTCACAATTCCTTGCTGAGTAAAGGTAATATTGGAACAGTCTTTGCTTTTCTTTGTTTGTCGAACTAAGAAAACGCCACCAAACTTCACTGAAATTGATATAGCAATATTTATACCCGAACGGTCATACCCAATGAAAAAAATATTATTTAGCCTACTTTCAATCACTTTCGTTATGCTTCTGCCATTTCGTGCAGTGGCGTCTTGGTACGAAGTGACAGGCGTTGCCACGATCGTTTCTTCTGAAGATGCGGCAAGGCTCCATGCGTTGGAAGACGCTCTATTCAAAGCCGTCAACTTTTCGGGCGCAGACATTGGCAGCATCAGTAATTTGATGCCGCTATTGGAAGAAAACCGCAAAGAATATCAGTTTACTAACCATGAGGTGCGCTACATTCTCGTGGAATCTGAGCGCAAACGCGGTGGTAAAATGGAAATGAAGATCCGAGTGGACATTTATCCATCGGCAACGGGTTGCCACACGGATCAATACAAAAAGACTATTTTGGTCGGTAACATTGACGTTGCCTCCCCCCAACAAGCAGTCATGGGGCAAATCTATCAAGTGGGTGACGATTTCAGCAAAGTCGTTAATCGCCAATTGGATCAAACCTCGCGCAGCTTCGTCTCTGTTGGCACGACGGACTACTCAATCAGCAGCAATTATCCAGCTCGCACTCAAATGATTGCGCAAGACAACGGCGCACAATACATTATTGGCGGCGTGATCACTGACTTAACGGCAACGATTGAATCTCAACTCTTAAAAGACGACATCATTAACCGTCAGTTTGCTTTAGAGATGAAAGTCTTCGATGGCAAGACAGGCCATGAAGTCTTCAACAAAGCCTACCGCGAAGTCGCGCGTTGGCCATTCGCCAAAACCAGCCAAGTGGATACTCGTAGTGCACGTTTCTGGGCATCGACCTATGGCGAAATGATGCTACGCGTCAGCCGCAACATCATGTTAGACCTCGAGTCCGAACTGTCTTGCAAGATTACCCTACCGGAAGTGGTGGCCGTTTTTGGCAACACCGTCACGATGGATCTGGGCCGCATGCACGGCGTAAAAGAAGGTGACAAACTGCAACTGTGGCACACGGCATCATTCATCGATCAAAAGGGTTTACCGCGTAATAAAGTGTCGCAAAGCGAGATCACTTTGACGGTCTCCCGCATCTATGAACAAGAAGCAGAATTGACGATTGATCAACCGAATTTAGCGTCCAGCGTTCAAATTGGCGATGTAATGAACAAGATCTTATAAAAGGTCACATTAAGCCTTGAGATATGCTTACTTTTGAATATCATAGACAACGCATCTTATTTGATTATGCCTGTCTAAGTAACTAACAAGTTAGCACTAGGGTTAAAGAAATCAGTAGCATGGCTGTGAATTTGTTTAACCTGTAGCAATAACCCAATAGTTGCTGTGATTGGTATTACGCCCTCATGGCACAGCTGGATAGCGCAGTCCCCTCCTAAGGGACAGGTCGTAGGTTCGAATCCTACTGGGGGCGCCATATCATAGCCTTAGCTCACCGTTGAGCTAAGGCTTTTTTATACGCGTTTATCGGGTTCATTTCCCGCACACAACGTTCTCTTCCCGATAATCCAAACGCCCACCAGCAGCATATTGCCTCTCCTGGTCAAACCTCATGCGGGTTGAAAACGCTCGCCGTCGCCCTTAATTACTTCACAGTTACTATTTACAGTTTTGTATTTTATTACTTTAATTATTTATGAGTTTTGCTTACCCTCTCGACTATTAATAAAAATATTAGTTAGCACTATGTCTAAGAGCAATTTAATTACTAACACTGGACACCGCTTTATTTCGAAAGGCAAGACTGCCTTTAAGATCCACATTCATACTCCTGACGATACTGTTTTGCATCGCTCAGTGGGCTTTGTTCGTATTGGAGAGAAAAAGGGCTTGAAGAAAGCCATCAAACTAAGAAATGAGTTGGGTAGAGAAATGTGGGGCAAGTTTTGGCGACGTCTATTAAAAGACCCGTACTTAATGACGCGTCTGCCGCACAGCGTTGAGCCTAAAATCGTTCATAAGCCTAACCCTACCCTAGAGAACCCAGACAACCGAGACACTTGTTACATTGCGAAGTGGCGCGAGTTTAACGATAAGGGTGAATACAAATACAAGACGGTAGTACGTTCGATTAACAAATACGGCAAACTTGCCGCTTACATGCAAACGAAAAAGGCACTACTAGAAGCCCACAAAGAGAACTTAGAAATCCTCACTTTTATGGGCCGACTCAACAGCATCGATCTGAAGTAATCCACTCTCGTACTTACACAACTTAAAAGCGCTTCAGACACATTTCGCTTCACTGCTAAACATGATTTCGAGAGTTGAACCTCTATCGAACGCAAAAAGAGAACCCGTCATCAACCGGTTCTCTTTTTTGTGTCCACCATTCACAAATTAAGCGATACAAAATGAACAGATAAAAAAAGCCCCGAAGAGCGAACTCTTCGGGGCATTCAGCTTTAGGCTGCTATTCTACGGTCGGATAGGAGCTTATTGCTGAACTTGGTATTCGAACTCAGGTACAACGATTTCTACACGACGGTTTTGTTGACGACCTTCACGAGTATCGTTTGATGCGATTGGGTTGTTTTCACCTTCACCGCGAGCTTGGATGCGTGATGCATCGATGCCTTTTTCAACTAGCGCGTTTGCTACAGACTCAGCACGTTTCTCAGAAACTTTTTGGTTGTATGCTGCAGCGCCTGAAGTATCTGTGTAACCAACTACTTCAACCTTCGCTTGTGGGTGCTCGTTTAGGAAAGCAACTAGGTTGTCTAGTTTAGAAGCGCTTTCTGGTTTAAGTGTTGTGCTGTTTAGGTCAAAGCTACCAGTGCCGATAGTTTGAGTTTCGAAAGTTTTAGTAACCACTACTGGCTCAACAACTTCTTCTACAACAACTTCTTCAACTACAGGCTCTTCTTCAACTACTACTGGCTCATCGCTGCCGCCGAATTTGAAAGAAACACCTAGAGTTGCAGAGTTACCAGCTGCTTTGCTTACGTTGTTGCTAATGTCAGTAATTGTTTGGTATTCCGCACGTGCTGTAACGTTTTGGCTTAGGTTGAATTCAACACCAGCTGCGCCTAGGTAAGAGTAATCATCTTTACCGTCGAACATTACGTAAGCACCACCAACTTTACCGTAAAGTGCGATGTCTTGAGTGATTGGTAGGCTGAATTTAGGAGCAAGAGTGATTGCTTCTACATGGCCACCGAAAGAAGTTTGATCGAAATCACCAACGTTGTCGAAACCAGCTTCTAGTGCAATGTAGTCATTGAATTCGTAACCAACGAAAGCACCAAGAGTTGAGCCATCTTTGTCACAAGATTGACCTGCTACACAAGCATCTTCCAACCAAGATTTACCCATTTTACCGCCCACGTATACTTCTGCTTGAGCTGCTGAAGCCATAAGTAAAGACGCTGAAATTACCGCTGCTAGTTTTTTCATTATTGATTCCTCTAAAGAAGTACTTTTTTTTAATTCGATGACGAAATGCGCCGCCTAATAACACTGACGTTGTATTTCAATTCTTTTTATTCATTCCTTGAGTGGATACCGAAGCAACTTCCGCTTTATGCACATGCAAAAAATTTATGGAAAGTCACTTGGGTATATTTCCAGTGCAGTGATGCATATCGTTATCGAGTTCTCACTGACGGGTTGAACTATAACGCTAAGAAATCACGAGACAAATCCCAAAACTGTCAATTTCGTGTCATCAAAAAGTTCTACATTATGTGATCTTGAGCACTCAAAGACCCACCCCACCGACCACGCAAACGTTTGCGTCACTTTTTAAAACCAGACAGCTAAAGCAAGTTTATTTCTCAATGTTGAGACAATAATTAGGGAACTTTAGGATTTATAAATATAAATCAGAGAGATATTTTGAATGCGAACGGTCAATTTTCATTCATATTAGGCATGCATGGATTACAAAAACTTATCCATTTTTGAACAACTAAAAAGCAAAATGAGCTGTTTATATCCTTATCAAAATTAAGCTTTATAGTGCTGTGAACCTTCAGATACAAAAAAGCCGCGACAAATATCGCGGCTTAGAATGACTATTTATTCAGTCTAATTATGCGTTTGCTTCACGCTCAGCAATGAACTCTAGCGCCATTTTGATGCGAGCAACACAACGTTCTTTGCCGATCAACGCCATTACAGCATCAACAGAAGGTGATTGACCGCCGCCTGTTACTGCAACACGAAGTGGCATACCGATTTTACCCATGCCAATTTCAAGCTCTGCACATACGTCAGCGATCATTTGGTGTAGATTTTCTGTCGTCCACTCTGTGATCGCTTCCACTTTCGCAAGTGCTACTTCTAGAGGTTCTTTCGCTACGCCACGTAGGTGCTTCTTCGCTGCGCCCGCTTCAAACTCAGAGAAATCTTCGTAGAAGTAACGAATTTGCTCAGCAAGCTCAACAAGAGTATGACAACGCTCACCGACTAGCTTGATCACGTCAGTGATCGCAGGGCCGTTTGTTACGTCGAGTTTTTGCTGATCTAGATGCCATTGTAGATGCTCTGCAACGTACGCAGGATCTGAGTTCTTGATGTAGTGGTTGTTCAACCATTGCAGTTTATCCGTGTTGAAAGCAGAGGCTGACTTAGATACTGCGTTTAGGCTGAACAAGTTGATCATCTCTTCTTGAGAGAAGATTTCTTGGTCGCCATGAGACCAACCTAGACGCACTAAGTAGTTGTTTAGTGCCGCAGGCAGGTAACCCATATCACGGTATTGCATTACTGATACTGCACCATGACGCTTAGACAGTTTCGCACCGTCATCACCCAAGATCATTGCACAGTGTGCAAACGTTGGTACTGGCGCACCTAGTGCTTCGTAGATGTTGATTTGACGAGGCGTGTTGTTGATGTGGTCTTCGCCACGAACAACGTGAGTGATACCCATGTCCCAGTCATCCACTACCACACAGAAGTTGTAAGTAGGTGAACCGTCTGTACGACGAATGATTAGGTCATCCATTTGATCGTTGCGGATTTCGATACGGCCACGAATTTGGTCTTCGAATACTACGCTACCCTCTTTTGGGTTACGGAAACGGATAACACATGGGTCACCGTCTTTTGCCGCTTCGTTTGCCGCTTTGATTTTTGGATGGTTTGCATCGTAACGAGGCATTTCTTTGTTTGCTTCTTGCTCTGCACGGATTTCATCTAGCAGCTCTTTAGACGCGTAACACTTGTACGCTTTGTCTTCAGCAAGAAGCTTATCAACCATTTCGTTGTAACGATCAAAACGTTGAGTTTGGTAGTAAGGACCTTCATCCCACTCCAAGCCTAGCCATTCCATGCCTTCTAGAATCGCATCAACGGCTTCCTGAGAGTTACGTTCAAGGTCTGTATCTTCGATACGTAGAACGAATTCGCCACCTTGGTTTTTAGCGTATAGCCAAGAGTAAAGTGCAGTACGCGCACCACCAACGTGTAGATAGCCAGTTGGGCTAGGAGCAAAACGAGTTTTAACCGTCATTTGAGTTCCTTAGGGGTAATGAGCAACGAGAGGGCTCTCGTTGTGATGTCAAGGATAAAAGTGGCGACATTTTACCACCGTAAGTCAATTCTACAATCGGTTTGACACCAGAAATACAAACAGGGCAGCACCAATATAGGTACTGCCCTCTTATTTATTGTTTAAGCGCGAGACGAAATTACTTCAGGTTACGCATCGCCCATTGCATGAACTCTTGTTGCTCTTCACGGCTGAGTTCATTGAACGACTCTTTCAATGTTTTCGTCACCGCCGGAGATTGCGCGATGCTGCTCTTAGTCGCTTGTTTGTTCATTGCGTTGTTGTAGTCGGCCACTTCTCGCTCGTAATCACGAAAACCTTGCAAACCACCTTTACGGAGCTGAACCATAGAGAAATCCACTTCTTTTCCGTTCTTATCCTTTAGTATCACTTTTGGATCGAGTTCGAAGGCTTTCGCTTCTTCAATGGTTCGGAAGGTTTTGTAAGTCAGAGAAAGTTCAGCATCTTTTTCTGCATCAAACTCTAATAAAAGAGGCTGCGAATCAAACTTACGGCGCTTTCCATCTTCAAACACAATTTGACCAACAGTCACCGCTAACTGGTTTTCACCGTCTTTTAGCTCGATACTGTTGTTGTCAGAGATCCACTCAGGGTAAACGAACTCACCATTAATAACGCGAGGCACTAATTCCTTTTGCAGAGTCAACTGAGCAGCGAAGGCAGGCGCAGAAAGGATTGCGCAAATTCCAAGAAGTGTCGTTGTTTTTTTCATCATGGTTTCTCACTTTATACCAATTTAGATAAGCCACTGAAACTTACAGGCCAGTCATTTCAATGGCTTATATGAATAAGTATCAAGACAAAAAGGGCGTTTCCGCCCTTTAAGCTGCTTCTTTATTAGAAGTAGTATTCAACACCTACAGAGAACTCATCGTAGTCAGCTGACTTCCAACGCGCTTCTGCTGGTTTATCTAGTTGAGACGCACCGTCACCGAAGTCTAGAGTACGAGCACGTACGTAAAGCACTGCAGATGGGTCTACGAAGTACATAACTTGTGCAGATAGTACATCGTCTGCTGTATCGTTAATTGTCTTACCGTCACGTTCTAGGTCGAAGTTCGCTGCGTAACCTAGCTTGTACTGCCAGTCACCTGTTGTGTACATCAGACCTGCAGACATTGCATCTTGCTTCTCGTTCACGCCGTTGCTTGCGTCCGCTTCCATGTATTTGTATTGAGCGAAGAACGAAATACCGTTATCAAACCAACCTTGAACACCAACTAGGTACGTGTTGTTTTCCCAAGTTTGACCTTCAGATTCAATGTTACGGTTACCTTCGTAAGCAGCATCCAATTGTAGTGGACCTAACTTGTAGTGAGCCGCGATGCCGCCCCAGTAATCATCACCAGCACCTAGACCCGCTTTATCACCAGCACCCGCTGCGATATCTAGAGAGAACTTGTCTGCGTACATTGGAGAGTCCCAACGAATGGTGTTTGATTGACGGTCTTGGTACTTAGCACCACCGATTGCACCACCCCAGTCGTAAACATCGCCTAGACCTGGGTTAGATGCTGGCCAGTCAACCAACTCGTACATAGGTGTCAAAACACGACCTAGACGAACTTGACCCCAAGAAGCACTTTCAAAACCGACGAATGTATCACGCTCACCAAGACCAGCACCCTCGCCACCAAAGCTAGGGTCTACGTAACCACCTTCGATTTGCCAAATAAAGGTAGGACCGAAGTTAGCAAATTGTTTTTTACCACGGAAACCGATACGAGATTCGTTGTTTAGCTGCATGCCGCCTAGGTCGTCATCCGTTGCTTTGCTGCCAGAATCGTAATCGCGGTACGCGGCCTGCATTGCGATGATCCCGTAAACTTCATAAGAGAAAGAATCTTTTGTTAGGTACTCTTTAGCAGCATCGCTGTTTGCGCCATCAGCAAGAGCTGCACCACTGAACATCATGCCTGTGATTGCCGTAGCAAGTAGGCTTTTCTTTAGGTAAGACATTTTTAACCCCTATATTTTTAGTTTTTTCCATTTTCAAATTCGCTAACTAGGACATTGCAGGAACTTGAAACAATGTTTGGACGGGGCAAATATGACAAACTTTTTTCGCAGTAAAAAACTTTCCCAGCAGCAATCTGAGCAAGTTCAAAATGAGAAGATCAAAAACAATATCAATCCTTATTTTTCAACCACTTATATAGATAAATAAAAACATAAAAACGTCAAAAGTGAGTTTTTACGCTGTTCTGACATAAGAAAAGCTTCAAATTCGTGAGCGACTTCATTCATGTTTTAGGAGTTTTAACGGAACTTTATATTCGGAGAGAAAAAACCTTGAGATCACTCGCAACACAACAGAGGAAGAAACGGAGCTTTACTGACAGTTTTGACGAAATTGTTTCGCCAATGAAATGCTTGACCTTCCCCTTGATGTAAGGTTTAAGCTCTTTACATCGCTATTATTGAGGACAAGTTTATGAACCAGTTCGTTGTACCGTTATCGGGGCTCAACTGCATGGGTTGTGCAAGGAAAGTAGAGAAAGCGTTACACGCTAATCACGATGTTGAAATCATCAATTTGTCTCCGACCTCTGTAGAATTAAAGACGGATGCGTCTTTATCTGACGTGGTCGCCTCAATTGAATCCCTTGGTTACCAAGCTGGCACCCATTATGAGCTCCAACTATCGGGGCTAAGCTGCGGTGGCTGCGTTAAAAAACTCTCTTCTTTATTGGAGTCCAATCAAGATGTTGTCTCTTTCGAAGCTTCGACAACGCACTTACGCATTCATACTCTGCTGACACAAGAGCAAGTCATCGATTTGGTGGCAAGCTTAGGCTATAGCGCAAGTGCCGAAGTGATCACAGAAGCAAATACAGAAACAAATGTATCAGCTCCCCAAAAGGCAGAAACGCCAACTCAAGTTGAGCAGCAGCATCACGGTGAGCCTGAAGTTAAAATTGAAGAGCTACCACCAGCAGGCGCGACACAATTACAAATGCTGATTCAAGGGATGACGTGTGCCAGCTGTGTTGCCTCTGTTGAAAAAGCGCTGACTCAAGTCCAAGGCGTTGAAAAAGCACAAGTCAACCTGGCTGAGCAAAGTGCGTTGGTCTTTGTCGATAACGATTCTGACGACTTGCACGCCGAGATTTTAGAATCGGTTAAACAAGCCGGGTATCAGGGTGAAATTCTACAAGACGCCGCAACCCAGCAAGAAAAACAAGCGCAGCAACAACGTCAGCAGCAAAAACGCTTCAAACTGGATGCTATTGCTGGCCTTGTCGTCGGTGCCCCTTTAATGATTTGGGGCGTTGCTGGCGGTAATATGATGATTCGCAACACCAACGACCAATTGGCTTGGGGCGCGATCGGTATCGTATGTTTGCTCCTTCTTGCCACGGCGGGTAAACACTTCTTCAGTAACGCTTGGTTAGCGGCCACTCACAAACGCGCAACGATGGATACCTTGGTTGCACTCGGTACGGGTGCGGCATGGTTTTACTCGATGCTGGTGGTGATTTTTCCTGACTGGTTCCCAATGGCTTCTCGTCATGTCTATTTTGAAGCCAGCGCGATGATCATTGGTTTGATTTCACTTGGTCACTATATAGAAGCTAAAGCTAAGGCGAACACAACGCGTTCCTTACAAGCGTTGATTAACTTACAACCTCAGCAAGCTACGGTAATCACGGAACAAGGCGACCAACAAATAACGGTTGAGCAAATCACGTTAGGCATGAAACTGCGTATCAAACCAGGCGAGAAAGTGCCTGTTGATGGCGTTGTGATTCAAGGTGAATCGTACATTGATGAATCTATGCTCACTGGTGAACCTGTTCCTGTATTAAAAGCGCAAGAGGCTCAAGTCTCCGCAGGTACTTTGAACACAGATGGAGCCTTAATCATTGAGGCAACGGGCATTGGCGCAAATACCATGCTGGCTCGTATCATCCGCATGGTGCGCACAGCGCAAAGCAGTAAGCCTGCCATCGCGAAATTGGCAGACCAGATTTCATCGGTGTTTGTCCCTGTCGTTGTTGGTATAGCAATACTGGCCGCGATCGTTTGGTTTGCCGTTGGCCCAGAGCCAAAAGCGAGTTATATGCTTGTGGTCACCACAACGGTACTGATCATCGCCTGCCCTTGTGCTCTAGGCTTAGCAACCCCACTTTCTGTCACGGTGGGAGTGGGTAAAGCCGCAGAACTCGGCATTTTGATCAAAGACGCCGATGCTCTGCAATTGGCAAGCAAAGTCGACACGGTTGTATTCGACAAAACGGGCACACTTACCCAAGGAAAACCGAGCGTTCAGCAAGTGTTTACTCACGCCACCAGCCAAGAAGAACTATTAGCTTTAGCGTATGCGGCAGAGCGTCAGTCTGAGCACCCACTGGCAAAAGCGGTGTGTGATTATGCCAAACAACACAACGCAAAAGACGTCTCATTAGACAAGTTTGAGAACGTTCGCGGACGCGGCATTTTAGCGATGTATCAAGATAAACCGCTGCTTATTGGTTCGCTGCAGTTCATGCAAGCAGAAAACGTTGAGACCAGCGCACTGAAACCAGACATCGATGAATGCGCACAAAATGCGTGGACTCCGGTAGCTGTGGCATTGAACGGCGAACTGATCGGTCTGATTGCCATTGCCGACCCGATCAAATCAGATGCGAAACAAGCGCTCTCTGCATTAAAATCGCAAGGCATCAAAACGGTAATGCTGACGGGTGATAACCAACACGTTGCCAATGCTATCGGCCAAGAACTTGGTATTGATGAAGTGATCGCCCAAGTAATGCCAGATGAGAAAGCTCAGCACATTGAGCAACTTCAATCTCAAGGACATGTCGTGGCAATGGTGGGGGATGGCATTAACGACGCCCCTGCTCTCGCGTTAGCCAACCTTGGTATTGCCATGGGTAGCGGCAGTGATGTCGCCATTGAAAGTTCGCAAATGACCATCCTGAACACATCACCAATGGCGGTAGTACATGCGATTGAACTGTCTCGCGCTACACTTAAAAATATGAAGCAAAACCTATTTGGTGCCTTTGTTTACAACTCGTTGGGTATTCCAGTTGCCGCTGGCGTGCTTTACCCAGCATTTGGATTTTTGCTCAGTCCTGTTGTCGCAGGAGCGGCAATGGCACTGTCTTCAATTACTGTCGTTAGTAATGCAAATCGACTACGACTGTTTTCAGTAAAATAACCACTTCTTTTTGAGGGTATTATGAAGTTGAAACTATTGACCTTTGCAATGCTTACGACCGTGTCCGCCAACGTATTGGCAGCCGATGTCATTAACCACAAATCGCCATACTGTGGCTGTTGTGGAGAATGGACAAAACACATGGAAGAGAACGGCTTTACGGTCGAAGAAAAATTGCACGATGACATGAACGCCATCAAACGCGATCTAGGCATCAAGAACGAACAGCTTTACTCTTGCCACACGGCAGAGATCAACGGCTATGTGTTCGAAGGTCACATTCCAGCCGAAGACATTAAAGCGTTCTTAGAAAATCCACCACGTAATGCGAAAGGTTTAACTGTACCAGGTATGCCAATGGGCTCTCCGGGTATGGAATATGGCGACAAAAAAGACAGCTACACAGTCTACGCCTTTAACGAAAAAGGCCAAGTTTTCGAATACCGCCGCCACGAAGGTAACGACAAGTAATAAGAAAGCCCAGCAAACCAATTGCTGGGCTTTTTCTTAATGGACAGTTAAGACAAATATAAAATTAGAAGCCGTAAGAAGCACCAAATACAAAAGCGTTATTCACTAGGCTGTCGCCACTCGCGTTTTCTGCGCCATGAGCTTGAGAGCGTAATTCAAAGTAAGGCTGAACACCTTTACGCGTCCATGTCGCACGGAACTCGTGATCCATAGTTTCTGCTTCAATCATGTAAACGTTGTTGTAGCTCAGCGTCACATCTTCATTCATCACGTAACCGATGCGGTTATCCATGCGGTAATCTGTATCCGCATCTGCGTCTGTCGCGTCGATGTGAGCACGAGTACGGTTACTTAATGAGATGCCGTTATCGAAGTTGTAGCCGATCTTAACCAGTGGACGATATTGCACGTTCTCACCGGCAGAAAACAGATGTTGGTAACCCGCCGCAACCCATAGATGATCGGTAATGTTGAATGACTGCTCACCACCCACGGTAATTGCAGGAGTCGTATTACCTGCACCGCCATTTTCAGTTTCCAACTTACCCAGTTGAATACCATCAAACTCAGTGTAAACCGTAAAGCCACCAAATTGGTTATCAAAAGTATGACCAGCTTCAAGGGTAGACGTCACGTCAGAGCCATGAATTCGACCATCATCGTGGAATTGAACGTTACCCGTTACGTAAGAAGAACCAGCAAAAGCGCTAGAAGCGAAAGCGAGTGAAAGAGCACTCAGTGCAAAGATGTTTTTCATAATTACTGCCTTTAATTATTCACGTTATGCGATGGTTCCATGGGCTTCTTTTCCCGATCATCGCAAGCCTTGGAATGTGCCTCCGTGGCGGTGGCCATACTGAAATAATTAATTCGCAATGGAAAATAAATCCGTTTAAAAAGTGATCTCGTTCAAACCCGACTCTATAACCATAATAAAAACACTGGTAATTACAGACACTTGCGTTGATTTATAAAAATTCGTCAAAAAAATAAAATGTGATCATAAACAACTAACGATTTAATAAATGGCGAAATAACCCGACTCACTTCACATTTAATTTCTATCTTTAACACCAAAACTTATTTATCAATGCAAAATATTAAGACTTCGATCACACTTAATTTCCCTTAAAAATAAAGAAAGCCTCAACATACGTTGAGGCTTTGCCAAAAATTAACTTACAAGAATCGTATTATTTTACGCTAGTCACACGACTTGTTTTCTCACCTGTTGCCGATACAGATCGGATGAACACTTCACCTTTCACATTTGGACGAGCATTGTCTGCGTAATTCAGCCAGTTTTTGCCGTCTAGAGAGTATTGAAGCTTCACGCCAGGAAACTGAACGTTCATTGCTAGCTTGCCATCTTCTACTTTCGCACCTGGTACAGGCAGGCGGTAGTCGATACCAGATTTCTCTAACTTAGCCAGTTCACGTTGACCAAGCACGTTTGCAAAGCGGTTGTAGTCTTGGTTTAGCGCGGCTTTGTTTACTAGGTTCGAGTTTTGCGAGTATTCAACACCCACTTTGTAGTCGTTTTCCCACTCAGCACGGTGCCATGCACGCTCTGCCGCAGCAAGTACGCGAGGGAATACCATGTACTCGAACTGTTCATCGTTACGTACGGTTTCAGACCAAAGCTGTGCAGATAGACCGTAGAAAGGTTTCGCTGCGATTTCACCTTTACCAGTAAAGCCATTGCCATCGCGGTCAACTGAGGTTTCCGCGTTCTGAGGCATGTTCTCTGGTGCAAAACCGAACATCTTACGAGTATCTGTTGCACGCGTTGCCCAGTAGTAACCACGCTCTTTCGGGTCTACTTCGTATGGCATGTCCATGTACACGTAATCTGGGTTAGAAACGATCACGTCGTAACCTTTCTTAGACCACTCGTACACTGATGAAGTACCGCCCCAGTACAGAACGTCCCAGAAGTTAACGCGTGTGTTTTCTGTTGCAAATGCCTTCTCACCTTCGCTGTACTTCAAGCCATCTTGCCATGCTTGGAAGCTTGGAATGCCCTTCTCTGCTACGATCTTCGACACTTGTTCTGCAAAATGACTTGGAAGGTGACCAAAGTCGCTTACTGTACCGTCTGCGATTAGCGTCTGACATTGTGGAGACTGCGCGAATGGCTTGTCTTGTTTCGACAGATCAATCGTGCCCTTCCAGCTAACTTTGTCTTGCGCGTTAACGTCTTGGAAACCCGCACCTAACTTAATGTTCTTCGCTTCATCACCACCAAAGTGCCATGTTGTTAGCGGCGCGCCTGCTTCCGTGTGCATTGCTGCCACTTCTGAAATCACTTTATCTACGAAGCGAGTGGAAGATTCCATACATGGGTTGATAAAGCTCTGCTTGTTGTAGAACTGAACCGTTGTTACGTTCGATGTATCTTGAGGATCCATCAGACGGTACTCGTTCGCTTCCGCTTCTTTACCTTCTTCGATTAGGCGGTTGTAACGTGCTTCCATTGAGATAACTGCTGCTCGAGCGTGTGCTGGCATATCAATTTCAGGAATTACTTCGATGTTACGTGCTTTCGCATACTTTAGGATTTCCACGTAATCTGCTTTGCTGAAGTAACCTGAACCGAAGTTGTCAGAAGTTAAGCCAGAACCTAGTTGTGGCAACAAGCAACTTTTTTCTTCAAGGTCAAAACAGCGGTTAGAACCTACTTCAGTCAGCTCTGGCAGACCCGGAATTTCAAGACGCCAACCCTCATCATCCGTTAGGTGAAGGTGCAGTTTGTTCATCTTGTACGCCGCCATTTGGTCTAGCGTTGCAAGGATGGCATCTTTAGAGTGGAAGTTACGAGCCACATCCACCATCACGCCACGGTAGTCAAAACGTGGTGCGTCTTGGATGGACAGTTGTGGTAGAGAATCAGCATTTTGGCTATCTACCAGGCCAAAGATAGATTGTACCGCGTAGAAAGCACCCACTTTATCAAATGCTTTAATCGCGATACCGTCGCCGTTGATGCTCATTTCGTAAGCACCCGATTTTGCTAATTCACCGGTGAAGTCTGCAGGAACAACAGTGATGCTTACAGGAAGATCACCACGAACATCCACACCTACCACTTCTGCACGATCTTGAATCGCTGCGAACTGAGCCGCATCAAATACGTCTTTAGGCAGCGCAATACCTTCTGTAATATCGACTTTGCCTTTGCCCGCCTCAACGTGCATTGGCGTTGGTAACAACGTCGTGGAGACGTCTTGTTTAACTAAGTCGTCGTTCTTCTCGAAACGCGATACCGCACTGGCAAAGATGTTGTTGTCATCTGGTGTACGTTTTAGGTTATTACCCTCAAGACCAGTGACAAAAGAAGCCACATCTTCAGTATTGAGAGAAGCGATCATTTTAGGTTCAGCGTTTGGCGCTGCAACAAATGCACCCGGCATAAAGTCTGTTTCAAAAAGCTGCCAGTATTCACCGATCAGAGGAAGAACCACCTCTTCACCCGCTGCAAAACCATCAAACTTATCAGTTGGTTCAAGTTTGTGTAGATCACCCGTTACGCGAGAGATTTTAAACTGTTCATTGTCGACATCTAGGATCAAACGAATGCTGTGAAAGTAGATCGCCCAATCTTTTGAGTTAACTGCTTCGCCTTGGTTTACTAGCGTCATGTTGACCTTGTTACAAGATGCCCACTCAGCGCCCAAATCCTGACATGCCAGCCCCTCATTAGCACCATGGTTAGTGAGCACTTGATACTGGATATCAAGGTTATCAGCCAGTGAATTTACAACTTGTTGCTCAGAGCTTTGCAGAGCAGAACAACCTGCTAGTGTTGCAATAACAGAAGCAGCAATCAAACTAGGTTTCAACATCTTACTTTCCCCAAAAAGTCAGTGGTTCAAAACGACAATTACGCAATTTAAAAGCACCCAAATCTGTGGTGCTCAACAATGTCATTCAACATACAAGCAGTTATTTCTAAGCGTAAAATAAATAAAAGTAAGAAGTGATCCAGCTCAAACTCCACTCACCAAGAAAAAATATAAACGTATTTATTTCATACACTTACAACCAACGTCAAAATCGAACAACTTATTTTGACGAGTTTGTTGCGATCTAAATCACCGATTCCAATTGATTTGGTATGACTTTGTAGGATTCGGATCACATCTGATTATTTTGTGAACCATTAATAACAAACTCACCAATTTAGCTTTCGTGAAGTCAATCTCATTTTTATCGTGTCAAAACTCGTCAATACTGTTTGAAATGACGTTTTTGTCGATTGGTTGGTCTATCCAATCGTTGCAAAAAATAGTTTTAAAGTGAGCTCTGGTGTCTAAGCTTTATTTGGGTATAAAGTAATATCCCCCGTGAGTTGTAGATGCTGAAATCAGAGTCTCACCATAAGATTCAGCCGAGGATAAAAACTATGTTTCGCCTAATGACACTGATGTCATCTCTTATTGTTATCTTTACCTCCTTTTCGTCCTACGCTGAGCCTCAACACTGGCGAGCTAAAAAAGGCGACACGGAATACATGATTATCGGCTCCGTACATGTCGGTGATAAAAGCATGTATCCACTTCCGAAAAACATCACTAAGTTTTTGGAACAAAGCTCGGGCTTAATTATTGAGGCCGATGTAAGAAGCTCTGAAGGTGTGGTGTACCCAGTGAGTTCGATTCTCTCTAAAGACGTACTCGACAAAACTCAACGCCAACTGTTAGTGAACATCGCCAAAGATCTAGGCATGGCAGAAGCGCAACTTCTCAATGCGCCACCTTGGACCGCAGCTCTGACCATCCAACTCGCGCTAGTCAATAAGCTTGGCTACGTATCGGACAAAGGTGTAGACATGCATCTAATTGGTTTAGCTGAGAAAAAGCACCTGCCAGTCCTCTCGTTAGAATCGGTGCAGTTTCAAATCGATCTTATTGCTGGTCAGCCAAATGGTGGGCAAGAAATGCTGCAGTCCTCGATAGACGAATACGAAGGTGGTGACAAGCTGGTACAGTGTTTGATAGAAAGCTGGAAAAGTGGTGATGGCAGTATGCTGGAAGAGGCATCTTTAACAGACAAAGCGACGGCAGATTTTAACGAAGCGTTCTTATATTCTCGTAACCGTGATTGGGCGAAAAAACTCGATACTGGCAGTGTGCTGCCTAAAAAGTCAGGTCGCTACACCGTTGTGGTTGGAAGTCTGCATCTGGTGGGGAAAGACAACCTTATCGATTTGCTCGCACAACGGGGATTTGAAATTACCCCGCTTGGTAAAACACGCAAAGCAAAGTGCAATATTTAAAACCCAGCCAAAACCATCATTACACATGCGAAAAAGGCTCTACATTTCTGTAGAGCCTTTTTCTTAATATGGTCGATGAAGAGCTATGTTCTAACTTCAGGCAAACCCTATTTAGCTCTATACCATTGACCTCTAAAATTGCTAGCGCTAGAACGACGAAAGCCTGCTCATTGAGCAGGCTTTCTAAAAATGGTCGGTGAAGAGGGATTCGAACCCCCGACCCTCTGGTCCCAAACCAGATGCGCTACCAAGCTGCGCTATTCACCGAGATGTTTAACTGGGGTCTTGTCCCCGTCAACGATGCGTATATTACGGATTCTGATCGGAGACGCAAGTGCTTTTTGCAAAAAAACGTAATGTCTTAATTCGTTTGATGAATAACTGAACACTAGCACGTAAAATGTGATTGATAACCCACAATAAAACACAGTTTATTAACCTTAGCAACATAATTGATCCAGATCAGTGTGCAAAAAAACACCGCCATTTAGTTTTATGCCTGTCGGGAATATCTTGGAGGAAACATATGGACTTTTGGCTTGATCTCCTATTTGGTAATGCAGTGGGTCTATCGTCAATGATAGTAATCTTTGGGGCATTTGGTCTGATGCTGTTTTACGGCGGTTTCTTCATCTATAAGATCATGAACGACAAATCTCCTCACTAGATCTCGCTTAGCTCTAGAAACGCTTTGCACCGGAGCCGGTTACTTGCCTGCTCCGGTTTTTTATTTGATCTTCTGCCACATCTCGTTGATATAATCCTATCTACCTATCCTGTTCTTATGAGATTGCCACTATGTCTCACGATGACGATTTTGAACTGTTTCAACAGATGATGGGCGATGTTAAGCCAATCAACCAAGACACTGCTGAACACAAAAAAGTCCACCAAGTGACTGATGCACATATTGCCAAACGCGAAGCAGCGATTTGGCTCACCGAAGATGACCCAGAATACCTTTCTCTCGATCATGCAGAAATGCTCAAACCCGATGACTTCGTCGAGTTCAAACGAGATGGTGTTCAAGATGGTGTATTTCGCAAACTTCGCCTTGGCAAGTACCCTATCCAAGCCCGTTTAGACTTGCATCGTAAAACGCTGAAAGAAGCGCGTGATGAAGTAGTGAAGTTCTTAAAGCAATGTATCTCCATGGATATTCGTACTGTTGTGATTGTGCACGGCCGTGGAGAACGTTCGAATCCACCAGCATTAATGAAAAGCTTCGTCAGCAGTTGGTTACAACAAATAAAAGAAGTGCAATGCGTGCACAGTGCACAACGCTTTCACGGTGGCAGTGGTGCTGTTTATGTATTGCTAAGAAAAAGCGCAGACAAGAAACTAGAAAACCGCGAACGTCATCAAAAACGGTTAGGTTAAGTTTCTCCTCGGTGCTAGAATGCCCGACCTTATTTCCCCTTCCCACTCGCGGGAAGGGTCATCAAATTCACCGCCGTTGTGAAACGTTAGGAGACCGATATGTCACAAGACAACGCGAAACGCTTAAATAAATTCATCAGCGAAACGGGCTTTTGCTCACGTCGCGCTGCCGATAAACTGATCGAAGAAGGTCGAGTGACCATTAACGGCAAACAGCCAGAAATGGGCACTAAAGTACTACCTGGTGACGACGTTTGTGTTGATGGCAAGCCTGTCGCTTCAAAAGAAAAGCCGATTTATATCGCCCTCAACAAGCCAACAGGCATCACCTGTACGACTGAGCGTGATATCCCCGGCAATATCGTCGATTTCATCGGTCACAAAAAGCGTATTTTCCCAATTGGTCGACTCGATAAACCTTCGGATGGTTTGATCTTCTTGACTAACGATGGCGACATTGTGAACAAGATTCTGCGCGCTGGTAACAACCACGAAAAAGAATACGTGGTGCGTGTCGACAAGCCGATTACGGACGAATTCCTAAAACAGATGTCGAGTGGTGTTCGAATCCTCGATACCGTAACGCTCCCTTGTAAAGTTACGAAAGAAACCAAGTTCTCTTTCCGTATTGTTTTGACGCAAGGCCTAAACCGTCAGATACGCCGTATGTGTGAAGCACTCGGCTACGAAGTATTTAAACTTCGCCGCGTACGCATCATGAACATCTCTCTAGATGGCATTCCAAATGGTAAATGGCGTTACCTAACCGATGACGAAGTCGCAGAAATTTTAGCAATGTGCGATGGCTCAGTTGGTACCGAGGAAGCGTCAAAGACAGATTCTCGAGGTCGTAATATTCGTAAAGCGACTGATGCGAAACTGTTTGATAGCCGTGAAGAGAACCAAGGTTCGACTGCTCGTCGCAATCAAAAAACGCGCACCTTCCGTGGTAATAACGCTGACGAGTTCCGTCATGCACCTAACTCTAAAAAAGGCCAGCAAAAGCGCCGTCAACGTGATGATGAAAGCTCACGCCCTGCGAAAGAGCATTACAAAGCGAAACCTCAAGGTGAACGCGCGAAGCCACAAGGTGAGCATGGCAGACCGCAAAACAAGCCTCAAACACCGAGCAAACCGAAGCAGCATTACGTCAATCCGAATACGACAAGTAAACCGGCAAAACGCACTAGTGGCACATTAAGCCTCAAAAAATAACAATAAAGGACGCTTTCGCGTCCTTTTTCTTTGTTGGTCATTCAACCCAAGCTGGCTTACAAGCATAATGGGGCAAACTGCCCTCTGGTCAAAGCCACAAGATCTTGCGGAGCAAGCTCAATTTCTAAGCCTCGTTTACCCGCGCTCACACAAATCGTCTCTTGTTCTTTTGCACTTTCATGTAGAAAGGTTGGCAACGCTTTCTTTTGTCCAAGTGGACTAATGCCGCCAACTACATAACCCGTTGTCTTTTGGGCGATGTCTGGATCTGCCATGTCGGCTTTTTTACCCTTTGCTGCTTTGGCTACCAATTTTAGATTCAGTTTTTGATCCACAGGAATGATGGCTACTGCCAAGTTTTTGGGCTCGCCATTAAGGCAAAACAACAGGGTTTTGAATACTTTTTTAGGATCTTGCCCCAACACTTCAGCCGCTTCTAACCCATAGCTGTCTGCTCTCGGGTCATGTTCATACTGGTGAATGGTGTGAGGAACTTTTTTCTTTTTCGCAAGATTAATGGCCGGAGTCATCAAGATTCTCCTTATAAAAATAAAAAACGCAGCCCCCATCAATGGGAGCTGCGCTTTTAGTTAATGATATCAGCGAGTTTGAGTCAAACGCTTTTTCGCAATCAAACTCTATTGATTGACCACATTGTTTGTTTGGTACATCACCTCACCAGAAGGTGCGTATTCGTTAACGTCAATTGGGCTATGGCTTTCTAGATAGTCTTTCAAGACTTCTGCATCGGTAAAACCTGTGTTGACGTAGCCAGGGTGCGTATCAATTTTAGGGTAACCATCGCCACCAGAAGCGTTGTAACTTGGTACTGTGAAGCGGTAGCGACCATCTAAACGCAGTTGCTTGTTACCGATAAATACATTGGTGACTTTGTCATTTTCAATACGCATAGAGATACCCGCAAACTGCGCGTAAGCACCTGAATCAACTGGCTTGGTTGCAACAATATTTAGGTAATCCAAGACTTCTTGGCCAGACATATCGACGTAAGAAACCATGTTGCCAAATGGCTGCACGGTCAGCACATCTTTGTATGTGATTTCACCAGCTTCAATAGAATCACGCACACCACCTGAGTTCATCACTGCGAAATCAGCTTTTGCACGTTCCATATGAGCCGTTGCAATTAAACGACCTAGATTCGTCTGTTGGAATCGCACGACATCACGGTCACCCTCTAGCTTACCGTTTGATTCCGCAATTTTCACATTCAGCTGGCTTTGGCCTTTTTCTTGGAAAGGACGAAGGAAGTCCAACATCGCTTTGTCTTGAGTAATTTCATCTTGAACAAACACACGTTGTGATTGACCATCCACATTGATTTTTTTCTTCAAGTTTACCGGAATAAGATCGTAGCTCACCATTGATAGTTCGCCGTTACGGAATTCGTAATCGGCACGGCCAACATATTTACCCCACTCATGCGCCTGAACAATGTAAGTACCGTTTTGTTGGTCTGGCTGACACTCATCACCCGGTTTAAAGTTATTTTTGATAACGTTAGGACCTTCCATACAAACGGGCTCTTGTGAGTGACCACCCACAATCATGTCCAAATCGCCTTCATTAAGGTAACGCGCCAAAGCTACATCACCCGGCGCATTGATGCCACGGTTGCCATTTTCGTAGTGACCCATGTGCGTAACAGCGAAAATCAGATCCGGATTTTCTGTTTTTTTCAGTTCTGCAATCAGCTCTTTCGCTTCCGCTTTCGGGTCGCGGAAGTCCACTTGACCGATAAACTCAGGATTTCCCAACTTCGCGGTATCTTCTGTTGTCAGACCAATAACCGCAATTTTAATGCCTTGCTTATTGAACATCGCGTAAGGTTGGAATAAACGCTTGCCCGTTTTTTTGTCGTAGATGTTGGCTGACAGCATTGGGAAGTTAGCCCAATCTTGCTGTTTGAATAGCACATCTAGCGGATTATCAAATTCGTGATTGCCTAGCGCCATCGCGTCGTAGCCAATCTTACTCATGCCTTTGAAATCTGGTTCAGCGTCTTGTAAATCAGATTCAGGAACGCCGGTATTAATATCACCACCAGACAGCAACAGCACGCTGCCTCCTTCTGCTTGAATTTCATCACGCAGATCATCGATCAACGTCTTGCGCGCGGCCATGCCGTACTCACCGTGTTTATTCTGCCAAAAACGACCGTGGTGATCGTTGGTGTGTAAGACAGTCAATTTATAAGTGGTATCTGCATTCCATTCATGAGCAGGTTGCGAAGCACATCCAGCCAGCGAGGCCAAAATAGCTGCACTCAAAGCGGTTTTGATAATCAGACGCTGATTCATTTTTTTTCCTTTTTCTTATCGGGATTACTGATGCACATTTTCAAACATTAGAGCTATTTGAAAACCACGCGCACCCTAACACATTGATTTCATAATTATGATGCATTGTTTAGCAATAACAAATTCATCAGTAACAAGTTTGAGAATTTACGGTTTATCAGATAAAAAAATAGCCAACTCTAGGTTGGCTATTTTATTTTTCATCATGAAAAGTAACGAATCGCTACTTGATATCGATGTTTTCAAAGCTCTTAATCAAGTCATCTAGTGACTTCATTTGCGCCAAGAATGGCTCTAGTTTGTCTAGAGGCAGTGCAGATGGGCCATCACAACGTGCTTGATCTGGGTTCGGGTGCGCTTCGATAAATAGACCCGCAATGCCTGTCGCTAGACCCGCTTTTGCAAGCTCAACTGTCTGCTCACGACGGCCGCCAGATGCTGCGCCTGATGGGTCACGCATTTGTAGTGAGTGCGTTACGTCAAAGATGATTGGGCTACCTTTCGACGCGTTCTTCATTACACCAAAGCCAAGCATGTCTACAACTAGGTTATCGTAACCGTGGCAAGAACCGCGCTCACATAGGATGATCTTGTCGTTACCGCATTCCGCGAATTTCTCAACGATGTTACCCACTTGACCAGGGCTCATAAATTGAGGTTTCTTCACGTTGATCACTGCGCCTGTTTTCGCCATTGCTTCAACTAGGTCAGTTTGACGAGCTAGAAATGCAGGAAGCTGAATAACGTCTACCACGTCAGCGACAGGTTGAGCTTGTGCTTCGGTGTGAACGTCAGTGATGATCTTAACGCCAAAAGTGTCTTTTAGCTCTTGGAAGATTTTCATACCTTCTTCAAGGCCTGGGCCACGGTATGAATGAACAGAACTGCGGTTTGCTTTGTCGAACGACGCCTTGAATACGTAAGGAATGCCCAGTTTGTCTGTTACTTTTACGTAATGCTCACAGATCTGCATAGCAAGATCACGAGACTCAAGAACGTTCATGCCTGCAAATAGGGTGAATGGCTTGTCGTTTGCAACCTGGATGTCGCCGATATTAACGATTTTCTGTTCCATTATGATTCTCTTTTTTCTGTCCACGGTATGCCACGCTTGGGCACTCCGATAAAATTAGTGAAGCGTGACGTGTTTTTCACTCATCGCATTAACTTGTGATTTTAGTAGCTCAGACGCAGGATCGTCGGGACATTGGTCAATAAAGTACTGAAAGTCAGATACCGCGACCTGATGACACTCAAGCTGTTGGAAGATAAAACCGCGATCACGAATCTCGTATGGGTCATCTGGCACAAAGGTCAACGCCAGATTAGTACAGCGCAGCGCCAGTGTGTAACGCTCTTCTCTCAGCATCGCGCTTTTAATCAACGCCAACCAGCGACCAATCACTGTCGGATTATCCGCTTCGTCAAAATGTTCTGGTTTAAGTTGCGCTAACGGTCCTTCTTGACCGATTAACCAAGCTTGAAGGATTTTCTCACCAACATACTCCCCGTTGAACGGGTTAATGTAGTCTGGTGTTTTGTGCATCCAATCCACTTTAATTAGGAACTGAGTTGGGAATGTCACACCTTTCATAGGGAAGCCAAGGCGATTGCCTAAGTACAATAAAATTGCACCTAAGCTGACCGGTATACCTTTTTTACGCTCTAGCACTTTATCGATAAAGCTGTTGTCAGAGATAAAGTACTCTTGGTCGTCACCTTTGAAGCCCCACTCATGGAAAAACAGACGTAGGAAAGAGTCGAAACGCTGCTCTTCATCTGTTTCATGGATAAGCGTTGCTTCTGCTTCTTGGTACAGACGCTCTAGCTCTTGCTTAGCCCAATGGACGTTGGTTTCTGGATTAACGGATTTATTGAGCTCTAACGCTCCTTCCACCAGCGCCATGTTGTCAAAATCTTCGTCAAAAAACTCAAGCATGACGATTACCCAAATAAAGTTGGACTCTTAGACACGGCGATGTTAGCCGCCATGACCAACCAACCGAGTGCGCCAAAGAAACCGAAAATTTGCAGCAATTTATTTTTAGCTAATTTCAGAGCGAAGAAGCCCAGAGCAATGTACGCCAACACACACGTGATCTTGTTGGTTAGCCAAGGTGCTGAGTCTGTAAATGGAATGAAGCCAGTAACAAAGATCAAAGCAACACCTGACAACAACAGCGCGGTATCAACAATGTGTGGAAAAACTTTCAGAAAACGATGGTTGCGCTTTGGAGAGTTCATCATCATTAACGCGAATCGAATCGACAACAATGTGGCACTCAGTGCGATGGTGACAAGGTGAATATGTTTTAGAGCTACGTACATTTTTCTTCTCTTTTAATAAATTACTGCTGACTTGCTCGTTCTTATGAAGGCTGGTAGCAACCGAGGGTCACTCGATCATTCCCACCATAATCTTTTTCGGTGACAACTTGCTGATAACCAAAGCCACTCATGATCTCGCGAACCGCCTCGCCTTGGTCGTAACCGTGTTCGAAGGCAAGCCAACCGCCCTCTTCAAGATACTGACGAGCCAAATCGGAGATATGGCGAATATCCGCTAAGCCATTTTCATCAGCGACCAGCGCGGATTTTGGCTCAAAACGAACGTCACCTTGGGATAAATGCGGATCTTTCTCGTCAATATACGGCGGATTGGAAACAATTAAAGCAAACTTTGTTCCCTCTGCAATAGGCTCGAACCAGCTACCTTGGTCAAACGTCACATTTTTGATGTTTAGCTGCGCGGCATTGTACTCAGCAAGCTCTTTGGCCTCTTGTTTGAGGTCAACTCCCATTACCTGACGATTCGGTAGCTCAGACGCTAATGCCAACGCAATTGCTCCTGTCCCCGTGCCTAAATCTAGAATCGATCCGGTCTGCCCATAGGTTTTATCCAAAGCAACTTCCACCAAACGCTCGGTGTCTGGTCTTGGGATCAAGGTAGTAGGAGAAACTTTGAGAGGTAGAGACCAAAACTCGCGCTCACCAATAATGTAAGCAACGGGTTCGCCTGCTAAGCGCCTTGCGAGTAAAGCATCAAACTGCGCTTGTTGCTCAGGTTCCAATGCTTTTTCTGGCCACGTTAGCAAATAGGTTCGCGGTTTGCCAAGAACATGGCAAAGAAGGACAGCTGCATCGAGAGAAGGCGACTCTTTGCCGCCTTCTGTCAGTTTTGCCGTCGCACTTTTCAGTGCTTGCTCAATGGATTGAACTTGGCTCATCGATTAAGCGTTCTCAGCTAGCGCCGCTAGTTGGTCTGCTTGGTGTTCTTGAACCACTGGGTCAATCAAGCTTTGTAGGTCGCCTTCCATCACTTCATTCAAACGGTAGATGGTTAGGTTGATTCGGTGGTCAGAAACACGGCCTTGCGGGTAGTTGTAAGTACGGATACGGTCACTGCGGTCACCAGAACCTAGTAGGTTACGACGCGTGTCAGACACTTCTGCCGCACGACGCTCTTGTTCCGCTTGAACGATACGAGCAGCCAGTACTGCCATCGCTTTCGCTTTGTTCTTATGCTGTGAACGCTCGTCTTGACACTCTACCACTGTACCCGTTGGTAAGTGGGTAATACGGATTGCAGAATCCGTAGTGTTAACGTGCTGACCACCCGCGCCAGATGCACGGAACGTATCGATTTTTAGGTCTGCCGCTTTGATTTCTGGCAGATCCGCCTCTGGGATTTCCGCCATAACCGCTACTGTACACGCAGAAGTATGCACACGACCTTGAGATTCTGTCGCTGGTACACGTTGTACACGGTGACCGCCAGATTCAAACTTCAGTACGCCATATGCACCGTCACCGCTCACTTTCGCGATCATCTCTTTGTAACCACCGTGCTCTGCTTCGTTTGAAGACATCACTTCAATGCGCCAGCCACGCTTTTCTGCGTATTTGCTGTACATACGGAATAAGTCGCCAGCGAAGATACCTGCTTCATCACCGCCTGCACCAGCGCGGATTTCAAGGAAACAGTTACGATCATCATTTGGATCTTTTGGAAGAAGAAGAATTTGCAACTCATCAGCAAGACGTTCAATCGCTTCTTTCGCGTCTTTGATCTCTTCTTGAGCCATTTCACGCATTTCTTCGTCGTCTTCTTTTGCCATCTCTTCAGCGGCAGCAAGATCGTCTTGAGCTTGTTGGTAAGCTTGGAAGCACTTAGTTACTTCTTCTAGCTGAGAGTACTCTTTTGATAGAGCACGGAATTTGTCCTGATCTCCAATTACATCAGGATCACCAAGAAGATGTTGAACTTCTTCGTAACGTTCTACTAGCGTTTCTAGCTTAGTCAGAATAGAGGCTTTCATAGTGTCGTTTTCTTAATAAAAAGCGTGAGTTACAGATCATCTAAGCCAAGCGTTTGGC
Source organism: Vibrio parahaemolyticus (assembly GCF_900460535.1). Taxonomy (NCBI): domain Bacteria; kingdom Pseudomonadati; phylum Pseudomonadota; class Gammaproteobacteria; order Vibrionales; family Vibrionaceae; genus Vibrio; species Vibrio parahaemolyticus. The sequence continues at coordinate 975,891 of NZ_UHIL01000001.1, read as the reverse complement.
GGATAATCGTTAATTTTGCTGGTTCGCCTTGTTCCGCCGCACTTTGTAGTGCGCGTGTTGGGGCGTGAATCAGTTTGTTGGTGAGTTTATTACTAAGTTCGCGCAGTACTTTCTCCGGATCTGCGCCAGCTGCCAATGATTGCAGGCTTTTACTCAGTAACTCTTCACGTATTTCGTTCGCCGACTTACGATAATCGCGAATACTATCAACCGCTTGCAGTGAGCGTAGCCACGTCATAAACGACGCACTTTCTTCACTAACAATGGCTTCGGCCTGAATCGCTTCAACTTTACGTTGCTCAATATTGCTATCGATGATCGACTGCAAGTCGTCCACCGAATACAGATAAGCATCGTTCAATTCGCCAACTTGCGCTTCCACATCACGTGGTACAGCAATATCGACTAACAGAATAGGTTGATGACGACGTTGTTTCAGCGCCGTTTCGACCATGCCTTTACCAATAATAGGTAACGGACTCGCTGTTGAGCTAATCACGATGTCCGCTCTTGCGAGGTGGTCTGGGATTTCGTTCAGGCTGATTACTTCTGCACCAAACTGCTCAGCTAACCCTTGAGCACGCTCTTTGGTGCGGTTTGCGACTATCATTTTTGTGCAGCCGTTTGACGCTAAGTGCTTCGCGACCAGTTCGATGGTTTCACCTGCCCCGACAAGTAAGACTGTCGAGTCAGATAACGATTCGAAAATGTGTTTTGCTAATGTACATGCGGCGTAAGCCACCGACACAGCATTGCCACCGATATCAGTTTCCGTACGAACTCGTTTTGCAACAGAAAACGTTTTTTGGAACAGCTTATCAATCGAAGAGTCTACAGCTTGATGATCACGTGAATCAGAAAATGCCTGTTTCACTTGACCTAAGATCTGCGGCTCACCAAGTACCAGTGAATCAAGGCCACACGAGACGCGCATCAAGTGTTTAATTGCCGCTTGTTCTTCGTGTACATACAAACTTGGCATCAAGTCTTCACGGCTCACTTGGTGAAATTGAGCGAGCCAATCGATCAGCTTGTTTCGCGCTCCTTGCTTAACGTCGCAGTACAACTCAGTACGGTTACAGGTTGAAACAATCACACTGCCGTTAACCGCTTCGTGCTCTCTGAGTTGCTCAAGTGCAGGGCCGAGCTTATCAGGCCCGAACGCCACTTTCTCTCGCAAGTCAACAGACGCTGTATTGTGATTAATTCCAATAGCAAGCAAGGACATCTAACGTGGTATCTCTGAGATCGGTTATAAAATAGGTTCAGAATTTTACTGTAAGCACGCATTTATTGAAAGGGTAAGCCGGATTTGTTTTCCTAAGTCCGTCTTTTCAATGCTATAGTTGTGAGCGATTCCCGATGAAACTGATTAATAAGCCATCAAACATGACCTTACGTTCCTTTCTCATCTTTTTCTTGTCGAGCCTTATTCTCGCTGGGTGTAGTTCCGTTCCTGAAAGCGTCACCAGCGTCGAATGGCAAGCTCATGAACAACGTCTTGAAACCATCCATGATTTTCAAGCGACCGGGAAATTAGGCTACATCGGCCCCGACCAAAGACAAAGTCTGAACTTTTTTTGGAAGCACTCCACCGCTTTAAGCCAACTTCGATTAACCACAGTCTTGGGACAAACCGCATTAAAACTGACGATTACCCCACAAGGGGCAACGGTTGAAACGTATGATGACCAAGTCCTTTCAGCACGCAACGCTAATCAACTGATTTATCGCCTCACAGGCTTGATGATGCCAGTTGACCACATGCCCGACTGGTTACTCGGTTTACCTACCGATGCAGATACATTCCAGCTTTCTCCAGCCAACACACTGCAAACCTTAGACAAACAGATAGGTCTTAACGACTGGAAAATCGCTTACGAACGTTATGGCGACGTAGAATGGCACGAACAGACGCTTCCATTACCGAATAAACTAAAGCTGACGACATCAGACGTAAAAATCAATCTAGTGATCACAAAATGGAACATCACCCAATGATCGAAACTTCAACCCGCTGGCCGTCCCCGGCGAAATTGAATCTCTTTCTATACATCAATGGCCGCACAGAAAACGGCTATCACGAGTTACAAACCTTATTCCAATTCGTCGATCATGGAGATGAGCTCACCATTCAAGCAAGCCATTCTGGTGATGTTACGATTTCTCCAGAGATAGAAGGTGTGCCTCTTCAAGACAATTTAATTTGGAAAGCTGCAACTGCGCTGCAAAATTACGCTCACTGCTCTTTTGGTGCACATATCGAACTGCACAAAGTTTTACCAATGGGTGGGGGAATTGGCGGCGGTTCTTCAAATGCCGCTACGACACTTGTGGCACTCAACTACTTGTGGCAGCTCAATTTAACTGATGATGAACTGGCCGAGATTGGCCTAAAACTGGGCGCTGATGTGCCTGTTTTTGTGCGCGGTTTTTCCGCTTTTGCTGAAGGTGTGGGTGAGAAGCTTTCTCCAGCCAACCCGGAAGAAAAGTGGTATCTCGTCGTGAGACCAAATGTTTCTATTGCGACAGCGGATATATTCCGTCATCCAGATCTGACACGAAACACACCAAAACGAGATCTAGAAACACTTTTGAACGCGCCGAGCGTAAACGATTGCGAAAAAATTGTACGAATGCTCTACCCAGAGGTTGATAAGCAACTTTCATGGCTGCTACAATACGCGCCGTCAAGATTGACGGGGACAGGATCTTGCGTTTTTGCTGAATTTTCGAGCAAATCGGAAGCAGAAACTATCCTTGCACAACTCTCTGATAAAGTCTCGGCATTTGTCGCTCAAGGGCGCAATATTTCGCCACTAAAAGAGACTTTGGCTGAATACCAATCAGCCTCACACCGACCTATTTAAAACTGGACGCAAACCCGAGGTTTCCACCGTGCCTGATATGAAGCTATTTGCTGGTAACGCAACACCTGAACTAGCCCAACGTATTGCTGATCGTCTTTACATCTCTCTTGGTGATGCATCTGTTTCTCGCTTTTCTGATGGCGAAGTTGCAGTTCAAATCAATGAGAATGTTCGTGGTAGCGATGTTTTCATCATTCAATCCACTTGTGCACCGACTAACGACAACCTAATGGAATTGGTTGTTATGATTGATGCAATGCGCCGTGCTTCAGCAGGCCGTATCACTGCAGTTATCCCTTACTTTGGTTACGCCCGTCAAGATCGTCGTGTACGTTCTGCTCGTGTGCCTATTACTGCAAAAGTTGTTGCTGATTTCCTATCTAACGTTGGTGTTGACCGCGTTCTTACTATCGACCTACACGCAGAGCAAATCCAAGGCTTCTTCGATGTTCCTGTAGATAACATCTTCGGTACTCCTGTACTACTCGAAGACATGCAATCTCGCGGTCTAGATAACCCAGTAGTGGTTTCTCCTGACCTAGGTGGTGTGGTTCGAGCTCGTGCAACGGCAAAAGCGCTAGGCGACATCGATATTGCTATCGTTGATAAGCGTCGTCCACGTGCAAACGTTTCTGAAGTGATGAACCTAATCGGTGATGTTGAAGGTCGCGACTGTGTGATCGTTGATGACATGATCGATACAGGTGGCACTCTATGTAAAGCAGCTGAAGCGCTAAAAGAGCGCGGTGCTAAGCGTGTATTCGCTTACGCAACTCACGCTGTATTCTCTGGTAACGCTGCAGACAACATTAAGAACTCTGTTCTTGACCAAGTTATCGTAACTGACTCTATCTCTCTTTCTAAAGAGATGGCGGCGACAGGCAAAGTAACCACACTAAGCCTATCTCGTATGCTAGCTGAAGCAATCCGTCGCATCAGCAACGAAGAGTCAATCTCTGCAATGTTCAACTAATCCGAACATTTCAGTTAGACTGATTTCAAAAGCACCCCTCTATGGGGTGTTTTTTTATTTGTATCGATAGGCAGAAAATCCCTTGGTCGCCCACTGTGAGAATTCTGTGCTATTATACTGCGCTTTTTGAGATTCCAGAGAGATCCTAACCTTGACTCAACCAATCAAACTTCTTGTTGGTCTTGCTAATCCGGGACCAGAATATGCCAAAACTCGCCATAATGCGGGCGCTTGGGTTGTAGAAGAATTAGCACGCGTCCATAACGTTACCCTGAAGAACGAACCAAAGTTCTTTGGCCTAACCGGACGCATCATGGTCAACGGCCAGGATCTCCGTTTGCTTATCCCTACCACTTTCATGAACCTCTCTGGAAAAGCGATCGCTGCTTTGGCGAAGTTTTACCAAATTAAGCCAGAAGAGATCATGGTTGCTCACGACGAGCTAGACTTACCGCCAGGTGTCGCTAAGTTTAAAAAAGGTGGTGGCCACGGGGGCCACAACGGACTACGTGACACAATAAGCAAACTGGGCAATAACAAAGATTTTTATCGTCTTCGAATCGGCATTGGCCATCCTGGACACAAAGATAAAGTGGCAGGTTTTGTATTAGGTAAAGCTCCAGCGAAAGAGCAAGAGCTACTAGATGCCGCAGCAGATGAAGCTGTTCGTTGTCTAGACATCCTGATTAAGGATGGCCTATCCAAAGCACAAAACCGCCTCCACACGTTCAAAGCTGAATAAGGTTACTATCATGGGTTTTAAATGTGGCATCGTTGGTCTACCTAACGTTGGTAAATCAACTCTGTTTAACGCACTAACTAAAGCGGGTATTGAAGCAGCAAACTTCCCGTTCTGTACCATCGAACCAAACACTGGTGTGGTTCCTGTGCCAGATCTACGTCTAGACGCACTAGCAAAGATCGTTAACCCACAGAAAGTTCTACCTACTACAATGGAATTCGTAGACATCGCTGGTTTGGTTGCGGGCGCATCTCGTGGTGAAGGCCTAGGTAACAAATTCCTAGCGAACATCCGTGAAACAGACGCTATCGGTCACGTTGTACGCTGTTTCGAAAACGAAAATATCGTTCACGTTGCCGGTAAAGTATCTCCAATCGAAGATATTGAAGTAATCAACCTTGAACTAGCTATGGCTGACCTTGATTCTTGTGAGCGCGCGATTCAGCGTAACGCGAAGAAAGCAAAAGGCGGCGACAAAGACGCGAAGTTCGAGCTGACAGTTCTAGAAAAGCTGCTTCCTGTACTAACAGAAGGTGGTTCAGCGCGTACCGTTGAGCTTTCTAAAGAAGAACTAGCAGCTGTAGGTTACCTAAACTTCCTAACGCTAAAACCAACCATGTACATTGCAAACGTAAATGAAGATGGTTTTGAAGACAACCCGTACCTAGACGCAGTACGTGAGTTCGCAGCAAAAGAAAACAACGTGGTTGTTCCTGTATGTGCAGCGATCGAATCAGAAATGGCTGAACTAGAAGACGACGAACGCGAAGAGTTTCTAGCGGATCTAGGCATCGAAGAACCTGGTCTAAACCGCGTAATTCGTGCTGGTTACGAACTGCTAAGTCTACAGACGTACTTCACAGCTGGCGTTAAAGAAGTTCGTGCATGGACAATTCCTGTTGGCGCAACAGCACCAAAGGCAGCAGCGAAGATCCACACTGACTTTGAAAAAGGCTTCATCCGTGCAGAAGTCGTTGGTTACGAAGACTTCATCCAATACAACGGTGAAAACGGAGCAAAAGACGCAGGTAAATGGCGTCTAGAAGGTAAAGACTACATCGTAAAAGATGGCGACGTTGTACACTTCCGCTTCAACGTATAATTAAGTGAATGAAATTCAAACACTTCATTTACATAAAAAGCCAGCAGTAATGCTGGCTTTTTTTATGTCTGCAATAAACGCCACAAAGTTAAGTTCCTTGCTTCAAGCTAATTTATTTCCAGTTTTAGATCATAAACGCGCCTCTTTGTTTAAAAAGAAAGCGAACGATGTTTTTTGGGGGATTTATTTAAAAAAACTGTTGACGGATCTCACTCAACTTCGCATAATGCGCGCCGTTCCCAACGACAAGGCAACAAAGCGTTGAGAGCAAAAATATGGTTTTGGCTACGTAGCTCAGCTGGTTAGAGCACATCACTCATAATGATGGGGTCACAGGTTCGAATCCCGTCGTAGCCACCATTCCTAAACGTTCTTTAATTAAGAGCACTTAGGAATAGATGCGGAAGTGGCGGAATTGGTAGACGCACCAGATTTAGGTTCTGGCGCCGCAAGGTGTGAGAGTTCAAGTCTCTCCTTCCGCACCATATTTTAAGTAGTTGAAAAACTACTGTCTGCAGGTCTATCGCCAAGCGGTAAGGCAGCGGCTTTTGATGCCGCCATTCCCTGGTTCGAATCCAGGTAGACCTGCCATTATTCAAAGTGAGATTCCTTGATAAAAGGGTTGTCACTGAGAGCGCGAAGGTTTATATTGTCTCGCTCCAAAAGATGGCTACGTAGCTCAGCTGGTTAGAGCACATCACTCATAATGATGGGGTCACAGGTTCGAATCCCGTCGTAGCCACCATTCTTTCTTAATGAAAGAAACAAGAAATATAACTGTTAGTTTTTACCAATTAACTGATGGTTTATAGAGTTCAAGACGCGGAAGTGGCGGAATTGGTAGACGCACCAGATTTAGGTTCTGGCGCCGCAAGGTGTGAGAGTTCAAGTCTCTCCTTCCGCACCATCTTGATTCAACTCTATATAAAGAATATTTGCGGAAATGGCGGAATTGGCAGACGCACCAGATTTAGGTTCTGGCGCCGCAAGGTGTGAGAGTTCAAGTCTCTCTTTCCGCACCATTCTTTCTCTAGAAATAGAGATGATATAGTCTCATGACTATTGTCTGCAGGTCTATCGCCAAGCGGTAAGGCAGCGGCTTTTGATGCCGCCATTCCCTGGTTCGAATCCAGGTAGACCTGCCATTATTTAACGTTATTGAGTTTTACTCAGTAACTATGCGGAAGTGGCGGAATTGGTAGACGCACCAGATTTAGGTTCTGGCGCCGTAAGGTGTGAGAGTTCAAGTCTCTCCTTCCGCACCATATTTCAAGTAGTGAAAACTACTGCCTGTAGGGCTATCGCCAAGCGGTAAGGCAGCGGCTTTTGATGCCGCCATTCCCTGGTTCGAATCCAGGTAGCCCTGCCATATACAATGTTATTGAGGATCACCAATTTCCTTGATAATTACAAATTAAGTTGCGGAAGTGGCGGAATTGGTAGACGCACCAGATTTAGGTTCTGGCGCCGCAAGGTGTGAGAGTTCAAGTCTCTCCTTCCGCACCATATTTCAAGTAGTGAAAACTACTACCTGTAGGGCTATCGCCAAGCGGTAAGGCAGCGGCTTTTGATGCCGCCATTCCCTGGTTCGAATCCAGGTAGCCCTGCCACATACAATGTTATTAAGGTTCACCAATTTCCTTGATAACTACAAATCAAGATGCGGAAGTGGCGGAATTGGTAGACGCACCAGATTTAGGTTCTGGCGCCGCAAGGTGTGAGAGTTCAAGTCTCTCCTTCCGCACCATTCTTGATTTAAACAATTTGAGATGGCTACGTAGCTCAGCTGGTTAGAGCACATCACTCATAATGATGGGGTCACAGGTTCGAATCCCGTCGTAGCCACCATTTATAACGTTATTTAGGTTTTACCAATTACCTTTATAACTACAGAATAAGTTGCGGAAGTGGCGGAATTGGTAGACGCACCAGATTTAGGTTCTGGCGCCGCAAGGTGTGAGAGTTCAAGTCTCTCCTTCCGCACCATATTTTAAGTAGTGAAAACTACTGCCTGTAGGGCTATCGCCAAGCGGTAAGGCAGCGGCTTTTGATGCCGCCATTCCCTGGTTCGAATCCAGGTAGCCCTGCCATATACAATGTTATTAAGGTTCACCAATCTCCTTGATAACTACAAATCAAGATGCGGAAGTGGCGGAATTGGTAGACGCACCAGATTTAGGTTCTGGCGCCGCAAGGTGTGAGAGTTCAAGTCTCTCCTTCCGCACCATTCTTGATTTAAACAATTTGAGATGGCTACGTAGCTCAGCTGGTTAGAGCACATCACTCATAATGATGGGGTCACAGGTTCGAATCCCGTCGTAGCCACCATTGATTAGATTGTTAGCCTAAGCTATCAGTCATGTAGAATTTAAGATGCGGAAGTGGCGGAATTGGTAGACGCACCAGATTTAGGTTCTGGCGCCGTAAGGTGTGAGAGTTCAAGTCTCTCCTTCCGCACCATCTTAATAATCATCTACAATATCAAATATGCGGAAATGGCGGAATTGGTAGACGCACCAGATTTAGGTTCTGGCGCCGCAAGGTGTGAGAGTTCAAGTCTCTCTTTCCGCACCATACTTTCCTTGTTTTGGAAAGCGCTTAGTTGAAAGGCTAAGACCTGTAGGGCTATCGCCAAGCGGTAAGGCAGCGGCTTTTGATGCCGCCATTCCCTGGTTCGAATCCAGGTAGCCCTGCCATTACAAAACGTTGTTGAGGTTTTACCAATTACCTTGATGACTACAAGATAAGTTGCGGAAGTGGCGGAATTGGTAGACGCACCAGATTTAGGTTCTGGCGCCGCAAGGTGTGAGAGTTCAAGTCTCTCCTTCCGCACCATCATTGAAAACCCAGCATTAATTTGCTGGGTTTTTTCTTTTTTCCGATTCTGGACTCGGTAGATCTTTGATTTACCGAATTAAAAAAGCGAGCTCATGGCTCGCTTTTTTTCTATCTGGTTTGCTACGTAATACTTAGCCTACATACCTAACGCGTATTTCAATACTTGTGCTTTGATCGGCCCTGAATTTTCAGCCAGCTTTAATGCTGCATTGCGTGCAAACTTCAAAGGCCCCAAATCATTGCTAAAGCCTTTGTAGAAAAAATCCATACCGGTCTGCATTAGAAGATTGTCCGGGCGACGAGTACGCTCATATTTTGCTAATAGAGCATCCGTTAACTCATCTTGCCCTTGTGTCACTGATAGCAATACATCAACGTCTTTAAAGCCTAAATTCACGCCCTGCCCCGCTAATGGATTGATTGTATGCGCTGAATCACCAACTAGCACACAACCTCTATGCGAATAGGACTGCGCGTGTCGACGTGTCAAAGGGAAAGAACCAAACTGCAGAACTTCGATATCTCCAAGCTCTTTAGGAAAGTGACGCACGATCTCTTCTCTTAATTGAGGTTTGGTCATAGCGCAAAGCTGTTTGATTCGTTTTGGGGAATCATACCAAACTAGAGATCCTTGCCCGACTTCTTGTCCGTCTTCTGTCAATGAACACAAAGGTAGGAAAGAGCGAGGCCCACTAGGAGTGAACTGTTGCCAAGTAATGTCTTGTTGTGGCAACTCAGTCTTAACATTGATGAGCATACAATGTTGACGGTAATCCCAAGCAGTCACGCCAATACCCGCTAGCTGACGTACTTTAGAATTGGCACCATCAGCGCCAATGATCCAGTTCGCATCAAACTGTTCGCCGCTTTCTAGCGTGATACGGTTTCCATCATTGAAGTCGATGTCTTTTAATCGCTCAGGACACTTCACCGTTAAGTTGTCGAATTGCGCGAAAGCTTGCCAAAGGCCAAGTTGGATTAGGCGGTTTTCAACGATGTAGCCAAGTTGATCCAATGAAAGCTCATCAGAATGAAAACGAGTACGACACTCAGGATGCTCCCAAGTTTCCAGACGACGATAGGGACAGACGCGCATTGCTTCGATCGCCGACCAAGCATCTAATGATTCAAGTAATTTCACCGATTGATGTGAAATAGCAGAAACTCGCACGTCCAGAGCTTGAGCAGCATCGAATGCTTTAGGCTCCGCTCCTTCAACTACCACTACGCTTCTACCTTGCTTGGCAAATCCAACCGCGACAGCTGCCCCGACCATGCCGCCACCGATTACGGCGATGTCATACTTGTTCATTTTTTGCTCTTCATCATGCTGATTATTTGGCGTTTTTCAATTGTACGTTCCGAGGCTATTTTTACAAAATTGTTTAACAAAAAACCTTGCTGTATATAGGGCAAAAAACTAGATTTCATCAGGGTTTGCAGAGAATTCGTCAGATCACTAGTCAGGTGCTTTTTAAAGCAGTACAATACGCCGCTTACCGCCGTGATGGCGGCTATAATTTGAGCAATAGCTCTCCAATTTAAGTACAACTGAACGAGCGAAAGTGAGATGAGTAAGAAACTGCTAATTAAAACCTGGGGCTGCCAGATGAACGAATACGATTCATCAAAAATGGCCGACCTGCTTAATGCTGCAAACGGCTATGAGCTGACGGAAGAGCCAGAGGAAGCAGACGTACTTCTACTTAACACCTGTTCGATCCGTGAAAAAGCGCAAGAGAAAGTTTTCCACCAGCTAGGCCGTTGGAAAACACTAAAAGATAAAAAACCTGGCGTAGTTATCGGTGTAGGTGGTTGTGTAGCAACACAAGAAGGTGACCACATCCGTGAGCGTGCACCATACGTTGACGTAATCTTTGGCCCTCAAACTCTGCACCGCCTACCTGAGATGATCAAACAATCTCAAACTGACGATGCACCGGTAATGGACATTTCGTTCCCAGAGATTGAAAAGTTCGACCGCCTACCTGAGCCACGTGCAGAAGGTGCGACGGCGTTTGTTTCTATCATGGAAGGCTGTTCAAAATACTGTACTTACTGCGTTGTACCATACACTCGTGGTGAAGAAGTTAGTCGTCCAATGGATGACGTGTTATTCGAGATTGCACAGCTAGCGGAACAAGGTGTACGTGAAGTTAACCTACTAGGTCAAAACGTAAACGCATACCGTGGCCCTATGCACGACGGCGAGATCTGCTCTTTTGCTGAACTGCTTCGTCTCGTTGCATCTATCGATGGTATCGACCGTATTCGTTTCACGACTAGCCACCCGCTAGAGTTTACAGACGACATCATCGCGGTTTACGAAGATACCCCGGAGCTTGTGAGTTTCCTACACCTGCCAGTACAAAGTGGTAGTGACCGTATTCTAACGATGATGAAGCGTCCTCACACAGCTATCGAGTACAAGTCAATCATCCGTAAACTACGTAAAGCGCGTCCTGATATCCAAATCAGTTCTGACTTTATTGTTGGTTTCCCTGGTGAAACAGACAAAGATTTCCAAGACACAATGAAGCTAATCAAAGACGTAGACTTTGACATGAGCTTCAGCTTTATCTTCTCACCTCGTCCAGGTACACCAGCGGCAGATTACCCTTGTGATATTCCAGAGCAAGTGAAAAAAGAGCGTCTATACGAGCTGCAACAAACCATCAATGCACAAGCAATGCGTTACTCACGCCTAATGCTTGGTACTGAGCAGCGTGTACTGGTTGAAGGCCCTTCTAAGAAAAACCTAATGGAACTGCGCGCTCGTACAGAAAACAACCGTGTAGTAAACTTTGAAGGTAGCGCAGACCTAATTGGTCAGTTCGTTGACGTGAAGATTACGGACGTATTTGCAAACTCGCTACGTGGTGAGCTAGTACGTACAGAAAAAGACATGGACCTTCGTAGTGTGATTTCTCCAACACAAATGATGGCGAAAACACGTCGCGAAGATGAGCTAGGTGTAGCTACTTTTACGCCATAAGCTCGTATAAATCGCCATGGAGAGCCTGGTCGTCATCAGGCTCTCATTGAGTGGCATAAAATGAGAGGCAACATTGAGCAATAAAATCGTAACTCTAGAAATTAACCTAGAACCTTCAGATAACCGCCGACTTGCTAGCCTGTGCGGTCCATTCGACGACAACATCAAGCATTTAGAACGCCGTCTAGGCGTTGAAATCAACCATCGTAGTGACCATTTTACCATTGTTGGTAAGCCTCACACCTCAGCGGCTGCGCTGGACATTCTAAAAACGCTTTATGTAGATACTGCGCCTGTGCGTGGCGAGATCCCAGATATCGAACCAGAACAAATTCATCTGGCGATCAAAGAATCTGGCGTATTAGAACAAAATACCGAATCAAGTATTGCGCACGGTAAAGAAGTGTTCGTAAAAACCAAAAAAGGCGTCATTAAACCGCGCACACCAAACCAAGCTCAATACTTGGTCAATATGGTTACGCATGACATCTCTTTTGGTATTGGTCCTGCAGGTACAGGTAAGACTTACCTTGCCGTTGCAGCAGCAGTTGATGCACTAGAACGCCAAGAAATTCGTCGCATTCTTTTGACACGTCCGGCGGTAGAAGCGGGTGAAAAACTGGGTTTCTTACCTGGTGATTTAAGCCAAAAGGTTGACCCATACCTTCGTCCACTGTACGACGCATTATTCGAGATGCTAGGCTTCGAGCGAGTTGAGAAGCTGATTGAACGCAACGTTATAGAGGTTGCTCCTCTGGCATACATGCGCGGTCGTACGCTGAACGATGCTTTCATCATTCTAGATGAAAGCCAGAACACCACCGTTGAACAGATGAAAATGTTCCTGACTCGTATTGGTTTCAATTCTCGTGCGGTTATTACTGGTGACGTCACTCAGATCGACTTACCTCGTGGTGCGAAGTCAGGTCTTCGTCATGCGATTGAAGTGCTCAGTGAAGTCGACGACATTAGCTTTAACTTCTTCCAAGCAGATGACGTTGTTCGCCACCCAGTGGTTGCTCGCATCGTCAACGCCTACGAGAAGTGGGAAGCGCAAGATCAAAAAGAACGTAAAGAGTTCGAGAAACGTCGCCGTGAAGAGCGTGATGCTAAACTGTTAGAAGCAGCGAAAGCAGAACTTAGCGCTCAAGTCGCTGCAACTAAGGAATAAAAATGGCAATTGAACTTGATCTGCAACTGGCAGTCGAAAATGAAGAAGGCCTACCTTCGCAGCAAGACTTCCAACTTTGGTTAGACAAGACCATCCCTCTTTTCCAACCTCAAGCAGAAGTGACAATTCGAATTGTCGATGAGAAAGAAAGCCACGCTCTTAACCATGAGTATCGTGGTAAAGATAAGCCGACGAATGTGCTTTCTTTCCCATTTGAAGTGCCTCCTGGCATGGAGATTGACCTTTTGGGCGATCTTATTATTTGCCGCCAAGTTGTTGAAAAAGAGGCAATTGAACAGAATAAGCCTCTGTTAGCACATTGGGCGCATATGGTTGTACATGGCAGCTTGCATCTGCTAGGTTATGATCATATCGAGGATGACGAAGCTGAAGAGATGGAGTCACTCGAAACCGAAATCATGCAAGGTATGGGTTATGAAGACCCTTATATTGCTGAAAAAGAGTAACCCGTTGGGTACTCGACAGGGAAAGGCGAACCAATAAAACAGTTCTCGCGTTCGCCTCTCTACGTGAGCTATCACACGTCTGATAGCGTTACTTAATTGAGAAACAATGAACGAAGATAATTCTCCCTCTTCTAACGAAGGTAAGAAAGAAAAGGCAGAAGGTCCGAGTAGAAAGTCCTTCTTTGAACGCCTAGGTCAACTATTTCAAGGTGAACCAAAAGACCGCCAAGAGCTTGTGGATGTAATCCGCGACTCAGAAGTAAATGACCTGATTGACCACGACACTCGCGATATGCTCGAAGGTGTTATGGAAATCTCCGAAATGCGTGTGCGTGACATCATGATCCCGCGTTCGCAAATGGTCACCGTTGAGCGCACTGACGATTTAGATACTCTAATCGCACTTATTACCGATGCTCAGCACTCTCGCTACCCAGTAATCAGCGAAGATAAAGACCATGTGGAAGGTATTCTTCTTGCGAAGGACTTACTTAAATACTTAGGCTCAGGCAGTAACCCATTTGATATTGAAGAAGTAATTCGACCTGCAGTTGTGGTACCGGAAAGCAAACGTGTTGACCGCCTGCTAAAAGAGTTCCGTGAAGAACGCTATCATATGGCGATTGTTGTCGATGAATTCGGTGGTGTTTCTGGTCTTGTGACCATTGAAGATATCCTGGAAGAAATCGTCGGGGATATCGAAGATGAATTCGATGAAAGCGAAGAAACAGACATTCGTAAGCTAAGCAAGCATACGTTTGCTGTCAGAGCGCTGACAACCATCGAAGAGTTTAATGAGACATTCGGTACCAACTTCAGCGATGAAGAAGTAGATACGGTAGGTGGCATGGTCATGACGGCCTTTGGTCACTTACCTTCTCGCGGCGAATTGGTCGAAATTGAAGGCTACAACTTCAAAGTGACCGCTGCCGATAACCGTCGTGTCATTCAACTCCAAGTGACCATTCCAGACGAAGAAACGCTGGTTGAAGCCACTCAAGAGTAACGCGATACCCTACTACCGGGAATATCAGAAAACAATAATGATGAATTTACTCTTTCATCGCCTCAAGCGGCCCTTAGTGGCCGCTTTTGTTGGCGCCTCCACTACCCTAGCATTTGCTCCTTACCAGTTGTGGCCGATTGCCATTCTTAGCCCTGCAATATTGCTAATTCTTCTTGCAAACCAAACGCCTAAGCGCGCACTTTGGATAGGTTATGCTTGGGGATTAGGCCAATTTGCAACAGGTGTTAGCTGGGTTTATGTCAGCATTTCTGGCTTCGGCGGGATGCCGCTGATTGCGAACCTCTTCTTGATGGGTATGCTCATTGCTTACCTTGCAGTTTATTCCGGATTGTTCGCTTGGCTAAACAATAAGTTTTTCCCTCAATTTAGCCTCAGTAAAGCGCTTCTTGCTGCTCCTGCATTATGGCTAATTACCGATTGGTTGCGCGGTTGGGTGATGACCGGCTTCCCTTGGTTGTGGTTGGGCTATAGTCAAATTGATGCGCCACTAGCAAGCTTTGCACCGATCGGTGGTGTAGAACTGCTTACGCTGTTTGTTCTTATTAGTGCAGGAGCATTAGCATATGCGTGGATTCACAAACAGTGGTTGATGATTATCATCCCTGTTGTTTTGATGAGCGCAGGTTTTGGGATTCGCCAATATGATTGGGTAACACCTCGCCCAGAAGACACCACCAAAGTGGCCTTGATTCAAGGTAACGTCGACCAGAACCTCAAATGGCTGCCAAGCCAACGCTGGCCAACCATCATGAAGTACGCCGACCTGACGCGTGAAAACTGGGACGCCGACATCATTGTCTGGCCAGAAGCAGCAATCCCTGCATTTGAAGTTGAAGTGCCTTCCTTCTTGAGCAACATCGACAGTGCCGCGAAGATGAACAACAGCGCCATCATCACAGGCATTGTTAATCAATCGGAGGACAGGCAGTTCTATAACAGCATTCTGTCGCTAGGCGTCACACCATACGGTGATTACAGCTTTGATATGAGCGAACGCTACCACAAGCATCACCTATTACCGTTTGGTGAGTTTGTTCCGTTTGAAGATATCTTGCGCCCGCTGGCTCCATTCTTCAATTTACCAATGTCGTCGTTTAGTCGCGGGGCGTTCGTGCAACCTAATATCGTTGCGAACGGCATGCACATGGCACCAGCGCTCTGTTACGAGATCATTTTTAATGAACAAGTGCGTCAAAACGTTACTGACGAAACCGACTTCATTCTAACGCTTTCGAACGATGCATGGTTTGGACATTCGATTGGACCACTTCAGCATATGGAAATCGCTCGTATGCGTGCTTTGGAACTGGGCAAACCGCTGATCCGTTCAACAAACAACGGCTTAACAGCAGTAACCGATTATAAAGGCAAGATTGTAGAGCAAGTTCCTCAATTTGAAACAGCTGTACTACGTGCAGAGCTCACCCCAACAGATGGAACAACACCATACCGAACGTTTGGCACTTGGCCATTGTATTTTTGGGTTGCGCTGAGTTTAATGCTGGCTTGGTGGTTACCGAGAAAGAAAGACTAAAAGCGTCATTTTTTGACATAAGACGAATAACGAAAAAGAGGCCAATCGGCCTCTTTTTTTCTTATCAAGCAAATACAAAAAGATGGTATAGATGGCTATGGTTTCAAGGACTGACGACTAAAGCCTTTGTGGCCACATTTGATACAAGGAATGATGATAGTTGGATGGTTGTAGGTAGTTTTATGTCCGCACTCATCACAGACAAGTGTGCCTAAGCCGATAACCTCGCCAGCTTCATACAAGCCTTGATGCTCCAAGTCATCAAAGAGCTCTACCCATTCAACTTTGGTACGGTCCGTAATCTCTAGTAAGCCTTGCCAAATGGAATCCGCTACCGTTAAGTAAAAAGGACCGCTTTTGCTGTCTTCATAGCTCTCAGAAAACTCTTTTAAGTCGGCTTTCACATACGCGGCAATTAAGGCCAACTCATCTTTGGTCAAGTCATTGGCGGCTTCCACCACTTTGCCCGACGTTTCTAAAGCTTTGTTAACTTCTTCCGGACTTTGCTTCAAGGTTTCAATCACATCCTCGAGCATTTCCTCATAACCTGTTTTACGTTTAGGCATAACTGACCTCCATTCTTTCTCCTACCTAGGCGCATTCAGTGCGCATGGGTACAGATTGGCTATTGTTGTGATCCCTAGCTTTAGGTATTCTATGACGATCTATTTAAGTCTGTTCTAACCGAACTCACAAATTCCAAGATAACCGGATATCATCGATGCAAGAACAATACAATCCACAAGACATTGAACAGAAAGTTCAAAAGCACTGGGATGACAACAAGACCTTTGTTGTAAGTGAAGACCCAAATAAAGAAAAATTCTACTGTCTATCTATGTTCCCATACCCAAGTGGTCGACTGCACATGGGTCACGTGCGCAACTACACCATCGGTGACGTAGTATCTCGCTTCCAACGCCTACAAGGCAAAAATGTAATGCAACCAATTGGTTGGGATGCGTTCGGTCTACCAGCAGAAAACGCAGCGGTGAAAAACAACACAGCTCCTGCGCCATGGACTTACGAAAACATCGAATACATGAAAAACCAGCTTAAATTGCTAGGTTTTGGCTACGACTGGAATCGTGAATTCGCAACTTGTACGCCTGAGTACTACCGTTGGGAACAAGAGTTCTTCACTAAGCTTTACGAAAAAGGCCTAGTTTACAAGAAAACGTCTTCTGTTAACTGGTGTCCAAATGACCAAACCGTTCTTGCAAACGAACAGGTTGAAGACGGCTGCTGCTGGCGTTGTGACACTCCAGTAGAGCAAAAAGAGATCCCTCAGTGGTTCATCAAGATCACAGAATACGCGCAAGAGCTACTTGACGATCTAGACAAACTTGAAGGTTGGCCAGAAATGGTTAAGACCATGCAACGCAACTGGATTGGTCGCTCTGAAGGTGTGGAACTGAAGTTTGAAGTAAAAGGTCAACAAGACCTAGAAGTTTACACAACGCGTCCAGACACACTGATGGGTGTGACTTACGTTGGTATCGCAGCGGGTCACCCTCTAGCAACGCTAGCTGCAGAGAACAACCCAGAGCTTGCTGCATTCATCGAAGAATGTAAGAACACCAAAGTTGCTGAAGCTGAACTGGCGACAATGGAGAAGAAAGGTATGGCGACTGGCCTTACTGCTATTCATCCATTGAACGGTCGTGAAGTACCAGTTTACGTCGCAAACTTCGTATTGATGGACTACGGTACAGGCGCTGTAATGGCAGTACCTGCACACGACCAACGCGACTTCGAATTCGCAACTAAGTACGGTCTAGACATCATCCCAGTGATCAAACCAGCAGATGGTAGCGAGCTAGACATCTCTGAAGCGGCGTACACAGAAAAAGGTGTATTGTTCGATTCAGGTGAGTTCGACGGCCTAGAATTCCAAGCGGCATTCGATGCAATTGCAGCGAAGCTAGAAGCGGAAGGTAAAGGCACTAAGACCGTTAACTTCCGTCTACGTGACTGGGGTGTATCTCGTCAACGTTACTGGGGCGCACCAATCCCAATGGTAACCACTGAAGACGGTGAAGTTCACCCAGTACCTGCTGACCAACTACCAGTGATTCTTCCAGAAGACGTGGTAATGGACGGCGTAACCAGCCCAATCAAAGCAGACAAAGAATGGGCGAAGACCACATTCAACGGCGAACCGGCTCTACGTGAGACAGATACGTTCGATACGTTCATGGAATCTTCTTGGTACTACGCACGTTACTGTTCACCACAAGCTGACGATATCCTAGATCCAGAAAAAGCAAACTACTGGCTACCAGTAGACCAGTACATCGGCGGTATCGAGCACGCTTGTATGCACCTATTGTACTCACGCTTCTTCCACAAATTGCTACGTGATGCAGGCTACGTAACGTCTGACGAGCCGTTCAAACAACTACTATGTCAAGGCATGGTACTGGCTGACGCGTTCTACTTCGAGAACGAGAAAGGCGGTAAAGAGTGGGTTGCACCAACAGATGTTGCTGTAGAGCGTGACGGTAAAGGCCGCATCATTTCTGCTAAAGACAACGAAGGCCGTGATGTAACACACTCAGGCATGATCAAAATGTCTAAGTCTAAAAACAACGGTATCGACCCTCAAGAGATGGTAGACAAGTACGGTGCTGATACAGTGCGTCTATTCATGATGTTCGCATCTCCAGCAGACATGACGCTTGAGTGGCAAGAATCTGGCGTAGAAGGTGCAAACCGCTTCCTAAAACGTGTTTGGAAACTAGTGAAAGAACACGCAGAGAAAGGCGCAGCAGAAGCAGTGGATACAGCAGCACTTTCTGGTGAGCAAAAAGCACTTCGTCGTGACGTTCACAAAACTATCGCGAAAGTGACTGACGATATCGCTCGTCGTCAAACGTTCAACACAGCAATCGCAGCAATCATGGAACTGATGAACAAGCTAGCGAAAGCACCTCAAGAATCTGCGCAAGATCGTGCAATTCTTGATGAAGCGCTAAAAGCAGTTGTAACGATGCTTTACCCAATCACTCCGCACATTTCATACGAGTTATGGACTGCGCTTGGTGAGTCAAACATCGACAACGCAGCATGGCCAACGTTTGATGAGAAAGCGCTAGTTGAAGACGAAAAAACTATCGTTGTTCAAGTTAACGGTAAGCTACGTGCGAAGTTAACAGTAGCGGCAGACGCAACGAAAGAACAAGTTGAAGAGCTTGGTCTAAACGACGAAAACGTTACTAAGTTCACAGATGGCCTAACAATCCGTAAAGTAATTTACGTACCAGGTAAACTGCTGAACATCGTTGCAAACTAAGCGGTCACTGTAAGCAAATTACAGCTTGCAATAACGCAACGCAGAGCGAACTAATTCGCGCGCTAAGAGTCTTTAAACAGGGTAGTTCACTACCCTGTTTATTTACCTCAAACCATTCACAGCGAGTGGTTTAAGGTAAATAACCCCTTCAATTTAGGATGAATACAATCAATGCGCTTTTTCTCTTTGATTAAACTACCAGTGGTATTGGTACTAGCGGGGCTTCTTTCTGCCTGTGGTTTCCACCTTCGTGGCGAGTATTCCGTTCCGGAAGAGCTGCACACCATGTCATTCTCTAGCTACGATGAATACAGCAAACTCACACGCTATGTACGCTCTCAGCTGCAACTCAACAAAGTTGACCTAGTTCAGCCGTCATCTTCAGTACCAAATCTGCATTTAATCAAAGCAACCATGGATGAGCGAACGCTCTCGCTTTACCAAAACAGTCGTGCGGCAGAAAAAGAGTTGACTTACGTGGTACAATATCGCGTCACAATTCCAGGGTTTGGCTCAAAAAATTTCACCACAACCGTGAACCGCAACTACCTAGACAACCCGTTAACGGCATTGGCAAAATCGGTTGAACGTGACGTAATCGAAGACGAGATGCGTCAACAAGCAGCGAAACAGATGATGCGTCAACTTGGCCGAATCCGTGCTGAGTACGAAGCGGGGCAAATTGCCGCGCCAACTGAGAAAACAAACTCTTAATCAACATGCGAATTTATGCTGACAAGCTAGCTGACCATCTAGCCAAACACTTAAAGCAGGTTTATCTGATCTTCGGAAACGAACCGCTACTGATCCAAGAAAGCCGCCAAGCGATTCAAAAAACCGCTCTACAACACGGTTTTGAAGAAAGACACCGTTTTGCTGTCGATGCAAGTTTAGATTGGAACCATGTGTATGACTGCTTTCAAGCTCTGAGCTTATTTTCTAGTCGACAACTCATTGAGCTTGAGATCCCAGAAAGCGGTGTCACCACAGCCATCAGCAAAGAGCTACAGACTCTGTGTGACATGCTGCATGATGACATCATGCTAGTGATCATCGGAACGAAGCTGACTAAAGCGCAAGAAAATGCCAAATGGTTTAAAGCACTGAATACCAAAGGCGATTGGGTCAGCTGCTTAACGCCGGATCTTCAGCGTTTGCCTATGTTTGTGCAAACGCGCTGCCGCGCATTAGGTTTAAAGCCCGATCAGCAATCCTTACAGATGTTGGCACAGTGGCATGAAGGCAACTTATTTGCACTTTCTCAGAGTCTAGAGAAACTGGCTTTGCTCTATCCTGATGGCGAACTGACTGTTGTACGCTTAGAGGAAGCCTTAAGTCGACACAACCACTTTACGACGTTTAATTGGATTGATGCGTTACTTGCAGGTAAAGCTAATCGTGCTCAACGCATCCTGCGTCAATTAGAAGCCGAAGGCATTGAAACGGTCATTCTCATCCGAAGTGTGCAGAAAGAGTTCAATCAACTATTAAGCATGCATCAAGATCTGACTCAAATGTCGATTAGCCAAGTCTTTGAGAAGTATCGCGTTTGGCAAAATAAACGTCCGCTTTATAACGCCGCGTTAATGCGCTTATCAGCAAGCCGTATATGTGCCCTAACCTCCTTGCTTGCGCAAGCTGAGATTAAAGCCAAAACCCAGTATGACGAGTCCGTCTGGCCAACTATTCATCAATTGAGCTTAGAAACCTGCTCTCCTGATATTAAGCTGGCAATTTAAAAATCAAAGCGTGCTATAGTGCGCGACCTATTTTGCCCAACTACACGCAAAATAGATGAGATGTAAAAAGAGATAACCCGAGGAAAACCGAGTGCTTCGCGAAGAACTGAAAGACTTTTTAGCAGACAAAGCCGACGATATGAAAGCGGAAGATATTATCATCCTAAACGTGGAAGACAAATCCAGCGTAACAGACTACATGATCATTTGTACGGGTACGTCTAAACGCCACGTTTCATCCATCGCCGATCACGTTGCATCTGAAGTAAAAAAAGCAGGCCTTGAACCTTTAGGTATGGAAGGAGAAAACGAAGGTGAATGGGTTGTCCTAGATATGGGCGACGCGATGCTGCATGTCATGCAGGAAGAACACCGCTCTCTGTACCAACTAGAAAAACTCTGGGGTTAATCTTTTGAAAATTCAACTAATTGCCGTTGGCACAAAAATGCCAAAGTGGGTTGAAGAAGGCTTCCAAGAATACCGTCGCCGTTTCCCTCATGATATGCCACTTGAGTTGGTTGAAATCTCAGCAGGAAAACGCGGCAAAAACGCTGATATTGCTCGAATTCTACAAAAAGAAGGCGAAGCGATGTTAGCAGCAGTGCCAAAAGGCAATCGTATCGTGACCCTAGATATTCCCGGTAAAAAGTGGGACACCCCACAGCTGGCAGAGCAGCTAGAAGCTTGGAAACTCGATGGTCGTGACGTTTCTATTCTGATCGGTGGTCCTGAAGGTTTAGCACCTGCATGTAAAGCCGCAGCCGACCAAAGTTGGTCACTGTCAGCGCTAACGTTACCGCACCCACTTGTGCGTATCGTCATGGCAGAGAGTTTATACCGAGCGTGGAGCATTACCGCTAACCACCCTTACCATCGCGAATAATCGTTGTTTAACTTTAGAGCCAAGCGTTAATGATTCGTAGACGCCGCAGTCAAATCCGAGATTATCAAGCCGAAGCGCGCCTGTTCGCCAGCCGCGCTATCGTTGCTTTTTTCGGCATCGTTGTTTTGATGGGCTTGCTGGTCGCCAATATGTACAACATTCAGGTGAACCAGTTTCAAGATTATCAAACCCGTTCAAATGACAACCGCATCAAAGTTGTTCCTATTGCGCCAAACCGCGGTCTTATCTACGACCGAAATGGTGTCCTGTTAGCCGAAAACCGTCCTGTATTTAACTTGGAGCTGACTCCAGAAAAAATCAAAGACATCGACGCTACTATCCAAGAATTGCAAACCATTCTGGAAATCACACCAGAACAGATCGAACGCTTCCATCGTGAACGTAAGCGCACTCGTCGATTCAAATCCGTCCCATTGCTAACCCAGCTGAACGAAAAGCAGGTCGCGGTCTTTTCCGTCAACCAATACCGTTTTCCTGGTGTTGAAATCAGTGCAACACTCAAACGTTACTACCCTTACGGGGAAGTGTTGACGCACGTAATCGGCTACGTTTCTCGTATCAATGACCGCGACATGCAGCGTTTGATTCGAGAAGAAAAAGACGCCAACTACCAAGCGACTCGTGACATCGGTAAGTTGGGCATCGAAAAATACTACGAAGATCTGCTGCACGGCACTGCTGGCTACCAAGAAGTGGAAGTCAACAGCCGAGGACGCGTGATTCGCACGTTAAAGTACGTACCGCCAGTTCCGGGCAAAGACATTGTCTTAAACCTCGATATCAACTTGCAGCTTTACGTTCATCAGCTTTTGGATGGTCGACGTGGCAGCGCTATCGTGCTTGATCCTCGTGACAATGGGGTGCTAGCTATGGTGTCTAGCCCAAGTTACGACCCGAACGCTTTTGTCCACGGCATTTCTGGTAAAGCCTATCGCGATTTGTTGAACGATAAAAACCGCCCGTTGGTAAACCGCACGACGCTAGGTATTTATCCGCCAGCTTCAACAATCAAGCCATTTATGGCTGTCGCAGCGTTGCAAGAAGGCGTAATCACGCCAAATACTACTCGCAACGACCCAGGTTATTGGCGCATTCCTAACTCAGACACTCGTCCATTCCGTGACTGGTTGCGTTGGGGACATGGCCGCGTGGATGTCATTAAATCCATTGAAGAGTCTGTTGATACGTTTTACTACCAAATTGCTTATGACTTGGGGATCGACCGAATTTCAAACTGGATGATGATGTTTGGTTTTGGTGACTACACAGGCATCGATATCTACGAAGAAAGTAAGGCTAATATGCCAACTCGTGATTGGAAAATGTCTCGTCACAAAACGCCTTGGTATAAAGGTGACACCATTCCTGTTGGTATCGGCCAAGGCTATTGGACGGCGACACCTATGCAAATTGCGAAAGCAACATCGGTGTTAGTGAATAATGGTGCGGTTTCCGCTCCTCACCTCCTAAAGTCCACCATCGATAATGGTGATAACTTTGAGGAACAAGAAACCTCTGAATACGTAACCTACCCACCGATTCAAAATGTGCCAGAAAAATACTGGGATATTGCGAAAGAAGGTATGCGCCGTGTAAACCATGGTACTCGTGGTACAGCTCGTCGTTCTTTCTACAATATGAGCTACCAGACAGCCGGTAAATCAGGTACAGCGCAGGTCTTTGGCTTGGGCGAGAACGAAGAGTACAACGCAGATGAAATCGCGGAACACTTGCGTGACCACGCCCTGTTTACGGGCTTTGCTCCGTTTGACGATCCAAAAGTTATCGTTACTCTCGTGCTAGAAAACGCAGGCGGTGGCTCAAGTAACGGTGGTCCAATGGCGAGAAAAATCTTTGACCGAGTGGTACTTGGCCCAGAAGAAATCAAACCAGAAGATGACAAAACCAACGCGCAAAAAGAGGTTACACGCTAATGAAGATGGATCCCTCTACAGGTAAAAACCGCGCCTTGTTTGAGCGCTTCCATATCGACTTACCCCTTCTACTCGGCATCTTTGCTTTAATGGGTTTTGGTCTTGTGATCATGTACAGTGCCAGCGGACAAAGTTTGGAGATGATGGATCGCCAAGCAATGCGCATGGTATTGTCTCTTGTCGTGATGGTGGTTCTGGCTCAACTTTCTCCACGAACGTATGAAAGCCTGGCGCCACTAATGTTTGTTGCCGGTGTAGTTTTACTATTTGGCGTACTGTTCTTTGGTGAGGCCTCGAAAGGTGCGCAACGCTGGCTCAACCTAGGCTTTGTTCGATTCCAACCGTCCGAATTACTCAAACTTGCGGTACCGTTGATGGTTGCGCGCTATATCGGTCGCCAACCATTACCACCAACATTCCGAACGCTGATTGTTGCGCTAATCATGGTGTGCTTACCAACGATTCTTATCGCGAAACAACCAGATTTGGGAACGTCGATTCTGATTGCGGCTTCAGGTATTTTCGTTATTTTCCTAGCAGGCATCAGTTGGAAGATCATCGCAGCGGCTGCCATTGCCTTAGGTGGTTTCATACCAATTTTGTGGTTCTTCTTGATGCGCGAATACCAAAAGGTTCGCGTTCGTACTCTGTTCAATCCAGAATCTGACCCACTTGGCGCGGGTTACCACATTATCCAAAGTAAAATTGCGATTGGTTCTGGCGGTATTTCCGGTAAAGGTTGGTTGCACGGTACGCAGTCACAACTGGAATTTCTTCCTGAACGACACACTGACTTTATCTTTGCAGTAATTGCTGAGGAATGGGGTATGATTGGCTTCCTTTGCCTATTAGCCATCTATCTCTTCATTATTGGTCGAGGTTTGTACCTTGCTAGCCAAGCACAAACCGCGTTTGGACGAATGATGGCAGGCAGTATTGTACTTAGCTTCTTCGTGTATATTTTTGTAAATATCGGCATGGTGAGTGGCATCCTACCTGTTGTAGGTGTACCGTTACCACTGATCAGCTACGGCGGCACCTCGATGGTGACCCTAATGGCTGGTTTTGGCATTTTGATGTCGATTCATACGCACCGAAAAGCATTCTCTAAGGCGACCTAGACATGCAAAAACGCGCTTTATATTCCTTAGTTTTTTCTGCACTGATTTTGGCTGGTTGTTCATCCACCAGTCAAAAGACACAAGAAGGCCGTTACGAACTTGAATCCGATGTAGCACCTGATACACCGCTTTCAGTCGAACACATCGAGGATGCGCATCCCAAATACGAACCTTACAGCCTAGGCGGTAATACCGATTACCACTTGCGCGGTAATAATTACAAGATCGTTCGCGACGCAAAAGGGTTTACTGAAAAAGGTCGTGCATCTTGGTACGGTAAAAAGTTTCAGGGGCATTTGACGTCTAACGGTGAAATCTACGACATGTACTCCATGACGGCTGCGCATAAAACGCTACCGTTACCAAGCTATGTGAAAGTGACCAACACCGACAATGGCAAAACCACAGTCGTTCGAGTAAATGACCGAGGTCCGTTTCACGATGGCCGTATCATCGACTTGAGCTACGCCGCTGCGCATAAATTGGATGTCATAAAAACAGGAACGGCGAATGTTGAAATCGAAGTTATCAGCGTAGAGAAACCTACCGATCAAAAATCGCTAGAATCTCACCCAAAGTACGTCATTCAAGTCGCATCTTCAAAAAATGAAGATCGCGCACGAACTTTAGGCGCAGAGCTTGGTCAAAAGCTGGATACCGAAACTTTCTTAGAAAACGCGAAAGAGTCTTATCGCTTGTTATTGGGTCCATTTACTGACTATTCCCTGACGCAAGCCACACTGGATAAAGTAAAGTTGCTCGGCTATTCGTCCGCATTTATTAAAAAACACAACACTGCGAAATGACCTTGAGTCATGAATTTCTAAACGAAGCCCCTCTTACATAAGTGGGGATTCTGGTAAGATGTGTGCAGTTAAACCCAAAAATTTGAATTACCATGAATAAAAATAAGTTTGTGAAATCTATTCTCGTTTCTTCGGTTGCCCTTTCTGCAACCTTCGCTCAATCTGCTTTTGCATCACCAGTCGTTGTTCCAGATGCGCCTCAAATTGCGGCAAAAGGCTACGTACTGATGGATTACCATTCAGGTAAAGTGCTAGCAGAAAAAGAAATGAACACAAAATTGTCTCCTGCTAGTCTAACTAAAATGATGACCAGCTACGTAATCGGCCAAGAGCTAGCACGTGGTAATATCTCAGAAGATGATGACGTAACCATCAGTAAGAATGCATGGGCGAAAAACTTCCCAGATTCTTCAAAAATGTTCATTGAAGTAGGTACTACGGTAAAAGTACGTGATCTTAACCGTGGCATCATCATTCAATCAGGTAACGATGCGTGTGTGGCAATGGCTGAACACATCGCAGGTTCTGAAGATGCATTTGTTGACCTAATGAACGCGTGGGCAAATACCCTAGGCATGAAGAATTCTCATTTTGCCAACGTTCACGGCCTAGATAACTCAGAACTGTACTCAACACCTTACGACATGGCGCTACTTGGTAAAGCCCTGATTCGTGACGTGCCAGACGAGTACCGTGTTTACTCTGAAAAGAAATTCACTTACAACGGCATCACCCAATACAACCGCAACGGTCTACTTTGGGATAAGAGCATGAACGTTGATGGCATCAAAACTGGACACACAAGCAACGCAGGTTACAGCCTAGTAAGCTCAGCAACAGAAGGCCAAATGCGTTTGGTTGCTGTAGTGATGGGCACTAAAGATGCAAATGCTCGTAAATCAGAAAGTAAAAAACTACTGAGCTACGGCTTCCGCTTCTTCGAAACAGTAGCGCCTCACAAAGCGGGTGAAACCTTCGTAGAAGAAAAAGTGTGGATGGGTAACAAAGACACCGTTGCTCTGGGTCTTGATCAAGACACTTACGTAACACTGCCACGCGGTGAAGCGAAAAACCTAAAAGCAAGCTTCGTACTTGAAAAAGAGCTAGAAGCCCCAATTAATAAAGGTGATGTAGTCGGTAAGCTATACTATCAAATCGATGGTGAAGATATTGCTGAATACCCGCTAATGGCACTAGAAACCGTAGAGCAAGGTAGCTTGTTCAGCCGTTTATGGGATTACATCGTATTGTTATTCAAGAGCTTCTTCTAAACGAGTCGCAGAATAGCAAACTTATTCGCAAAGCCGCCAATTATGGCGGCTTTTTAAGTCTGTGATCCTCACCTTGAGTTCACCCTAATTTGACTGTACTATTTCGCACCGCAACGAATACCAACTGGAGTTATCGATATGCTAACCATCAACTCTGATGCAAAATTGAAAGACCTGCTTGAGTTCCCTTGTTCTTTTACTTACAAGGTAATGGGTCATGCAAAGCCTGAGCTTCCAGAACTCGTTCTTGAAGTAATCCAGCGCCATGCTCCAGGTGACTACAGCCCAAAAGTCAAACCAAGCGCTAAAGGCAACTACCACTCAGTGTCTATCAACATCACTGCAACGTCTATCGAGCAGGTTGAAACCCTATACAAAGAATTGGGCGAAATCGACATCGTTCGTATGGTTCTATAATTTTTTGATAGATTAAATTTTTTTTGAAAGCAGCTTCGGCTGCTTTCTTTTTATTTATCAACTAGATAACTCGATACCCTTGTGCTTTCAGTTAAAAATCTGTTACTCAGCGGTAGAGCATCTGGGTCATCCGGTTTATAATCCAAAAACTTTATATATTAGCGACAGGAATTCCCATGCAACACCAACTTGTTGTAAAACGACTTGGCCGCCAAGACTATGAGCCTGTATGGAAGGCGATGCATGAGTTCACCGACCAACGCACAGAAGAAACCCCTGATGAAGTCTGGTTGGTAGAACATAACCCAGTATTTACCCAAGGGCAGGCAGGCAAAGCTGAGCACTTAATTAACACTGGTGATATTCCTGTCGTACAAAGTGACCGTGGTGGTCAGGTAACCTATCATGGTCCTGGTCAACTCGTGGCTTACTTCTTGATCAACCTACGTCGCAAAAAATTAGGCGTACGAGATCTCGTTACAACCATCGAGAACCTCGTGATCAACACATTAAAAGCATACAATATCGACTCTGCCGCAAGACCAGACGCCCCTGGCGTTTACGTCGATGGCAAGAAAATATGCTCTCTCGGTCTACGTATTCGTAAAGGTTGCTCATTCCATGGGTTAGCCCTGAATGTAAATATGGACTTAACGCCGTTCCTACGCATCAACCCTTGTGGTTATGCAGGCATGGAAATGGTTCAAGTGAGCCAATTTAACGGCCCGAGTGACGTAGAAACCGTAGAAAAACAATTAATAGAAGAACTCGTTACTTTGCTCGATTACGAGCGAGTAGAATTCAGCACAGAAGCACCTTCTCAAGGTAATAAAGCATGAGCAAACCAATCCAGATGGAAAAAGGCGTTAAATATCGTGACGCCGATAAAATGGCATTGATTCCCGTAAAGAACATGCCTACAGAGCAGAAAGAAGTGCTACGTAAGCCTGATTGGATGAAGATCAAGCTACCAGCCGACAGCCAACGAATTCAAGACATCAAAGCTGCGATGCGTAAGAACAAACTTCACTCCGTATGTGAAGAAGCGTCTTGCCCTAACCTAGCGGAATGTTTTAACCACGGTACAGCAACCTTCATGATCCTAGGTGCAATCTGTACTCGTCGTTGTCCTTTCTGTGACGTTGCTCATGGCCGTCCGTTACCACCAGAAGCAGAAGAGCCACAAAAACTGGCAAGAACTATCGCCGACATGAAACTGAAGTACGTTGTTATTACTTCAGTAGACCGTGACGACCTACGTGATGGTGGTGCACAGCACTTTGCCGATTGTAACCGTGAGATCCGCGCGTTAAATCCAGACATCAAGATCGAAACACTGGTTCCTGACTTCCGTGGTCGTATGGACGTAGCGCTTGACCTGATGAAAGACAACCCGCCAGATGTCTTCAACCACAACCTAGAAACTGCGCCGCGTCTTTACCGTAAAGCTCGCCCAGGTGCGAACTACAAGTGGTCACTTGAGCTTCTTAAGAAGTTCAAAGAACAGCATCCAGATGTACCGACCAAATCAGGTCTGATGATGGGCCTTGGTGAAACCAAAGAAGAAATCATCGAAGTGCTTAAAGATCTGCGTGCACACGGTGTAACGATGCTGACTCTAGGCCAGTACCTAGCGCCAAGCCGTCACCACTTGCCTGTAGAACGTTACGTTCCACCATCAGAGTTTGACGAGCTAAAAGAAGTCGCACTAGAGCTAGGCTTCACGCACGCAGCATGTGGTCCATTTGTTCGCTCTTCATACCATGCCGATATGCAGGCACAAGGTCTTGAGATCAAATAAGCATCTTGAACTCGAAAACTGAAAAGGTTGGCTTAGTGCCAACCTTTTTTGTATCTGCCAACCAAGAGATGCCCTGCACCACTCTCTTTTATTCGATGGCACGATTAAACAATCCCAGACGCCAGAAAAAACAAAAAGGCCCTCAATTGAGGACCTTTAGTATTTTCAAACTGATTCGTTTCTAGTTCAGGGAAAAAGCGCGCAGTTTACAACTGCAAATGAGCACCTTTGACGCAAAAATAGAGCGAATCAGGCAGAACAATTAGGCGTAAACCGGTAGACGCTTACAGATTTCTAATACTTTCTGTTTAGTCGCTTCGATAACTTCTTCGTTGCCGATGTTATCTAGGACGTCACACATCCAGTTTGCTAGATCTTTTGCATCTTCTTCAGTAAAACCACGACGAGTGATCGCTGGTGTACCTACACGAATACCAGATGTTACGAATGGGCTGCGTGGGTCATTTGGTACTGAGTTTTTGTTTACTGTGATGTTTGCTGCACCTAGTGCCGCATCAGCATCTTTACCAGTGATGTCTTTGTCGATTAGATCCACAAGGAACAAGTGGTTTTCTGTGCCGTTAGATACGATTTTGTAGCCACGCTCTTGGAACTGACCAACCATCGCTTTTGCGTTTTTCACTACGCGAGCTTGGTAAGCTTTGAACTCTGGCTCCATCGCTTCTTTGAACGCTACTGCTTTACCAGCGATAACGTGCATTAGAGGGCCACCTTGACCACCAGGGAACACAGCTGAGTTCAGCTTCTTGTACATATCTTCGCCAGCATTAGACAAGATAAGACCACCGCGAGGGCCTGCTAGTGTTTTGTGCGTCGTTGTTGTTACTACGTGAGCGTGTGGAACAGGTGTTGGGTATTCGCCTGCTGCGATAAGACCAGCTACGTGTGCCATATCAACGAAAAGGTAAGCATCTACTTTGTCCGCGATTTCACGCATGCGCTTCCAATCAACGATTTGCGAGTAAGCAGAGAAACCACCGATGATCATCTTAGGCTTGTGCTCAAGCGCTAGCTGTTCCATCTCGTCGTAATTGATTTGACCCGCTTCATCGATACCGTAAGGGATAACGTTGTAATGCTTACCAGAGAAGTTTACTGGAGAACCGTGAGTCAGGTGACCACCGTGCGCTAGGCTCATACCTAGTACTGTATCGCCTGGGTTAAGAAGCGCCATGTAAACTGCGCTGTTTGCTTGAGAACCTGAGTGAGGTTGTACGTTAGCGTACTCACAACCGAATAGTTTGCATGCACGATCGATAGCAAGCTGTTCTGCTTTATCTACGTACTCACAACCGCCGTAGTAACGCTTGCCTGGGTAGCCTTCAGCGTATTTGTTCGTTAGCTGAGAACCTTGCGCTTCCATTACACGTGGGCTTGTGTAGTTTTCAGAAGCGATAAGTTCAATGTGTTCTTCCTGGCGAAGGGTTTCTTCCTGGATAGCTGCGAACAGTTCCGCATCGTAATCTGCGATGTTCATATCACGCTTAAGCATCTGTATCTCCTGACTCAGATTAGTACTGAAAGTTGCAAAAAAACTGGTTAACGACCTAACGCAAACGTTTTCGTCGCATCAATGGCGCGCATTCTACATAATTTGATCTAGGTCATAAAGAGAAATTTACAATTTTTCTCATGCAGTTTTTTCATGATGACAAGCAATAGTTATCATGGTGATGTTGCAATTGTTCAACCACGATTTATTGCCTGTCAATTTTGTGCTTTACACCCTGTAAAACAGCAATTACATAGGTTTACCGCAAATTTTACCCTCTAGCTACCGAAAAGATCATCTTTTTACTACTATGCACGCCTTATTTCTCACCGATGACTGCAATTTTGATGGAAAAACACTCAAGAAAAGAAGACTGGATAGCAATTCTCACTGGTACCTTTTTGGTAGCTCAGGGCGTTTTCTTTCTCCAATCCGCGAACCTTCTAACAGGAGGCACGACTGGATTGGCATTGCTAATAAGCCAATTTACACCTTTTACCTTTGGTGTGCTGTACTTTTTGGCAAACTGTCCTTTTTACTTACTCGCATGGAAACGCTTCGGCCGTCATTTCGCAATCAATAGCGCTATTTCTGGCGCTTTGGTTTCTATCTTTGCCGATCACCTTTATTTGCTGATCTCACTCGAATCCGTTAACGAAATTTATTGCGCGGTAGCAGGTGGCCTATTGATGGGATTAGGTATGCTGATTTTGTTCCGACATCGCTCCAGCCTAGGTGGCTTTAACGTGTTGTGTTTGTTTATTCAGGACAAGTTTGGCATTTCTGTTGGCAAAAGCCAGATGGCAATCGATGCATGTATCCTGTTTGCTTCATTCTTCTTTGTCACTCCAGAGGTGATTGGCCTTTCGATTTTGGGTGCCTTTGCACTGAATGTCGTATTGGCGATGAATCACAAACCACACCGATATTCCGTTACCTACGGTTCATAAACTTTTGATGATAATTGACGCGCGATTTATAAGATTTCGCGCTTCAATAACTATATAATATTTCGCGATTTCCAAATAACTCGGTACGGTATGCGCGACTTTCTACAACAAGCCAAACAAACTCACAGTTGTATTGCGATTGGCGAGTTGGTCTACAATCCGAAAAAACAGACTCTTCATCAAGACACTATCGCGATTGATCTCGAACCTCGTACCATTGAGTTATTAGAACTTCTGCTAACAAGCGTGGGGCATCCGCTCTCTGCCGACACCATTATCGAAACCATTTGGCAGAGCAAATTCATCTCCAAGAATGTGCTCACTAACCGCATTAGCACCTTACGTGCGCTGCTACAGCAACACCTACCCGAGTACGATGCGGCTAAGCTCTTGGTCACTTATCCTCGAAAGGGCTATTTTCTTAACCCTGCCAATATCCGTTTAATACCGCCAGCGAAAAGCCATCGACGCGTTCTCCCAACTCAGGTTGCGAGTAATAAGAACTTCAAGCTAATTTTTGCTTATAGCTTGTGTGCCATACTTGCGGTTTGTAGCGTGACGCTCGCAAGCTTGCTATGGCAACGCCAAGAGATTTCAACACAACAAACACGTCATCAGTTACTTATCCCCAAAGTCGAGTTGCTGCTCAACCGTGTCGATGCAATCGGCTCTCAGGCACGAAAATATCGCACACTGGTCAAAGCCGTCTTACTGCAACAACAAGTCGAATATCCATATACCGACATCGCTAACCAAGACGCTCCAAGTTACTTTCTGGATCCCATTGGTCATACACCGTATTTCCCTGGTGCACGAAATATGCAGACCAGTGATTACGAACTCAACATAGAGTTAAAAGACGGCGCAGAACAAGGCACCTTGAAAGCGCAGATGAACCTTATTTATCCTGCGACAGGGAAGCTGGCATTTCGCAATGAATACACACTGCGCTTATCCGACCTACAATCGGACATCTTCCAAATTCACTCGGATGTCGCACAATACTTCAACTTGCCTGCACCTTCGGCAAGCACATGGCAACTGTCAGACGTTCACCAAAAAATGCTGTTTGAGAATGTCTTTTCTAACCAACCTCTCCAACAAGCTGATGAGTTTGCAGCTATCACAACCGCAAGGCATCTCGCGTTATACGAGCAAGAGCCTCAAAAGCTGGAAACGTATTTGACGCAAGTGCAGTCTTCGTTCGATGTTTTGCCAGATGAGCTAAGCCTCTGGTTGGGCGTATTGCATTTCAAACTAGGTAACCTAGACCGAGCAAAAGTTCTGTTGACCACTCCAGATGGCGACTCACGCATTCAAAACGCGCTGATTTATACGTTTGTGTCTCACATCGCTTATAAGCAAAACAAACTTGAACAGTTCCGTCTCAACTACATGGAATCACTGGTGGCACTGCTGCGCGTTTTACCCTCCGAGACATTGTTTGAACGTCTTTCTCAATCAGAATCGAAAGAAACTTGCCTTCAACCATGGAAAACGTTGCATGTCAGTTTGACCGATCAAGAAATTATCAGCCGATGGAAAGCGCTCATCAATGAGTATTGCACCAACGTAGCCAACGAAATAAACCCAAATAAAACAAAGACCTAAATATAAAATTAAGCTTTCGTTAAGCGCTATTAGCTTTTGTTTTTTGCCCTTTTTATCTCACTGAACTTAGCATGCTCGCATTCAAGCAACGGCCCAACATGAAGCGGCCTTATCAATCAGGAATGTAAACCATGCTAAACAAAATGACGCTTATCGCAGCAGCAACTCTGGCTCTTTACGGCTGTGGCGGAGGTTCGTCTTCTGGCAGTACTAATCCAAACAAAGGGCCTCAAGAAAGTTTCGACATCGCGATTCAAAACTCCATTTTCGCTCCCGAGACAAACACACAACTTAGCTACTCGTTTAGCTTGGATGGCCAATCTGAAGGTGACATGAAGCTGAGCTTTCAAGCGATGGATAGCGAGCAAATATTGGCAGCATTGGCACAAATCCCAAACAGCGAGGCAATCATCCAGCTGGTTAATGACTTGGTGAACTACGGCGCTCAACAGTTCTACTACTCTGACAAACAGTTCAACAACGAAGAAGAGAGCAATACACTTTATTTTGCAGGCTCTGATGGCGCACTTCATGAAATCACCGACGTTTATTCTATTGGCAATCAGTTTATTGCCATGCTAATGCACAGTAGCCCGATTTTCCGCCTGAACGGTAACGACGTAAAAGAGAAAAGCCCGAACATTGATATCGGTGAAGAAACCATGTCTCTGCAAACCACTCTTACAGGCAACGCAGTACACCACCTGTTAGACAGTTTTGAAGAACATGAGTGGGTACAAAACCTGCCAATGACAGCATCTTGCCAAGTGGTTTGGCAACAGCAAATCCGAGAGACTGGCGTACGTAAAACGTTCTCGATTTCGGGCAAGACAATTGAAGCGGCGTACCTGACGGAAGAGAATACTTACAACCTAAACTGCGATGATATGGACTCAATGGAGTTCGCCACTTCGGCAGAACGTTGGTTTAACCCGAGCTTAGGTCTGATTGAGCAAGTCGAACTACTAAAAGTACAACAAGTACAAATCAACGAAGAGAACGTGCAGCTAACAGCGATTGAAACAAAATAAGCTCGCATCTTTTAGAAATACGGCATCTCAATAAAAGAAGGCTTTGGGGAGCACACCAAAGCCTTCATCTCGAACATCAATCCTAGGGGTGATGACACCCGAGTTTATTCTTCTATCAATAAAATACGAGTTTCGTAAGGTCGTAACACTTGATGGTTTGACGCGACTGCGCTCGCTGAGTTTTGATAGTTGGATAGCAAGTTTTTCGCTTTACTCAGTTCAAAACGTTCTGGCAGAACGCATTCCACCTCTTCAGCGTAGTAGTTATTGATACACAGCAGCGTTTGTTTGTCGTTCTGGCGAGCGTAAGCAAAAATGCGTTGATGCTCTGGCAGTAAATCTTCATAACGGCCATCGGTGATCACCGGAACCTGTTTACGTAGCTCAATCAAACGTTTGTAGAAGTAGAACACCGAGTTCAAATCAGCAACCGCCGCTTCTGCGTTGATTTCAGAGTAATTCTGCGCCACCTCAAGCCACGGTGTGCCTTCGGTAAAACCAGCGTGCTTTTGGCTATTCCACTGCATTGGCGTACGTGAGTTATCACGCGACTTCTGCGCCAAAATCGCCATCATCTCTTCGTGTGATACGTAATCGCGGTTGACCATGATGTCGTACATGTTGGTGCTTTCTACGTCGCGGTACTGGCTGATCTCAGTGTAACCAGGGTTGGTCATACCAATCTCTTCACCTTGATAAACATACGGCGTGCCTTGCATCATATGTACAGATGCCGCCAGCATTTTCGCCGACTCAACGCGGTATTGTTTATCATCACCTAAGCGGCTGACCACACGAGGTTGATCGTGGTTACACCAGAATAGCGCCCCCCACCCTTTGCCATTTAAGCCCGTTTGCCAATGGTTGAAGATCTGCTTTAACTGAATGAAATCAAACGGCGCTTTGGTCCATTTTTCACCATCCGGATAATCGACTTTCAGGTGGTGAAAATTGAACACCATCGACAGCTCTTTGCCATCTAATGAAGAGTATTGCTGGCAGTGCTCTAGCGTGGTCGAAGACATTTCCCCCACCGTCACGCTGCCGTACTTTTGAAACACAGCTTCGCTGATTTCTTGCAGATATTCGTGCACGCGAGGACCATCCGTATAGAAACGGCGGCCATCGCCAATATCATCACTTGGGAAGTCTTGCTGTTTAGAAATCAGGTTGATGACGTCGAGACGGAAACCGTCCACGCCTTTGTCTGCCCAGAAACTGATGACTTCTTTGACTTCTTCACGCACCACTGGGTTTTCCCAGTTCAAATCCGCCTGCTCTTTAGCAAAAAGGTGCAAGTAGTACTGCCCTGTCGCGTCATCCAATTCCCAAGCATTGCCTCCAAACTTCGATTGCCAGTTGTTAGGTTCTGTGCCATCAACCGGATCTTTCCAGATGTAGTAATCGCGGTATGGGCTGTTTTTGTCCCCTAACGCGGATTGGAACCAATGATGCTCAGTCGACGTGTGGTTCACTACAATGTCCATGATGATACGAATACCCAACTGATGCGCTTCTGCCAGCAAGGTATCGAAATCATCCATAGTGCCGAACTGTGGATTGATCGCGTAATAATCGGAAATGTCATAACCGTTATCAACCATAGGAGACTGATACACTGGCGTCAGCCAAATCGCATCCACACCAAGGTGTTTTAGATAATCCAGTTTAGAAATGATCCCTTGAATGTCGCCCGTGCCTTTACTGCCACTGTCACAAAAGCTTTTTGGGTAAATTTGGTAGATGGTTGCGGTTTTCCACCAGCTCTCATCATGCTTGGTCATAGCCATTTCTAACACTCACTTACCAGTAATCGGAAACTTAAAATTTGAAAAGAAAAACAGGAGGAGGCAGCCAAGTCACTGCCTCAAATTGAATTACGCGTTTGCCGCTTCAAGCTCACCTTTCGCTTGTGCACGCTTATAAAGAATTAATGTTAATGCGGCAGGTACCACCATCGCGACTAGCATCGCCAGAGCAAAGATGCCCCAGAACTGCGGCTGGATAGATAAGATACCCGGCAAGCCGCCTACGCCGATACCGTTCGCCATTACGCCCGCACTACCACAGATAGCAGCAGCGCATGCACTACCGATCATCGCGCTCAACATTGGGAACTTGTATTTCAAGTTGATGCCGTACATGGCTGGCTCTGTTACGCCAAGGTAGGCAGAAATCGCCGCAGGCACTGAGATTTCACGCTCATCCTGCTTTTTACTGATGATAATGATGCCAACCACTGCCGATGCTTGAGCAATGTTCGATAGTGCAATTAAAGGCCAAATCGGCGTGCCCCCCAATTCTTGCATCAACTGTAAGTCAACGGCATTGGTTGTGTGGTGGATACCAGTAATCACAAGTGGCGCGTATAGGAAGCCGAAGATGGTTGAGCCAATCATCGCGAAGTCACCCGTCATGGCCGCTTTTGCTGCGAATGCCACGCCATCACCCAACATGCGACCAAATGGACCAATGATCGAGTGCGCTAAAATCACCGAGGCAATGAGAGAAACAAACGGCACGACCACAAGGTATAGATAAGATGGGATGATGCGTTTTAAGTGCGTTTCGATAAACGCCAGTGCCATACCCGCTAACATCGCTGGAATCACCTGCGCCTGATAGCCCACTTTCTCAATCACAAACAATCCGAAATCCCAGACTTCTGGTGCTTGTTTACCGATCAAGTACGCGTTCATTAACTGCGGCGAAACCAACGTCACACCGAGCGTAATACCCAGAATCGGTGTACCACCGAGCTTTTTCACGGTCGACCAACACACACCAACGGGTAGGAAGAAGAAAATCGCTTCACCAATTAACCATAGGAATGAGTGAACAGTCGCCCAAAACTGACTGATTTCCGTTAGGGTTTGACCATCAAACATTTTGATGTCGCCAATCACATTACGGAAACCAAGGATCAGACCACCAGTGATGATCGCAGGCAGCAACGGTACAAAGATTTCTGCAAGGTGGGAAATACCGCGCTCAACAATATTCATGTTTTGACGAGCAGCGTTCTTGGATTCGTCTTTGCTCGCTTCACTTTTACCGCTTAGCTCGATCAGAACTTTGTAAACCTCATCAACTTCAGTGCCGATGACGACTTGGAATTGACCTGCGTTGGTAAAACAGCCTTTCACCATACGCAAGGCTTCTAACTGTTTCGTGTCCGCTTTGTCGGTATCATTTAGAACAAAACGTAAGCGAGTTAAACAGTGGCTTACACTGGCAATATTGTCCGGCCCCCCGACCAGCTCAATAAGACGCTCCACGTCTTTACGCGCAATCTTACTCATAACTTTGTCCACCCTGTATTGGATACATTCGATTCATCATTTTATTTTTATAAATGGGAACATTCCCATTTCTTAATTTTAATATTGCCACCCAAAGACAAAAAACAAAATGGGAACAGTCCCATTAATTGAGAATGATCACAGTATAATTTTAGAGCAGATCGTTTTAGAACGGGTTAACGGCAAACAGGATGTTGAGTGAAGTGAACGACTTCTTCATCGCCATTTAATTGATTAATCAGCATCTTAGCGGACTTTTCACCCGCAAGGGTATAACCTGGGTCAACACTAAATACGTTAGGGAAAAGGAAAGAAAGCAACTCGTTACCACCCACGCCTGTCACGACCACGTCTTCACGGCCTAACTCTTGAAGACGCTTAATTACGCCCAATGCAATGGTATCGCTGGCACACACAATGGCTTGCGTGTCTGCTTTTAGAACGTGATCCACCAACTGATAAGCACTTTCATGGCTAAGCTTACCGGTTTGGAAACAAGGTGTGAGTTGTTTGCGTTGACACCAAGCTTTATAAGCATTTAAACGCGCCAAGCCTGTGGTTTTGTCTTCAGGATCAACACCAATGTAAGCAATGCGAGATAAAGCTTGCTGCTCAAGATGAGACAAAGCCATGTCTATCACGCCTTGGTTATCATAATTGATGGAAGAGACGTTATTGGTATCCATCGCAATCACCACAATGCGATTTCCCCACTCGGCTAAGGCTTGCTCATCGCACCCAGTAAAGCCAAACACAATCACGCCATCCACATTGCGACGCTTAAGCACGTTTAGGTGTTCGTTGGTTTTGTCGCGATCAAACTGGCTTTCCATGATCACCGCGTCATAGCCAGCGGAATACAATGCATTGAGCATTGTACCAACTGCGCGATTTTCGGATGGTGAGTCCAGACGGGAGATAATAACTCCAATGACTTTTTGGCTACCGCCACGCATTGATTGCGCAGATTTGGACGGTACATAGCCAGATTCACGAATGATTTGCTCTACTTTCTCTCGCGTTTGAGGTTTCACTTTTGGATCATTGGTAAGCACACGGCTTACTGTTGATTTGCCAACGCCTGCCAATTTCGCGATATCAAGAATGGTGAGTTTTTTGCTCATAAGTGATCAAACTAGAATGGATGAATGCTTAGGTGACTGAACTTTAACAGCAATAAAAGAAAAGGGAAGCAAACGCTTCCCTTAAACATGCAAATTGTGGTGTTATTTTTGTAAATACGCTGGCACATCTGCAATGCTATCGAGCACTACTGTAGCTAATGCTTCACCTTGCTCGGTGATTGGCTTACCTGTGCGAACCAGAATCTTAGTGCCAACACCTGCGGCTTCTGCTGCCATCATGTCTTCGGCTTTATCACCAATCATCACAGATTTTTCCATGTCGATTTTCAAGAAGTCGCGAGCAGAGATAAACATACCAGGTTTAGGTTTGCGGCAATCACAATCTTGCTTGTAGTCACCGATGCCATGCTCAGGATGATGTGGACAATAGTAAAAACCATCAAACTCAACGCCATTATCAACGAAGTTCCAGTCCATCCATTGTGTCAGAGACAAGAAACGGTCTTCACTGAATTTACCGCGCGCGATGCCCGATTGATTCGTTACAAGCACCAACAGGTAACCTTTATCTTTCAGCGCTTTTGTCGCTTCAAACACACCGTCAATGTACTCAAAATCATGTTCGTCATGAACGTAGCCGTGGTCAACGTTGATCACGCCGTCACGATCGATAAAAACAGCAGGTTTTGCCAAAACGTATTTCTCTATTAACTCGGTTTAATCAGATTATTACATACCTTATAAACTTCAACACTATCTAATTCGTTCTAGGCCTCGACAAAACGGTTGATTTGTTGGGCAAGAATCGGTAAATCTGAGGGTGCCCCTCCGCTCATCTTCTTGTTGTTATCTACGCCTCTTTCTTTCCAAAACAGAACATCCATACATTTAGACGTCTAGACGTAAAAATATCTATTGACTTCATTCTGGTTAACCCATAGCATCAACTGAGAATTGAGATAAAGCTCAAAATTAAGTTCTGTCAAAGGCCGTTTTTGACAGCGAAGTTCCCCTTATCTCTGGGCAGGTTGAAACATGATAGAAATAAAAAACGTCAATAAAGTGTTCTACCAAGGCAGTAAGGAAATCCTTGCCCTGAAAGACATTAACCTACACATCGCCAAGGGCACCATCTTCGGTGTTATCGGTTCATCAGGCGCTGGTAAAAGTACTCTGATCCGCTGTGTAAACATGCTAGAAGCACCAAGCTCTGGATCCATCATCGTTGATGGCGTTGATTTAACAACACTCAGCAAAAAGCAGTTGGTTGAAACGCGCCGCAACATTGGCATGATCTT
Organism: Vibrio parahaemolyticus; assembly: GCF_900460535.1. Taxonomy (NCBI): domain Bacteria; kingdom Pseudomonadati; phylum Pseudomonadota; class Gammaproteobacteria; order Vibrionales; family Vibrionaceae; genus Vibrio; species Vibrio parahaemolyticus. Next base: position 936,093 of record NZ_UHIL01000001.1, on the reverse strand, counting down.
CCAGCACTTCAATCTGCTTTCGTCTCGTACTGTGTTTGATAACGTGGCTCTACCACTGGAACTGGCTGGCAAAGACAAATCGCAAATCACAACAAAAGTGACTGAGTTGCTAAAGCTCGTTGGCTTAGCGGACAAGCACGAAAGCTATCCGTCCAACCTAAGTGGCGGTCAAAAACAACGTGTGGCTATTGCTCGTGCATTGGCATCCGACCCAAGCGTACTGTTGTGTGACGAAGCCACCAGCGCACTGGATCCTGCAACAACTCAATCCATCCTTGAGCTATTAAAAGAAATCAACCGCAAACTCAACATCACGATTCTACTGATCACCCACGAAATGGAAGTGGTAAAAAGCATCTGTCACGAAGTGGCGATCATCGGTGGTGGTGAATTGGTTGAGAAAGGCACGGTTGGCGATATTTTTGCGCACCCTAAAACGGAACTGGCTCACGAGTTCATTCGTTCCACATTGGATCTTTCCATTCCAGAAGATTACCAAGCGCGTTTGCAACCAAATCGCGTTGAAGGCAGCTACCCTCTTGTCCGTATGGAATTTACTGGCGCAACCGTAGATGCACCGTTGATGTCGCAGATTTCGCGTAAGTACAACATCGACGTCAGCATTCTGAGTTCCGATCTTGATTACGCTGGCGGCGTGAAGTTCGGCATGATGGTCGCAGAGCTGTTTGGTAATGAACAAGACGACAGTGCAGCAATTGAATATCTGCGCGAGAACAACGTAAAAGTAGAGGTACTTGGTTATGTCCTTTAATACGATTTTTGAATGGCTAAGTTTAAACAGCAAACTACTTTTAGGTGCTACGTGGGAAACCATCTACATGGTCGCGGTTGCGGGCGTAGTTGGTTTTGCGGTCGGCATTCCATTGGGAGTGATTCTGCATATTACTAAGAAAGGCGGCTTACTAGAAAACACCAAACTGAACGGAATTCTTGGTGCAGTGGTTAACGTTGGGCGCTCAGTTCCTTTCCTTGTTTTGATGGTTGCGATCATTCCAGTAACTAAGATGTTAGTGGGCACTTTCATTGGTACAACTGCGGCAATCGTTCCGCTGACTATTGGTGCGATTCCGTTTGTCGCTCGTCTTATTGAAGGGGCATTGCTGGAAGTACCAACTGGCTTGGTTGAGGCTGCGCAATCCATGGGTGCAACACCAACGCAAATCATCACAAAAGTTCTCCTACCAGAAGCAATGCCGACTATTGTTAACTCAGTGACGATTACTCTAGTGACATTAGTGAGCTACTCTGCGATGGCAGGAACGGTGGGCGGCGGCGGCCTCGGTGACGTAGCCATCCGATACGGCTTCCACCGTTACGACATTACTATCATGGCAGTAACCGTTGTGATGTTGATTGTTCTAGTACAAATTATTCAGTCTATCGGTGACGCAGTGGTGCGCCGTGTAGACCACCGATAAGCATTGAAAATACATATTATAAGGAGATAAACATGAAATTTAGCCTTAAAGGTCTTTTGACTGTAGCAACTGCTGCTTCTGCTCTTGTTCTAGCGGGTTGTGGCGATAAAGAAGTGGACGTAAACAAGGTAAAAGTTGGCGTAATTGCAGGTGCTGAAGCGCAAGTTGCTGAAGTAGCGGCAAAAGTAGCGAAAGAAAAGTACAACCTAGACGTTGAACTGGTTACGTTCACGGACTACGTAACACCAAACGCTGCGCTAGATGACGGCTCTGTAGATGCGAACGCTTTCCAACACAAACCTTACCTAGATCAACAAGTTAAAGATCGCGGCTACAAACTGGCTATCGCAGGTAACTCGTTTGTTTACCCAATCGCAGGGTACTCAAAGCAAGTAAAATCTGTGGATGAAATTCAAGATGGCGCACGCATCGCGGTTCCAAACGATCCAACCAACCTAGGTCGCTCACTACTGCTTCTTGAGCAACAAGGTTTGATCACTCTACGTGATGGCGTTGGTCTACTCGCTACAGTACGTGACATCGTAGGCAACCCTAAGAACATTGAAATCATTGAGCTAGAAGCACCGCAACTTCCTCGCTCTCTGGATGACGTAACGCTGTCTATCATTAACACCACTTACGCAAGCTCTATCGACCTGTCTCCAGAGCGTGATGGTGTGTTTGTTGAAGATAAAGAATCTCCATACGTAAACCTAATCGTAGCGCGTGAAGAGAACGTTAATGCTCAAAACGTACAAAACTTCGTAAAAGCTTACCAAACTGAAGAAGTTTACGAAGCAGCGAAAAAACTATTCAAAGGCGGCGTAGTGAAAGGTTGGTAATCCCGCTTTTCTAAAACCGAACTATTCGAAAACAAAAGGGCTGATGTGAAAACATCAGCCCTTTTTAGTCTTTCTCAATCTATCAAGTTACGTCAGGTGAGAACCTATTTAATATGATCCCAAGAGATGTTCGAAACAATTCGGCACGAGTCGCACTTAAAATAGAAGATGTCATGTAATGGCTCATCAAGCAGCCATTCTCCACCACACTTCGGACACTTACGTGCTTTCTCGCTCTCCAACGACTGACCGCCTACGCGATACTGGTAATAGTAAGTTGGAATCTTGGTGATGTATTCGATACGACCACGCAAATCCCAACCGCGGCGGAACAACACACTGTCTACGTCGCAAATTTCGTGCAGCGCCGCATGCTCCGCGCGGCACCCGCCCGCCATTTGGATTTCATCGCACGCTTGCCATTCCGTCTGCCATTTGATGACCGCTTTATGATCGCCATTGAGTGTCGGATCATTACGATACAGTGGAATTGGCAACAAGGTTTCACCACTGCGCAGTGGCGAGCATGTGTGCACATACGTCGTGTAGAGCACTTGCCAACTTGGCGCTTCGTCTTCGGCCGCTTGTTCTGAATTTAAATCACGACCAAGCATACGCATTTTCGGCGCAAGCAAAGACGCATCCGACAAACGATTCATGCACACTTTAACGAAATCTGAATGATAACGCGGATGCAAACTGTCTTGTTCCGGGCAAACCACGCGCACAAAAAATTCGCCATCGCCCATCACTATCGGGAATTCACGACCTAGCACTTGGCCGTTGTAACGCAACGCATCCATCAAACCGTTAATGGCTTTATCTACCGCACTGACGGTGGTGTTATCAAAACACTCAAATTGCAACTCAACAACGTACATGCTTACACCGCAGCCTCAATTTTGGCCAAAAACTCCACAATATTCTCTGCGAGCACTTCGCGCTTATCTGTTCCTAAACGCTCTAAGATCACATTGCCCGTTAAGTTACAAATTGAAATCACGTCCAATTCTGCATCCGTCGCTGCAATAAACACCGTCGGTTTTAGCTTTAGACGACGCTGTGTCACCAAGTGACCCAAAATGTTCTCTTGTAAGCGAACAAAATCGTCATCGCTCCAAACTTGAAGCAATGTCAGAGGATTCGTCTGCCACGTTGCGTCCATATCCGCACTGTATTGAGAGCCATAAAACGCTTTAATGTCTTCATGCAGCGTCAACTCAATCGCATTTTCAACGTTAGTGAAATCCGCCATCTCTTCTCGCGGGAATGCTTTCCACAATACCGCGCCGTCACACTTCTCTTCGACACATGGAGAAACAAGATCAGCAAGCTCCTCATTGCGAGGCAATTCATTGTGCTTATTTTGCCAAGCTTGTTGGTAGCGCAGGCTGAAGTCTTGTAGCGCCTGAGTAACGGTTTGGGTCATGAAGGTCTCCTCATTCCTTATTTGTCAGATAGCAGAATTTGCCGGATAGCAATTAATCAGCGGATTCAGTAAAATTCTCGCCATTCTAATCGAAAACGACCACAAAGTATGAGCAAATATTCTGACGCTAAAGAGCTTGCTGGCCTGACGCTGGGCAAAAAGACTGAGTACGCTAACCAGTACGATGCAAGCCTACTGCAACCTGTACCTCGCAGCCTAAACCGTGATGACCTTGAACTAGGCGACACCTTACCTTTCTTGGGACATGACATTTGGACTCTGTACGAACTGTCTTGGCTAAACAGCAGAGGCTTGCCTCAAGTGGCCGTTGGTGAAGTGTACATTCCTGCAACCAGTACAAACTTAATTGAGTCGAAGTCATTTAAGCTCTACCTAAATAGCTACAACCAAACCCGTTTCGCGAGTTGGGAAGAAGTAGCGGAGCGTTTAACGCAAGACCTATCCGCGTGTGCGGGCGAAAAGGTGTTGGTCGAAGTGAACCCTGTAGGTCACTACACCAACCAACCTATCGTGACAATGGAAGGCGAATGCATTGACGACCAAGACATTGAAATCAACAGCTACGATTTTGATGCTGATTTGCTAGCAGGATCTGCTGGCGAAGAGCAAGTAGAAGAAGTGCTGCATAGCCACCTATTGAAATCGAACTGTTTGATCACCAACCAGCCAGACTGGGGGAGCGTTGAAATTCGCTACCAAGGTGCCAAGATCGATCGTGAGAAGTTGCTGCGCTATTTGGTGTCTTTCCGTGAACACAACGAGTTCCATGAGCAATGTGTAGAACGTATTTTCACTGACCTGATGAAATACTGCCAACCAAACAAATTGACTGTGTTTGCGCGTTACACTCGTCGTGGCGGCTTGGATATCAACCCTTACCGTTCGACAGAACAAGATAAGCCAGCTCATAATCATCGCATGGCTCGTCAATAATAGCGTGATAGGCAGAAATAAGTTCGGCAATCAAGAGGATTGCCGGGCGTTTTTATTGCCCAAGCATGTTACTATACCAAACGACTTCAACCGGCTATAAAAAGCAAGTTGAAGTCATTTGGGTTTATCCGCTATCTAAAACAGTTCGAGGGAACGAAAAGAATGTTTTGGGACAGTTCGCGTCTAATTAAATTAATAGGCTTTTTTTGTCTACTCTTGGCACAGCCACTTCACGCGACCATTTTATCTTCTGCTTTGCTTAACGAAGCACAACAACTGGCTGAGATAGAGCCAGCTCAAGCAAAGCAAGCAGCCAAAAACTACTTATCGCAACGCGAACTGACCGAACGTAAAGAAAGCGGCAGCCCTTCTGCGATGTCTCGAGAAGAGACCGATCGCAGCATTCGTACCCCAGCCAGCACCATCGAAGCACACAAGATCATTGCGCAAGCCGACTATACAATGGGCAATGTCCGCTCAGCGATCGATAACCTCAATGAAGCAGAAAAGCTCGCGAAAGAATATCAACTGCCTTACATGACTTTGGATGTGCAACTCATGCGCAACCAAATGATTTGGATGTACGACCACAACTATTCAGCTGCCGAAGACACCCTCAATCAAATTGAAAAACAGCTAGACGAAGCCGACTCTGTACTTCAACGTACAGACAGCGTCCGTTATCGTATGGTGATGCAACGAGCCCTGCTAGCGGCTCATCGTGGCGATAACGTTGGCGCAGAGCGTTTGTATGCTCAAGCGAAAAGCATGCTTGAGGACAGTCGTTCCGATTTGGCCTTAATTGATTACTACACTTCTGTTGGTGAGTTTTACCTTAACAGTAAAAAATACAACCTTGCGCTTTCAGAACTGCTTTACGGTTATTGGCAGTCCATCGAAAGTGACAGCGGTACTCGCCTTGCCAAAGTAAACCGCTTGCTGGCGAGACTTTTCCAAGAACGTCGTGTTTACGACAAAGCCATTGAATATCTGTCTCAGGCTGCAGATTTCTACGACTCTTACCCAAGCTCCCCTATTTTGGCCGATGTGCTTGAACAAATGGGCGACATCTATTTTTATCAAGGCAAGTTCAACCTTGCTTTGGTGCACTACTTCAACGTACTGGATCACGAAAGCACCAGTCGTAATATCAATCGCACCATCAAGATTCGGTTGAGCTTGGCTGCGACTTACCTGCAACTCTACAACTACGCACTTGCAGAGCAATATCTGGAACGTGCGACAGAGTTACTGGAATACGCGGATATCCCTCAGCTTGAAGCGAAAGCCGCCCTACTTCAGTCTGGTCTCGCTTATCATCAGAACGACAGCAAAAAAGTAATTGAAAACGCGAAGAAAGCCTTAGAGCTTGTCGAAAAAGCGCCGGAAAACAAAAACTTCATCAAGCAGCAATCTTACCGTTTGTTAGGCTTGGGTTACGAACAGGCGGGCGAATATCAACTGTCACTGCAAGCGTACAAAAAATACACCAGCTTAGTGCGTTTGGAGCAAAAACAACTCAACCAAATTAGTGAAGATGCGTTCCGTCAGCAAAAAGAGTTTGCGGAACAGACCATTCACTATGTCGGTCAATCAGAGCGTCTAGAGCAGGTGGAAATGGAACATCGTAAGTTCCAGAAAATTTCCTTTGCCCTATTCATCACCGTTCTGGTTATGTTTTTGTTCATTATGCGCCGCGGCGTGATCATGCAGCGCCAAGCGGGTGAAATCGAGAAACTTCGCAACGACCTCTTTACCCATTCCCGCTCTCGCTTACGTAATCTGCGCATGCTGAACGTGAAGTTGTCTCGCTCACTGAAAAAATCGCGTGACACTTTTGAACAGTGGCAAATGGGTGAACTTATCCATGAACCGCTCAACGACCGACTACGTTTTGTGATGATCGACCTACCGTTCTTACGCAGCATGTACGTTCAAAATGGTTACAAAGCGGGCTTAGAATTAGAACGCGCATTCGGTGAATACCTAGCAGAGCGCATCGAAAAACCGGCACGTTTGTACCACTTCTCGGATGCAAACTTACTCTACATCGAACCTAACGCAGACCGCGACGCCTCTGCCGAAGTCATGTTTGAAAAATTCCAAGCGTGGGTAGACGAATTTGCGACTCAGCATAACGTCAATCGCATCATTCGTATGGGCATCAGCGACTACCCGTTCTTGCCTCGTGCTTACACCGCTATCAATGACGAAGAGCTGCTCGATTTACTGCTACTTGCGACGCACATTGCACGCGAAGTTAGCCTCAAAGATAAACAAAGTCATTGGGTATTTTTGAAAGCCATAGACAACGCGCCAGCAGCAAGCTTTGCAACCGGTAACATAAGAACCGCTTGCCAACATGCCATCAACCAAGGCCTGATCAAGATCCACTCCTCTTACAAGAATGAGGACGACATCAAGAAAATATTAAAAAATGGATAATTAACCATCGGTTAAGCGTAATAACTAATGACGCTATAAAGTTTTTTGTTATTATCAGTTAATTGTCAGTAGTACATGGACTTAACCGTAGTCGTTTCATGGGAATCTTGGAATCCGATATTCAGTCGCAGCTTCATCAGCTGAGTTGTCAACTTGACCAACTCAGGCTGACACATCGTGATACTTCGCTCAAATTTAAGCGAGAACAACAAGTTCTCAAGCGCGTTGTGGCATCTTTGTCGTCTGCTTGCCAAGGCTCAAACACCCAAGTTGCTAACTATCTGTTTGAAATTCAGCAAGAGCTGCAACATCAAAAAGACATCAGCACTCTGATCCCGCGTTTGGCGGTACTTGAAAGAATGCTCAAACAGCAGTCGAAAACGATGGATAAACAGAACGGCTACCTCGATGAACAAATCAAACACAGCGGTGAGACACTCCAACGTGTTACGGGTTTGCCAGCGCAGTTAAAACGCGAACTGCGCAACTTAATGAGCTTCTCGGAAGTACACGCAGGGAAGAAAGTCGATCAAGCTACCCGTCTACTGAGCATCTACGAACGCGCGATTAAAATCATCACTTCGAACTCGCGTTTACAACTCAGCGAATTCGAAAACAACCCAGACAAATCTCAACTAGAATGCCTCGCCGTCGATCTACAACATACGATTACAGAACTTGATTTTGAAGGCGAATGTGGCGAGAGACTGCTTGATATTCGTGCAAAACTGTTGCTTGGCGTGAATGCAGAATCCTTAATCGAGCTGACGTTAAGCACTCTGAAGTTAGTCGTCGAAGCGACTAAGTTTGAGCGCAAAGCATCAAGCCAATTTCTCGATCAGTTAAACTCAGCGCTGGCGAGTAACCTCAAAACCGTCCATCAAAACGTCGATCAACACCATACTTATTTTGAGCATCGCCAAGAGCTGAATACGGAAATGAATGGTTTGGTTGAGCTCAGCCAACAATCTCTCGACCAAGCACAGGATTTAGCAGAACTCAAACAAGAAGTCGCTCCATTGCTGGCAAAAATGGCCTCGTTAACCGAGCGCCTCAAGATGACGGAAGAGAGAGAACAGGCCCTGCAAGAGCGTTTAAGCTACAGCAAAAATCAGCTTGAAGCGGTGTTTGAAACCACACAAGATTACCGCCGCCGCTTAGACGACCAGACACAGCGAATGTTGCTTGATCCACTCACGAAGGTTTACAACCGAACAGCATTTAACGATCGTCTTGAGCTCGAATACCGTCGTTGGATTCGCTCTCAACAAAATCTACGAGTGGTACTGTTTGATGTCGATAACTTCAAAGCCGTAAACGACAGTTATGGTTATACCGCTGGTGATAAAGCGCTGAAGATCATCGCTCGAGCCATCAATAAGAGCGTGTCTGATACCGAAACCGTCGCTCGCTTTGGCGGTGAAGAGTTTATTCTGCTGATTCCAGAACAAAGTGAAGAATACACGTTAGAGCTGATGAAGAATATTCAGCGCGATATCTGTCAGCTGCCGTTTAAGTTCCGCGAGCAAAACATCATCATTACTCTGACAGCCGTCTCTACTTCATTTAAGGAATCAGACGCACCAGAATATGTGCTCGATCGCCTTGGGCAAATGCTCACTGACGCTAAAAAACGGGGCACAAACCAGCTAAACTGGAACTAAAAACCGTTCAAAAAACAAGCAAACAAACACTTCCCCCCCCTCTCAAACGCTCATAACCTCCCATTTTCAACGAGTTATCACATTTATCCCCTTTCAGTCTGCTAAGCTGTTAAAACCCAAGTCACTTCAAGATGATGTATTCATTCATGACGAATATGGCATCTTGAGGTTGCTTGGGACTCGATAACCATAAAACCAAACCCTCCAGCCATCTGAGTAAAACGACACGTACAACTAAGTAAGATGCGTTGGAACTATCCCTCAAAATAATGCAACACAAGGAGGCGTTATGATTACCCATATAAGCCCCGCAGGTAGCATGGACTTGCTATCCCAACTGGAAGTTGAACGCTTAAAGAAAACCGCTTCGAGTGATCTTTACCAGCTTTATCGTAACTGTACGTTAGCGGTATTGAACTCTGGTAGCCACACAGATAACTCCAAAGAGCTTCTCGATAAACACCAATCGTTTGATGTGAATGTAGTGCGCCGCGAGCGTGGCATTAAGCTAGAGCTGACCGACCCACCAGAGCATGCGTTCGTCGATGGAGAGATCATAAAAGGCATTCAAGAACACTTATTCTCTGTACTGCGTGACATCGTTTATGTGAACATGCACTTGGCTGACAGCCAGCGCCTAAATCTCACTAACCCAACGCATATTACCAACCTTGTGTTTGGTATTTTGCGTAACGCAGGCGCGCTCACTCCCGGTATTGAACCAAATCTCGTCGTCTGTTGGGGCGGCCATTCAATCAATGGCGTTGAATACCAATACACGCGCGAAGTGGGTAACGAGCTTGGCTTACGTGAACTTAATATCTGTACGGGTTGTGGACCAGGTGCGATGGAAGGCCCGATGAAAGGAGCGGCAATCGGTCACGCTAAACAACGTTACACTGAGCAACGCTACCTTGGCTTGACAGAGCCTTCAATCATTGCCGCTGAGCCGCCAAACCCAATCGTCAACGAGCTGATCATCATGCCGGACATCGAAAAACGTTTAGAAGCGTTTGTTCGTATGGCGCATGGTATTGTGATCTTCCCGGGTGGTCCGGGTACTGCTGAAGAGTTGCTGTACATTCTTGGTATCATGATGCATCCAGACAATGCTGATCAGCCGATGCCGATTGTGTTAACCGGACCAAAAGAGAGCGAAGAATACTTCCGTTCTATCGATGCGTTTATTCGCGATACCTTAGGTGAAGAAGGTCAAAAACACTACCAAATCGTCATTGATGATCCTGCAGAAGTTGCACGTATCATGAAGCGCTCGATGGAAGATGTACGCCTTCACCGTAAAGAAAAAGGCGATGCTTACAGCTTCAACTGGTCATTGAAAATCGAACCGGATTTCCAACTGCCATTTGACCCAACGCATACATCAATGGAAGGGTTGAATTTGAACTTGGATCAAGAACCTCAGGTTCTGGCGGCTAACTTACGCAAAGCCTTCTCTGGTATTGTGGCAGGTAACGTCAAAGCCGAGGGCATTCGCGAAATCGAATGCAAAGGTCCATTTTCCATTCATGGCGATCCTGTACTGATGAAGAAGCTCGACAAGCTACTGCAAGACTTCGTTGAACAGCATCGAATGAAATTGCCAGGCGGTTCTGATTACGAACCATGCTATCGAATTGCCCATCCATAAATTGGTGGTCGATAGTCTGGCTTGCATTCGTTACACTAGGGGCATTACGCCCCTTTTTTATTGCTAAGTCATTATGTCTATTCATCTTGTTATTATTGATGCCCTCAACTTGATTCGCCGTGTGCACTCTGCACAGCCGGATCCAACTGACATCGCAAGAACCATCACGACGACTCAGCGAACCCTTACGCGTATTCTTTCCGAAGCGAAACCAACACATATCATCGCGGTGTTTGATCACCATGAACAAGATAGAGGTTGGCGCGCTGAAATCCTTCCTGACTACAAGCAAAATCGCAAACCGATGCCAGAGCCGCTGATGCAAGGTTTGGATGCCATCCAACAAGCATGGTGGGAGCAAGGTATTGATTCACTGCTATCAGAAGGCGATGAGGCGGACGATTTAGTTGCGACACTGGCGACCAAAGTGGCAAGCCACGGCGAGAAAGTAACGATCGTTTCAACCGACAAAGGCTACTGCCAGTTACTTTCACCGACGCTGCAAATTCGCGATTACTTTCAACACCGTTGGTTGGATGAACCGTTTATCGAGAAAGAGTTTGGCGTAAAGCCAAGCCAACTCGCTGATTATTGGGGGTTAACTGGCATTAGTTCAAGCCAAGTGCCGGGCGTTCCGGGCATTGGACCAAAAGCTGCCAAAGAGATCCTAACTCAATTTGAAGACATTGAAGCGGCCTACGCCAGCGATGAACTTGCACCGAAATATCGCAAGAAACTGGATGAACACATTGAGTCTGCACGTCTATGTAAACGAGTAGCGGCGTTGAAATGCGATATCGAGCTCGGCTTTAACCTGCAAGACATTCGCTTTACCGGACCAAATAAAGCCGAGTAAGCACATCTCTTTTACGCTGTGAGTTTTGGGTTAGCAACACGTTTATAAAATCTGTTGTGTAACCCTTTACATTCACGGCAATGATATTTACCTCATCATTAACCTACAAGATACTGATTAATTTATAAGCTAATTCACAGTCTTAGTGAGTAATTTCATTATTTTTAAATCTCTTAATAACGGAGAAAAATAATGAAAAACATCATCTTAGTATCTTTAGTCACACTCTTATCCTTCCCTACTCTTGCTGAAACTTGCGGTCAACACCTTGATAAAGGCATACCTTCAAGCAACAGCGATCAGTTCCTTTGCAGAGATGGCTATGCGGTTGGGTACAACTACAACACCAAAAATGCAGACTGGGTTGCTTACCACATTACCGCGGAAAGCGTGAACATCACCAACAAACGCAGTAACGCCTTCCAAGAAGACACTGAAATGCCGGATTACGCACGCTCTACCCTAGCGGACTACAAAGGATCAGGATACGACAGAGGGCACCTTGCGCCGTCAGCGACAATGGATTTCACCCAAGAGTCAATGAAGCAAAGCTTTTTGATGAGTAACATGTCACCTCAACTGCCGGGGTTTAACCGAGTTGGTTGGCGCGTTCTAGAGGAACATGTTCGTGACCTCGCCAATGAGTACAATGAGCTTTATGTGGTGACTGGGCCGATTTACCAAGGTAACGAAGGAACAATCGGTAATGGTGTGGCGATCCCGAGCGCATTTTACAAAGTCATTCTTGATCCAAGCTTTGATGAAGCCATTGCGTTCATTGTCCCGCATCGCGATGTTTCAAGCTCTGAGTTAGCCAACTTTATTACCACCATTGACGAAGTTGAACGTCAAACTGGATTAGACTTTTTTGCTCAAACGCCAGATAGCATCGAAGACAACATGGAATCAGTAAAATGGGAAGAGATGTGGCCAACCAACCAGTAATTGAGTGACTGTCGCGATTCCTAAACCGCAAAAAAAGCGCCTGAAGTAGGCGCTTTTTTAATAATGTTCAACCACATAGAAACGATAACTTAGTGCGGAGAGATATTAGATAGACACTGAATGTGAATCGTGATCTCTTCACGGTCATGATACAGATGCTTCGCTTGCAGCTTGAATTTCACCTTGTTCTCAATCAAGAACATTTTTAGATTTTCAAGATCTTGCAGTACTTCATCGTAACGACCTTTCATTGGCAATTTCAGGTTAAAGATGGCTTCTTTCGCCCAACCTTTAAGCAGCCATTGGCCCATAAGATGTGCCACGCGAGCTGGTTTCTCAACCATATCACACACAATCCAAGTCACGTTCTTGCGGTCTGGTTCAAACTTAAAGCCATCCACCATGTGGTGCTTAATTTGACCGGTTTCCATCAAGCTGTCTGCCATCATGCCATTATCAACACAATGAACGAACATAGAACGTTTCACTAATTGGTACGTCCAACCACCTGGACATGCACCTAAGTCAACGCCCCACATGCCTGGCGCCAAACGCTCATCCCACTCATCTCGCGGAATAAATACGTGGAAAGCTTCTTCCAGTTTTAGCGTTGAACGGCTTGGTGCGTCTGCTGGGAATTTCAAGCGAGGGATACCCATAAAGAACTGCGAGTTGTTGCCTGGTAGTGAGTAACCCACATAACAATGACCCGGTGCGACAAAACAGATGTGTAGCACTGGCTTCTTCGCGTTGTCTTTATTCCACATCAAGCCTTTTCCACGCAACGCTTGGCGCATTGGTACGGTGAACTTGCGGCAGAACTTCAATAGCTCTTTTGCTTCGTTCGTATCTGGCGTTTCGATACGTAGATCGCCACAACGTGGGAACGATTCAAACTCTGACAGCTCGGCAAGAATTGGGCTGATGCGGTCTTCACTTGGCAGCGCTTCAAACTCAGCCGCTACAGCAAACATCTGACGCGCAAAAATCAATGAGCTAAAGTCTAAGCCTTTAACTAGCTTCTCTGCGTCTCCATCTTGGTAACACTCGAAGACAACATAACCTGAGTTTTTCTTCACACGAGGAAAGCCATACACTTCCAACTGTGTCGCTTTGTCCTGAATTTCACCAGCACACTCTTTCTCAAAGCCAGCACGGCAATAGAGCATTAGTTGTTTCACTTGGAGACCTCTTTGATATTAAACGCAGCAAAAAAGAACAGACACCAGCCGATCATGAACATGAATCCTCCCATTGGGGTGATGGGTCCAAACCATTTAATGCCCGTCAGCGCCAGCGCGTAAAGACTGCCGCTAAAACAAAAGATGCCGATGATAAAGCAAATCGCCGCGATGAAAAAATATTTTTGTGCTTTTTGTCCCAAATTGAGCAGAAGCAAAATGGCACAAAATGCAACCGCTAAGGTGTGGATGAACTGATACAACACACCCGTCTCAAACACGCCAAGCAAATAAGGCGCAAGCTTGGCTTTTAAGCCGTGCGCTGCGAAAGCACCTAGTGCAACAGAAACTAGTCCCGAAAGTCCCGCAAAAGAGAGTAACCACTTACTTTTCACTGCACACCTCATTGATGAATGCTGACAGTTGCTCTACTGCAAGTGCAATATTGCCCGCTTCGGTATGTCCCGAGCTCTTGCGCGGCTTAAAGCTATGGTCGCCATCAGGTAAGAAGCTCACTTTTACTTGCTGAGAAAAGACAAACTCATCAAACTCTTCACGCTTACCAAAAGTATCTCGCTCACCTTGAAGAATCAGAGTGGGCTTGTCGATGCTTGCAAGATGATCACCTTTGAATTTTTCTGGCTTACCCGGAGGGTGAAATGGAAAGCCTAAACAGGCAATGCCCGCCACCAGCTCGTGCTCTGCGAGTAAACTCGCCATTCTCCCCCCCATCGACTTGCCACCAATGACCACGGGAGAAGAAGCAAAGTGAGCGATCACTTCGCTGTATGCTTCGAGCAACTTTGGGGTGCGATCGGGCGGACGCTTTTTGCCATCTTCCGAACGTTTCACCATGTAAGGGAAATTAAAACGCACCACACGAATGCCTTGCTCAACTAATCCTTTGGCGACAGCAGTCATGAAGTCATGCTCCATCCCCGCCCCTGCGCCGTGAGCAAAAACAAACAGCGGCCCGTTTTCAGGCCCCTCAACTATCCACTGGCTCATCCAATACTTCCTCTTGTTCTTTTCTCGCCGTTGCCAGCATCCAATCTCTAAATGTCGCGATGCGTCCCATGTCTGCCTGCTGCTCATGGCACACCACATAGAAGGCATTTTTGGAGATAAGCACCTCATCAAACGGCGCAATCAGTCGTCCCGCTTCCATTTCTGGTTTTGCTAACACGTTGTTGCCCAATGCTACGCCTTGTCCGTGTGCAGCAGCCTGCAGCACCATCGTCGAGTGGCTGAAAATCGGACCGTGATTCACGTTAATGCCTTCGATGTTGTAATGACGAGCGAACTGCTTCCAATCTTTACGCGAAGTATCATGTAACAAAGTGTGTAATTTGAGGTCACTTAGAGATTCTAATGGTTTGTTACCTAAAAGTAACGAAGGTGAACAAAGTGGGATCAGAAACTCTTGGTACAGTTTATCCGCTCGCAAACCCGGCCAGTTCCCACGGCCGTAGTAGATCGCTACATCTACATCATCAGTCAGTGAACCTTCATCCATATCCACGGCTTTGATGCGTACATCAATGTCTGGCTCCTGAGCATTAAAGTCCGCCAAACGAGGCACCAACCACTGAATGGCAAAGCTCGGTGGCAAGCTGATGGTCAACGCACCTTTTTCGCTACGTTCCAATACCTTATCGGTAGCTTCAGCAATCGAGGTAAAGATGTCTTTGATGTCGAGAAAGTAACTTTGCCCTTCTTCTGTTAACAGCAAAGAACGGTTACGGCGACGGAAAAGTTTTAGAGATAGAAACTCTTCTAGGGCTTTAATTTGATGACTCACTGCGGCTTGAGTCACAAATAACTCTTCTGCCGCACGCGTAAAACTGAGATGACGAGCGGCTGCTTCAAATACTCGAAGCGAATTTAAAGGAGGCAATCTGCGAGACATATGGGACCTCAAATAGGATTAGTTTTTTTAATCTGAAACATTATAAAATGTCCGTTGTCGAACAGCCAGATAAATTCTATATTTCACCCCGCAACACGAGCCTGAACGGCTTGATTTCCTTGGAAATCAATTGGCTTCGTTGTTGCGATGTTGTGTTTGCAAACTCGTATTTCGAGTTAGGTAGATTTCTACCATGATGTTTTGTCCACACTCCCTGTGACAAAACAGATACTTCCTGTATTTATTTTTGACCTGTCTGTCAAATTTGTTACACCGCCTTTTTAGGCGGTGTTTTTTTATCTAAAGAAAATCCCATCTTTCAAATCTGGAATCAACATCACTTTTTATCTGTATTTCGGATTAATTATCGTTATATCAACACAACCAATATAGCTTTGCGATAAGCCTCAACATTATGCCGAGTTACGCTTATTTATTGCGCGATCAAAAACAAAAAAGCGCAAATCACATCAGCAATTTGCGCTTTGGGTCTGCTTCAGATCACCGCCATTGGCGGACATCGAAAGAGTGTTTATTTACTGAGTGACTATGGACGGTAAACTTTCACGTTGTTAAAGCCTTGCTCTTGCAAGTAAAGCGCTTGCAGACGGCTCATTACGCCACGGTCACAGTACAGTAGGTAAGTTTTCGACTGGTCTAGGTCACCGAACTGCGTACCCAGCTTGTAGAACGGAATGTGTTTCACATCCACACCAGCGATTTCTAGTGGGTTATCGTCTTCCTCATCAGGGCTACGAATATCCAGTACCACTGCGTGTTCTTCTACCGCTTGTACTTGCTCGACTTCTGGTGCCGCTTGCTCAGATTCTTTTGCGATATCACGAATGTCCATTTGACGCGCTTCGTAAACCACTTTCTCTAGAATGCTGAAGTCAAACTTCGCTTCTTCTGCTTCTAGCTTCTCTTTCACCGCTTTTACTGTTGGCTTCTTAGAGATCACGCCACAGTACTCAGGCATGGTTTTCGCGAAGTCTTCTGTGCCGATTTCACGAGCTAAGTTGATGATGTCTTCTTTATCCCAGTTGATAAGAGGACGCAGAATCAGCGTATCCGTAACATTATCGATGTGACGAAGGTTCGTTAGCGTTTGGCTAGATACCTGGCCAAGAGCTTCACCCGTTACCAACGCTTCAATCTTAAACTTCTCAGCAATCATGCCAGCAGCGCGCATGAACATACGCTTCAAGATGACGCCCATTTGACCGTCATCTACTTTCTCAAGAATTTCAGCAACCACAGGTTCGAAATCAACAGAGATGAAACGCACTTTCGCTGATGAGCCGTATTTGTTCCATAGGTAGTGAGAAACCTGCTTAACGCCGATTTCATGAGCTGGGCCACCTAGGTTAAAGAAACAGTAGTGAACTTTAGAGCCACGTTTGATGTGTAGGTAGCTTGATACACCAGAGTCGAAACCACCTGAGATCAGGCTTAGTACGTCTTCTTGAGTACCTAGAGGGAAGCCACCTAGACCTTTGTAACGTGCCAACACTTGGTTAAGTTTGTCACCCGATACTTCAACTTTTACCGTCACATCAGGGTTGTGTAATTTAACGCGTGCGCTTTCTACTGCTTGGTTTAGACCACCACCAACGTAACGTTCAAGCTCGATAGACGTGAAGTCATGCTTACCACGGCGTTTTGCACGCACCACAAACGTTTTATTTTCAATAAGCGGACGGCTAAGTTCCAGCACCTGCTCGTAGATGTCGTGCAGGTCTTTAAACTCAGATTGCTTCACTTCTAGAACGTGATGAATGCCTGGCGTGTGAGTCAGGATTTCTAAAACTTCAGCGTGGTATTCGTTGCTCTCAGAGGTCACTTCAATGTGATCACGACGGTTAAATACTGCGACAGATTCCGTGCGGCTCTTGACGATATTACGAATGTTGCACTCTAAAATCTTTGTGAAGCGCTTACGCACAGATTCACTTTTTACAAAAATTTCTGGATGGGGCTTTACAATAAATTTCATAGTCTAATTCGCAGGTTAGTTTCGCAATCAACAATGAGTGAACTCTCATAACTATAGAATCAAATCGAAATCCGCGTGAAAGGCACGCCGTTTTCAACGATGTAATGAGCTCACTTTTAGGGCGCAAGATTATATACCCAAACAACCTTAAGATGCTAGGTGCAGCGAGAATGCCTTGGATTGCAGGCAAGGCTACGATTTTAAGAACAAGCGACTCTCGACTAAAAATCTTTAATAAAAAAGCGAGCACTCTGCTCGCTTTTTATCTTCTAAACTATTTATAGACGCGCTTTGTTATTGAATAACGGGCACTTCTTCACTGTATAAAGGTTCACCTTGCATGATACTGATTTCAACACGACGGTTAAGTGCGCGGTTTTCATCAGAATCATTCGGCACCAAAGGCTCGGTATCCGCCATACCTCGCACACGAAGACGCTGATGCGAGAAACCTCTGACCTTTTCCATCTCTTGAGCGACCGACACCGCACGCTGCGATGACAAGTCCCAATTCGAGCGATACAGCTCAGAATCCAAACGCTGATTGTCCGTGTGACCAGAGATTCGGACAATACCTGGCACATCTTTCACTAGCTCAGCAATCTGTCGCACTAATGGTCTGAACTTCGGTTGCAGGAATGCAGAACCTTCTGGGAATGCGCCTTTCTCTCGCATTCGTATAACGATTTGCTGACCGAGGTTCTCCACTTCAATCGCGCCTTGTTCGATTTCACGTTCGAGCGCCTTCTTGATGCTCTCCATCAAGGTTTCCATCTCTTGTGACATCTCTTCAGACTGCTGCTGTTGCATATCTGACTCTGCGGACTGATTGCTTTGTGTCGAAGTTTCCGGTGATTGACCGCCCGTCAGCTTGCCTTCATCACGCTTAGTACCACCAGCTCGGTCAGACTCACCTTCGTGGAATTCTAGCGTCTGCTGAGTGATGTCCATGGTTTGTTGCATGATGAC
Source organism: Vibrio parahaemolyticus (assembly GCF_900460535.1). Classification (NCBI taxonomy): domain Bacteria; kingdom Pseudomonadati; phylum Pseudomonadota; class Gammaproteobacteria; order Vibrionales; family Vibrionaceae; genus Vibrio; species Vibrio parahaemolyticus. Next base: position 917,813 of record NZ_UHIL01000001.1, on the reverse strand, counting down.
ATCAATCGGTGTCGGCTCAGGACGGCCTGGTCTAAATTCTTGTGCGATGATGCTGGTGCCTTTAGGAATGTCTTTCACTTCCAGTTGGTTTTGCACACCAAATGCAAACTTCATCGAACCAGCAATCTGTTTGAACTTCAAAACATCCATTTCAGAGAATGAAAGCAGCAGTACGAAGAAGCACATCAACAACGACATCAAGTCCGCGAATGTCCCCATCCACAACGGGAGACCGGGTGGCGGACAATCGCATTTGTTATCTTCATCATCCATCACAAATCTCCGCGATTACTCATCAATCTCAAGAGCACGTTTACCCTCGTTGAGGTAGTTCTTCAGGTAGCTGTCGATAACTCGTGGGTTTTGACCATCTTGAATGGCAAGTACGCCGTCCATGATCAAACGGCGGTTAAGCGTTTCTTGATCTCGGCGTAAAGAAAGCTTATCGGCAATTGGGAAGAACAGCATGTTTGACAACACCGCACCGTAAAGTGTGGTTAAAAGGGCTACCGCCATTGCAGGGCCGATCGCTTTTGGGTCATCCATGTTCGAAAGCATCGCAACCAGACCAACCAGCGTACCGATCATCCCCATCGCTGGAGCAACGTCACCAAACGCTCGGAAAACACCCGTGCCTTGCGTGTGTCGCTCATCCGTCAAGGCAATGTCTTTTTGCAACGCAGCGCGAACCACGTCCGCATCGTGACCATCCACCAAAAGGTCAATGCCTTTCTGCATAAAGCTGTTGTTGATTTCCATCTCTTCCAGAGCGAGGAAACCGCCTTTACGCGCTGCATCGGCCATTTCAACAATCTTTGCGATGAGGTCTTCTGGCTCATCGGCTTTAAACATGAATGCCTTGCCTGCAATTTTCGCCGCACCAAAGAACTGGCCGAGCGTGAACTTCATCAATACTACAAATGCAGAGCCACCTACTACGATAAGGATCGATGTAACGTCGACGAACATGCCGATACTGCCACCTAGCACCATTGCCATGATGACGAAGGCAAAACCACCGATCAAACCTATTAGGGTTGCTAAATCCACAAAGCACTCCTCACGCTATTTAAATACTGCCGTTAGGCGGATTATTACTTGTATCGACAACTAGAACAGATTTTTTAGAAAAATCTTAGCTAATAGATCACAAATTAACGCCAACAACCTTAACTAAAATATGGGGTTTGTCTAATCAGACCCGTTTAGAGCCAATTTTGTGACAATTATGTAAGGTTAAATTTGACCAAGTAACTAGGCTAAGGTAACTTTCGTGCATCCTATTCAAGGCTTGATTAAGGCAGAAAAAAGATGGCGGTCAAGAAACCAGAAAACATGACCTTCGAAGCAACCATTGAAGAGCTTGATAGCTTGGTTGATCAATTAGAAAACGGCGATCTTGCCCTAGATGATGCCTTACGTAAATTTGAACGAGGCATTGCCTTAGCTCGTGCTGGCCAAACCAAACTGAGCGACGCAGAACAGCGCGTAAGCATTCTTCTTAGCGAAGATGACGAAGCCCCTCTTAGCGATTTCAAACCAGATTCAGAATAACCATCAGTAGTGAGCAATGTGATGCAACAGACATTGACGTCTTTCCAAGAAAGAAACAATCAGCAATTGAATTTGTGGCTAGAACAGCTTCCATATCAAGAGCAGCCATTGATTCAAGCAATGAAATACGGCCTTTTGTTAGGCGGCAAACGCGTTCGCCCATTTCTTGTTTACATCACAGGTCAAATGCTCGGCTGTAAACCTGAAGATCTAGACACTCCAGCTTCAGCCATCGAGTGTATTCATGCCTACTCGCTCATCCATGACGATCTTCCTGCTATGGATGATGATGATCTGCGCCGAGGTCAGCCAACCTGCCATATCAAATTTGATGAAGCGACCGCCATTTTAACCGGTGATGCCCTACAAACTCTTGCTTTTACCATCATTGCTGACGGTCCGTTGAGCCCAAGCGCAGAAAGCCAACGTGTCAACATGATCAAAGCGTTAGCTCACTCCTCTGGTGCGAACGGCATGTGTGTCGGCCAAGCATTGGATTTGGGTGCGGAGAATCGCCAAGTTTCTCTTGCAGAAATGGAAGAGATACACCGTAAAAAAACCGGAGCTCTGATTGATTGTGCGGTAAAATTAGGTGCTCTGGCCGCTGGTGAAAAAGGTATCGAGGTTTTACCTCATTTAGAACGCTATTCAAAAGCAATTGGTTTGGCGTTTCAGGTTCAAGACGATATTCTTGATATCATTAGTGACACAGAAACATTGGGTAAACCTCAAGGTTCAGACCAAGAACTGAACAAAAGCACTTACCCATCCCTGCTGGGTTTAGAGGGAGCCATTGAGAAAGCTCACACTCTATTACAGGAAGCACTTCAAGCATTGGAAGCTATCCCATACAATACTCAGTTACTCGAAGAGTTCGCCCGATACGTCATCGAGCGCAAAAACTAACACTATAAGCGCGCATTTATATGACTCTTGATATTTCAAAGTACCCAACACTGGCGTTAGCAAATACACCGGAAGAATTGCGTCTTCTTCCAAAAGAAACATTACCAACTCTGTGTGATGAGCTGCGAACGTATCTGCTAAATTCAGTGAGCCAATCTAGCGGACACTTAGCGTCTGGCTTAGGCACCGTAGAGCTAACTGTGGCTCTGCATTATGTTTACAACACACCCGTAGATAAACTTATCTGGGATGTTGGTCATCAGGCTTACCCACATAAAATTTTGACGGGTCGTCGCGATCAAATGCCAACGATTCGTCAGAAAGACGGCTTACACCCTTTCCCTTGGCGCGAAGAGAGCGAGTACGACACGCTATCAGTTGGTCACTCTTCTACTTCCATCAGTGCAGGGCTTGGCCTAGCCATCAGCGCTCAAAAAGAAGGGAAAGGTCGTAAAGTCATCAGTGTGATTGGTGATGGTGCGATTACTGCAGGCATGGCATTCGAAGCCATGAACCACGCAGGCGATGTTCACCCTGACATGTTGGTGATTCTTAACGACAATGAAATGTCGATCTCAGAAAACGTTGGCGCTCTGAACAACCACCTAGCGAAAGTGCTTTCCGGTAGTCTTTACACCTCAATCCGTGAGGGTGGGAAAAAAGTGCTATCAGGTGTGCCACCAATCAAAGAACTGGTTCGTCGCACTGAAGAACATCTAAAAGGCATGGTTGTCCCTGGCACTCTGTTTGAAGAGTTTGGCTTTAACTACATTGGTCCAATTGATGGGCACGATGTGAATGAGCTCGTTAAAACACTGAAGAACATGCGTGAGCTTAAAGGCCCTCAGTTCCTGCACATCATGACCAAGAAAGGCAAAGGTTATGAGCCAGCAGAGAAAGATCCTATTGGCTACCACGGCGTCCCTAAGTTCGATCCAAGCCATAACTGCTTACCAAAAAGCAGTGGCGGCAAACCAACTTTCTCAAAGATTTTTGGTGACTTCTTATGTGACATGGCAGCGCAAGATCCTAAGCTAATGGCAATTACGCCAGCAATGCGTGAAGGTTCTGGCATGGTGCGTTTCTCGAAAGAGTACCCAGATCAATACTTTGATGTGGCAATTGCAGAGCAACACGCTGTGACACTTGCAACGGGTATGGCAATTGCTGGCGATCATCCGATCGTGGCTATTTACTCAACCTTCTTGCAACGTGGTTACGATCAACTTATCCATGACATCGCTATCATGGACTTACCAGTAATGTTCGCTATCGACCGCGCAGGTTTGGTCGGTGCAGATGGTCAAACACACCAAGGTGCATTTGATCTTAGCTTTATGCGCTGCATTCCTAACATGGTGATCATGGCTCCAAGCGACGAAAACGAATGTCGCCAAATGCTGTACACAGGTCATAAGCACACTGGACCAAGTGCCGTACGTTATCCTCGTGGTAGTGGTATGGGTACAGAGATCGAAAAAGAGTTTACCGCTCTTGAGATTGGTAAAGGTCGAGTGGTACGCAAAGGTGAAAAGGTGGCAATCCTGAGCTTCGGTACTTTCTTACCGAATGCACTAGAAGCAGCTGAAAACCTCAATGCAACGGTTGCTGATATGCGTTTCGTCAAACCTCTTGATGAAGCATTGATTCGCCAACTCGCTGATGAACATGACGTTCTTGTCACGCTAGAAGAGAACGCAATCGCAGGTGGTGCTGGTGCAGGTGTTATTGAATTTATGATGAAAGAGAAAATCATCAAACCAGTACTCAATCTTGGTTTACCTGATAAATTCATCCATCAAGGTACTCAAGAAGAGCTTCACGAAGAACTTGGTTTAGACGCAAAAGGGATTGAAAAATCCATTGCGGAATACCTTGCAAAGTAAGCAATTAAATAGCAAAAAGGGATGCCAATGGCATCCCTTTTTAATTCTTGTTGTTCTTCGAGTGATAGGTGATGTACTAACTCATCCAACCCGCATACTTTGCAACGAGAAACAAAGCAATACCTGCCATAATACCCGCAACAATATCATCGAGCATAATGCCAAGCCCGCCATGGATGCGTTTGTCTAACCAACCTATTGGCCACGGTTTGACCATATCGAAAAAGCGGAAAAGAATGAAACCCGTCAACAACCATTTCCATTCCGTGATAGGAATATTCAGGGCTGGTACAATACTCATGGTGATCCAAAAGCCCGCAAACTCATCCCAAACAATTGAACCGTGATCATGCACCTTCATATCATCTGACGTGACTTGACAGATTTTGATGCCAATCACGCACGAAAGTAATACCACAACGACATAAGCCGGAAATGGCAGCTGCGCCAACAACAGAAAAAACGGAACCGCAGCAAGCGTCCCCATTGTTCCAGGAGCTACTGGCGACAAACCACTGCCAAACCCCGTCGCCAACAAATGCCACGGGTTCTTTAATGAGATCAGAGAAAGAGGGTTGGTCATATCCTTAAACCTATACTGCTAGTTTAACTCGATGAGCTTATTTAAAGTGGTCGAAACCACTTAAATCCCAGTCGAGAGGTTGGTTGTTATCGTGAAGCTCAAACGTTCCATTTGGTCTAATTTGGCCAATGCACGTCACTTTGCACCCGCTATAAGACAAAGCACTCTGCAAAGAACCTCGATTTTGTTCTGATACAGTGAAACACAACTCGTATTCTTCACCGCTAGATAAAGCATACTGCTGTGCGCTGACCTTATCATCTAAAAATTGTACCAGCTCTGAAGAGATTGGTAATTGAGACACATCGATACTCACACCAACTTGTGAGCGTTTTAAAATATGTTTGATATCCGAAATCAGGCCGTCTGAAATATCAATCGCCGAAGATGCTAATCCTACCAAAGCTTGCCCCGCTAACACTCTCGGAGTACTTAGGTAGTGGGCTTTTTCTAGTTCATCAGCACCAATGCGACTGCGAAGTGTTTCATCTAAGATGACATCCAGCCCTGCTTTTGCGTCACCCAAATTCCCAGTGACATACACCCAGTCCCCGACTTTCGCGCCAGAGCGAGTCAGCGCTTTGCCCTCAGGCACAAAACCTTGCACTGTCAGTGTTAAGCTTAATGGGCCTTTCGTTGTATCACCGCCGATTAACTGAATACCAAAGTAATCCGCCAGTTCGAAAAACGCATCACAGAAGGGTGCGAGCCATTCTTCATCCGCTTCAGGCATGGTCAATGCAAAGCTTACCCAAGCAGGTGTTGCGCCCATGGCAGCTAAGTCGCTGATGTTGGATGCAAGCGCCTTGTGAGCAACCCAAGCAGGGTTCGCGTGAGGAAGGAAATGGGTTCCAGCAACCAAGGTATCGGTGCTGATAGCAATCTGTACATTTGCTGGCGCCTTAACGAGAGCGCAATCGTCCCCTGCGGCGAGGTGTACGTCTTTGCGCTGGTTTTGTCGGCCAACAAAATACTTATCAATCAGGTTAAATTCACCAGACATAATTCATTTATCTTTTCATGCCAATGGCATTGATATCATACAAAAAAGGTCAGCATGTGCTGACCTTTTTATTGAAGAAATCGTTATTTCTTACGTACGTGTGGTGCGGCTTTATCTAGCACACCGTTCACGAATTTGTGGCTGTCTTCTGCAGCGAATACTTTAGCAAGTTCAATCGCTTCGTTGATTACCACTTTGTAAGGAACATCTTCGCGACGAGTCATCTCGTACATAGCAAGGCGAAGAAGAGCAAGTTCCATCATATCTAGATCCTGCATAGGACGAGATACGTAAGGACGAATTTTGCTATCTAGCTCAGCGTGGCTAAGTACAACACCGCTTAATAGTTCACGGAAGTAAGCAACGTCTGTTTCTGGAGCAGCAAGTGCTGGCTCAGATGCACGAAGTTCTTCTTCATCGTATTTGTCGCCAGACAAAAACTGTTCTTCAATCGTGGCAACATTCTCTTTAGTAATTTGCCATGAGTAGATCGCCTGTAGAGCGAATTGACGTGCGTTACGACGTGCGGCTGGTTTCACACTGGCCCCCATTAGGAATCAATTTCAGATAGTACATTAATCATTTCAAGTGCGCTTAGTGCAGCCTCTGCACCTTTATTACCAGCCTTGGTTCCTGCGCGTTCAATCGCTTGATCGATAGTATCAACAGTCAGCACACCGAATGCGACTGGAAGACTGTATTCCAGAGACACTTGTGCTAGGCCCTTGTTACATTCACTACAAACATAATCAAAGTGTGGTGTACCGCCACGGATTACTGTACCTAGAGATACGATCGCATCGTATTTACCAGTTTTAGCAACACGTTGAGCTACTAGAGGTAGTTCTACGGCACCTGGACAACGTACAACAGTGATGTTGTCTTCGCTTACTTGTCCGTGACGCTTTAGTGTATCGATCGCACCAGAAAGTAAGCTTTCGTTAATAAAACTGTTGAAGCGAGAAATAACGATAGCAATTTTTGCATTTGGCGCTGGGAAGCCACCCTCGATCACTTTCATAAGCTTTCCTTTAACTCTATTTATAAGTGAAATTTGTTCATCAAGTGAGAATCGCCGGATTCTAGCACAAATTTGTGAGCAATATCTAATGGAAATTGGCCGCGTGTCACGAGTTCCTAGTCCACACCAAAATAGGTGTGCATGGGACTAGGAACTTATCGTTCATTTCTTATTCGCAAACGTATTCAACCACGTTCAGGCCGAAACCGCCCAATGCATGGTATTTTTTGTTGGTCGAAGACAGAAGACGCATATCGTGAACACCAAGGTCTGCAAGAATTTGCGACCCCACTCCCACGCGGCGAGAGGTGCCCTGCTTTTTCGCTAAAGTAGGTGCTTCGCCTTTATCTTGCGCTTCGAACATCTTCACGCGGTGGATGAGCAACTCGGTTGATTCTTCATTGCCAAGAACAACCAGAACACCACCTTCTTCACCGATACGCTTCATCGCTCTATCCAGTGTCCAGCTGCGCTCTGCATTGCGGTCACTGCGTAATACATCGGTGAATACGTCTTGTAGATGCACACGAACCAGCGGCGCTTCGCCGGCCAAATCACCTTTGCACATCGCGTAATGCACTTGATTATCGATGGTGTCTTTGTAAGTCACCAAAGTGAACTCACCGTGTTCAGTTGGCAGTTTGCATTCTGCTACACGCTCAATGGTCGTTTCTGTGTTGTTGCGGTATTCGATAAGGTCCGCAATAGTGCCTAACTTCAAGCCGTGTTTTTCAGCAAATATTTCAAGATCAGGGCGGCGAGCCATGGTGCCGTCGTCGTTTAGAATCTCAACAATCACAGAAGCAGGCTCAAGCCCCGCAAGGCGAGCTAAATCACAACCCGCTTCGGTGTGACCAGCGCGAGTCAATACACCACCATCTTGCGCAGCAAGAGGGAAAATATGACCCGGTTGAACCAAGTCCGCCGCTTTTGCGTTTGGCGCAACCGCAGCTTGAACGGTGCGTGCGCGGTCAGCCGCTGAAATACCCGTGGTGACGCCTTCAGCAGCTTCAATAGAAACGGTAAAGTTAGTGGTGTACTGCGCGTTGTTGTCTTGCACCATTGGCGGCAAGCCGAGATTTTCACAACGCGCTTTAGTCATGGTCAGACAGATCAAGCCACGACCGTAAGTCGCCATAAAGTTGATCGCTTCCGGCGTAATATGCTCGGCAGCCATGATCAAGTCACCTTCATTCTCACGGTCTTCATCATCCATTAGGATGACCATTTTGCCTGCACGAATATCATCAATAATTTCTTGTGGTGTACTGATTGGCATATTCTGTTTCCCGTTATTCTAAAATTTATTTTCCGACAGCAATGCGTGAAATCTTATTGCAATGGTAATGACATCAACAGTTTGAGCCTTGCACAATGCAAGTCAATTGCCCTAACGATGTTCTGTGAATCCGGTCTGTTATGGCAATTATCGCAACGTGGCTGAGCGCTTACGCAAAGCCATTTTGTTGTAAGAAATCCATGGTGATGCGAGATTCAGGCTGCTCTTCTTGCTGACCTTGCAGCAAGCGTTCCATGTAACGCGCCAACACATCCACTTCTAAATTCACTTTGCGGCCCACTTGGAACTGGTCAATGGTGGTTTCTTCACTGGTGTGAGGCACAATCGTCAGTTTGAATGCGTTTTTACGTAAATCATTCACCGTTAAGCTGATGCCATCAACGGTGATAGAGCCTTTTTCTGCCACGTACTTGCTGATCTCAGCAGGCATCGCGACCCAAAACTCTATCGCACGACCAACTTGATTGCGCTCCACAATTTCACCCACGCCGTCCACGTGTCCAGATACAATGTGTCCGCCAAAACGTGTCGTCGGCAGCATGGCTTTTTCTAAGTTAACCTTTTCTCCGACTTGGTAGTTTGCAAAACCGGTTTTTTTCAAGGTCTCGAGAGACAAATCCGCGCTGTAGTAATTGCTTCCAAAGTCAATCACCGTTAAGCACACACCGTTAGTTGCGATGCTGTCGCCTAACTTCACGTCAGACATGTCTAACTTACCTACTTCTACCGTAACGGTAATGTCTTCGCCTTTTGGCGTAATCGCAGTTAATTTACCAACTGCTTCTACAATTCCTGTAAACATAGTGCTTCTTTTCTAAATTTCTTTACGTACAACGGTGGCGGTAATACGGATATCTCTGCCCACCATTCGCACATCAGTAATATTTAAATCGATGACCTGCGCCATCTCCGTCAATCCCAGCGCGCCAATTAAACCACGTCCATCGCTTCCCATTAGTTTCGGAGCGAGATAGACAATCAACTCATCTACAAGGTTAGCTTTGATTAGAGAACTCGCGAGCGTCGCTCCAGCTTCCACCCATAAATGGTTGATATTATGCTGAGTCGCGACCGCTTTTAGGGTCGCAGCTAAATCAATTTTTCCGCTTTGGTCTAGTTGTGGGCAAACATCGCCTTCGCTGCTGACAATAATTCGCTCACCTTCGGTACTGAACAGTTTAAGGTCATCACTCAGTTTCTGTTGACGGTCGAGTATTACCCTTGCTGGTTGGCGAACTTCCGTCAGCTCATAGTGCGCTTGAACAGTCTGTGGCAAATCATCCCAACGAACGTTGAGAGAGGCGTTATCATCCATCACTGTTTTGCTTGTAGACAGAATGCCACCGCTTTGCGCTCGATAACACTGCACGTCTTGGCGAGCCTGTGGGGAGGTGATCCATTGGCTCTTGCCATTGCTTAGCGCACTCTGTCCATCCAAGCTTGCTGCCATTTTCAATTGGATAAATGGCATGCCTGTTTGCATGAATTTAATGAAGCTACGATTGAGCTCAATCGCATCGTTTTCTAACAATCCAACCTGAACCTCGACCCCGGCTTCACGTAGCATTTGGATGCCACGTCCAGCCACTTTTGGATTCGGATCTTCCATCGCACACACTACTCGCGCCACTTTGGCTTTTATCAACCCTTCAGCGCAAGGTGGCGTGCGTCCATAGTGGGAGCACGGTTCAAGGGTAACGTATGCCGTTGCACCTTCAGCTTTATCACCAGCCATACGCATCGCGTGCACTTCAGCATGCGGCTCTCCAGCGCGATGATGATAACCTTCACCAACGATCACGCCATCACGAACAATTACGCAACCGACGTTCGGGTTTGGAGCCGTCGTATAAATGCCGCGTCGAGCTAACTTGAGCGCACGCGACATCATTGAAAAATCTTGAGGAGAAAATGGAGATGCAGAAGTGTGTTGAGGCATGATTTAATCAGTCTTCAAGGCGGGCAATTTCTTCGCCGAATTCACGAATATCTTCAAAGCTACGATAAACCGATGCAAAACGGATGTAAGCCACTTTGTCGAGCTCTTTAAGCTGATCCATAACCAAGTTACCAATCATTTGGCTCGGTACTTCACGCTCACCAGTTGCGCGGAGTTGCGACTTAATCATACTGATTGCAAGCTCGATAGAGTCGGCACTTACCGGACGTTTCTCTAATGCGCGCTGAATACCACCGACCATTTTATCTTCATCGAATGGTTCGCGATTGCCATTCGACTTAATGACTTTAGGCATGACCAATTCTGCCGTTTCAAACGTAGTAAAACGTTCACTACAGGCTAAACACTGGCGGCGGCGACGGACTTGATGACCATCCGCAACCAATCGGGAATCAATTACTTTTGTATCGTTCTCTGAACAAAAAGGACAATGCATATCACCTCCAAATAACGTGCCTTTGGGGCCGTCCCAAAAGCCAGACTAGTGTAGCGGAATTGATATGTGAGAGAAAACAAAAAGGGGCACTAGTGCCCCTTTTTCAATCAATATCGAGTCGAATCTGTTAACTGCGTGCTAAGTAGTTCGCTTTGCCGACCCATTTGTAGCTTGTTAATTCTTCCAAACCCATCGGGCCACGTGCATGTAGCTTTTGAGTTGAGACGGCCACTTCAGCCCCCAAGCCAAACTGAGCACCGTCAGTAAAGCGCGTTGCCGCATTCACATAAACTGCAGCCGAGCCCACCGAATTGATGAACAACTCTGAGTTAATCAAGCTGTTGGTCATGATTGCATCTGAGTGACTCGCATTGTGAACTCGCATGTGTTCAATCGCATCTTTCACGTCAGCGACAACTTTTACACCTAACGTGTAGCTTAGCCATTCGGTATCAAAATCACCTTCTACGGCATCGCGAATTTGCGTAGCTTGAGCCATTAGCGCTTTCGCTTTTGGTTCTGCTACAAACGTCACTTTGTCACTCATTCGCTCGACAATCATTGGCAAGAATTTCGCCGCCACTTTCTCGTGAACAAGCAGTGTGTCTAGCGAGTTACATGCCGAAGGACGTTGAACTTTCGAGTTTTCAACCACGTTTAGCGATTTCTCTAGGTCCGCGGATTCATCAACAAAAATGTGACTGATACCAAAACCGCCGATGATCACTGGAATTGTGCTGTTCTCTTTACACATTTTGTGCAGACCAGCTCCACCACGTGGGATGATCATATCAACGTAGTCATCCAGTTTAAGCAGTTGAGAAACCAGCTCGCGATCTGGCTTTTCAATGTACTGTACTGAAGCGGCTGGCAAGTTTGCTTTTGCAAGGGCTGATTGGATAACTTTCACAAGTTCCATGTTAGAGAAAAACGTCTCTTTACCACCGCGTAGGATACTGGCGTTACCCGTTTTCAGGCACAGTGCGGCAATGTCGATGGTCACATTTGGACGCGCTTCATAAATCACACCCACAACACCAAGTGGTACACGGCGTCGAGAGAGAGACATGCCGTTTTCTAGCACTTTACTGTCGATTTCGCTGCCCACAGGATCGTTTAGGCTGATCACATTGCGAACATCATTTGCAATGCCCGTTAAGCGTTCTTCATTCAACAGTAGACGGTCTAGCAGCGCATCGGTCAGACCAGCTTCGCGACCAAGTTCGATGTCTTTTGCGTTTGCTGCCAAAATCGCAGCTGAGTTTGCTTCTAGCTCATCTGCGATGATCGCTAGAGCTTGGTTCTTTTGAGCAGTTGACGCCGTCGCCAATTCGAAAGCTGCATCTTTAGCAGCTTTACCCATATTCGTTAAATCCACGTTGCTTCCCTCAATTTCTATTCTTGAATGACGACAAGATCATCGCGATGAATCACTTCTGAGCCGTAGTCATGACCCAAAATAGAGATGATGTCTTTACTGTGTTTGCCAGTAATTTTTGCCAAGTCTTCACTTGAGTAGGCGCTAATACCACGCGCAACCAGTTTGCCATGAGAATTTGTTACGCGAGCAACTTCACCACGGGCAAAATCACCGCTCACCTTGATGACCCCTTTTGCTAGCAAGCTGCTGCCTTTACCAACAACCGCATTCACCGCACCATCATCGATGATAATGTCACCCGATGCTGCAGGACCTGCGAGGATCCAACGCTTACGGTTTTCCAATGCTTCTGAACAAGGTAGGAAACGCGTACCTTGAGGCTCCGTGCTCAACGAGTCAAAAATTACGTTTGGCGCGCTACCTGCTGCGATAATAACTTCAATACCCGCGCGACGTGCGATGTCGGCTGCTTGAAGTTTCGTCGCCATACCACCCGTACCGAGTGTTGTACCGCTGCCGCCAGCAATTTTACGCAACGTGTCATCAATGGTTTTAACTTCTTTGATCAGCTCTGCATTCGGATCTTTTCGTGGGTCAGCAGTAAACAGACCTTTTTGGTCTGTCAGTAGCAATAACTTATCTGCACCACACAAAATACCCACTAAAGCCGATAGGTTGTCATTGTCGCCGACTTTAATTTCACTGGTGGCTACTGCATCATTTTCGTTCACGATTGGAATAATATCGTTCGCCACAAGCGCATTGATGGTGTCACGCGCATTAAGAAAACGCTCACGATCATCCAAGTCAGCACGAGTCAGTAGCATTTGACCAATCTTGATACCGTAAATACCAAACAAAGACTCCCATGTTTGAATCAAACGACTCTGACCCACAGCAGCAAGCAACTGTTTGCTCGCCATCTCGTTGGGCAGTGCGGGGTATCCAAGATGCTCACGGCCTGCTGCAATTGCACCAGACGAAACCATTACCACTGAATGGCCTTGTTTCTTAAGCTCAGCACACTGACGCGCTAGCTCAACCATGTGAGCGCGATCTAGTGCCAATGTGCCGCCTGTCAGCACACTTGTACCCAGTTTCACAACGACGGTTTGTGGTTGCGAAACAACTGCGTTTTGTTGATTCGTTGTCATGATGTCTTCTGAAGTGAAAAACAAATAAAGAGAGGATGTTTTAACAATCAAATTGGGATTTAACAAGAGAAAAGGTGCGAAAACGCACCTTTTTGTTCAGTCGAAAAAGAAAACCGCCAAATCAGGCGAAATCAAATGACTCGGTATGATATTCCACTTCGAGTTTGAAGTGTTCAGCCAAGGTATCAATGAGCTTCTGATGAAAGGTACTTTGTGTAAAGTACACTTCCTCTACCACTTTTTGCGGCAGAGCTTCAGACACCCATTTCCCTTCTTTGTTGTATTTCCCAATATGGTACTTAGCGGTAAAGCCCCCTTCGATGGATTCTAAATCCATCCACCAGCCCCAGAACTCGCGTTTCTCAGGTGACTTTTTGTCATCTACACAAACAGATAGACAATCAAAATAGTAGCGCCCTTCTTGTGATTGCGGTTCACGCAGGTAAGGCCCAATGGCCTTCAGCTTTGACATCAAGCGAAAGTGTGTTGGACCCTGAGTCGTCTCTGACATATGAATCTCCGTTTCCATATAGTTAAAGTAAACACCCAATAATGATTATTATTTTTTATTATCATGAGCTTATTTTTTGCTCAGGTATATCACTCTTAACTAAATTAGGAGATTTGTCATCTTAATAATTCATCTTCCAACCACTTTATCGCCAAATCGAGGGATTGCTCATATCCTTTTGTAATTGTCTTGGAACTGATCTTCTTCGCCTGCCCATAGTGGCTAAATAGCGCGACTAACTGGTTGTCACTGTAAGGCGAAACGGGGTCACCTTCTAAGCTCAGCGCTAAAATTGGCACCTTAGTTTTACGACTGCTCAAGAAGCCTTGAACTTTCAATGACCAAGCCATCATCTGCCCAGCCATGCTGTTGATATCAACTGCGCTTTTACCCAAACGAGAAGCCAGCATATCCAGATACATCTTCGGCATTTTTTGCAGCTTTTTCGGCGAGGTAAACAGATCATGCACCGGTGCGCCTAGTGCCACACACGCTTTGATCTTTTCTTGCTCAAGAAAAGACAGACGAACCATGGCATTGCCACCAAAACGGAAACCGACCAAACCAACTTTGTGATGATCAACGTAAGGAATGGAATAAAGCTCATTCAACACGGCTTGATGAAGACAGCTTGAATCTTCCGTCAAAGGCCAATGAGAACTGTGTCCGACTGATGGCATATCGACGGTCAGCATTGCAATATCTTTAGGAGCAAAGTGATTGCGGAACAAACGCCACATGTCGGTTTGTAAACTGTCGAGTCCTGCACTCACCATCACAACTGGCAGCTGCTTATCGGTTCTTGGCAAATGCAAGTTAGCAATAATTTTGCGTTTTTGGTAAGGCACCTCAATTTGCTTGATGGTGTATTGAGTTTTCTCAGCCCCTTCAGAATAGGCTTTGTTTGCTAACACCTGAGCCTGAAGCGCCAAGTTGTCGTTTTTTAAATGAGGATAGCCCGCAATGCTGAAACACAACGATGCGGTAAACAGCTCGTCGGCAGCATCCTCACCTTTAAGATCATTGGCACGTCGTTGGTGTTCCATACCTAACTTGATCCACTCAAACGTCCAGTTACCACTGTGATACCCCATCACAGTATCTAACCAATCATCGTGAGTACGAGAATGCGTTGACGAAGCAATGCGCGACAACACGCCTTCCATTTCAATTGGAGATAAGCCTTGCCACGCCCACTGCAAGCGACGCAAATGACGATACCAAGCACGATCTTCTTGCTGTTCTCGATCATCAAGAATCTTTTTGCTGGTTGGCATGTATTGAGTGAGCGCGGAGGTTTCTTTCGCTTGCTTATGTTTTACGAACAAAGTCTCGGAAAGATTTTTACTGACGTCTTCAGACATAGGAAGAACCTTTGGCTATTAGCATTAGCTGTAATGATAATAAAAAAAATGCCCCTATAAAGGGGCATTTCTCAATATTCTTCGCTAGCGATTACTTTTGCTTGCGGTTTACTGGCTCTGCGTACTGGATAGACATATCCCAAGGTTGCTCGATCCAAGTGTCTTGCGCGATGTCTACTACGTAGTCATCTAACAATTCTTTACCCGACGGTTTTGCACATACTGCAATCATTTTTGCTTTCGGGTACATTTCACGCAGTTTGCGCGCTGTATCACCGCTATCTACTAGGTCTTCAACGATTAGGTAGCCTTCACCATCGCCTTCAGGTGCTTTAAGCACTGTCATATCACGTTGATGATCATGGTCGTAGCTTGAGATACAAATTGTATCAACGTAGCGAATACCCAGTTCACGAGCCAAGATAGCACCCGGTACTAGACCGCCACGGCTTACCGCCCAAATACCTTTCCATTGCTCAGCTGGCATCTGTTTCTCAGCCAGTTCACGGCAGTAAGTCTGCATCGCATCCCAAGTGATAATGAATTTTTTACTCATTGTAATAACCTAATAATTTGAAAATATGCATCCTCAAAATCTAGCGAAACGGCTTTAAAGCGGAATATTCACTATGCTCTCCAGAGGTCAGGAGAAGAGGATTTCAAGCTGCGCAAACGATTATTCTACCGAAACACACCGTTAATACCAACGGTGATATCAAAATTCTCCGTCTATTACGCAGAAAAATCGAATTCAGTGAACAACGCTAAAAGCAAAAAGCCAGCACGAACAGCTTTTGCTGCTCGCGCTGGCTTTTTAAAAGTAATTACCCGGCTAGGTATTTAACGATGAAGATGGCAGACATAACCCAAACACTCATCGATACATCGCGGCCTTTGCCACTAAACAATTTGATGGCAGCATACGCAATAAAGCCTAGGGTGATACCTTCTGCAATAGAGAAAGTAAGCGGCATCACAAGACAAGTTACAACGACTGGAGATGCTTCAGTTAGGTCACGCCAATCAATGCTCACCAAGCCAGAAAGCATCAAAATTGCTACATAGAACAATGCACCTGACGTTGCATACGCAGGGATCATACCCGCTAGTGGCGAGAACAATAGTGCAAGCAGGAAGAGTACACCAACAACCACTGCGGTTAGGCCAGTACGACCACCAGCAGCTACGCCCGAAACACTTTCAATGTATGAAGTCGTGTTTGACGTACCTAGCAACGCACCAACAGAAGTCGCTGTTGAGTCAGCAAGTAGTGCTTTGTTTAGACGAGGAATGTTGCCATTCTCATCCGTTAGACCGGCTTTTTGAGAAACGCCAACGAGCGTACCAGCCGTATCAAATAAGTCGACGAACAAGAAAGCGAACACAACAGAGATCATGCCGACTTCAAATAGACCCGAGAAATCCAATTGTAAGAATGTTGGTGCGATACTTGGTGGTGTTGACATGACACCGTTCCATTGCACATCACCAAATAGAAGACCAAGCGCCGTCACACCCAAAATCGCGATCATCACCGCACCTTTCACACCACGGTGAACAAGCGCGATAGTAAGGAAGAAACCAATCGCCGCCAACACTGATGGCAACGACGTGATATCGCCCATTGAAACCAATGTCGCTGGGTTATCAACCACAATACCTGCGTTTTTAAGGGCGATAAACGCCAAGAAAAGGCCAATACCTGCAGAAATGCCGGTGCGAAGCGAATGCGGGATCGAGTTAATGATCCACTCACGAATCTTAAAAATGCTCAGCAGAATAAACAAAACACCAGAAACAAACACTGCAGCCAGCGCGACTTGCCATGTGTAACCCATGCCTAACACAACGGAATATGTGAAGAATGCGTTTAGACCCATGCCCGGAGCCTGAGCAATTGGGTAGTTTGCGACTAAGCCCATAATGAAACAGCCAATCGCGGCGGCAAGACACGTTGCAACAAAGATCGCACCACGATCCATACCGGTATCAGACAAAATAGCTGGGTTTACAAAAATAATGTAAGCCATGGTAAGGAAGGTCGTAATACCTGCAATGATCTCAGTGCGCACATTTGTGCCGTTTTCACTAAGTTTAAAGAGCCTTTCGAGCATGATCGAATCCTGTAAAGGTAAAAAGTAAACGGTTGCGTAATCGATTGGCAGGAATTATAAAGTTATCAAATAGCAAATTCTAGATAGAATCATCACTCTAAAGCGTTTTTTTTCGCAGGATATGAAACCCATCCGTTAGTATTTAAAATCAAGAATGAATATAGCGCTTATTAAACAATAACTAACCGCTCATGTTCACTTTGCCTTCAATGCGTTCAAATTGAGCAATGTTCTAAACTTTCAAACAGAAATGGACGTTAAAGGGCAATATTCACTCACAATTTACTGCGTAAGTGGGATTCCTTTTAGCAGCAATAAGAGAATGGAGGCTTAGTGGTGGAAATTTGGTCGGAAGTAGAAAAAAGAGATAAAAAAACGCCACTCAATTTGAGTGGCGGTGAATCATGTCAGCACTATCACTGAAAAAAAATTCCAATTTATAGGGGTGAACAAACTGTTCGAGTCACATGCGTTGACTTCACTTAGTAGCCAAAGCTTGTTGGGTATACAAAGTTACCGGTATATACAGATTTGCTATTCCAGAACATTGCACTTGGTAAACCTTTCATAAATATCACCTTCTAAATCAATTAAAACAGTCGTTGATTTCTCGGTTCCTTGGAGGCGATAAACGGACTCATCCTTTGAGCATTTCATTCTTCATCTCAGAAGCTGGTTACAAATATACCACCAAGAAATTTAATTACAAGCATTTTAGTGATAAAAGTCACAAAAAATCCATAAATTGACGTCAATCAAATTTTAACTGTAATTAAATTACATTTTTGTGAATTAAAAATTATTCTACTTTCAGTTCATATAAACATAAGCGCATTTACGACTTATACCATGTTCATAAAGTGTGACAGTGAGGAAGGAAATCCTTTTGTTCTCGACTACTAGTAGCCTTCGTCTGGTGGTATCCTTGAGCTAATTCATGCCAAATATCATTAGCATTTCCTGCTAATCACACATTATTTATACGGTATATATTTGGCAAAGCACATCAAAAGGAGTCTTCCGTGTCTGAATTCCATTCTGAAATCAGTACCTTGTCACCTGCTCCACTTTGGCAGTTTTTCGATAAGATTTGTTCCATCCCTCATCCATCTAAGCATGAAGAAGCATTAGCACAGTACATTATCAACTGGGCAACAGAGCAAGGCTTCGATGTTCGCCGAGACCCAACGGGCAACGTATTCATCAAAAAGCCAGCAACGCCTGGGATGGAAAACAAAAAGGGCGTGGTTCTTCAAGCACACATTGACATGGTGCCACAGAAGAATGAAGACACTGACCACGACTTCACAAAAGATCCAATTCAACCGTACATCGATGGTGAGTGGGTAACAGCGAAAGGCACGACGCTTGGTGCAGACAACGGTATTGGTATGGCTTCTTGTCTGGCTGTATTAGCATCTAAAGATATCAAGCATGGGCCAATTGAAGTTCTACTAACAATTGATGAAGAAGCAGGCATGACAGGTGCATTCGGGCTTGAAGCAGGTTGGTTGGAAGGTGATATTCTTCTAAACACAGACTCCGAGCAAGAAGGCGAAGTGTACATGGGCTGCGCTGGTGGTATCGATGGTGCGATGACTTTTGACATCAAACGCGACGCGATCCCTACTGGCTTTGTGGCTCGTCAGCTAACCTTGAAGGGTTTAAAAGGCGGTCACTCTGGTTGTGATATCCACACTGGTCGTGGTAATGCCAACAAACTGCTTGGCCGATTCCTAGCGGGCCATGCACAAGAGTTGGATCTTCGCTTGGTTGAATTCCGTGGTGGTAGTTTGCGTAATGCTATTCCTCGCGAAGCTTTCGTAACAGTTGCTGTTCCTGCTGAAAACCAAGAGAAGCTTGCAGAGCTTTTCAACTACTACACTGAGCTATTAAAAGCTGAGCTTGGCAAAGTAGAAACGGGCATTGTGACGTTCAATGAAGAGAGCGTAACCGAATCACAAGCTTTCACTGCGGCGGATCAACAACGCTTTATTGCTGCTCTCAACGCATGTCCTAATGGCGTGATGCGCATGAGCGACGAAATTGAAGGTGTGGTTGAAACGTCACTGAACGTTGGCGTGATCACAACAGAAGAGGACAAAGTAACCGTACTTTGCCTAATTCGCTCTTTGATTGACTCTGGCCGCAGCCAAGTAGAGAGCATGTTACGCTCTGTTGCTGAACTCGCAGGGGCACAAGTTGAGTTCTCAGGCGCTTACCCTGGTTGGAAACCAGACGCTGATTCAGAAATTATGGCGATTTTCCGTGATATGTACGAAGGCATTTACGGTCACAAACCAAACATCATGGTTATTCACGCTGGTCTTGAATGTGGTCTATTTAAAGAGCCTTACCCGAACATGGACATGGTTTCTTTCGGCCCAACGATCAAGTTCCCTCACTCTCCTGATGAAAAAGTGAAGATTGATACCGTTCAACTGTTCTGGGATCAAATGGTAGCGCTTCTAGAAGCAATTCCTGAGAAAGCGTAATCCAAACACGACAACAAAACAAAAAGGGTGCCGAGGCACCCTTTTTTATTGCTATTTATCACGAGAGTATCGCGAATTATGCACGAGTTTGCGCGTACGCTGCTAGCTCATCCATAGAAGTCTTCGCGACCACTTCACCATTGATGTAGTAAGTAACAAACTCACCCTCACGTACACCCATTAACGTCGCTTTTTCGCCGTTGTTGTATGTGATGTTCATCTGAACCGTATTTTCATCGATTTGGTGCATTTGGCCTTGCTCGATAACGCGGTTGTTTGTAAGTGGGCCAATCGGCGCTGTTGTAAGCGACTTATCTAGCTGGTGGTTTACATCAATGTAAGTGTCCATCTTAGTATCGAAGATGTGTGGTTTGCCGTTTAGCGGGTTTTTACCAGTCCAGAACTCTAGAGAGTTAAATACGATGTAGTCAGCTGCGATTGCCACACCGTAAACTGGTGCCATAAGCATGTTTAGACCACCACGAGCGTAACGGTTATCTACCGCTTTCAAGTTGAAGCCCATAACATAGCCAGTTACCGCGTTGCTGCCAACACAACCTGAAAGTGAAACTGCCACAGCAGTCAATGCGCCAATTTTAGCAATTGCCTTTTTCATCAAAACCTCTAGTTAGAAAGTATTAGGTCGAAAATTCGGCGCGGATATTAGCTTATAAAAACTAGGGATAAAAGACAGAATTTTCCGAAGAAAGCATCTTTATTATTTTTAATACGTGGACATTTATCTAAACAATAAATAACCAATTTAAGATAAGGGTGACGAGATATTCAGCAAATAATAAACGTCACATTTACAACAAACTTTCTACAAAAGGTTATTATTCGCTCTCCTTGATTAAAATGATTTGTCGTATCCTTAATTAGAATGATTAGTGTGATTTTGACGCGATTGTTACATTGTTGCTAACTTATTTGACAGAGATGGTTTATGGCCAGAAGTAAAACAAGCAAAGTATTTGAGCTGCTCGGGCATAAAATACAACCAGGACAGCGTTTAGAAGTAGAATTCGAAGCTGCTCAGCTATACACGCACTCTCCACTTTCTATCCCTGTGGAAATCATTCACGGGAAACAAGAAGGTCCAGTGCTGATGGTGAACGCCGCAATCCATGGTGATGAGCTTAATGGCGTAGAGATCGTTCGTCAGATGATCAACCAGTTAAACCCATTAAAGCTAAAAGGTACGGTTATTGCGGTGCCAATCGTAAACGTATTTGGCTTTATCCATAAGTCTCGTTACTTACCCGATCGCCGCGATCTAAACCGTTGTTTCCCTGGCAGCGAAAAAGGCGCACTCGCTTCACGTATGGCGTATGGATTCTTCAATAATATAGCGAAACGTTGTGATTACATTTTAGATTTACACACAGGTGCGATTCATCGTACTAACCTACCCCAAATACGCGCTAACCTGAGCAATCCGGAAACACTACGCATTGCTAAAGCATTTGCCACGCCAGTGATCGTTGACTCTGCATTGCGTGATGGCTCGCTACGTAGCGAAGCCGAGAAGTGTGATATCCCAGTATTGACTTACGAAGCTGGTGAAGCACTTCGCTTTGATCCGCTATCTATCAGTGCTGGTGTTTTAGGCGTTCAACGCGTTATGCAAGCGATCGGTATGTTAAGAGCCAGCCGTAAAAAACTGCCTGAACCTGTTATCGCGAAATCGACCAGCTGGGTTAGAGCGCCAGGCAACGGTATTTTGCGCACGGTGGTGAACCTAGGCGATAAAGTAGAAAAAGGTGAAACCTTAGCTTACATCAGCTCACCCCTCGGTCACGATGAAATAGAGCTAAAAGCACCTAAAAGTGGTTTAGTGATCGGTCAGCAAACGCTGCCATTGGTAAACGAAGGCGATGCCATTTTCCACCTCGCATACTTCAGCCAAAGCGACGATGAAGTAGAACAAGCGGTAGAAAGCTACATTGAAGGATTAACTGAGTTTGACGTCGAACAGGTAACGACGGGACAAATCCCACTCGACACTCAGTCATAATTGCATGCTCTATGATCTCAAAGCCCAGTACCTGTTGCCGGGCTTTTTTTGTTATGTTTACTCACCAATATTATTTATTACAAACACTTAAACATGAAAACTTAACGTTTGTGCTTCGTGTTTAGCTTATTTCAATTCATCTTGTTCACCGCACAATTGCACAGCGTTTTATTTATTCGTATTATGTTTTCTTTTTGCTTGCACACATCTATGAATAAAACACAACTCATTAGCTGTTTGTTGGGACTTGGACTTTCTGCAAATCTCCTCGCTCAAGAATCTGAAAACATCGCTCAATACTTACAAGAACAAAGTCAACAACATTCACTAGAAGATCATTATGCTTCATCTGTTCCAGATGAACTCAACTTGGACGCGCAACGCTCAGAACTCAAATGGCGAGAGGAAGGTAAGCCAGATCATTGTTACCACACAAAAAATAACGCCGAGGTTACAACAGACTTTGACTACGGTGAGGCCAACGATCTTTCGGATGGCTTACATCATATTGATTTACCGCCTGTGCATACACGTAATAACAAATCATCTCATCGTGTTTACGCAAACAATCCTCACTTACTGCCTGGTAACCAACAGTTTGCCGCACCTTCCGAAGGCTCTTTTGGCTTCTCGGTTTCTTCTGACTGCTTATGAAAATGAGCCAACAAAAAAGCCCTGAAGAAAACTTCAGGGCTTTTTAGCATTACCGGCAGATCGAAACATCTATCGGAATATATGCCATTATTCTTCGTCAGCTTCAGCTTCGCGTGCTTTACGAGCTTCTTCTTTGCGAACTTTTGCCGCAAGTTGCTCTGCTTCACGTTCTTGACGCTGTACAGCTTTACGCTCATTACGAACAACTTGGTTTTCGATGAAGCCCGCAAGTTCTTGTTCAGCCCAAGCTTGTGCTTTTTCTTCGCTGTCAAACCCAGTTTCACGTTTTGAAACCATTGTTTTGCGAGACGTTACTTGACGAGTGATTTCTGCGCTCCAACCGTTACGTTTTTCAGTTACGCGGATAGCAAATTTTGGATTTTTAGACATCTATTTCAGTTCCTAAGGGATTAATCAGGGATTCGGTCAACTTGATAACTCCATCTAAGCTGAGCTGTTTAACACCATCCCTTGGTAAGCGCGGTATTAGAGCATAAATCATTATGATTGGCTGCAAAAATTTTATTTTCCACACTTAAACCACATTGGTTGTTGGCAATAAGTGTACTAGCCCGTTTTCGACTTCGCACTTCCACAATCCCAAAAAAGAAAAGCGCAGATCTTTCGATCTGCGCTTTGCGTTTGTAAAGTATTAAGACTTAACCGATGTTCTTACGTGCGTTTTGGAACATACGCATCCAAGCACCGTTTTCACCCCAGCCTTCTGGAGCCCAAGAGTTTGCAACCGTGCGGAATACACGCTCAGGGTGAGGCATCATAATGGTTACACGGCCGTCAGCGGTAGTCAGACCGGTAATCGCATTTGGCGAACCGTTCGGGTTGTTCGGGTATTGTTGCGTTGGGTTGCCGTTATTATCAACGTAACGTAGCGCTACAGTACCTGATGCTTCGATTGCATTTAGGTGCTCACCGTCACGTACTTCGACACGACCTTCACCGTGAGAAACCGCGATAGGCATACGAGATCCCGCCATGCCATCGAAGAACACAGAATCAGACTTTTGTACTTCAACTAAGCTAAAGCGCGCTTCAAAACGCTCAGATTCGTTGCGAACAAAACGTGGCCACAAGTCTGCCCCCGGGATCAGCTCTTTCAGGTTCGACAGCATCTGACAGCCGTTACATACTCCGAGAGAGAATGTATCTTCACGATTAAAGAACACTTGGAACTGCTCACGCGCTTGTGCGTTAAACAGGATAGACTTCGCCCACCCTTCACCCGCACCTAGTACGTCACCGTAAGAGAAACCACCACATGCTACCAGACCTTGGTACTCATCCAGTACCACTTGGCCTGTCAGAATATCGCTCATGTGGATGTCAGTTGCTTCAAAACCAGCGCGGTCAAACGCTGCTGCCATTTCAACGTGAGAGTTGACACCTTGCTCACGCAGAATCGCCATCTTAGGTTTCGCGCCTTTCGCAATGTAAGGGGCTGCGATATCTTCATTTACATCAAAGCTTAGAGATACGTTCAGACCTGGGTCTGAGTTGTCTTTCTTCGCTTCAAATTCTTGGTCTGCACATGCAGGGTTATCACGTAGCGCCTGCATTTTATGCGTAGTTTCTGCCCAGATAACACGTAGTTCGGTACGTGAACGCTTAAGCACAACATCATCACCAGAAGTGATAACAAAGTCGTCTGATGCTTCAACAGAACCAATTACATGTGAACATGCTTCTAAGCCGTTTGCCGCTAGCGTAGATAGGACTGAGTCCAGGTCGTCGTTTTTAACCTGAACAACCGCACCTAATTCTTCGTTAAATAGAACAGCTAGCGCATCTTCACCCAGCTCTGCGATGTTCGCCTTTACGCCACAGTGACCAGCAAATGCCATCTCAGCCAATGTTACAAATAGACCGCCGTCACCTTTATCGTGATAAGCAAGCAGCTTGTCGTTACGTACGAGATTTTGCATTGCATCGAAGAAGCCTTTTAGCTGCTCTGCATTGTCTACGTCTGCCGGCTTATCACCCAGCTGCTTGTAAACCTGTGCCAGTGCTGTTGCACCCAAACGGTTTTTGCCGTTACCTAGGTCTACAAGAACAAGTGAAGTGTCACCTAGTCCTTCCAAGGTATCAGATGTGCGTAGCTGAGGCGTTACTGTCTTACGTACGTCTTCAACACGACCAAACGCAGTGATAACTAGCGATAGTGGCGAAGTCACTTCTTTGCTTTCGCCATTCTCTTCCCACTTAGTCTTCATTGACATTGAGTCTTTACCAACCGGGATAGTCAGACCTAGCGCCGGACATAGCTCTTCACCAACCGCTTTCACTGCTTCGTAAAGACCCGCATCTTCACCTGGGTGACCCGCTGGAGACATCCAGTTCGCTGACAGCTTAATGCGTTTGATATCGCCGATATCTGTCGCTGCGATGTTAGTCAGAGATTCACCAACCGCCAGACGAGCAGACGCGCCGAAGTCTAATAGAGCAACCGGAGTACGCTCACCCATCGACATCGCTTCACCGTGGTATGTGTCGTAACTTGCCGCCGTAACTGCACAGTTCGCCACAGGCACCTGCCAAGGACCAACCATTTGGTCACGAGCAACTAAACCAGTAACTGAGCGGTCACCGATCGTGATCAGGAATGTTTTCTCAGCAACCGTAGGAAGACGAAGTACGCGATCTACCGCTTCGTTGATTTCGATACCGTCGCGTACGATCGCTGGGCTATCTACTTTCAAAGTCGTTGCTTCACGGTGCATCTTCGGTGTTTTACCAAGCAAGATATCCATTGGCATATCAATTGGAGTGTTATCGAAGTGAGAATCTTCTAGCGTCAGATGACGCTCTTCTGTTGCCACACCAACCACTGCGTAAGGTGCACGCTCACGCTTACAGATTGCATCGAATGCTTCCATATGCTCTGGCGCAACCGCAAGAACGTAACGTTCCTGAGATTCGTTACACCAGATTTCCAGCGGGCTCATGCTCAATTCATCATTTGGTACATCACGTAGCTGGAACTTACCGCCACGCTCGCCATCGTCACAAAGCTCAGGAAGTGCGTTAGAGATACCGCCCGCGCCCACATCGTGGATAAATGCGATTGGGTTCTCTTCACCTAACTGCCAACAACGGTCGATAACTTCCTGACAACGACGCTCCATCTCTGGGTTTTCACGTTGTACTGAAGCAAAGTCCAGATCTTCTGCTGACTGACCAGACGCCATTGAAGACGCCGCACCGCCACCAAGACCGATGTTCATTGCTGGACCACCAAGTACGATTAGGCTTGCACCAACTGGGATCTCTTTCTTCTGCACGTGTTCGTCACGGATGTTACCCATACCACCAGCAATCATGATTGGCTTGTGATAACCACGCACTTCTTCACCTGCGTGAGAGGTCACTTTCTCTTCGTAAGTACGGAAGTAACCCAGTAGGTTTGGACGACCAAATTCATTGTTGAATGCAGCGCCGCCCAGAGGACCTTCAAGCATGATGTCCAGTGCGTTTACGATACGACCCGGCTTACCGAAGTCCGTTTCCCAAGGCTGTTCAAAACCAGGAATACGCAAGTTAGACGTTGTAAAACCAACCAGACCCGCTTTTGGCTTACCACCGATACCGGTCGCGCCTTCGTCACGGATTTCACCACCAGAACCCGTTGATGCACCTGGCCAAGGAGAGATAGCCGTCGGGTGGTTGTGCGTCTCTACCTTCATCAAGATGTGCGCATCTTCATGGTGGTAAGTGTATTGACGAGATTTCGGATCTGGGAAGAAACGACCCACTTTAGAACCCGTCATTACCGCTGCATTATCTTTGTAAGCAGACAGAACATGGTCTGGTGTCGTTTCGAATGTGTTTTTGATCATCTTAAACAGAGACTTCTCTTGGTCGACGCCATCGATAGTCCAGTCTGCATTAAAGATCTTATGACGACAGTGCTCTGAGTTCGCCTGAGCAAACATCATCAGCTCGATGTCGTTAGGGTTACGACCTAACTTAGTGAAATTCTCCACCAAGTAATCAATTTCATCTTCTGCGAGTGCCAAACCAAGGGAAACGTTTGCTTCTTCAAGCGCAAGACGACCGCCCGCTAAGATATCAACATGCGCCACAGGCTTTGGCTCTGCGACTGTAAACAGCGCTGACGCGGCTTCAAGTTCTGTGAACACCGTTTCCATCATGCGGTCGTGAATTAACGCTTTGACAGCGTCAACTTGAGCTTCTGATAGAACAACTGAAGATTCTACGTAGTAAGCCGTACCGCGCTCCAGACGCTTAACAGTGTCCAGACCACAGTTAATAGCGATATCGGTAGATTTAGAAGACCAAGGCGAGATAGTGCCTGGACGAGGCGTTACAAGAAGTAGAAGACCTTCTGGCTCATGCTCTTCAATTGTTGGGCCGTAAGTTAGTAACTTTTCAAGTTTTTCTAACTCTTGGTCATCAAGGTCAGACTTTAGATCTGCAAAATGCATAAACTCGGCATAGATGCCAGTTACAGGCAGATCTTGTTCACGACAAAGTTCCAGTAGTTTATTTACACGAAACTCAGAAAGAGCTGGGGAGCCACGCAAAATTCTCATGTGCTTAGGTCTCTTATGCAATTGATTAAGGTGATATTGGAATAAATTCAGACACTTAACTTAATCTTTATCGAACCTATGCCGATTCCACCTCGTCATTGCGAGCGCATTATATAGCAATTGTTTTTGTGATGTAACATCAAAAGCAACCGTTTGCGTCATTTTTTTTGTCAAATTTGAGTTGTAGCCGAAATGTCGATAAAACACACAATGTCGCACTCTATCTGTCCGATTCACTTTGCCCCATCTCCACGCTTTGATATAAAGACCACTAGAAATTTTCTGAGATGTACCGATCAATGCAAATACGCCACTTCAACCGACTCAAGCGCAGCGTTCTACTTTTTGCTTCTGTGCTACTACTTTCTGCCTGCCAAATTGAGTCGCAGCCGAAAAGTGAATTCGAGAAAATCCAAGAGCGCGGAGTGCTACGCGTTGGCACGCTCAACAACCAACTCTCGTACTACATTGGTCCTGATGGCCCTGCGGGTTTGGATTATGAGCTGGCGCGTAAATTTGCAGAAGAGTTGGGCGTAAAGCTAGAAATCAAACCCGCTTTCAGACAAGCCGACCTTTTCCCTGCCTTAAAGAAGGGCGACATCGATATTATTGCTACGGGGCTTAATCAAACCTCACAAGCCGTCAAACGTTTTAGACCTGGCCCTGCTTATTATTATGTAAGCCAGCAAGTGGTCTACAAAAAGGGCCAGCTTCGTCCTCGTGATATTGAGCAGCTTATCGAGTATCAAGCATCCAAAGACAGTCAATCAGAAGAAGACGTGAATGCTGGCGCGCAAACATTGAAAATTGTCGAACAGTCTCAATATGTTCCGACACTGACGGCATTGAAAAAGCAGTATCCTGAATTGCAGTTTGAAATCGTGGGCGATGCTGACACTCGCGATTTACTGAAACATGTATCGGCTGGAGAACTGCGTTTCACCGTCACTGATTCCGTAGAGCTGTCTCTCGCGCAACGCCTGTATCCAGATTTAGCACTTGCTTTTGAGCTCACCGAAGATCAACCAGTATCATGGTTTACTCGCCGCTCAGAGGATGAGAGCTTGTATGCGATGCTGATTGAGTTTTTCGGCAATATCAAACAATCTGGCGAGCTAGCTTCTCTTGAAGAGAAGTACATTGGCCATATTGAAGCGTTTGACTACGTGGACACGCGTGCCTTTATTCGTGCTCTTGATGATAAGTTGCCGAGATGGGCCCCGCTGTTCCAAAAATACAGCGAAGAGTTTGATTGGCGTTTAATCGCGGCTTTGGCCTACCAAGAATCTCATTGGAAACCAAAAGCAAAATCGCCTACGGGTGTTCGTGGCATGATGATGCTGACTTTACCAACTGCGAAAAGTGTTGGTGTAACCGATCGTCTAAACCCAGAACAATCTGTTCGTGGTGGTGTGGAATACCTGCGTCGCATTGTCGCTCGCGTACCTGATACGATTAACGAACATGAAAAAATTTGGTTTGCATTGGCATCGTACAATATTGGTTATGGCCACATGATGGACGCGCGTCGATTAACCAAGGCACAAGGTGGCGATCCAAACGCATGGGCAGATGTAAAAGACCGACTACCGCTGTTACGACAAAAGCGTTACTACAGCCAAACTCGTTATGGCTACGCTCGTGGAGACGAGGCACGAAATTACGTTGAAAATATTCGACGCTACTACCAATCAATCATTGGGCATGTCAGCCAAAAGCCTTCCATTGATGAAGATACGGATGATCTACAGGTTATCCCACCGCTAAATCCAGAGTTGCTTGTTTCTGGTGCGGTGGAAACCATTGCAAAAGAAGTGTCTGGTGCCTCTGATGTCACCAATGACGTCGATGAAGATTTAGACCAAGAAGAAGAATAAACACGCAAAAAAGACGAGTGTGAAGCTCGTCTTTTTTGTTGAGTCCAAGGTAGAACTTATCTAAAATCCGATGTTCCGATCCAGACCAGTCATCATAGTAAGTGCATACAAACGTGATTGGTCAACACCTTACTGCAGCGTCCATACCCGTTAATTGATGCTTGCGGAATAAATCGGTTCGGTTGGTTTCCCTCTCTCCTAATTTGAAGTGACTCCATCACTAGAATGTCATCCACAATGCAAAGTAGATGCAGCGTGCGCTGTATCGCGAGAGGGTGTTTGTAGTCTTGTCTGCAGGAGGTTCGGATATGAGAAGACGTAGAGTGCAGTCAAAGCGTTTGAATAAGACAGTGGCTGCGATTCGCCGCAAGCGAAAGCTGACAACGATGAAAAAGAAAGTCAGCTCACGCAATCGTGTATTCGTTCACTTAGTAAATCACTAAGAACTTAAAGCAAACATCTACGCACCCGTAGATGTTTGCTGAACACAACTCACCAACTTAATCTTCTTGCTTACCTTCTAACGCTTTTTTCTCTTGTTTCTTGGCCTTAATTTCTTTGCGACGACGCTTGAAAAAGGCCTGCAACTGCTCACGGCACTCATCTTCTAACAGCCCTTTTTCGACCGTTGCGTAATGGTAAGCCGCTTGGCTCTCAAACAAGTTCAATACCGTACCAGCCGCGCCAGCTTTAAGATCTGGCGCGCCAAATACCACGCGTTTCACTCTGCTGTGCAACAGTGCTCCTGCGCACATCGGGCAAGGCTCTAGTGTGACATAGAGAGTGGTGTCTAAAAGTCGATAGTTTTCTAACACAGCCCCAGCGTTACGTAGAGTCTGAATCTCCGCATGTGCTGTTGCATCATGAGAGCAGATAGAGCGGTTCCAGCCTTCTGCAATCACTTCTCCATCTTTAACTAATACCGCTCCCACAGGCACCTCTCCTTCCAATTCAGCTTGTTCAGCTAATGCAAGTGCACAGCGCATAAAAATTTCGTCTTGTGGGGTAAATTGATGCTCAGACAAAAGGGCTCCAGAAAGGAAGGTAACTATGAATAGAGAAATATTACCACCAACATCGCTTTCACTACAGCAGGACATAAGTTTTGGAGATGCGCCTCTTTCGTAATAGCACCTCAAAACAAAAAAGCGCAGACCTTTCGACCTGCGCTTCTCTAATATTCGATCATTTACATCGTGTATGTGTACGGAGCTTGAATACCTAGTGGGATACCTACCATCCAGTAAAGAACTAGGAAGATTGACCAACCAATCAACATAGCAATCGAGAATGGCATCATCAGTGACGCAAGTGTACCAATGCCTGTCGACTTCACGTAACGTTGACAGTAAACCACTACAAGAGGGAAGAATACCATCAGAGGCGAAATGATGTTCGATACTGAGTCACCCACACGGTAAGCCGCCTGAGATAGTTCAGGAGAAATACCTACCGCCATTAGCATTGGAACTAGGATTGGACCAATCAAAGCCCATTTCGCAGAAGCGGAACCGATAAGTAGGTTTACAGCCGCTGTTAGCAAGATCATACCAATGATGGTTGCTTCACCTGGTAGGTTCATCGCTTTTAAGCCTTCAGCACCATACAACGCTAGCATCGTACCGATGTTTGACTGAGCAAATGCAGATAGGAACTGAGCACAGAAGAACGACATGACAATGTATGCGCCCATGGTCGACATGGTGTCCGCCATCGCTTTGATGATGTCGTTACTTGTCTTAAAGGTGCCAGATACTTTACCGTAAACGTAACCAGGGATGATAAATAGAATGAAGATCAGTGGAACAATCGACTTCATGATAGGCGCAGAAAACACCGTAATTTCGCCTTCAGGAGAACGAAGTGCCGAGTTCTCAGGCAATAACGCGGCAACAAGAAGTGCAATACCCGCCATCATAGCCCAGCCAGCGTAGCGGAATGCTTTTGATTCCAACTCAGTGAAAGAGCCTAAGTTTGGTGCCGTTTCTGCATCTTCATCAATTGGCATCTTTGCAAGACGTGGCTCGATGATTTTCTCAGTCACGTACCAACCGATAGCAACGATGATCACTGAAGATAGACCAGTGAAGAAGATGTTTGCTAGAGGGTTAACCACGTATTCAGGATCAAGAACCTGTGCTGCCGTTTGTGTGAAACCAGCGAGCAATGGGTCAATACCTGAAGGAATGAAGTTTGCAGAGAAACCACCAGACACACCAGCAAATGCCGCTGCGATACCAGCTAGAGGGTGACGACCAGCGGCATGGAAAATGATACCACCTAGAGGAATAACCAAAACGTAGCCCGCATCAGCCGCGGTATGCGAGATGATTGCGACAAGAATAAGCATTGGTGTAAGTAGCTTCGCTGGAGTGAAGTTCAGCATCTTCTTAAGGCCAGTCGTGATAAAACCAGAAGAATCCGCAACACCTACACCCAACATTGCAACTAATACGATGCCTAGAGGTGCAAAACCAGTAAACGTAGTGACCATGTTAGCAAGGAAACTTGCTAGAGCTTCACCCGTAAGTAAGTTAGTAATGGTAAGAGCTTCGCCCGTTCGAGGGTTTGGAAGGTCGAAAGTCACATTCGACAAAAGTGCAGACGCAGCCCAAGTAATGATCAGTGCCCAGAAAAACAAAATCGCAGGATCAGGAATTTTATTACCTGCACGCTCGATAAAGTTTAGAAAGCGATCCATCCCGCTCGGCTTCGATGATGGTGCCTTATTTACAGCTTGGTTACTCATGGTAACTCCATATGAATGATGTTGGTGCCAAGGCCTATTTGAATAATTATAACGGCCTATTATCAACACAGCATTCTAGTAAATAAGGATAGGGAAAGCACAAGGTTCTATGATTTTTTCCATAATTGGAGACATATTTTGCAAAAACGCCACTCCAATTAAACATAATAAAAACAGTAGCACATCAACCGCATTAACAGTTCGAAAACCATTCATTAACTGAGACAAACCCGGTATCAAAAAGAAATTATCCACGACTTTGTCTCAAGCCATGTATGCAATTGAACTTAGTTTTCGAATTCACTGTACTGTGAAATCATAGTTTTCAACTGAACTGATTGCGTTTGTCCCACTCTATCTTTCCAACTGGTCGTAATAGTAATGGTTTTAAGAGATCCAGACACAGTAGCCGACGGCACAACCCACTCCACTGTATACGCACCAGTAGCGGAAGATCCTGTTGCAATAGAGGCAAAGCTAGCCGTAGAGATCGTCGAAAGCGCATCCGATGCTCCACGCGTACGGAACCATTCCAATTTATTTTCAGCAAGACGCAACGCTTCAATACTTTCTATCGCATAGTCGGATTCTTGTTCGAGATACACGTTTAGCTTTGTTAAACCTAGAGCCCCGACACCGATAAGCAAAAAAGAAATTAGAACCTCAAGAAGGTTAAAACCTTTTTGTTTAGAGATCATTCCAAGAGCCTCGCTGCCACTTTAGTTTCTCAATGTACTTGCCGCTCTTTCCACCATTGTAGGCAGGTATCAAAGATCCATTTAATTTTATAGTTCTATCTTCTGCATCTAACCCTATCCCGCCATCAAGCTTCAATGAACCATCTAGCAAAAAAGCATAT
Organism: Vibrio parahaemolyticus; assembly: GCF_900460535.1. Classification (NCBI taxonomy): domain Bacteria; kingdom Pseudomonadati; phylum Pseudomonadota; class Gammaproteobacteria; order Vibrionales; family Vibrionaceae; genus Vibrio; species Vibrio parahaemolyticus. The sequence goes on along the minus strand of NZ_UHIL01000001.1, from coordinate 885,421 downwards.
TTATTAAAGTCATTATTAATATCATGCTTGTGAAAAGAAGTAGGGGTTACACCTATATCATTTTTAGAATCAAAAAGATCAATCCATATTTCTTTAACATCCAACACAGTTGGCTTTGAAAGGTATTGGTAAAGAAGTCCATCAAAATAACTCATACTTTGACTGTAGAGAACACCATCATAAATAATAAGCTGAATAGCATTATCTACAGGCTGAGTAGTAGAACCAAAAATATTGCCTGATATTGCGCAACTGCCATCGACCCAAAACCTTCGTTTTCCAGCAGCATAAGCATTGGCCAACTTAGTATGGCATGACTTAACCCAACCTTTAGGTGTCTTACCGCTAGTAATTACAACGCCAACAGGATCCGCTTTAATCTCGTTTTTGAGTTTTGCTACGTTAACTGCGTTGAAATCCATAGTGAATAAGTCTTTGAAAACCGAAATATTTGCAACATTTTCTTTGATATCTTCATTTTTATTCGAAGTGCTAGTAGTAGCTAGGTAGGTTGGACGTTTGGTTTCTTCAAATAAATTGGATTTGTGCGAATTCTTACAAGTAAAGCTAGGAGCCCCTAAAATCCCAGTAGCATGACTACTGACTGAACTGTCCACCGTCAGAAAGTGCTCATCAGAACCACTTACACTTGCTACATAACTCACGGTTCCACCAGCAATAATGGATGTACACTCACTGTCAGACGACAAACCTTTTGCTTTAGGGACAAAGTGCATTGAGCCAGTAAGCTCTACCGACGCACTCGTTTTTAGTACTGCACCAAGGCCGTTTCCTGTCGAAGTTATCACTTTACTTAAATTTGTATTTCCCTCTTTAGATGTAACCAAATATTCATAATCGCTGAGCTTTCTTATCGTAGTAGATACTGCACAACCCAGTAGAGTAATTGTTCCCGAAGGAGGAAGTACTAACATCTTCTCCTTTATTTGTGCAAAAGCACATTCCAATCCTCCTTCAGCCTTCCAATGTTCTTGTCGAGCTTTTAGTTCATTCTGAGCCACTTTTAATTGAAAGAATACGCCCTTTGATGATGCGAGAGATGCAATCAAAGCAAACAATAATAGTATGGATGTTACTAACAACGTCGTGTATCCAGAACATCCAAATTTAGATCTCATTGCCAATTCCTTTGCTTAATTGAAAACTCTGCAACTTGATTAATTACGCCGTCTACAGTTTGTAAAGCCAAAGTAACATCCGTTACAGCGCTAATATTTGTGCCATTCGTTACGACTTTAGAATTCACTGTAAAATTCGTCACTTGAAAAATATCTTCATCAAATAAAGAACGGCAAAAATCCACACCATCAAAAGACAGTATTTGAGCTTGGGATACTACACCATTCTCACAGATTACAAGTTTGCTATCTCGCTTCTCATACTTAATATTTCTATAGTTTTTATTTAACGGAGAGTCATCTCTAAAATAAACAAACCCAATAGAAGATGCACCACTGACTGTTATTGTTTCCGAGGCTCCGGATAATTTAAGAGACATACCATGACCACCATCATAACCCGCTCTTTGAATATCCTCTTTCATGACAGCTAGAGTAATATTAAGCCCTTGTAGCAAATTTAGTTCTAAGCTTTTTTCTTTCGCTGTTTGTTGTATGCTAATAAATATCGAACCAATTATTCCTAAAACCATGAGTCCAATTAGAGAGCTAATCATGAGTTCAATCAAAGAGCTACCTATTTGGTAACGTCTGCTAGCATTTAAGGTAATCATACAATTTAGCTCCAGACATACTACAAACTTTTATTCGCCCTGGCGGATTAGAAAGTGCCACTTTTAATTTTGTACTTTGCTCACCGGTCGGGAAGAACTCGATACTTCCGCTTTGCGGTCGACCTCTCACTTCCTCAAAACTCATTTTTTTAGTCTCATAACTATGTAACACTGATAATTCTGAAAACTGTGTCCCGGAAAGGTGTAAAATAACATTCCCCGCACCACTTTCTGCATCGGTTAAGGTGATTGACCAAGCACCTTGACTCACTACATTGCCTTTATTCATAGAGAAATGGACATATAGTTTTTTATTTCGTACGACTGCTTCAGATTTACTTTGGCTCAAAAAACCGACCAACTCTGTTGCAAGTCTCTGCATTTGTACTGTTTGAGAAACACGACTAAAGCTTGGCGCTGCAAACGCTAATATAATACTCAGTACAGCAACAGTGATCATAAGTTCCAACAACGTAAACCCGCGAGGCATTTCCCAAATTCCTATGCAAACGGCTAGTCGACCGTAATTCATCTTGCACAGATGCTATCACCTGCCAAAAATAGGCGGAAAAGTGAAAAGGAAACTACTCGTGATGATTCGAATTTCTCGTTGTAACAGCTACAAAAAAAGATTGAGAGGGATGACATTGATCGAATTACTGATAGCCGTAACGATCGTCGGAATCATTGCAGCAATCGCCTACCCTTCTTATACCAATCATGTGATCAAGTCCCATAGAACGGTTGCCTTGAGCGATCTTAGTCGAATTCAACTGGAACTAGAGACATCTTATGATGGTGGGTATGACTGGAGTCATATTATTTCTGGTGGCGCCTGTACTCTATGTGATTCCGACACAGATCGATTTTCGTTCGATATTGCGAGCTCTGCAAGCACAGCCTACATCATTACAGCAACAGCAAAATCGGATCTTGGACAGGACGACGACGAGTGCTTGAATGGCACTACAACTATCACTTTAACGTCAACAAATGTTGAATCACCAAGTGCTTGCTGGAACTAAAAAACGACAAATGCAAAAAGGCCTGCGTTTCAGCAGGCCTTTGTTTTTGAGCTTTTAGTGAACTTATCTTAGCTGGTTAAATCATCAAAGAACTTCTTCACACCATTGAAGAAGCCTTCAGATTTTGGTTTGTGTTTAGTTGCAGCTTCACCGCCACAAGACTCTTCAAACTCTTTCAACAGTTCTTTTTGGCGAGCGCTTAAGTTAACTGGCGTTTCTACAACCAATTTAACGATCAAGTCACCAATACCACCGCCACGGACGCCTTTCACACCTTTACCGCGCATACGGAACATACGGCCAGTTTGTGTTTCTGAAGGCACTTTTAGGCTTACTCGTCCATCAAGTGTTGGAACTTCAACTTCGCCGCCGAGTGCAGCCATAGCAAAGCTTACTGGCACTTCACAATAGAGGTTGTTGCCGTCACGCTCGAAAATGTGGTGCTCTTTCACGTGTACTTGTACGTATAGATCACCTGATGGTGCACCCATTTCTCCCGCTTCGCCTTCGCCAGATAGACGAATGCGATCGCCGGTATCCACGCCAGCTGGGATTTTAACGTTAAGTGTTTTCGTTTTTTGCTTGCGACCTTGACCATGACACTCATTACAAGGGTCTTTAATGATCTTACCTTTACCATGACAGGTAGGACAGGTTTGCTGAACAGCGAAGAAACCTTGACGCATTTGCACTTGGCCATGGCCATGGCAGGTACCACATGTTTCCGCTGATGAGCCTTTCTTCGCACCGCTACCGTCACAAGAGTCACAGTGAACCAGTGTCGGAACTTCAATCTCTTTAGTTACACCACGAACGGCTTCTTCTAGCGTTAGCTCCATGTTGTAACGTAAGTCGGCGCCACGTTGCGCGCGATGACCACCGCCACCACGGCGACCGCCACCGAAGATATCGCCAAACACATCACCAAAGATGTCGCCGAAGTCAGCACCGCCTCCACCAAAGCCGCCGCCGAAACCACCGCCACCTTGTTCAAAAGCAGCATGGCCATATTGGTCATAAGCCGCTTTTTTCTGAGAGTCGGTTAGAACTTCGTACGCTTCTTTTACTTCTTTAAACTTGTCCGCCGCAGACTCATCACCCTGGTTTCTGTCTGGGTGGAATTTCATCGCTAGGCGCTTGTACGCCTTTTTGATATCACGCTCTGAGGCATCACGGCTTACGCCTAATACTTCGTAAAAATCACGTTTTGACATGTTCTTCGTCACCAGTTAATTACTACAAACGGCATCGATTCACCGCTTGGTGTTTGTATCGTTCTAGGTAAGTGCACTTATTGCAAAATACTTAACTAGAAAGACAGCGTTTACAAACAGACGGGCGTAAGAGTCACCCCAAACGCCCGCACACCGAAGTCGTATCGACTCCAGATGGCTTTGCAGCCATCTGGTTAAGAAAGATTATTTCTTGTCGTCTTTAACTTCTTCGAACTCCGCATCTACAACGTCGTCATCTTTTGACTGTGCGCCAGCGTCAGCACCTTGAGCTTGTTGCGCTTGAGCTTGTTGTTGAGCGATTTCCATTAGTTTTTGAGCAGCAGTCATAAGAGCTTGAACTTTCGCATCAATTGCTTCTTTGTCTTCGCCTTTACGTGCTTCTTCTAGCTCAGAGATAGCAGTTTCAATCTTCTCTTTCTCTTCAGCTGGAAGTGCGTCACCCGCTTCTTCCATTTGCTTACGAGTACCGTGAATCATTTGGTCTGCTTGGTTACGTGCAGTTGCTAGCTCTTCGAACTTTTTGTCCGCTTCTTTGTTAGCTTCTGCTTCTTGAACCATTTTCTCGATTTCGTCGTCGCTTAGACCGCCAGAAGCTTGGATTGTGATCTTCTGCTCTTTACCAGTCTGCTTGTCTTTCGCTGATACGTGTAGAATACCATCCGCATCAAGGTCGAAAGTTACTTCGATTTGTGGCATGCCACGTGGTGCAGGCTGGATGCCCTCTAGGTTAAATTGACCTAGAGACTTGTTGTACATCGCTTGCTTACGCTCACCTTGTAGAACGTGGATAGTTACCGCGCTCTGGTTGTCTTCTGCAGTAGAGAAAACTTGGTTCGCTTTAGTTGGGATAGTTGTGTTCTTCTCAACTAGCTTAGTCATTACGCCACCCATAGTCTCGATACCTAGAGACAGTGGAGTTACGTCTAGTAGTAGAACATCTTTAACTTCACCAGCAAGTACACCACCTTGAACTGCAGCACCCATTGCTACTGCTTCGTCAGGGTTCACGTCACGACGCGCTTCTTTACCGAAGAACTCAGCAACTTTCGCTTGAACCATTGGCATACGAGTCTGACCACCAACTAGGATTACGTCAGTGATATCGTTTACTGATAGGTCAGCGTCAGCTAGAGCTACTTTTAGTGGCTCAAGAGAGCGTTGTACTAGGTCTTCAACTAGAGATTCTAGTTTCGCACGAGTCACTTTGATGTTCATGTGCTTAGGACCAGTTGCATCAGCAGTAACGTAAGGTAGGTTTACGTCTGTTTGAGAAGTAGAAGAAAGCTCAATTTTCGCTTTTTCTGCTGCTTCTTTAACACGCTGCATTGCTAGTGGATCGTTTTTAAGATCGATACCTTGCTCTTTCTTAAACTCGTCTACTAAGTAGTTGATTAGACGGTTATCAAAGTCTTCACCACCTAGGTGAGTGTCACCATTAGTTGCTAGAACTTCGAATGTTTTTTCGCCTTCAACTTCATCGATTTCGATGATTGAAATATCGAATGTACCACCACCAAGGTCGTATACAGCGATAGTGCGGTCACCGCCTTTCTTGTCTAGGCCGTAAGCTAGCGCAGCTGCTGTTGGTTCGTTGATGATACGTTTAACTTCTAGACCTGCGATACGGCCAGCATCTTTCGTTGCTTGACGCTGTGCATCGTTAAAGTAAGCAGGTACTGTGATAACTGCGCCAGTTACTTCCTCACCTAGGAAGTCTTCAGCAGTTTTCTTCATTTTCTTAAGAACTTCAGCAGAAACCTGAGGAGCTGCCATTTTTTGGCCTTTCGCTTCTACCCAAGCGTCACCATTGTCAGCCTTAACGATTTTGTAAGGCATGATTTCGATGTCACGCTGAACTTCTTCGTCTTCAAAACGACGACCAATTAGACGCTTAATTGCAAATAGCGTGTTAGTTGGGTTAGTTACTGCTTGACGTTTCGCAGGTTGACCTACTAGCGTCTCACCGTCAGTGTAAGCAATAACCGATGCAGTAGTACGTTCACCCTCTGCGTTTTCAATTACACGTGGTTTGTCGCCGTCTAGTACAGCAACACATGAGTTAGTAGTACCTAAGTCAATACCAATGATTTTACCCATCTGGCTATCTCCGAATAAATTCTATTTTCGTTTGGTTATAACCCCAATGTGGGGGGAGGAGAATCGGGTTTCAACCCTTGCTCACAAACAAAAATAATCAATGTTTGCTTCTCTATGCCACATAGATAAGGGCGTCAAAACGCTTTTCAAGGGCAGAATTGAAAAAAAGCGTATTTTTTATGAATTAATTGATTTCTTTCAAGCTTGTTGGGAATGCATCACATTCCAGAGACAACTTCCAAAGTAAACATGATGAAAAGCGGTTACTTTTCTGTGACATAAAAACAAGAAAGCGAGCTCATTCCGCTCGCTTTCTATATATAGATTCAACTCTATTGTTCAAGACTAAGCATTAGCTTGTGCAGGCTGCGCCTCTACTTCTTCTTGATTGCCAATCTCACCTTCTGTTTTGGCGACAATAGTGTTCACTGCGGTATCTCCTACCACGTTCGAAGAGGTACAGAACATATCGTTGATACGGTCAACCGCTGCAATGATAGCTAAACCTTCTGGTGGAAGACCCAATTGGTGAAGAAGCACGCCAACCATCACCACACCACCACCTGGTACGCCACCAGCACCAATAGAAAGAAGAAGAATCGTCAGACCGAGTGTAAACACATCAGCGGTGTTAATTGGCTGGCCAAACGCGTTAGCAACGAAGATTGTTGCAAGCGCGATGTAAATAGATACACCTGACATGTTCATCGTCGCGCCTAGCGGTACACCAAAACCCGCAACTGATTTAGAAACTTGCAGTTTCTCTGTCAGAGTACGCATGGTTACAGGGATGGTTGCATTTGAACTTGCCGTAGATAGGGAAAATAGGATTTGTTCACGAGTTGCACGGAGAAATGCCTTTGGAGAAGTTCCAGTCGTAATGCCAACTGCCATTGGATAGAAGATGAAAATCCAGAACACAAGCATAGCCACGACAAGCGCAACGTAACCTGCAACAGACATCAGTGTATTCGCATTTAAGGTTGCACCTAGTTGAATCATCAGAGCAAACACACCGTAAGGTGCTAGACTCATGACCAAACCAACCAGCTTCATCATGATCTCATTGGCCATCTTAAACGTGCGGATAGCAGGGCCACCACGAGAATCCAGAGCTTGAATGGCTAGACCTGTCAAAATAGCCATAAAGATAATTTGTAGCATGTCGCCGTTAGCAAAAGCTTGTACTGGATTGCTTGGTACAATGTTTACCACGAGCGAGAAAATATCTGGTGTTTCAGTTGTCGTCAGCTTGACGGTTTCAGAAACCGTACCCGCTAAGTTTGCACCAGCACCCGGTTGGAAAATTAAACCTACGGTCAACGCTGCTGCGATCGCAATGATGGTATTGAGAATGTAGAGAGTAAAAGTTTTCCCACCAAGACGACCAAAAGCACTAATGTCTTTCAAATCGACAATGCCGCACACGATTGAAACATACACAAGAGGCACAACCAAAAGCTTGATCAGCGAGACAAACATGCCGCCAACCCCTTCTGCCGTTCCAAGTAGGTAAGTATCAAAAATCGCAATACCACTAAATAAGTACTGAATAGCTGTGCCCAGCACAAGGCCGGCAAACAAGCCTATGAAAATCTTACTAGAAAGCGATTTATCCATTATAAATCTCCGATATGTTGTGTTTACTATTTACATTTTTGTAGTTATATCTGCTTATTTCTAAAGCAGTGATCGCAAATAATACATATCAAAGTTACAAAATAAAGCGATAATTTACATTTTTGTTAACAATAAAATTCAGCAAAACAAACTATGAATACATTCATATTCAGAACAAAACTCACTTAGTCAAATGATAACAACCAGTTATCGGTTGAAGGTTGTATAACTACGCAGTTGATAGAAAGAAAATTCCCTATAAGAAAAAATATCCTCAATAGGAAAAACTTTGAAAGGGATCAAATTTTAGATATCGATGGTTCAGCGAGACAGAGGGAGCACGCCTTTGTTTGAAACAAAAATGCCCATCACAAACGTGACAGGCATTTTGTATTTACTTTGCAGTGACTTGTGTCGTTATTTAGCAACCATAACCATTGCAGGACGAATCACACGGCCGTTTAACTCATAACCCTTCTGCATAACAAACATCACGGTGTTTGATTCATGATCTGGGCTTTCTTGAATAGACATTGCTTGGTGGAATTCAGGGTTGAACGTTTCGCCTTCAGGGTTGATTTCTTTCAAACCAAACTTAGCAACCACATCAACAAATGTCTTGTGAGTCAGCTCAACACCTTCAAGGATCGGCTTAATCACTTCGTTTTCTGTATCTGCAGCTTGAATCGCACGCTCTAGGTTATCGATAACAGGAAGCAGTTCTTCAGCGAACTTGTTAAGAGCGTATTTACGCGCTTTGTCGATTTCCTGTTCAGTACGACGACGCATATTTTCAACTTCAGCTTTTGCGCGAAGCACTGCATCTTGCTGATCTTTTACTTTGGTTTCGCTAGACAATAATGCCGCTTCTAGTTGAGCAATCTTAGCGTCTTTCTCGTCACCAATTTCTTCAAGTTCTGCTTCAGCTTCTTGAGCCGCAGCTTCTACTTTTTCAGCCTCTTCGATGATTTGATCAAGCTCTTCTTCTGTAACTTTGTTTTCTTCGTTGCTCATGATATCTCCAGAATTCAACGTAATGCCCTTAAAGCCATGCTCGTTTTGCGGGCTTTAACCACATAAAAATTCGCATATTTAGGTAACTTGCCATTATTATGGGGATGAAGATTCCTGATTCAAGCCTCTTTAATGCGGAAATGCTATGAAAAATCCATGTAACGTGATCGCGATTATCGGAAAACCAAGAGATCAACAAGCGATTCAGACTCATAAAGAGCTTTACGAATGGCTGACCTCAGAAGGTTACAAAGTGTTTATTGACGATCGCCTTGCAGCGATTTTGGACGAGATCCCGCAAAACCACTTCGCCAGCTTAGTTGAGTTGGGCAAAAACGCAGATCTTGCGATAGTTGTCGGTGGTGATGGCAACATGCTGGGCGCAGCGAGAATTTTATCGCGTTTTGACGTGCCTGTGATTGGCGTAAACCGTGGCAATCTAGGCTTTTTAACTGATTTAAACCCAGACGATTTCCAAGCGGCACTCAAAGCCGTACTTGCGGGAGAGTACATTGAAGAAGAGCGTTTCTTACTTGAGGCAGAAGTGCATCGTCATGGTCAAATAAAAAGTCATAACGCCGCTTTAAACGAAGCCGTGCTCCATCCTGGGCAAATCGCACATATGATTGAGTTTGAGGTGTACATTGATGAAAGCTTTGCCTTCTCTTTACGCGCCGATGGGTTGATTGTCTCCACACCAACAGGCTCGACAGCATACTCACTTTCTGGTGGTGGCCCTATTCTGTCACCAAGCCTGAATGCCATTTCACTGGTGCCTATGTTCCCTCATACCTTATCTAGCCGACCGTTGGTGGTTGATGGCAAACGTAGAATCAAACTGATTGTGTCACCAGAAAATCGCGGTACACAAGAAGTAAGTTGTGATGGACAAGTGTCGCTGCCAGTTTCTCCCGGCGATGAGATCCACATTTATCAAAGCCCAAATGTGCTCAAACTCATCCATCCGAAAGACTACAGCTACTATCACGTATTAAGGAACAAACTCGGTTGGTCTAGTAAGTTATTCTAGCTTTCATGAACACGAATTTAAGCCAGTTGCTGATTGCTGCTGGCTTTTTTCTTTTTTGGGATAACACGTAAAGACTTACTAATAAGGCGACGCAATATATCCTGCCGTTAAAACGAAATTTATAAACTTTGATCCTGTGTGCAAAGTTTAACTTATTCCAGAAAAGCAAATTGAATGGAGTATGTCGGGTGATATTCTCACCATGAATAGAGTATTAACTCTATTTCATAAAATCAATAAAGGACATACTATGAAAAAAACTATCATTCTGTCTGTTCTCAGTACATTAGCACTGATTGGCTGCCAATCTGAAGATACTAAAGTGACAAACGTATCTAATGCGCGTGCGGACGACATTACACAAACCAAACGGGAACTTGCTCAACAACTGAGCGAAAACTATACGGCAATTGAGCCAATGTTGAGAAGAGATATTACTGCTCAACAAACCAATGTTCCTGTCTCCTCTTTCATTGAGCAAAACCCTACTGCAGAATTTAGCCAACAGCTCGTTGAAGCCGACGCTCAAATTCGTAGCTGGAAAGGAATTACTGAATTCTCAGATCAATTGCTAGAAGTGCGCTTAGCCAACGAAAAAATGCTAGGAGCATGGCTCAATGGCGACGTTGCACCACTCTTTGCCTTTGAACCAAGCGGTGATGATGAAAGCTGGCAATACATCGAAGCGTTTGACGTTTACGGGCAAATTCATCAACTTGATGTGTATCAGCTTCCTGACGTTCCCGTTCTAGTTGTCGATAACAACAGCTCTGCAGAGCTCAAAGCAGGCTTACAGGCGATGCAGGCAGAAATGAAAAAGCTGGGTCAGCCAGCTCTAATTCAGCCTTATTATTCAGAGAGTCAAAAACAATCTTCACCAACGCTACAAAGCGCAGCGACAAGTGATGTCGCTCCGATTCAAACAACTCAACTGAAGAAAATTCGCTTAGCGGATGACAAAGAACCGTGGATCTCTGGCAAAGCAGAGGTTTACGCCATCGTGACAGGTGTCAATCCAAGCCGCGACGAGCCGACAATTGATCTGGTAGAGCTTCCTTACTTGGATTACGACAACCAAGATTACTACCCAAATCAAATCATCATTCACTGGTCTCGCTACCGCTGGGGCGCTGCAGATATTGTTCTGATGGAGCAAGATGACGGCACAGACTACAAACAGCTGGCTAAACTATTGGTGCAAGTCGCTGAAGAAGTTCTGAAAGCCATCCCAGATCCGCAAGTTCAGGCATACGCAGTCATCCCACAAATCACTAACAAGATCATCGATGCCATTCCAGATGGTGTGCTTACCAACGATGATGACTTTGTTGACGTTTTCTACACGTTGATGCAAGACACGTCGTATGTCGATCACCCAGGAGCAAGTGTTAATGCTGTCGTGACACTAGAGCCACTGACGATCAATCCAACTCGCCCATAACCCTTTCAATTTCAATGAGTCGTTGTCGAGACTTCGACTCATTTTTCCCACCTCATCACAAAAAATAACCTGTTAGATAAAAATATTCCCGCTCATCTTTACTGTATAAAGAAACAGTATATACTGTTCTCATATACAGTATTGTTCAGTTATACAGGTAAATAAAAATGCTGGCTCATCTAAGTGTTAATAATTTTGCGATTGTTAAGTCTTTACAACTCGAGCTTTCTAAGGGCATGACCACCATTACAGGTGAAACAGGCGCTGGTAAATCTATTGCGATTGATGCGTTAGGTCTGTGCCTAGGCGGACGTGCCGATGCAGGTATGGTGCGTCAAGGTGAAGAGAAAACCGAAGTCAGTGCCGCCTTTTTACTGGACAACAACCTACATGCAACGCGTTGGCTAGAAGATAACGATCTGCTGGATGGCACTGAATGTATCTTGCGTCGCATCATAACTAAAGAAGGCCGTTCAAGAGCCTTCATCAACGGCAGCCCAGTACCACTTTCACAATTAAAATCTCTTGGGCAGCTGTTAATCAACATCCATGGACAACACGCGCATCACCAACTGATGAAAAGCGAATACCAAATGGCGATGTTGGATCAATATGCCGGACACTTAAATCTATTAAAGAGTACACGCAGTGCGTACCAACATTGGCGTCAGGCAGACAATAACCTCAAGCAACTCAAGGAAAACAGCCAGCAGAATCAGGCGCAAAAACAGTTGCTTGAATACCAAATCAAAGAACTGAATGAGCTATCGCTAGGTGAAGAAGAATTCGCAGAACTCGAGCAAGAGCACAAACGACTGTCCAATAGCGGTGAACTCGCCGCTACCTGTCAGCAAGCCCTCGAACTTATTTACGAAGGTGAAGAAGTCAATGCGCTTGGTATTTTGCAATCGGCCAATCACTCCCTAATTCAATTAGCGGAATTAGATGAAAAATTAGCCGAGCTACCAAATATGCTGGCTGACGCGATGATCCAGCTAGAAGAAACCAAAAACGAACTTCGTAGCTACTTGGATGGCATCGATGTTGATCCAGGTCGTATGGCTTATGTCGAAGAGCGTTTTTCTAAAGTGATGTCGATGGCTCGTAAGCATCATGTTATGCCTGATGAGTTATACCAACATCACCAAGACCTTCTAGCACAAATCGAAGCATTGGATTGCTCTGATGAACGTCTGGATGAATTGGCTCAAGAAGTGGAACAGAAATACCAAAGCTTCCTGACTCAAGCGGAAAAGCTGCATAAATCACGCAGCCGTTACGCAAAAGAACTGAACAAGCTGATCACGCAAAGCATGCACGAACTGAGCATGGAAAAAGCCGTCTTCAGCATTGAAGTAAACAACGAAAACACACATCCGTCGCCACTGGGTATGGACAGTGTGTGCTTCTTGGTTTCCACTAACCCGGGTCAACCTTTACAACCAATTGCGAAAGTTGCGTCAGGTGGTGAGTTATCCCGAATCTCGCTAGCGATCCAAGTGATCACTGCTCAAAAAGTAGATACGCCAAGTTTGATCTTCGATGAGGTGGACGTGGGTATTAGTGGCCCAACAGCTGCGGTAGTAGGCAAAATGCTACGCAAGCTTGGAGAATCGACTCAAGTCATGTGTGTCACACACTTACCGCAAGTAGCCGGTTGTGGCCACCAACAAATGTTTGTCGCAAAACACACCAAAGGTGGTCAAACGGAAACACAAATGCGCGCACTAGATGAAGAACAACGTGTGGCAGAACTGGCTCGTTTACTCGGTGGTAGCCAAATCACTGATTCAACATTAGCTAACGCGAAAGAACTCCTTATCGCCGCCTAACCATATGACACAGAGTCATCGGCATTCCAGTTGATGACTCTTTTCATATTAATCACTTCAATGACTCGGCTAACGAAAACACCATTAGGCTCCCTATCACCCCTTAATATCTGCCAATAAATGCAACTCAACTCAAAATTCGTTGTCAGATTCCCTACCATGCGACGCATAGCTTTTTACATCTGCGTCGAGCTTGTTTATTATCAGCGCAGTATTTTAAAGGTTACTAAGAAATTATTATGCAATTAAAGAAGTGGTTAGTTGCCGTACCATTAGCAATGACATTGCTGACAGGATGTTCGGTATTGGAAAAACTGGTTTATCGTATTGATATCAACCAAGGCAACTATGTAGAACAAAGTGCGGTTGATAAATTAAAGTTTGGGATGACTAAAGCACAGGTTCGCTTCGTACTTGGCTCGCCAATGCTTATCGAAAATGGCTATCCTAACACTTGGTATTATATCTACCATCACACGCCAGGCCACGGTGACCCAGTACAGAAAGATCTTGTCGTAAACTTTAATGACCAAGGAACGCTGGCCGATATCAGCGGTGACTTCCCGAAAAGTGACACGTTTTACGAACAGATCCAATAAACCAATCCTGTCATTACATCGATTGGCATCATAAAACCTTTATGCAAAAAAACCTCCCACTTGGGAGGTTTTTTATCATCTAAAATATTGCTTATTCTGCTTACTTGCGCAGAGCATTTGGCTTGCCACCAGTCACTGGATCGGCATTCCCAGCCGCTTTTGCTTGCTCTGCTCGCTTACGACGAATCTCTTTTGGATCTGCCAATAAAGGGCGATAGATTTCAATGCGGTCTTTATCACGTACGGTCGCGTCTAGTTTTACATTACGACTAAACACACCTACTTTGTTTTTCGCTAAATCAATTTCTGGATACAATTCCAAGACACCCGACTGACGAATGATCTCTTCAACCGTCGCGTGGTTATTCACAACTAAGTTAAACACGCGTTGCTCATGAGGCAATGCATACACGACCTCAACGTGAATCATGTCTGACTCAATACTCATAACACTCGTACACCTGTTTCGCGCGTTTGGTAAATGCATTAACCATATTGCTAGTTAGCTCGTTAAAAATCTTGCCGAACGCCATTTCAATCATTTTGCTCGAAAACTCAAACTCAAGCTTAAGTTCAACCTTACATGCCTGCTCATCCAACGCAGTAAAAATCCAACCACCTCGGAGCGTTTTAAACGGACCATCAACCAAGTTCATCATAATAGCTTGGCCAGGAATAAGCTCATTGGACGTAGTGAACGTTTTACTGATGCCCGCTTTCGCAACATCGACAGAAGCGACCATGCCGTTACCCGAAGACTCAATAATTCGAGAGCCCGAACAACCAGGCAAAAATTCAGGGTATTTAGCAACATCATTGACCAGATTAAACATCTGTTCTGCACTAAAAGACACCAACGCAGAACGGCTGACTTGCTTCATACATACTCCTATCGATACATGTACAGATTTAAAGCTCGCGACAATTTTACTTTTATTCCACGATTGCGCAAATAAAAGGATTTCCTATCCGATATCCAACCCGTATAATGACGCCATTATGGCAAAGAAAAAATCAAAACAAAAAGCGGGTAGTAACACTATCGCGCTGAATAAAAAAGCTCGCCACGAGTATTTCATCGAAGATGAAATCGAAGCTGGCTTGGAGCTCCAAGGTTGGGAAGTGAAAGCCCTTCGCCAAGGTAAAGCCAATATTTCTGAAAGTTACGTATTCATGCGTGACGGTGAAGCCTTTGTGAGTGGCATGACAATCACTCCTTTAAATCAGGCATCGACACACGTAGTGGCGAACCCTACTCGTGTGCGCAAACTACTTATGAGTCGTCGTGAACTTGACAACCTACTCGGTCGCATTAACCGTGAAGGTATGACACTTACGGCACTCTCTCTGTACTGGTCTCGCTCTTGGGTGAAGATAAAAATAGGTGTAGCAAAAGGTAAAAAGCTTCACGATAAACGTACAGATCTTAAAGAAAAAGACTGGGCAAGAGAAAAAGCACGCGTAATGAAGAGCACACTGCGTTAATCTTGACCACTTAAACGCATAGTGCTGGACAGCTAAGTCTTTTCTGTTACTATGCGAATCATACCTTGGGGCTGATTTAGGATTCGACGGGAATTCAGAAGTCTGAGGTGCATGCCGAGGTGCGGTAGGCCTCGTTAACAAACCGCAAAAAAATAGTCGCAAACGACGAAAACTACGCACTAGCAGCTTAATACCCTGCTCAGAGCTCTCTCGCCCTAGCTTCCGCACGTAAGACGGGGAATAACGAGAGATCAAACCCAAACGCGCTAGCCCGGATTCTCCCGCCTGAGAGATGAACGGCGAATTATAATTCAGGATAGTCATTCATTAGCGTGTCGGTTCGCAGGTGGATGGTGAATTTAAAGATCGACTAAGCATGTAGTACCAATGATGAAAGGTTTTCGGACGCGGGTTCAACTCCCGCCAGCTCCACCAATCACTATAAGAGACTGAATCTAAACGAATTTTCGTTGATTCGGTCTTTTTTTTGGCTGTTTGGTACTAAAACAAGGTACTGAAACATGCGAAACCTGCAGATTTCAAAAAGTGGTATTTGGCAATTCCGCTACCAGATTCCAGTGGCGCATCGACATCTCTTCAGCAATCGATATGAAATCAAACGATCTCTTCGCACGTCCGATAAGCAGTCAGCTATTGTAAAGGCGTTGCAACTTGAGCTAGAAATTCGTATTTCAATTCAGAACAACCAACCTCTAACTCCTTCTAATGTGGCATCACATGAGCCAGCGAAACCTGCATTACCTGCAATTTTAGTTTCGAAGACAGAAACGGCATCACTTAATCCTTTCAAATGCCTCGAAATGTACCGAGACTCCAAAAAAGACCTCGTTAACCAAAAGACAATTGATATGGCTTATGCGAAATGTCATATCGTACTCGCACTGCTAAAAGCCAAAAGCATAAAAGAAATTCGTAGACTTCAAGCAGAAGAAGTCCGTACCTTGTTGGGCCAATATCCAATCAATGCAACCAAGCATAAACAATTTGATGGGATGAAAGGCAAACAGCTAATAGAAGCTAATAAAAAACATAAACTCCCTACCCTAAGCGCCGAGAGCGTCAAAGATTACATTCAAAAATGTTCGTCGTTTTTTGAGTGGTGTTTACAGATGGAAATGACGGACATAAATCCATTTAAAAGCATGAGATTCAAGAAAACTCGCAAGGATAGTGAAGCCAAAAAAGCTTATAGCCATGCTGACTTAAAAATAGTATTTAGCACAGAAATCCATACACATAAAAAATATAAGCACCCCCATTACTACTGGTTACCACTTCTGGGCCTATTCACTGGTGCACGTTTAAACGAGCTATGCCAACTATACCGCCAAGATATATATAAAAAAGATGGAATATGGGTCATCAACATTGATGACAAGCTCAAGGGACAAAGGCTCAAAAACAATACTAGCCGCAGACTAATCCCTATTCATGAAAAGCTGTTGGAGCTCGGGTTTATCGAATATATCAATAGCGTGCAACACGAACGTGTGTTCCCAGCTCTTAAAGAGGAACGTGATGGCTTTGGCACAGCTGCTTCCAAGTGGTTCGGACGCTTTAAGACTAAACTTGGCTTTGGCCGTGGCCACGATTTCCACTCATTCCGTCATACAGTGGCAACACAACTCAAAAACGCTGAGGTGTCATCTTTACTTGCGGCAGAGCTGTTAGGACACGCACAAAACAGTATTACGTATGACAGATACGGTAAATCAGTTAGCATCAAAAAATTGCAAAAGGTAATCAACAACATTTATTTACTTTAAGTATTAGAGCCATGGAGGTTAGAAGGTCGAAGACTTTTGCTTGCATGGCTCCTAAAATCCTAGAAAGCCTTACAACTAATCTTCAAATCAGCCAATACTTCTTTTGACAACCATCAAAAAATCTGGAGCCATTGCACAACTAACATGGTTTCATATCAACAATTCGATTATCATCTACACAACAATTGGGTGTTAATTGTTCGATATTTGGGAAGTTAACAAATTCTACCCTCCTCAACGGCGTATAAAAGATGGCTAAAATTACGAAACCGCTTCTGTTTTCAGCGCACTTTCATATAGACGAGATCAAGCTGCATGACGCAGGATTAATTGACCCGTTCTTGAACGTAGACACTCAACTATTCATTGATCCTGTTCTTCTAAAGAAATCTCGTTTTGAAGAGATCAGCAAAAACGGATATACCCATTTTTGTCATCATTTTCCAACTATGTACGACTTTTAACCATCTCAGAGAAAGAAGGTGATGCAGCATGGAAAGCAGCACGTAACTTGCTCGACTTGAGAGAACCAGCTCAAACAGGGTTAGGGTATGGAGGAAGTAGTCGTAGTGGTAGCTCTAGGCCTGACGACATAAAAGAAAAAATGATGCGCACAGCCAAAGAAATTGTTGATCTAGGAGCTAAAGATCCCGAGATGGTTTCGCTAATGGGATTTTTTGAAGAAAATGTAGGCCCAGATACCATAAGTGATTTTACGACAAGAGTTATTTTAGACAGCCTAGCAATCGTCACTCAAAAATTTTGCTCCGAACATAATATTCCAACACAACCATCTAACATATCCAACGGAATTGAACTTCCCGTATATAAAGGCGCATTTGTAGTCTTAGTCCCACAAGATATAGTAAGGGATCTTCCGATAGCAAATGACTGGTCAGACATAGAATCAGCAGTGCTTCAAAACAAAGAAATCCGTGACAGGGTAAACAAGTATCTTGCAAATATCGCAAGACCAACGGTAACTCAACGAAAAGCAGCACTAAGAGATGCTGCTCTAGGTTCTTCTGATACTTTCCAACATTTTTTAGATTCAATTAAGGAAAATGCAGATAATTATAATGTCAATGAAGACGCCCTAGGTTACTACAAACTGCGTCAAATTCTTCGAGGAGATCAAACACAGTACATATTTAAAGATATACCAAATATTTATCAAAGTCCTGACAACTTAAAAAAACTTGTTCTATTGACTATTGCACACTTTAAACACCATGTAGAAAACGGAAATTTATGGGAAGAACTGTGGATTGACGACAAACCCAAAAAAGAAAGGGCAGCACAGTTAATGTATTTTGCTATAGCTGACTGTTTTTGTTCTGCAAATAATGTAGATGTATCTCCAGAAGCAAACATGGGTGGAGGGCCAATCGATTTCAAATTTTCTATTGGTTACAAAGCAAAAGTATTAGTGGAGATGAAACGATCAACAGGAACAGTCAAACATGGTTATGAAACGCAATTAGAAATCTACAAAGATGCTTCAAAAACTAACTATGGTATATTCGTAGTGATGAATTATGGTGACCTAGGGAAAAAATTAAAGCAGATTAATGACATTAGAGAACGTAGGATAAAAAATGGAGAGCCCGCTTCTGATATAGTTGTAATCGATGCTACTAAAAAAATTTCCGCTAGTAAGAGAAAGTAATTTGTTTCAATAAAACTAAGATAAAAGCCTCTAATCTATATTCGTAAAATATAGTAAAAACCAAATGACAAGACATTTATATAAATCTGAATATTGGTAACTACTTTATTTATACCTAGTTTAAGTAACTCCAATATTAATGTTTATGGAGATATGCATGACAAATAATTCTTTACCACCGGAAGAAACTGAAAATCAAGACCTCAATGGAATTTTTGAAGTACCAGCCAATAGGAGATACTGGCTTGTTCGATCTGATTCAGGTAAATATTTTGATCACTTTACAATGTATAATGTCATTGCTCTAGGGCATTTAGATAAACTTAAATTAGATGAATGTGATGTTAATGAATTCATCTTAGATTCCGATGATCTTAGAGATAGATACATGAAACTCATAGATCAAAAGAATAAAAAAGCTAAGACAAAAGCTTATAGTCAAATAAACCAAGCCATACGCTTCATCTATGAAATGGAAGTTGGCGACTGGGTAATTACGGTTGGTAAAATTGGTATTCGCTATGGAGTGATTACTAGCTCTCCATATATTAGAACCGAACCACTCGTTGTGGACTATCAAAACGGCGATTATGAAGTCAAAATGACTAAACATCTTCGCAGAAACGTAAATTGGGGACCGATTATTCGGAGAAGGAACCTACCATATGGTCTTTCACAAGCCCTCCGCGCAAGACAGACTGTAACTAGCTTAGATGAACATTGGCAGGCTCTTCACCATTCAATTTTTCCCGCATTCAAGGCTAATGGAAGCCTATATCTTTCTATTAAGATAAGGTCTGAGCAAGCTATCAGTAACTACTCAGTCATGAGTCTTCTAAAGCTAATGAATGAAATTGAGATTATTGGAAAAGAGTTCAACAGTGACTTTGACATTAACAATTTTGAAGAGATATTTGATGAATATCTAGAAAACGACAAACTCACTGTAACTACTAAAGCTCAATTCAATTCACCGGGTGACATCTGGACAGTAATGTCTAGTGCTGTAGAACAATACAGCTGGATAGCACCAACATTCGTAGCATATAGTATGTTATTTGGGAATAAATTAATGGGCATAGATGGGATTCTAGATTTGGATACACGTCATAAAATTCGAGATGCTATATTGGAAAGAATCAAGGTAAACAAAGCAGATAAACAGCTAGAAAAACTAGAATTACATATGCCGAAAGCTAATACAGAGATACTAGAAGTCCCCGCTGAAAGAAAAATAGATGTAGATAGCTAGCTATCTAGTGTTTTTATTTAATAATGTAGAGAGGATACCTATTCCATATAGATACCTCTCTAATTTAAATATACTACCACATCAGTTCATAAAAAATCACACAATAATTAATAGATAAAACTATTTGCCATTTAGTTTTGGCACTGATGCCACCAAATAAAGAATTATATTCTCGAGAATTTGGTTAGCCTTTATGAAATTATCTTCTCTAATCATATCCGAATCCATAGGTATATCATTCTCATCGAGTAAGTCCGTCAACATCATTGCAGTAAGATGAATATCAATAACTATAGATAACCATTTATATTTATAAGTATTGTTTTTCCTATCAACATCATCAATGAACCCCACAGTTTTGCATTTCAAAAAAATAATATTAAATATTTCCTTGAATCTACTATCTCTTTTTGATAATTCTACAGCTTTCTCCAATTTTACCATGTCAATAGCGTTATTAAACCTTTCATTAAAATTCGTCATTTATTCTAAAAATAAATATTTGCAATGATAACTTCAAGGGGCTTGGGGAATAATTCCCCAACAAGTTGGATCAATAACGAAGTAATTGTCCTATCTTGAAATCCATACATTAGAATGATATTTGATATATTTATTTTCAATTTGTATATTGAAAATAAATTATGATAAACAATTGGACTGTTATTACTCAACCAGTACGATATGGAAGTAAAGGAATTGCTTACCGCGAGCGGTATCTTACTTCAAGAAAACATCCAAATCACAAAAACACATCTGACATTAAAGAGATAATTGGAAACGAAAAAACTGCAAGATATATAGCTCTAATCGGTGAGCAATATCGATTACGACAACAGATGTCAGGTAAAGCTGGACGACACTTGTCATCTTATGCAATGGAATATTGCCTAACATTACCTAAGGGAGTGTGTCCAACTAACAAACAGTGGCTTGAGATAGTCAGTTTTTGTTGTAAATCATTACAAAAGATATGTTCTATTACAAACGAGCAAGAGCACACCTTCAATAAGAACATAAGAGCAGTTTTGCATAGGCAAGATCAAACCATTACCTCTGGTAGCGGGGATCATGTTCATTTAATTGTAGGAAAAATCTTAGCAGGAGATAACTCTAGAGTATTAACGGAACTTCAGCAAAAAAAAACAACTAAAGCTCTTAAATCAGCATTTAACTTTGCCATATTAAAGTATGTAGGACTAAATCATTTCGAATACACTCCATCACAACTGAATAAAACAAAAAGGCTGGAAATTTGGAAGTATCATAGAAATAAAGAAGCAGAGAACTCCGAGAACCTCCGCCGGATTCAAGAACAGATCGACAAATGGTTTACCGCGTTCAAAGAAAGAGATATCCGTCAACTTAATAGACAATTGAATCGGATAAGAAAAAGTTACAAAATAATTTCAAGTGATATCGAGATAAACAAAGAATCTATGGGTAATTTATCTCATACCCTATCTGAAATAGAAAATTTATCGGGAAAGAAGATTATTATATAAAAATAAACCTGCAACACCTTCATAAATATGAAAATGAAGGTGTTGCAGGTTAAAACTTACTTATATTCAGGGTGTATCAAGTACATTTTTTTTGGATTATTTACTAGTTTAATATATCCCTTTTCTTCGAGAACTTGTAATGCTTCATTTCTATCCTTTGCATTGGTCAAATATTTCCAGTCCTTTTGACCTAGTTCTTGCTTTGTAAAAGCACCGTTCAACTTACTTAAATTGCAAAGCAGTGAACTAACATTACTTGGATTTTTTGTGATCAACGCGCGAATCTTAGCTGAGTGTGATCTTAGATATTCTAACCATTTCAACGCCATTTCTAGTGATACTAAATTAACAATACAATTATCAGTACCTAAGTCAGCTACGTTACTCTCAGCGTTTAGTGCTATCTGGAATACTAAAGATAATTTTGCGACTAACGCAGGATATTTTATTTCAATGGCTTGCTCATCATCAGACAGTAAGTTTACATTTTGATGAAACTCTTTCGACCATTTATCCCAGATATCCTGTGCCTCTTCGGAAAAGTTAAAACAAGACGATTCTTTACCTCCTAATTTGGCAATAAGGCTAAACATATCATTAACACCTTTATTGTCTTCAACATTCCTATCAATGTCGATATACTCCATATTGATAACATTCGGATATACTGCAAGCTGAAAGCGTTCATACAAGCCGTCATCTCCTCGACCGCTAGCTCGATCAGATAATACTGGAATAAGAATTTTAGGTTGAATTCCTCCGAGGATATTTATGTGAACATTATCCAGTTCAACATTTTCTCTCGATATCCTTTCCTGAACAAACCGAGAACCAGACGCGTTAAATCCTTCAAGAAAAAGAGCCCGCTCTTGCTCTCTTCCCTGTTTTTTCATTCCCACAAATATCGCATTAATTTCATCACGAAATATAAGAATCCCTAGCGGATTTGTACTTAGCTTTTGAATTAATGCTTCAGGTGTAGCATCGTTCGTAACGATATTACGCGCCGAGTTATTTAACACTTTTAAATTCATCATCAAGTTCATTAACTCTTCAACACGGTCGTTATCTTCCTCTTCAATAGCTGATTTTAGTTGCTCCTCTAGTGTTATCTTCTCCCTCTCGACTTTAGTGTTATGATATTTTTCAATTTTTTCATTTTTAAAATTCTGTACGTCAATAACGTTTTCTTGCGCGTAGTTCAAGGGGGATACACCCAGTGTCATCATAGGTGTTTTATAGGTCGATGGCCCTCCTATGACCAACCCCCACAAAGTTGGTTTCACTATCCACGTTTTATCTCTTCTCTTCGGTGTAATTGATGCAGATCCCCCTATTAGGCTAGCAAGTGAGACTACAATTGATACAGCCAAGAAGTCAGGAGCAGTATTATTAATTGCATATGCATTTCTAAATGTATACTCTGCAAGTGTTTTTGGAAGCATTCCCATATCAAATAACATAGGCTCATTCGAAAATTCACCTACAGGTTGCGGCTCAGTCCAAGTTAACGATTCAGTTAATACATTATTTTCTGTATCTTTTGATAGATTTTTTTTAGCTTTACATTTTGAACTACCTTTTTTTACTGCGTAACAATTTTGATTATTTACATTTCCTTGGTTTAATTTGGTAATATCAGATTCAACTGAATTAACTAAACTATCTACTTTTCGATTTTTTTCTTTACTTTCAGAAGCATTTATTTTTAATAAAGATTTTGCTTTTCCAAATAAACCAAACACTTTCTATATCCTATTTTTAATCCATAAAAATACACTATTGTATTTTTAACCCAGAAAAATACATTTATATGTCTGGATTAAAATCATGTGTCATTCGAAATTTTGGATGCAACAATCCTTGGGAGTCACACCCTAACCTAGATGATAAAAATTTATTGTTTGTTACTTTTTAAAAATACTCATTCTAGCCTTCCAGCGAAGGCTAATAGAACCATGTTTTTCCATTATTTTCTTTTTTTTCTTTAGTGAATAATCCTTCCCATATCTTCCATATGTTTCCTTTTTGTATTCATGACCTACAATCTCTGACACCATTGACTCTTCAACTCCGTTAGTTTTTAACTTACTAATAAAATAGTGCCTAAATGAATGGAAGCTATATTCACTCCCCCAATTAAATCGTTTTTTATAATTAGAAAACCATTTGGATACTTGTCTAGAATACCCATCAGATTCGTTATACTTTAGTGATGAAAAAATCCTTCCTTCACTCTTTTCGACGAAGGAGATAAACCCTAACCTGAGTAGACTTTTTGGTATTGGTACAATGCGCTCTGAATCTGCATTCTTTACTCTTTGATCTTTACGTTTGTTCGTCACGCTAATACACCATAAATTATCTTTAATAATGATATCATCCTTATATATCTGGCATATTTCATTTTGTCTTAGACCCATTTCAATGGCGATAATTAAAACCCAGTGATAATTGTTGTTTTTAGTTATGAAAATATCACTTTTAATTAATTCACTAACATGCTCTTCAGAATAAGCTGATCTTGCTTTGTTTTTCTTTATTTTGTTCCTAGGTGCTTTAAGACCTTTGAAGTAGTTTGTATTAACTATCCCTTTCAATACCAGCCATTCGAAAAATTCTTTTAGTCTTCCAAGATATTTTTCTACAGTAGCTAACTTTATTCTTTTAACACCTAGAGATTCCGCCTCCTTTAAGAGATCTTCACCACAAAATCCCGCCAACCTAGTATTCGATGATAAGTTTATGGGCAGCTTTCCGAGTGCGTAATATACTTTCAAACATTCTCTCTTATCCCAGCATAGGATATTCTTTTTACTCAACCGAGAAATGTTTCTAATCTCATTACCACTAGACTCACACGTCTTATAAGACAACCCTCTATGTCGCTTATATTCAATGTATCCGTTGATCACAGATTTTATTTTTTCATCCACAAGTAAAAACCCAAATTAATACTCTTCCTTCGTTCTATGTCATTAATTTTTACGCGAAAAATTTTATGCCGCAAGCGTTTATTTCTCACTAAGCACCATAAAAATGCTTAATATTTATACACTTAAGAGATAAGTATTTATTTCAGTAAGGAAAAACCATGGAGATGAATGTTAATATATGCGACTTTAATCACACTACAATAATTGACATTTAAGCGTTTACATGTTTACAAATGTTTGGGACGCCGATTTTGGCGACGTTTTGACTTTACACAAGTAGTTCGACTCGTTTAATACCTTCAAAACCTGCCATTTCAGGAGTTGAACTGGCGTCCAAACTCTCATGTGATGAAGTGGAGTTGGAGAACACAAAATGTGGAGTTCATTTTCGGACGAGTTTAGCTTGATGACTTGCAAATGAGGTGCTAAATTTTGGTACTAAAAACCCCATAACCATTCAGTTAAGTGATTGTAAAATAGGTGTTTAATTTAGAATTGGCGACTCCCGCCAGCTCCACCAAACGTTTGGAAAAGGCCACCTTCGGGTGGCCTTTTTTGTATCAACAATCATATTGCCTTCTTTTCTCAGGCTCTCATACTACCTGATGACTTATCACAAGCATTACTGCGTAACTTTACAACCTATGCTGATAAAAACTCGTTGAGTATTAAGTAGCAGACTATACGCTCATAAGTACAACACCAACCACACATGAGAATTCAAAAGTACTAATTAAAAGATAGAAAGTGTGTACTTACTATATGCTTTTCAATTTAAAGTTTTCTAAGCTTTTGGGATATAAGGTACTTCATCCGGTTACAGAGTACATGCTGGTTTTGTAAATCTCTTCAATACAATAAAGCCACAACTTGCAGCATGCATCGCTGGTTATTCGAAAAAGAACATAAAAGCACCAAAGGTAATACACTGCGTAGGTCATAGTTTAGGTGGTGCTCTTGCTTCATTAGCAACAGATTGAGTGAGTAAAATAGTCTCTTCAATTTTCTCCTTACTAAGAATTTCAGGTCTGGTTCATATAACACAACAAAAAATGCGAAGCTATTTAAGCTTCGCATTTTTATTATGGATTGGAATTATTAGCAATATTAGAATCTATATTCCACACCTAAAGATGCTTGTTTAAAGTCTGTATTTGTATTCGCACCATCAAATACATTTTCTGCGTTCAGTTCCACATCGTACCAAGTGTATTCTGCGTTAACTAAAAAGTTATCCGTTACTTTGAAACCCACACCGGCACCAGCAAATACACCTTCGTCATCTTTGTTCCCATGGAATCCAGCAACGTTATAATCTGTCGAATACCACATTTGGCCACCTTTCGCGTACACATCCACTCTATCGGTGATTGGAGCCGTCACTTTCAATGCTGCGGTATAACCATCCGTATCTGCATTAGCCAAGTTGTTACCATAGCTACCAAAATCAATGTAGCCGCCTTCCAACGCTAAGTAACGGTTAAAGCGATAACCCACCAATGCTTGCATTGCATCGCTGTCGTCATCGAAATCATCTTGTCCATCAACTTTTAAATAACCGTAGTTCGCACCTACATAAACGCCATGATCTTTGGAGTCCGCTGCGTAAGATAAAGTACTAAACGTTGCTAGAGAAAATAGACCAACCAGAGTAACAACATTGCTTTTCATTTCGTTCTCCTAAATTAACTGATTATCGAAAGTTCCAATCATAAATAGCAAAAGCAATGCCAATATTAAATTCATGAAAAGCTATTTTAATTTAATAAGATTCTGACAATTAGCTAAAAACACTCGTACAAAAAACAAAATACAGGCTATTTATTTACCTTACACAAACAATATAAATGTAGGATAAATATAACTAGTGAAAAAGCTTCTCGCTAATTTGTAGTTTTTTCAAAATAAAAATACACAGCGTGAATATTCTTGAGTTGTTAAATAGTCATTGATATATCGCATTGCGTGTTTACTAGAAAGGAAGCCAATCACACATCCGTCGTGCCTTGCTTTGCTTAAAAGCACAAATCCTCTACTCTGTGCCTAATCAAATTCAATGGAATTGAAAGAATGATAAAAGGCAGTGAGTACCCTTCCATTCGTGCATTGAGGACTTTTGTTGCTGTGGCTAACTATCTCAGCTTTTCTAAAGCCGCCGATGACCTATGCGTAACACAAGGAGCGGTCAGTAAACAGATGGCATCTTTAGAGCAACTCGTTGGGCTTCCTCTCATTCATCGAGGGTTAAACGGCGTGGAGCTAACAGAGGAAGGAAAGCGCTATTTGCCCCAAATAACAGAAGCTCTGGAGCTCATTCAGCATGCAACCGCCAGCCTAATTCAAACCAATACTGATCAAGAGCTGTTGGTTGTCGATGTCACACCCTCGTTTGCCAGTCTTTGGCTGGTGCCAAATATCGATGATTTCCACCAGCGCCATCCAAATATTCGCGTGAAAATTCTTACCGGAGATGGCGCAGTTAAAAACATTCATGGCGAAAGTGATCTGCATGTGCGATGTTTGCCTCTTTCGACTCATTATGAATATAGCCAGCTCTTATGTGAGGAAACCTTGTTGCTGATTGGCAACACCAACCTACCAGAACTGTCAGACAACCAAGCTATCAGCCATTACCCATTTATTCCGCAAACGACTCGCCCGCAACTGTGGGAGCAGTTCAAACAGGAGAACGATTTAGAGTACCCAATCACCTATCACTCCGTCGGGTTTGAGCATTTTTATTTGGCGTGTGAAGCCGTGAGAATGGAGAAGGGCTTGGCTTTGCTGCCCGATTTTATGGCGCAATTTTCTATTTTGCGTGGTGACATCCAACATATTGGGAATCTAAAGCTTCACAGCGGCTATGGCTATTATGTGGTGATCCCAAACTTCCGGTTAACGTCAAGAAAAGTGGCACTTTTTCATGACTGGTTAAAAGACAAACTTACCCATCATACATAAAGCTACCGATATGAAACCAGTATAAATATGAAGATTGTGCAGAGCCTATCACCTACCGCGCCTCAAATGTAAGTATGGTTAAATTTGTGGCATTCTCATCCATACTATTTGAAAAGGATAAATGGATAGTAGGATATGGACAGCAACACGCCAAGACTCTCTTTACGTACCATTGAGCCGACCGATTACCCAGAGCTCGCGGAATTAATGGACCTCGTTTTTCCTGATGTAGGCGGCTCATGGCCACGCCTGACCATCATGGATCTCATTCATCAGTTTCCCGATGGACAAATCTGTATTGAGGATAACGGCAAAATTGTCGGCGCAGCGCTGACGATCAAAGTGGACTACAACCGATTTTCACTTCCTCACCTGTACACTGACATCATCACCGAAAATAACGTCATTCAGAACCAAGTGACAGGCGATGCCATGTATGGCCTAGATGTGTTTGTTCACCCTGATTACCGTGGGCTTCGCTTGGGCCGACGTCTTTACGACGCGCGCAAAGAGTTGTGCCGCAGCAAAAACTTTAAAGCAATACTAGCCGGTGGCCGCATTCCGAATTACCACCAATACGCGGATGAACTGAGCGTTGCAGAGTACATCGACAAAGTAAAACGCCGCGAATTGCACGATCCGATCCTCTCCTTCCAGCTTGCGAATGACTTTGATGTTAAACGCATCATGCGTGGCTATTTGCCAGAAGATAACGCCTCAAAAGGCTACGCCACGTTGCTAGAGTGGGATAATTTTTTCTACGAGGAAGACATTCAATCCGTTCACGACATTGAGAAAACCTTGATTCGTATTGGCGTGGTGCAATGGCAAATGCGCGCGATGAACGATTTGGAAGACTTGCTCGATCAAGCCGAGTTTTTTATCTCCTCTCTGGCCAACTACAAAGCCGACTTCGCTTTGTTTCCCGAGTTCTTCAACGCTCCGTTGATGGGATTGCAAAACGATCAAAACTCGGTTGAAGCTATTCGCTTTCTTGCTAGCTTTACAGAAGAGATCAAAAACCGTTTCTCGCAAATGGCGGTCACTTACAACATCAATATCATTGCTGGCAGTATGCCGCTCATCGAAGATGGCAAGCTCTACAACGTAGCGTACTTACTGCAACGCGATGGGGAAATTAACGCTCAGTACAAAATCCACATCACGCCACACGAACAAAAAGACTGGGTAATTGATGGCGGCGATAATGTACAAGTGTTCGAAACCGATGCTGGTAAGGTCGGCATTCTGATTTGTTACGACAGCGAGTTCCCTGAGCTGGGTCGAATGCTCGCCGAACAAGGCGCGCAAATTATCTTTGTGCCATTCTGGACCGATACCAAAAACGGCTATCAACGTGTGCGGATCTGTTCTCAATCTCGCGCGATCGAAAACGAGTGTTATGTAGCGATTGGCGGCAGTGTCGGCAACTTACCGCGCGTGGACAACGTGGACATTCAATATGCTCAATCAGCGGTGTTCTCACCTTCAGATATTTATTTCCCACACGATGCCACATTGACGGAAGCCAGTGCAAATACGGAAATGATCATCTTTGCCGATGTTGACTTAACCAAGCTGAAACAGCTCAACACCGAAGGCTCGGTAACGAACTTGCGCCATAGACGCCTCGATTTGTACGGTGCGTTCACAACACCAAAAGAGTAACCTGAGACCCAAGCCATGGTAGTGACCGCTCGCCGTCGCGAATCAAACGGCGAGCGGAATCCAGCGCAACAGCGCATCAGGTAAACACCATTATCAGAGGTGTGTCAGTTTTTCTCGGGAATGAGAAACAAGAATTGACCAGAGAAAACAACAGGAGTATCACTCCAATTTCCTTCCAATTTTATTAGAGGAAAGCATTTGGAACACATTAACGCTTTACTCATATCCATGAAGCCTCTGCTGGAGCAGTACGGCTACCTTGCGCTTATTGTCAGCATCTTTTTTGAAGGTATTGGCATTCCCATGCCTGGGCAATCTTTGATGATCGCAGCATCAATTCTGGCCTCAGAACAAGTCATGAATCTGAGTATGGTTATGGTTATATCTTGGCTCAGCTGCTTTTTGGGCAATACTTGTGGCTACTTACTTGGTTACTACTTTGAAGGATGGCTAGATAAAAAAGGTTACATCTCTGGCCCTAAAATGCAGAAGCTCCAAATCACCATTCAAAAATATGGCCCTGCTTGTTTGGTGGTCAGCCGATTTATTGAAGGGATGAAGCAATTTATGCCTCTGGCGTGTGGGATAGCAAAAATGCCACGCAGAGAGTTTTTACTCGGCAACGCACTCGCTGCCACCATTTGGGTTTTGGTGTTCAGTTTACTTACGCATTTTGCATTTGAGCACCTCAGCGCACTCAGCCATTTATATAGCCACTACAAATACGCAATCTGGGCGAGCGCCGCGGTTGTGTTCGCATTGATGATCCTAGGCTTGCTTAAGCGAAAAAAAACAAAATCGTCGCTATAAATGTACTTTCAATAAAGGCTCTTGGTATCAGTAAGATAGATGCCATGAGCTTTTTTCTTTCATCCAAATACAAAAATTACGCAGCCATTTAGACGTCTAGACGTTGACAATAAAAGTCGGTGAGATTAGTCTGCTCACTTCTCTTATTATTATCTTTGTCGTTTACATGTCCGGTTCCCAACAAACTACTAAAACAGTTGCACCGTCTGCGGTCGCACTGATCCCATTGATCGTATTCCTTGCGCTATTTATTGGCGTAGGCACGTACTTATCTTTGCAAGGTGTTGAATTTGCCTTCTACCAGCTGCCAGCACCAATTGCGGTATTACCAGCCATCATCATTGCGTTTCTTCTCAGCAAAGAGAAACTTAACCGCTCTATTGAACATTTTATGCGTGGTGTTGGTCATCAAGACATCATCGCGATGTGCATGATCTACTTGCTTGCAGGTGCGTTTGCTGCCGTTGCAAAGGCTTCTGGCGGTGTCGATGCTACCGTAAACTTAGGTCTATCTGCCATTCCGACCAGCATGATTTTGCCTGGTATTTTCATGATCTCAGCCTTCATTGCGACAGCGATGGGCACTTCGATGGGCACCATCGCTGCCGTTGCACCTGTGGCTTTGGGCATTGCTCAATCTGCAGGTATGAGCTTGCCATTAACCGCTGGTGTTGTGCTCAGCGGCGCGATGTTTGGTGATAACCTTTCTATCATCTCTGACACCACCATCGCGGCAACGCGCTCTCAGGGCTGTGAAATGAAGGACAAGTTCAAAGAGAACATCCGCATTGCACTGCCCGCAGCACTGGTTGCTATGGGTAT
The DNA here is from genome assembly GCF_900460535.1 of Vibrio parahaemolyticus. NCBI lineage: Bacteria > Pseudomonadati > Pseudomonadota > Gammaproteobacteria > Vibrionales > Vibrionaceae > Vibrio > Vibrio parahaemolyticus. The sequence continues at coordinate 854,880 of NZ_UHIL01000001.1, read as the reverse complement.
TTTTGCGTTCAACAGCACTGCGACTCAAGTGCCAGAGACAGGCCCAATTGAATGGTTAAAAGTGCTACCGTACGTCACCATTTTGATTTTGGCGGTTTCAGGGCTTAACGTATTTGTTGTGCTGACTATCGGTATTTTACTGGCGGGTGGCGTAAGCTTGGTTTCGATTGACGACTACGGTCTAACGAACCTAGCGCAAGACGTGTACAGCGGTTTTGGCAACATGCAGGAAATCTTCCTACTATCGATGCTGATTGGTGGTCTGAGTGAATTGATGCGTCGTCAAGGCGGTCTTGCTTTCCTGACCAACTTAGTGAGCAGCATGATCCACGCGTTTGGCTCTAGCCATTCAAAACACGCGAACAGCCGCGCAAGTGAGCTAGGTATCGCGGGCTTGGTTTCTATGGTGAATGGTTGCACGGCAAATAATACGGTCGCCATCATCGTATCGGGTAGCGTGGCGCGCCAGTTGGCGGAAGAGAACAATGTCTCTCCTCGTCGCTCAGCAAGCTTGTTGGATATTTTCTCGTGCGTGGTACAAGGCATTTTGCCCTACGGCGCGCAAGTATTGTTGCTAGGCTCAGTATTTAACCTTTCTCCATTAGAAGTGGTTGCCAACTCTTACTACTGTTTCGCGCTGGCAATTGCAGCCATTGTGGCGGTGTTTATCAAACACCCAGCTCGCCAACCCGCAGTGCAAACCGAAAACTAACGACAAATACCGAAAAGGCTCCGATGGAGCCTTTTTGCTTTCCGTTCTTCTTTATTTTCCTTGCTTCAAACAGATTCACTTTAAAACTGAACGCAAACTTTGCGCACTGTGTAAAGGAATCGCGAAGCGATGCGCCACATCGCGTAGAGCCTCCACCTGATCCGCGTTACTGATTGCTAATTCGCCTGCCACATCGAAGTGGTTATTCTCAAACCCAACTCTCACATCGAATCCAAGTAACATCGCACTCGCTAAACAGTCTTGCTCTCGCGCGCCAAAAGCACAAATGGCACATCGAATTTCTTCCTCGACAAAACGCGCCAAATTCAAACCTCGTAAATCCCATGGCGAAGACTGTTGAGCTTGGTGATAACGCCCTAACACCACTAAGGCATGCTGATACGTTTTAGGTAACACGCCCGCATCGCGTAGTTGGAAATAACGTTCAATGTCGGTTGCATCGTAGAGAATAATTTGGCTCACGATGCTGTTCTCTGCCAACCAATGGAAAAAGGCATGCCCTTCTTTCTCACTTGCGCGATCGGGGATTAACTCCCTCAATGCGAAAGAAGCAGCTTCAGGTTTCACAGCTTTGACTAACGCCCGCTGTTGTGGCGGAGAATATAAACCCACTGCCTCTGTGGTGAGCTGAACCATCATGGTTTCTCCCACCGCTTCTTTCACGGCATGGTAAATTTCCATGTTGTCGTCGATGTCTAATGAATGACGTCCCTTGGCGTCTCTAGCATGCAAATGGATCATGGCAGCCCCTGCTGTTTGACAAGCGATAGCCTCTGCAACCAGTTCGTCCGTTGTCATGGGTAAGTTGGCGTGATCATGCTTGGTTTTTCTTGCGCCGTTTGGAGCCACGATAATGGCGATAGGTTCTCGCAAATATTGGTTTGCTACTTCCATGTCTCCGCCACCTCTTTTAACGTCAGTGAGAGTTTGCCGACTAGTTCATCAATATGATGAGACTGAATAATGAATGGCGGTGCGAGCAAAATATGGTACCCATTAACGCCATCAATCGTTCCGCCCATTGGGTAGCACATTAAGCCATTTTCCATTGCTCGCTGTTTGATGCGTTTGTCTGCCAATGTGGCTTTACTCAGAGGCGACTTGCTTTCTTTATCCGCCACCAGCTCAATGCCAAAAAACAAGCCTTTACCACGAATGTCGCCAATGTACGGTAAATGGGCCAATGCAGAAGTAAGCTCATTACGCAGCAAAGCACTTTGCCGATTCACCGCCGTTAATAAGTCATCTTGGAAGATGGTTTCAATTGTTGCCACGGCGGCAGCGCACGCCATAGGGTGCGCCATAAAGGTATGACCGTGTTGGAAAAAACCGCTTCCATCAGCAATAGCTTGATAGACTCGATCATTAGCAACCACCGCGCCAATAGGTTGATAACCCGCACCAAGCCCTTTAGCCATACAAACCAGATCGGGCTCTGCCTCTTCTTGCTCAAACGCAAAAAAACTGCCACTTCGCCCAACGCCACACATGACTTCATCCAAGATCAATAACACATCGTATTGGTCGCATATTTCGCGAATACGTTTGAAGTAACCTTGAGTCGCAGGCACAGCTCCAGCGGTGGCTCCCACAATAGGCTCGGCGACAAAAGCCATTACATTCTCAGCCCCCAACTCAAGAATTTTTGCCTCTAGTTCATTCGCCGCTCGCAATGAGTAATCCAATTCCGACTCATGACTCTGCTGATAACGATAAGCATAGCAAGGGGCAATGTGATGACTCGGATGCAAGATAGGTTTGAACGGTTCACGTCGCCATTCATTACCACCGACCGCCAGAGCTCCCAACGTATTGCCGTGATAACTTTGCTGACGCGCAATGAATTGCTTCTTCTCTGGCTTACCTGATTCCACAAAATACTGCCGCGCCATTTTTAGTGCCGACTCCACCGCTTCTGATCCGCCACTGACTAAATACACATGGTTGAACTGCTCAGGCATATGCTGACAAATCAATTCCGCTAGTCGCTCACTGCTGTCACTAGTAAAAAATCCAGTATGAGCAAACGACACTCGCTCGAGCTGTTCCAACATGGCTTTTTTAACGGCTTGATGACTGTGGCCAAGGTTTGATACCGCAGCGCCGCCACAAGCATCGAGGTACTGTTTTCCTTGTTTATCGAATAGATAAACACCTTCACCTTTATCGATGATTGGCAGCGTGGCATGGCAATGACGGTGAAATACGTAAGACATTTGAGTCCCTTCCAATGTGTAAGATTTGCACACATCATCAGGAACAACCCCAAATGCGACAAGGGAATAAATTTCACCCACCATGAGCTTTTGGAATACCACAACCCAAAAACACTAAAACCTTTGATATTTAAACAATAAAACAAAAACTGGCCAGCTTTTTTAAAGGCTGGCCTATGGGTAACCAAAAGCTAAAAAAGAATCGTTTTACGCGTTTAGTGCCTGTTCTAAATCGGCTAGGATATCGTCAATATGCTCAATACCTACAGATAAACGAATCATCTCTGGTGACACACCAGCTTGTTTTTGTTCTGCTTCGCTCAACTGACGATGAGTCGTCGATGCTGGATGACAAGCCAATGATTTTGCATCGCCAATGTTCACCAAACGCTTAAAGATTTTCAGAGCGTCATAAAAGCGCACACCTGCTTCATAACCGTCTTTTAAACCAAACGACAAAATCGCAGAAGGCTTACCTTTCATGTATTTTTCAGCGAGGTTGAAGTGTGCTGAACTCGGCAAGCCGGCATAACTCACCCAACTGACTTTGTCATGCTGTTCCAAGAATTCAGCCACTTTGAGTGCATTCTCAGTATGGCGTTCCATACGCAGCGGTAACGTTTCTAGCCCTTGCATAAGCATAAATGCATTCATCGGTGATAATGCCGAACCGGTATTACGCAATGGTACGGTACGCGCGCGCCCGATAAATGCTGCCTCACCAAACGCTTCGGTATACACCACGCCGTGGTAAGAAGGTTCTGGTTGGTTGAAAACGGGAAAGCGGCCTTTGTGCTGCGCCCAAGGGAATTTACCGGAATCCACAATCACGCCACCCAATGTGGTGCCATGCCCACCAACGTATTTAGTGAGAGAGTGAACTACGATATCCGCACCGAACTCGATGGGTTTGCACAGCACTGGCGTCGCGACGGTGTTATCCACAATCACAGGCACGCCTTGTGCGTGAGCAAGCTCCGCCACACGTTCTAAATCAATGATATTACCCGCAGGGTTACCAATGCTCTCGCAGTACACCGCTTTGGTATTTTCATCAATTAACTCGGCCAAACTTTCTGGCTTGTCATCTTTGGCAAACTTCACTTGAATACCTTGATTTGGCAGCATGTGCGCAAACAAGGTGTAAGTACCGCCATAAAGTTGCGGCGTAGAAACGATGTTATCGCCTGCTTGCGCTAAGGTCAGAATCGCATAGTTAATCGCTGCACTCCCCGCACTCACAACCAATCCAGCAATGCCGCCTTCTAACGCCGCCATGCGTTTTTCCAGAACATCGTTAGTCGGATTCATGATGCGAGTGTAGATATTACCCGGCACTTCCAAGTTAAACAGATCAGCGCCGTGCTGCGCGTTATCAAACTCGTACGCGACCGTTTGATAAATCGGCGTCGCGACAGATTTAGTGGTAGGGTCAGTTTCGTAACCAAAATGGATGGATAGCGTTTCGTCTTTCATGTTCTTCCTTGAGCGTCATCGAGATAAATCGTGGACTTATCTTATCATGCCGACTTTTTAACCTCAGAACCTCGTTATGGGTCACATTGCCCAAGTCCAGAAACGTTTATGAAATGGGAAAAGGTAACATTTTTGATATTCATCGATAGGTATAACTTGCGCTTGATTGAAAGTCTTTAATCTTGTTGATAATCCTCCTTCAATATGAACTAAAGTGAATGTGACCTATTGAGTTCTCAAACTCATTGAGATGGGAGCAATAGGCAAAAAACTTACTCTGTATGGAGATGACCGATGAACAAAAACTGGATCCCCATTGCCCTATCTGGGCTTGCTTTAACGGGGTGTTTTTCTGAAGAAGCGAAAGAAGTAGAAGCCGTCGCCGAGCCACTCAAAGTAACCGCCGCAGACAAAATTTATTATGGTGGCGACATCCTAACCATGGCTGGCGATAAGCCAGAGTACGCCGAAGCCGTCGCGACATTAGGCGAGAAAATCATTTATGTCGGCAGCAAAGATGGAGCGATGGAACACAAGTTCGGTAAAACACAGTTGGTCGACTTAAAAGGCAAAACTATGTTGCCTGGCTTTGTTGATCCGCACAGTCATGTGTATGGTGTTGGTCTGCAAGCCATGGTCGCAAACGTGCTGCCATCTCCTGATGGCGAAGCCGATACCGTTGCGAAAATCATAGAAACTCTGAAAAATGCCGAGAACAATAATACGCAACGCCTATTCATTGAGAAAACGGGGTGGATTTTAGGTTTTGGTTACGACGACGCCCAACTGGATTACTACCCTACCAAAGCGGATCTCGATAAAGTCAGCACAGATAAGCCTGTATTGATCATTCACACTTCGGGGCATTTGAGTGTCGCAAACAGTAAAGCCTTAGAGCTAGCAGGCATCACATCAGAATCGGAAGATCCAAAAGGTGGCATTATCCGCCGAATGGAAAACAGCCAAGAGCCAAATGGTGTCCTAGAAGAAAACGCGCACTTTGCAATGCTGTTCAACCTCAATAAGTTGATTGATTCAGAACTTCAAGATCGCATGTTAGAAGCCTCACAAGGTATGTACGCGAAATATGGCTATACCACAGCTCAAGAAGGACGAGCGACATCAGAAGGTTATGAAGCGATGAAACGCGCGTCGAAAAACGACAAGCTGATGATCGACTTGGTTGCTTACGCCGATATGGTATCGAGCAGTGATTTTATGGACTCGGAATACAACACGCCAGAGTACACAAACCATTTCCGCATCGGTGGCGTAAAGCTGAACTTTGATGGCTCTCCACAAGGTAAAACGGCATGGCTAAGTCAGCCTTACTTCCACCCGCCACATGGACAAGATAAAGACTACGCTGGCTACCCAACCTTTGAAGATCAACAAGCTTACGATTACGTAGAAACGGCCTTTAAAAATGAATGGCAAGTGCTGACGCATGCCAATGGTGACGCTGCGATCGAGCAATTTATCAATGCAGTGACCAAAGCAAATGAAAAGCTAGGAAAACAAGACCGCCGACCTGTACTCATTCACGGCCAAACCATGCGCCAAGACCAAGTGGATCGCTTAGCTGCGCAAGGCATCTTCCCTTCTCTATTCCCAATGCATACTTTTTATTGGGGTGATTGGCATGTGGACTCGGTGCTCGGCCATCCTCGTGCCGATTTCATTTCACCAACTCAAGCGGTGAGAAAGGCAGGGTTAAAGTTCAGTACTCACCATGACGCACCTGTTGCGCTGCCAAGTTCATTCCGAGTATTGGATGCGACCGTCAATCGCACCACCAGAACTGATAAAGTACTGGGTGCAGATCAGCGCGTTGACACGTACACCGCTCTGCAAGCCATGACCATTTGGCCAGCTTACCAACACTTTGAGGAGTCGTATAAGGGTTCTATCGAAGTGGGTAAGAATGCGGATTTAATCATCCTCGATAACAACCCGATGAAGATTGAACCTAAGGCGCTAAAAGACCTAAACGTGGAAGAAACCATCAGCAGAGGTCAATCGGTTTATCAACGACAGTAATCCAAAATAAAACACCGCCGCTATCAAGGCGGTGTTTTCTATCTGACTCACCAAGCACTTTATCTATTTGCTCGCCACTAGCTTCACTAACCAAGTAGGAAACTTTTCGTATTTAAGAATAAACCACACCTAAGCAAAAGAGGATTAATCAAAATCAGAAGGTCGTTTTGAGGGCGGCTTTAACAGCCTGATTCAACTTACTTAGCACCAATTCAAACACCCAACGAATAAAGGAATAAGTAAATTTGATCGCGATATTTGCACCTTTCCCCGCAAATACCAACATGTGGCCAAGTAAACCTTTTACGCGTTCAGAAAATTCGCTAGAGAGTTCTGAAATTTTGACGATTGAACGAGCAATCGCGTCATATATAGTAGCAATAGCAGAACCTACATTTTGCAGGGCAAAGACTGACGCCGCAGCCCCACCATCAACTAACAACGTAAGGAGCGCTGCCGAGATCTTATCTGCCCAATCAGCAGAAGGTGTGGCTTGAAGTCGATTCTCATAGTTTAAAACGACGCGTTTAAAAGTGGAGCTTGCCTTTTGAAAGCCAAGGCTATCCCAGGTTGCAGTCTGTGTATAAGAACTGTACTCCGCCATAAAATGTGCGCTAGGAAAAAGACCTTGAGCACGATTCAATATGTACTCCGAACCATCATAAGGCACATGATAAAAAGGCCATACTGGCGCTTTTGTTACGGGGTCCGCACCATTGACACAACGGAAGTGCGTCGATATTCGAGATGATGAGTTGATCGAAAAAGATTTCATTCCGACTCTTGGTGAGCCAAAAGTATATAAGTTAACTCTGCCTTTAAACTCTGGAGAAGCAGAAATCCAATTAGCAACCAGAGTCGCTAATGCACCACCTAAACTGTGTCCAACACAATGTATAGTACCGTTAGCGGTTACCGGATTATCACGAAGAAAACGAGTTAAACCTTTTCTCATAGAATAGAACGTAGTTTGGAATCCCGAATGGACGGTCTCTCCGGTATCTGTTCCTTTCCCGCTACACGTTAAGTCGGTAATCCCATCAGCTAATCCTGCTGTACCTCTAAAAGCTAAGACAAGGTCATTTTTATAACGCTCACTTTTTCCCTTTCCTAGCAGAGCAAACCCTGTTTCAGGACGAAAGAAAAAACCACCACTTGTACCTACCGCTACTTTCGAAAAACCAAAGTGATTATCAACAACAGCTGGCAGTTTCACACGTTCAAGATTATGCTTCACTTCGTATGCAATATTACATAGTTCACTCGCCATAAATGGAGAAATAGTGCTCATTAGTTGTTTTTCCTTACTCTTTATTTTTTCAATACGTGGGTATCAGTAGTTTCGTCATATTCGTATGTATTTATTCTCTCGCTATTCCAATCACATACAGAATGAACAGGAGTTCGCCTTGTGCTTTCTGGTGAAATATCAACTTCGTGGATTTGCTTGTTGTTCGATAACTCACAGTCAATATTCATCAGCATCCATCTCAATGAGTCTGCGCCTTCTGTTGGCACCCACGCCCCCCAGACTTCTTTCTTTTCAGACTCGCAATCAACGCAGACATATTGATACACCTTCAAACTCCCGCCAAATATGTCTCCGGGAGCTCGTGACCGAACAATAACGCCAGGAAAGAAAAACTCACCTAGTTCATTGGTTTGGGCTTCATCCTTTAGCGTTTTTCCTTTTTTATATCCTTCATAAAAAAGTTCTCGATGAACCGTTAGCCCAACTTGTGGTTTACCATCAAGCTTAATAACACCACGTACTTCTGGTGACATTTCCACATCGTATTTTTTAAACGGCCAAAACATTGCACTTGCTCCTACCGAAAATAGAGCTAGGACCAATATAAGCGAGTTTTTTTTAGCCATAGCCTTTCTCTATCCATTAGTTATTTTCTAGGATGATATGGAAAAAGATGAGTAAGAGAGAGAAGTTAATAAAGTGAAGATAATTTGTGGGAAGTGGCTCAAGATAATATGTAATTAAGAAATTTATTTTTATTATTTCTTAAACACTTAAATCATCGTCGTGACTCAATCTGCTTCAAAAGCCACTCTCTAAACCGCTCAGTTGACTGGCATCTTGTATTCATGATCAAGTAATACCCAGCATTGGCAGGAATGGGGGCGAATGGAGAAACCAAACGTTTCGTCGTCAATTCATCCTCAATCAACGCCATGCGTGCCATCGCGATCCCGACTCCAGCTTCCGCCGCAGACATCGCCATGTCTGTTCGATTGAAAAAGTGACCGACATCGGTTTTAAAATCCAATCCCATTGCCGAAGCCCAATACAACCACTCATAGTCACGTGTCGCTTTTTCCCACGGCATCGCGTCGTGCAACAACGTAGCCGCTTGCCATTGATTCGCAGACATCGACGATGTTTGATCACCAAAAGGAGTTTTTAGCCACCGATGATCCTCAAGGTATTTAGGGCTCATCACTGGCAGCAATTGTTCATCGAGAATCAACTCGGCATCATGGTCTCGATAAGGGTGAAGAGCGTAGTCAATGGCGACGTCATAGTCTTTCAAATCGCTGTTGACTAGCGCTCCTTCCGCAAAGATCTGCACTTGTATTTCTGGGTTCTCTAGTTGAAAGCTTTCGAGTTTAGGCACTAGCCACTTAAAGGCGAATGAGGGAGTGAGCTTCAAGCGAACCTCATTGATATGCTTTTCTACTCTCAGATCATCAAGCAACTTGCTTAACTCAGAGAAATGCAACTGCGTGGCTTGTTGCAGTTGTATTCCCTTTTCGGTGAGGCGGATCCCTCGAGAGTGGCGTTCAAAAAGAGTAAAACCTAACGACTCTTCTAAGTGGATTATTTGTTGGCTTACAGCTCCTGTCGTAAGGTGTAGTTGCTTAGCAGCGCCCGTAAAACTGGCATGTGCCGCCACTTGGTTAAACAACCATAAACCACTTATCACGTTACTTCTCATCACTAAGCCTATAGTTTTTCTAAACGCTGTATGTAATTTATATCGATTGTTAATAAAAGGTAAAGAAAAGAAACTAACCGCTACTGATAAATGTGTGGAGTACCTCAATGGAAGTCATCGTATTAGGCAGCGGTGTTATCGGTTTAACCTCTGCTTGGTATTTATCTCAAGCAGGCTATCAAGTCACGGTCATCGATCGCCAACCAAGCAGCGCGATGGAAACAAGCTTTGCCAATGCAGGGCAAATTTCTTATGGCTACTCATCCCCATGGGCGGCTCCGGGTATCCCGCTCAAGGCGATCAAATGGCTGATGGAAGAACACGCTCCACTAAAAATAAAGCCGTCGCTCAGCACAGACATGATCAGTTGGGCAAGCAAGATGGTTGCGAACTGCACCTTGCCTCGCTATCAAATCAACAAAGCTCGCATGCTGTCTATCGCCAACCACAGCCGAACTTGCTTAGAACAATTACGTAATGAGCACGCGATTGAATACCAAGGACGCCAGTTTGGTACCTTGCAAGTGTTCCGCACAACTCAACAGTTAACCGCAATCGAAAAAGACCTCAAGCTGCTTGAGCAAAGTGGTACTCGATTTGAGTTGATGGACGTTGAACAGTGCCTTCGACAAGAACCCGGTTTAGCGCTGGTCAAAGATAAAATCGTAGGCGGGTTGTATTTGCCTGATGATGAAACAGGTGACTGCTTTCAGTTTTGCCAACAGCTGACAGAACTTGCGAAAGCGCATGGTGTCACGTTTAAATTCAATACCGAAGTGAGTAATTGGGTTACTGTAGGCAAAAAGATCATAGGTGTCCAAACGAACCATGGTTTGTTTAAGGCAGACCAATTTGTCGTTGCTTCTGGTAGCTTTTCCACTGCGCTTTTAAAGCAGCTCGATATTGATGTTCCAGTGTATCCGGTTAAAGGATATTCACTGACGCTACCGATAGAAAATGAAGAATACGCACCGCGCTCTACCGTCATGGATGAGACTTATAAAGTCGCTATGACTCGATTTGATGACCGCATACGAGTGGCTGGCACCGCTGAACTTGCAGGTTTCGACCCATCCTTGCCACAAAAGCGCAAAAACACGATTGAGATGGTGGTTCGCGATTTGTTCCCTCGCTGCGGTGATTTCAGCCAAGCAGAATTCTGGACCGGATTTCGCCCAATGACGCCAGATGGCACACCAATCATAGGTGCAACGCCATACGACAACCTCTTTACTAATACTGGGCATGGGACGTTAGGGTGGACAATGGCATGTGGTTCAGGGCACTTATTGGCCAATATCATGACAGGTGAAAAAGCCAAAATCATGGAGAACTCAGAGCTCAACTTACTTCGTTACGCGTAAATACTCGCACAAAAATCAAACAGACCTTTATTCCACATACTGCATAATAGTTAGCATTTTTAACTCATCGAATATGCAGCACATTAAAATGACAACGTGCTGCATATTTAATCAAACCAATAAATTCCCCATCTAATTGCGCACAATAATCAACTAGAACCAAATTTTAACAACACCAAGCCATTCTGTGCCCGCCATCACGCTATAAACGATTTATAGACAAAAAAGTTAACAATTGCATTACAAAAAGGGTAATGTGTTGTTTGAAAAATAACCACAAACACAACTAACAGGGAAAATACTCATGCAGTCATTAGTTGATTTTCTGAATGGAATTATCTGGAGCCCAGTACTGATCTACCTGTGTCTTGGGGCGGGTTTGTTCTATTCGATCATGACACGCTTTGTGCAGATTCGTCATTTCTTTGAGATGTGGCGCTTGCTACTTTCGGGCAAAAGTTCAACCAAGGGGATCTCATCATTTCAGGCGCTTGCCGTTTCGCTATCTGGCCGTGTAGGTACAGGTAACATTGCCGGTGTTGCTGCGGCTATCGGCTTTGGTGGCCCTGGCGCCGTATTCTGGATGTGGGTTGTTGCCTTCTTTGGCGCAGCAACAGCATATGCAGAATCCACTCTCGCTCAAATCTACAAAGAAGAAGATGAAGGTGAATTCCGTGGCGGCCCTGCTTACTACATCGAAAAGGCAATGGGGCAAAAATGGTACGCATGGATCTTTGCTATCTCGACCATCTTTGCGTGTGGTGTGCTACTTCCTGGCGTTCAATCCAACAGTATTGGTAACGCGGTAGAAGCAGCATTTGGCTCTGGTGACATGATCGAAACCGCTATTGGTACCTTCAGTTTTGCTAAAATTTTCACTGGTACGGTTGTCTGTGTCATTCTTGCCTTCATCATCTTTGGTGGCGTAAAGCGTATTGCGAACTTCACTCAGATCGTTGTGCCATTCATGGCATTGGCGTACATCATCACCGCTTTCGTTATCATTCTTCTAAACATCGGTGAAATCCCACGCATTATCGGCATGATCCTAGGAGACGCGTTCACTCCTATGGCTGGTGTTGGTGCTGCCATTGGTTGGGGTGTTAAACGTGGTGTTTACTCAAATGAAGCAGGCCAAGGTACCGGCCCTCACGCAGCAGCGGCAGCAAGCGTTGATCATCCTGCACAGCAAGGTCTGGTTCAATCATTCTCAATCTACATCGATACACTACTAGTATGTTCGGCAACTGCGTTTATGATTCTTATCACAGGTGCTTACAACGTACACGGTGCGGTTGAAGGTGCATTCCTTGTGCAAAACCTACCAGCCGATATTGGGGCCAATGGTCCAGTATTCACGCAAATGGCGATTGAAAGTGCTCTACCTGGAGTTGGTAAACCGTTCATCGCTGTTGCACTGTTCTTCTTCGCATTCACCACTATCTTGGCTTACTACTACATTGCAGAAACAAACATTGCCTACATTCGCCGTACCTTTAAAGTGAACGGTCTGATGTTTATCTTAAAACTGGTACTTATCTCAGCCGTGTTTTACGGTACAGTAAAAACCGCAAACCTAGCATGGGCGATGGGTGATGGGTGATGTTGGCGTAGGTTTGATGGCTTGGCTGAACATCGTAGGTATCTTGATCATCTTCTTTATGTCGAAGCCTGCTCTGAAAGCGCTAACCGACTACGAAGAACAACAGAAGCAAGGTGTCACAGAGTTTACGTTCAACCCAGTTGCGCTAGGTATCAAAGGGGCAGATTACTGGGAAGAGAAATACAAACGTAAAACAGGTCAAGCACCAACGACTGAAACTACCGCAACAGACACGGTAGAACAGCCTTCGACCTAAGTTTCTTTCCTTAAAAATAAGAAAAAGCAGTGGTCCGTTCTTCGGACACAACAAAGGGGTTAACCAGTGGTTAACCCCTTTTTATATCAGTCAGATTTGAAATCTTACTTGGTCGGATACACTTGCTTCCAATCGTTTTTCATATCAGCGATTAACCAACCTTTCGCTTTCGCTTCATCCAATCCTTTATCTAGCTTACCAATGCTAGAGGTGCGGTCATATTTCCACTCACGTTGGTCATCCGTGTGATGAACGTACATTGCTAAACGAGGACCAGTACCTGACGTCGTCCATTGCAGCATTTGTAGGTCACCATCTGAGTTGCCAAACGAAGCTATTGGGCGCTTACCAATGTGCTGATAAATTTGCTGCGGTTTTTCCGCTTTGTCGTTATTCACTTCAATGCCCGGTACGCGCTTAACTTGGTAACTACCATCAACATTAACGAACTCTGTAGATAGACGAGTACCAATGATACGCTCGGATGGGATGTTGTAGACATCCGTCGCCCAAGCTCGCATAAAGGCATTGCCACCACCAGACACAATGAAGTTTTTAAAGCCATTGCTATCAAGATAATCCAACAGTTCTAACATTGGTTGATACACCATGTCGGTGTATGGGCGGCCCGTTACGGGGTGCTTAGCCGTACTTATCCAAGCCTGTACAATAGAAGTGAACTCATCGCTGCTCATTCCTGAATGCGTTTTTTGCACCATAGTTAGAACATCTTCTAAGCTCAGCTTATCTATCTGCCCGCTTAACACCAGTGAGTATGGTTTAGTCGTCTTCCAATCAGGGTGGCTAGCCGCTTGCTCTTTAATTTGGTCGAGCACAAACAAGATTTGGAAGTACATCGGCTTTTCTGACCATAACGTTCCGTCGTTATCAAAAGTGGCAATACGATCTTGAGGAGCAACAAAATTGGGAGAGTTAGCGTCAGTAACATCACTGACAAATTGGATAATTGCTTGTTTGGTTTGACCGTCGTTCCACGAAGGCAATGGGTCACTATTTTGCGCCAAAATAGGAAATGAAATCACCGCGACAGCGAGCGTAAAAACATTCAAGAGGTAATTTTTCATCAGTTGTAAACTCTTTATATAGGGGAGTTTAATAATGGAGCATTCTCGAAGAAAAAATTCGCTCTTGGTCACAACAATGTCTTATTCGGAATATTCCTACTTGAAAGCCCAAAAGATTCATAAAATTCAATGAAATAAAAAAGCGGACCTATTGGCCCGCTTTTTCAATGAGTTCGATTTAACGCTTAAGCTGCGACTGCTTCAACTTTACGAGCGATTTTTGCTTTACCTACAGGTAGAACTTCACGACCAAATTCGTTGTTTAGCACTTGCGCCATTGCGAAGTAAATTGCGCTTGCGCCACAGAAGATACCTTCGAAGCCAGCGATAGCACCGATAACTTCGCTACCAGTGAAATCACGAGCAGCAAGCAAGAAGAACAGGATAGTTAGAGAACCAAATACCACCTGCTTCGCTGTTGGGTAACATAGAGAGCCAATGAACATGAAACCAGTGAAGATACCCCAAAGTGCTAGGTACCAACCCATAAAGCTTGCTGGGCTTGCAGGAAGACCCATGTGAGGCATTACGATTAAACCAACCAATGTTAGCCAAAATAGACCGTAAGAAGTAAACGCAGTTGTGCCGAACGTGTCGCCGCGTTTAAAGCACATGATGCCAACGATTACTTGGCTAAGGCCACCGTAAAAGATGCCCATCGCTAGAATCATAGAGTCAAGTGGGAAAAATCCTGCGTTATGAATGTTCAGCAGAATAGTGGTCATACCGAAACCCATCAGACCTAGCGGTGCTGGGTTAGCCAGTTTTGTCGACATGTACAAATACCTTTTTTCAAAAATGTTGATAAAAAATGCGCGCGAATTTTAATGGACACCCAATAAAAAGAGAAAAGCCGTTATTGAAAACTTAGATTCCACAAATAAGCAACAGCACAAATAAAAAAAGACCCTGCTAAAAAGCAGAGCCTTTATAAAGAGTTAAATTATTTATTGGCAGGAAATCTCATCCCAGAACCAGTTGCTCTGCGTTGGGCTTTCCCACACTCCAGGGCCGTTTTTTGCGACAAAGCATTTGTTTTGGTACGTCACTTTATCACCGTTAGCCACTTGAGTTACGCCTGGCTCCCACTGAATGAAGCTACCTGTTACTGGTGGCACTGGCTCAGTGACCGGAGGCTCTGGTTCTGTGACTGGCGGTTCTGGTTCAGTCACAGGTGGTTCAGGTTCCGTTGTTGGCGGCTCCGTAGGAGTGCCTGAAACCAACTTCCAAGGGTCTCCTTTCGTTGGCTCATTACCTTGTGACCACCATTTCGCTTCGTAAACAGCACCTTGGTAAGAAACTTGATCACCAGTGTTGTAGACTTTGCCTGAATCCCAAGCTGCCACGCCACCTACAGGCGGATCGACCGGATCTACAGGGTCTAACTTGTCAACCACACGAACTTCAGGCCAACCCGCATGAGATTGGTAGAAGTTAGTTACACACTTCTCGTAATCACCCGCAACTAGCGCAGAGTAAGCCGTTTGGAAACCAACCAGCTCACATTCAAACGAATGGCCTCCAGGGCGATCTGAGTAGTATTTCCAGTTACCATCCCAGTTAGTGTAAAGCACGTCAGTTGCGCCATTTAGGTTTAGACTGCCGTAAGGCGTTTGCTGCCAACAAGTGTTCTTCTCGTCAGCTTCAATTGGAATTTGGTAGTGTGCCGCCAAACCTTCCCAGTAACGGATACGGTTAACAGGCTGACCTTTATCCTTGTTTTGCTCACCACACTCAATACCACCATTGATCACGTTGATAGTGGTACCGAAGCCGTAACCAATGCCTGCATCAAGTTCACGTTGTGAAGGAACCCAAGTACGGTCAATTACATGTAGCATTGCTGGTTTAGGTGCTTGTGGGGTTAGGAAGAACCAGATAGCCGATGCCAAGTTCAGCCACGAATCCGCAACCAAACCTGGATTTTTCAGCAATACAGATGCATCACCATCAAACATCACTTCAGAGAACGCGCCATAGTTAAAGTGGTAAGAAAGCTGTTTAGCACCACGTCCAAAGTAACCTTGTCCCGGTTCACATGGCCAACGTTTGTTTTGCCAGTCATTCTGACCACAACCTGTCGTGTAACCTTCTTGACCTTCTGACCAGCCCATTTCACGTACGTGAACCAAAGCTTGCTGCCATTCTTCCAATCCAAAAGGATTATCCGATACGTTATCAATCGAAATATGACCACCAGTTTCCTGCGCAAAGTGAGCAAAGGCTGTCACGATCGATTTTTTACAAATCGCATCCGAATCACGGCCATCAGTGTACTCACCACAGAATGCTGGGAATTTACCAATCGCACGTAGGAAACGCGTGTAAGTGTATTCTGGTGCTGCCATTTGAGTCAGGAAGTCCCACTCACTTTCAGGGAACACACGCTCTACACGCTTCACGTTTTCTGGGTTGGTTGCCGCTCCAGAAACAATCGCTTCAACGACTGAGTTAGGACGCGTCTCTAGTGCTTGTGACCAAATGGCATACATAGGGTCAGAGGTTTTGCTTTGCTCCATAGCTTGAACGTCACCACGAGCAATGACATAACCATTCGGATTTTGCGGATCAGGCTGGATATTCATACTTGCATTCGCTTGTGCCGCTAGGACACAACTCAATGCAATAGGAAGATGTTTGAGTGCAAACATGTCTAGTCTCCGGGTTTAACAATACAATATACAAGGAATAACTAGACATATAGTGGATCATATATAAAAAACGCCGAGCGAAGTGAGTTCATTCTGCGAGACAAAATGAATAAATAAGTCCTTGCACACATTTTGTCACAAGAAAAATGTTACCTTGACTCAAAAGAAAAGCGGAGGCTGACTACGCCTCCGTTTGATGATATTTCTATCTCTATTACTCTGCTGAAACAGACTCAAGTTGCTCGGTTGGCTTCTGTTTTGATAGCACATAGTAAATAGCTAACTGAGCGACAATCGCCGCAAGTACAATCACAGGTGAGGCAGCAACGCCTGCCAAAAGAAAGCACCCAAGTGCAATCAAGCCATTCAACACCGCGTAAGGCAACTGTGTACGGAAGTGCTCATACTGTTCACACCCCGCTCCTGTTGACGACAGAATCGTGGTCTCAGAGATTGGAGAACAGTGATCACCAAATAAACCGCCAGATAACACGGCACCAATGCAAACTAGCAAAGGAGCATCAATCGCAACGGCCGTTGGGATCACTAATGGCATCATGATGGCGAACGTGCCCCAAGAAGATCCCGTAGCAAACGAGATAATACCGGCAAGCAAAAAAGCAACGGCTGGCAATAGCCAATACGGGAAACCGGCTTGAGCTTGTTCAGCAATATATGCAGCTGCACCTAATTCTTTCCCAACAGAGCTAAGCGCCCAAGCCAATACCAAGATAACCGCGACAGACATCATGTTTGACATGCCTTTGAGGTACACTTGGATACCATCGGAAAGCTTTCTGACGCCATAAAACGCCATCAGCGCAATTAAAGTGAAGGCCGCGAAGAAGTACGCCGAAGAGAGTGCAGCCCTAAACGTTGAGCCTGCCACTTTTTGAAATGGAAAACCGTGTGGCACCAGGATGCTGCATAGAACCACCAACATAACGAGCAAAGGCGCCCAGACAAAACTGGATTTTGCATTTTTATGCGTAAACACATCCATCGATTCCTGAACTTTGCCAAAGTCTGAACCTTGTTCAGCTAACTGTTCAGCCTTCGCCATCGGGCCGAAGTCCAACTTGAAGAAAGAGACAATCGGCACAATCGCGATCGCAAGAAAGGCATAAAACTGATACGGGATCGCGCCAATGAAAGCATCCCAGTCACTCATACTGACATTCAGGGCAGTAAACTCTTTTTGAATCAATCCCATGATGTAAACGCCCCACCCGATAAAAGGAATCAAGATTGCGACGGGAGAGGAAGTAGAATCGATAATGAAAGCTAATTTTTGGCGTGATACTTTTAACTTATCAAATAAAGGGCGAAAAACAGGGCCAACAATCAGTGGTGTACCAAGGTCTGAGAAGAAAATAACGACACCACCGAACCATGCTGATAGTTGAGCTTGGCATTTACTCGCCACCCATTGGGTAACCTTTTTAGCAAAGGCGACACCGCCGCCGGACTTTTCCATTAAAGCGACGAAACCACCAATAAATACTAACAACAAAATCACACCAGCGTTGTAGCTATCCGTAAGTTGCGGCAGTAGATAGCTTTTCATCAACGCACTAAACGAGTCTAGTGGTCCTTTTTCAACAAAGGTGCCTTCAAGCATGGCGACGCCACTGACCACACCGGCGAACAAACCAACTACGACATTTCTCGTAGTCAGCGCGAGGAAAAGAGTAATAAGGATGGGAATGAGAGAGGTAACGTCAGCCTGTTCCATAGCAATACCATTTTTAATATTTAAACAATAAAAGTGAATATATATTTAATTTAGGCGCGTGTATATATTTCTCATAAAAAAGTTGATCCACCTCTTCACAAATTGGAAGTACAAAAAAACCAGCCCGAAGGCTGGTTCTTGTAAACTCAACAGTCTAGAGGGAAATTATTCCCACTCGATTGTCGCTGGTG
This sequence comes from Vibrio parahaemolyticus, assembly GCF_900460535.1. Taxonomy (NCBI): domain Bacteria; kingdom Pseudomonadati; phylum Pseudomonadota; class Gammaproteobacteria; order Vibrionales; family Vibrionaceae; genus Vibrio; species Vibrio parahaemolyticus. The sequence goes on along the minus strand of NZ_UHIL01000001.1, from coordinate 836,579 downwards.
GCTTACCAGAAATGTCGTAAACAACTCGTGAAATACCTTCAACTTCGTTGATAATACGGTTAGATACCTTACCTAGGAAGTCGTATGGTAGGTGTGCCCAATGCGCTGTCATAAAGTCGATAGTTTCAACTGCACGCAGTGATACCACCCAATCGTATTTACGACCGTCGCCCATTACGCCTACAGAGCGAACTGGTAGGAATACCGTGAACGCTTGAGATACTTTGTCGTATAGGTCTGCTGCGTGAAGCTCTTCAATAAAGATAGCGTCAGCACGACGTAGCAAGTCACAGTATTCTTTCTTGATCTCGCCAAGAACGCGAACACCTAGACCAGGACCTGGGAATGGATGGCGGTAAAGCATGTTGTATGGAAGACCTAGCTCTAGACCAATCTTACGAACTTCATCTTTGAACAATTCACGTAGTGGCTCAACTAGACCCATTTCCATATCGTCAGGTAGACCGCCCACGTTGTGGTGTGATTTGATCACGTGCGCTTTACCAGTTTTAGATGCAGCAGACTCGATTACGTCTGGGTAGATAGTACCCTGAGCAAGCCATTTTGCGTTTTTCAGCTTCTTCGATTCTTCATCGAATACGTCTACGAACACGTGACCGATAGTCTTACGTTTTTCTTCTGGGTCAGACTTGCCTTTCAGCGCTTCAAGGAAACGCTCTTCTGCGTCAACTTTGATGATGTTTAGGCCGAACTTATCGCCGAACATATCCATTACTTGCTGACCTTCGTTTAGACGAAGCAGACCGTTATCCACGAATACACATGTAAGCTTGTCACCAATTGCACGGTGAACCAGCATAGCAACAACGGATGAATCTACACCACCAGAAAGACCTAGAATAACTTCATCGTCACCCACTTGCTCTTTAATACGAGCAACAGCGTCTTCGATGATAGATTCAGAGGTCCATAGACGCTCACAGCCACACACGCCAAGAACGAAGTTCTCTAGCATTTGTAGGCCACCTTTCGTGTGTGTTACTTCTGGGTGGAACTGAACGCCGTAGTATTTCTTCTCTTCGTTCGCCATTGCCGCGTAAGGACAAGTGTCTGTCTCACCGACTTTTACGAAGTCTGCTGGAATTTCTACAACTTTGTCACCGTGGCTCATCCAAACGTCTTGAGTCGCTTCAAGATCTTTGAAGATCGCAGATTCGCCAGAAACTTTTACTTGTGCGTAGCCAAATTCACGCTCGTTTGAGCCAGCTACTTTCCCACCTAGCTGTTCTGCCATGGTTTGCATGCCGTAACATACGCCAAGTACAGGAACACCTGAGTCAAATACATATTGAGGAGCGCGAGGAGAGTTTTCTTCTGTAACGCTTTCTGGGCCACCAGAAAGGATGATGCCATCTGGGTTGAATTCGCGAATATCCGCTTCTTCTACGTCCCAGCTCCATAGCTCACAGTAAACGCCGATTTCGCGTACGCGACGCGCAACTAATTGAGTGTACTGAGAACCGAAGTCCAAGATCAGAATACGTTGGTCATGGATATTTTTAGTCATTTTGAGCAGTCTTTTAAGGCTAAGTGATTAAAACCGAGGCGAGTGTACTCGCCTCTTCTTAATGCTTCAAGGAAAAAGCAAACGTTTACGTTAGGCTATTAGTTACCTAGACGGTAGTTTGGCGCTTCCTTAGTGATCTGAACGTCGTGTACGTGAGATTCTTGCATACCCGCACCAGAAATACGTACAAATTCAGCTTTAGTACGCATGTCTTCGATAGTTGCAGAACCCGTAAGACCCATGCTTGAACGTAGACCACCCATTTGTTGGTGTACGATCTCTTTTAGGCGGCCTTTGTATGCGATACGACCTTCAATGCCTTCTGGTACAAGCTTGTCTGCTGCGTTGTCAGACTGGAAGTAACGGTCAGAAGAACCTTGAGACATCGCGCCTAGAGAACCCATACCACGGTAAGCTTTGTAAGAACGGCCGTTGTAAAGAATCACTTCACCCGGCGCTTCTTCTGTACCTGCGAACATAGAACCAACCATCACACATGATGCGCCTGCTACGATTGCTTTACAGATATCACCAGAGAAACGGATACCGCCGTCAGCAATCACTGGGATGCCGTATTCGTTAGCCACTTCAGCCGCGTCAGCGATTGCTGTGATTTGAGGAACACCAACACCCGTTACGATACGAGTCGTACAGATAGAACCTGGGCCGATACCGACTTTCACTGCGCTTACGCCAGCTTCGATCAGTGCTTTCGCGCCAGCACCTGTTGCGACGTTACCGCCGATGATGTCTAGATCTGGGTACGCAGCACGAGTGTCACGAATACGTTGTAGAACGCCTTCTGAATGACCGTGAGAAGAGTCGATAAGTAGTACGTCAACGCCCGCTTCTACAAGTGCAGCAACACGTTCTTCGTTACCCGCACCAGCACCAACAGCAGCGCCAACACGTAGACGACCGCGCTCATCTTTACATGCGTTTGGTTTACGTTCTGCTTTATGGAAGTCTTTAGCCGTGATCATACCGGTTAGTTTGAACTCATCGTTCACTACCAGTACTTTTTCAACGCGTGCTTCATGCATTTTCTCTTGAACTTCTTCACGAGTTGCACCTTCTTTTACAGAAGCTAGACGCTCTTTAGGCGTCATTACCGCAGACACTTTCTTAGATAGGTCAGTCACAAAGCGTACGTCACGACCAGTGATGATACCCACTAGCTCGTTGTGCTCTGTTACTACAGGGAAACCTGCAAAACCGTGCTTTTCAGTCAGAGCGACTACATCGGCGATGGTTGCATCAGGATTCACAGTCACAGGGTCTGTTACCACACCAGCTTCGAACTTCTTAACTTTACGAACTTCTGCCGCTTGCTGCTCAATAGACATGTTCTTGTGGATAAAGCCAATGCCACCTTCCTGCGCAAGAGCGATAGCTAGACGGGCTTCCGTCACGGTGTCCATCGACGCAGAAATCATAGGGATGTTCAGACTGATGTTTTTCGTCAACTGAGTGCGAAGATCAGCTGTGTTTGGGAGAACGGTGGAGTGTGCTGGCACAAGTAGTACGTCATCGAATGTCAGCGCTTCTTTGGCAATTCTTAGCATTTGCAATATCTCACAATTAGAGGAGTAAAAAGAACAATCCAATCTCATCGTTTCGCATAATGAGGGTAACTGGTTTTAGGTAACAAGTTACATTTGGATTAGATATTGCGGAGGGATTATACGTTCAACGCAATCGCTTGACTACAAGTTTTTTAATTTTTTTCTTGCAATTACCCCCTTGATATGTATTATATTGCCGCTAATTTCCATACTCACGTCTAAGAGATTAGCTGTGCTCTCCAAGACCAATCAGAACATCTTCACTGTTTCTCGTCTCAACGCAGAAGTTCGTTTACTCCTTGAAAACGAAATGGGGATCGTTTGGCTTGTCGGAGAGATATCCAACTTCTCTGCTCCTGTTTCCGGTCACTGGTACCTCACCCTTAAAGATTCTCGTGCTCAAGTAAAATGTGCCATGTTCCGTGGTAACAATCGTCGCGTTACTTTCAAACCTGCAAACGGCAATCAAGTTTTAGTTAAAGCCCGTCTGTCTCTTTATGAGCCACGTGGTGACTACCAATTGATCATCGAAAGCATGCAGCCTGAAGGCGATGGTCGTCTGCAACAAGAGTTTGAAGAGCTTAAGATGAAGTTGGCAGCGGAAGGTTTGTTCGCTCAAACCAACAAACTGCCACTACCAGAGCATCCAAAGCGTGTTGGTATCATCACTTCTAAAACAGGTGCTGCGCTTTACGACATATTGGACGTTTTAAAACGCCGTGATCCTTCCCTACCCGTGGTGATTTATCCGACCATGGTCCAAGGTGATGACGCAGCCATTCAAATTGCCCAAGCAATCGGTCGTGCTAATAGCCGAAATGAATGTGATGTATTGATTGTTGGTCGTGGCGGCGGCTCTCTAGAAGACTTATGGTGCTTTAACAATGAGATCCTTGCTCGCACTATTGCTGCAAGTCAAATCCCGATCATTAGTGCTGTGGGCCATGAAGTCGACATGACGATTGCCGATTTTGTTGCCGATGTGCGAGCTCCTACTCCATCAGCTGCCGCTGAACTGGTTAGCCGTGACAACAGCCATAAAGATCAATCGCTTGTAGCGAAACAGCATAAACTAGCTAGTGCGATGCGCTACTACTTAGCACAGCAAAAACAGCAATCTGCGCAACTTCTGCATCGCTTAGAACGCCAACATCCAAGTTATCAGTTGCAGCGTCAGTCACAGCAACTCGATGAGCTGGATATGCGTTTGCGTAGAGCTATGCAGCGCTTCATCGATACACGTCAACAAGCCGTTGAGCGTAAACACCACCGTCTGCAATTAAACTCTCCTATTAAACACTTAACACAACAAAAATCGAGACTTGAACGTGTTGAGCACAAGCTATTAGACGCAATGGATCGAAAACTACTGACGATGCGTCATCAGTTAGCGATTGCGGCAGAGAAGTTAGATACCGTCAGTCCCCTAGCGACACTCAAGCGTGGTTACTCCATCACGCAAACGGATCAAGGTAAGGTCGTTACAAGCGCAGATGATGTAAAAACGGGCGACCTTTTAGTCACCCGTTTGGCTAATGGTGAGATTCACTCTACCGTTAGTTAGCCGACTTTAAAATGAGCTTAATCAGCTGATTTTTTGAAACTCAAATCGCACACGAGATTTAGATTTGAGTTCATTACAGGTATTGCAGAAATAATTCGCAGCCCCACAAGCCTGAAGCTTTTCTAACTCAGCACCACAGTCCGGACAAAAACCTACTTTTTTGAAATCGGATTCACATTGGCCACAATGGTATTGGCCAGTCCATTCTAGTTCTACTTCGCAATCTGGACATTTGTTCTGTTGCATATCTCTCACCTTACTGTTTCACTCGCTCCAGTATTCACATTTTCTAACCGCTAGCCTTGATGTATATCACCGTATGCAAGGTAATGGGTTTACTTCACGAGAAGCTTACTTTAAGAAAGATCTTATTCTGATCATCGGATATTTACCATTTGATCAGCGATCACCCCCTAAAAGAATATTTATATAACCACACACCGAAAGCATAAGTTACATATTCTGCATTCCAATTTAAAGAAGCATAAAACACCAAAATTAAATTCAAAAAAAGAAAAAACAGAATTTAATAAAAAGATCTAATTGGAAAAGCAAGCTATTACATCGGTGTGCATTTCAATCGTTTGTGAATCCATTTCGACCAACTTGACGTGTATCGAGCCAAAGTCACTCAAATGCTCTGCGTGCGTTCCTCCACAAGGGATCACGGCCAATTCTCCCTCTCCCAAGTCACATTTCCAATAACGAGAATCGGTCAAGTTGTCACCATGGCAGTCCATAATGATCGCCGCGTCTCTTTCCAGCCAAAGCTTCAATTGTGCATTCACCTGACTCTCTATTTTCTCTAAGTCTGACAGCATTTCTGCGCTGTTTAGGCCTCTTTTACGGAGTGTTTTACCTAAACGGTAAGTATCTAGGCACTTGTCTGGTGTTACAAAGCTGGATTCTTGGGCATAACTATTAAAATCATAGTTGCCATGTGGGTCTTTACGATCTGCATCTTTACGCCAGTAGCTGGCAGCGAGGACTTTATTTAGGGCTAAATAGGCGAGATGACCTGCACTGTGTCCACGACTCAATGCTTGTTGGTACTCTTTATCCACTTTCAGCGTCACTCGTGTATCTTGAGATAGAGTGTCAACAAGCGCTAATACATGTACGACAACAAATAACCAGCCTTCTGTATCGCGCTTTACAGGGATTGCCGCTCCAACAAATAGCTCTCCGGTTGCCACTTCAATGGCACCAACTTGACAACCAATCACTTCAAATTGTTGATCATTAAATACTAAGATGCCTTTATCTGCGGGATGATCAGGCCAGATATGGCTAACGGGATGAAACGGAGTCACGTCGGTGACTACGTAGGTCACTTCATTGTGGTTTTGAACGAGTTGAATCTGAGCGTCCAACTGCCAAGTTTGATGGCAGAAACGGGTTTGTGTCGCGGTAATCGTCATGCTTTGCTTATCTTTGTGAATGTAAGAAGTTAAGGTTGTGTGCTGAGCATTTGAAGATACAGGAATCTGCACGTCATCACTAATATCACTAGAGAAAAACCGCGCAGAAGAACATTGTGATAATGATGAAAGTAAGGTTTAGAAAAGGACACATCTCACATCACTTTTAGAGGTTGCAAAAAACAGATAAAAAAATACCCAAGTAAAAACTTGGGTATCTTCAAATGCTTAAATTATTTTTTGCGGTTTTTAACCACAGACATCATACGTTTACGCTTACGCTCTTGAGACAAAGTTAGCTTGTTCGCACGATTCTCAAACGGGTTTTCGCTATTCTGGAAGTTGATACGAATTGGCGTACCCATAATTTCCAGTGACTTGCGGAAGTAGTTCATCAAGTAACGCTTGTATGAATCCGGAAGTTCACGAACCATATTACCGTGAATCACGACGATTGGTGGGTTGTAACCACCTGCGTGCGCGTATTTTAGCTTGATACGACGGCCACGAACCATTGGCGGTTGGTGATCATCAGTCGCCATCTTCATGATACGAGTCAAAACAGAGGTACCAACACGTGTCGTTGCCGACTTGTACGCTTCTTGGATAGACTCAAACAAGTGACCAACACCAGTACCGTGCAGTGCAGAAATAAAGTGAATGCGAGCAAAGTCAACGAAACCTAGGCGGCGGTCTAGCTCTTTCTTAACGTTCTCTTTTACTTCGTTATCTAGACCATCCCACTTGTTTACCGCTAATACGATTGAACGACCGGCGTTCAATGCAAAACCTAGCAGGCTCAAGTCTTGGTCAGAGATGTTTTCACGTGCGTCGATAACCAATAGCACTACGTTTGCGTCTTCGACGGCTTTCAACGTTTTAACAACGGAGAATTTCTCAACCGTTTCGTTAATACGACCACGACGACGTACACCCGCAGTATCAATGATTACATACTCACGGCCATCACGTTCCATAGGAATGTAGATTGAGTCACGAGTTGTGCCTGGCATGTCGTATACCACAACACGTTCTTCACCAAGAATACGGTTGGTTAACGTCGACTTACCAACGTTTGGACGACCAATGATTGCCAGTTTGATTGGCTGTTCTTGTAGACGTTGGAACTCCGCTTCCGCTTCTTCTTCGGTGTATTCGTCTGGTGCAATTTCAGCGTCTTCAAATTCTGTCAGATCTTCAATCTCACCTTCTTCTGATTCACTTGTTAGTAAATCATCAAAGAATGGAGCTAGTGCACGCTCAAGCAACGCTGTAACACCACGACCGTGTGCAGCCGCGATTTGGTACATGTCATCAACACCAAGCTGCCAGAAATCAGCACACGCAGCGTCAGCATCAATACCATCAATTTTGTTTACCACCAGCATCGCTGGTTTTTCAATTTTACGCAGATGCGCCGCAATCGCTTCATCAGCAGATGTAAGACCAGCACGACCGTCAACAAGGAATAGCACGACGTCAGCTTCATCAATCGCTGCTAGCGACTGCTCTGCCATTTTGGTTTCCACGCCTTCTTCTGTGCCATCAATACCGCCAGTATCAATGACAATGAATTCGTGCTCTTCATCAAGACGAGCTTGGCCGTATTTACGGTCTCGCGTTAGGCCTGGAAAGTCCGCAACCAACGCGTCACGTGTGCGTGTCAATCGGTTAAATAGTGTAGATTTACCTACGTTCGGACGCCCTACTAGAGCAACAACAGGTACCATAACAACCTCTACAATAATCTTTCTTCTGTAGTTATAGGTAACGACTTGCCCGATGCCAAATCAAGCCAGCTTTTTACCTATAACCACGTCAGGGTTAAAAATTTCAAACAACAAAACGGCTCCTAACTGTCACCAGCCAGGAGCCGAATGTGAATTATATCACGATATTATTCGTTAATGGTTAGTTTCTTTACATCGCCGTTGCGAGTTGTAATGACATAACCATCAGACAATAGAGTCGGACCAACCGCAAAACCACTGTCATCAACGAATTGTTGAGCTACGAACTCACCCGTCGAACGATCTAACCAGTGCAGGTAACCTAGGGTATCACCTAAAACTAAATAGTTACCGACGATAACTGGCGCAGTTAACTGACGGTGTTCTAATAGGCTATTTTCCCAAAGTTCAGTACCGCTTCGAGCATCAACCGCGACCACGTGATCTTTTTCGGTGATCACAAAGATACGACTGCCGTCCGTTGCGATATCGTTCGCTGACGAATAATTACGCTTCCAGATTGGGTTAGCCGAACGCAAATCAATAGCGATCAACTGACCATTGTATCCAATGGTGAAAAGAGTTCCGCCCAGTACAATAGGAGAAGAGTCAACGTCAACCAGACGGTCAATTTCCGTAGCGCCTTTCGGTGTGCCTACTGGTTGTTGCCAAATAAGCTGACCACGCTCCACAATCGCTGCGGCTAGTCGACCATTTGCCGTACCCCAGAAAACACCACCACCAATCGCAGTTGGAGTGCTGTCTCCGCGTAGTGTCAGGTTTGGAACTTCAGTACTTAGTGCCCAGCGCTGCTCACCAGAGCTTTCATCCAAAGCAATCAACATACCACGGCTGGTATTTACGATGATCAAGCCTGAATCCGCAACGGGTTTCGCCAGAACTTCACCACCGACTTTAATGCGCCAAATGATTTCACCAGTTTCTTGGCTTAGTGCAATCACTTCACCATTTTCAGAACCGATGTAAAGATGTTCGTACGCCGCAGTAATACCGCCAGACAGACGAGCAATCACGTCTTCTTCCAGATCGGTTTGCCATAATTGCTTACCATTTTCTGGATCAAGCGCTTTCACCAAACCATCACGGCTCGCGACAAACAACATGTCGTTTGCGTAGACAGGAGAAAGCTTTGAGAAGTAATGACCAACACCATCACCAATCGATGTGCTCCATTCACTCTTGGTCGTAAACTGACTATCTACCTGCGGTAGTGGTGCCATAACAATGGTATCTTCCTCGCCAGCACAACCAGCCAGGATGCCCACCGTTAATGCCCCTAACAAGGCTTTCTTAAAGACTCTTTTCATCCAATGCGGTCCTTATTATTTCGCCAAGTCGTCCAATTTCATTTGCAGTGTTGGGCTTGCATCTGCTGCTTGCTGCGCTTCTGTGTAAGCCGCGTAAGCTGCATCTTTGTCACCTTGACGAAGTGCAATATCACCACGCAATTCAGCAATGCGACCAGCCCATGCTGTATCTGTCACTTTGCCTAGCTCAGTGTTTGCAGCATCAAAGTTACCCATTTCTGTCTCGATACGAGCGATGCGGTAGCTAATTAGTGGAGATAAAGCAGCATCCTTCGTATTGCTTTGAGCCCATTTAAGTTGCTCAAGAGCAGCAGCAAAGTCTTTCGCTTCGACTTGTGCTTTTGCTAGTTGCAGAGCAGCCAATACTGAATATTCTTTAACTTCGTTCGATTCGATAAAAGCTTGCACATCTGATTGCGCATCTACGCCTTTTTCTTGCAGCGTATTCATTGCGGTTGTGTAGCTTTGCGAAGCTGTTTCACTCGCCTGAATCACAGTATCCTGGTAGTAACGCCAGCCAAATAGACCACCTAAGCCAACAACAGCACCGATGATGACGGCTTTACCATTTTCCTTCCACCAGTCTTTAATAGCTTCAACTTGTTGTTCTTCAGTATCGTAAAGTTCCACTTCCTGTCCTCTTAAAACATGTAAATGGCAGCAAAGCTGCCATTGCTCCTATTTCGTCGAAAGGCTCCGATTTTGGGAGCCTTATTGTTACGAACTAGGATTTAATCTTTAGCTTATTAAAAGACTTAAATCAGTGCTGCGATCTTCTCAGCAACTTCAGCTTGGCTGTAAGTCTCTTGCTCACCACCAACTAAATCTTTTAGTACAACGGTATTGTCGGCAACTTCGTTTTCGCCCAGAACCAATGCTACAACAGCACCTACTTTATCTGCGCGTTTAAACTGTTTCTTGAAGTTACCGCCACCGAAGTGATTCATCACGCGAACGCCTGAAATAGCTTCACGAAGCTGCTCTGCTAGCTTCATACCTGCCATCATGGTGCCTTCACCTGCAGTTACCACGTAAACATCCACACTGCGACGTACGTCTGTAAGCTCTAAAGTTTCCAACATAAGAACTAGACGCTCTAGACCCATTGCAAAGCCAACTGCTGGTGTTGGTTTGCCACCAAGTTGCTCTACAAGGCCGTCGTAGCGACCACCTCCACACACAGTGCCTTGAGCACCTAGGCTTTCCGTGATCCACTCAAATACTGTGCGGTTGTAGTAATCCAGACCACGAACAAGACGTTCGTTAACTGTGTATTCGATACCTGCTGCGTCTAAAAGTTCACATAGACCTGCGAAGTGTGCTTTAGATTCTTCACCTAAGTACTCAGAAAGACGCGGTGCATCACCTAAAATAGCCTGAATGTCAGGGTTCTTCGTATCCAGAACACGCAGTGGGTTAGTGTGCATGCGGCGCTTACAATCTTCGTCTAGCACATCGATATGTTGTTCAAGGAAGGCAACCAGTGCTGTGCGGTAGTCTGCGCGATCTTCTTGAGAACCGATTGAGTTCAGCTCAAGACGAACGTGTTTGTCGATGCCTAATTCACGCCATAGACGTGCAGTCATCATGATAAGCTCGGCGTCAACGTCTGGGCCATTTAGACCAAACACTTCCACACCACATTGGTGGAATTGACGGTAACGACCTTTCTGCGGACGCTCATGGCGGAACATAGGCCCCATGTACCACAGACGCTGTTCGTCACGGTTGATCAGGCTATTTTGAATACATGAACGAACACAACCCGCAGTACCTTCAGGGCGAAGTGTTAGGCTGTCTCCGTTACGATCATCAAAGGTGTACATTTCTTTTGAAACGACGTCTGTCTCTTCACCAACAGCGCGGCTGAATAGGTTTGTTTCTTCAACGATTGGCATGCGCACTTCGTTATAACCGTATGCGCTAATTACATTTTTCACTGTGTTTTCAAGTTTCTGCCACAGCGGAGATTGAGTTGGGAGACAATCGTTCATGCCTCGGATTGCTTGGATTGTTTTTGCCACAATACTTACCGTAATACTCGTTGAGATTAATCTTGTACTTTTACTTCAATGCGATTTTCGCTATCCATCATAGACGCTTTCGCACGGATCTTTGCTTCTAGCTGATTCACAAGGTCATTGTTATCGAAACGCTCTTTTTGACGTTTTCCGTCTTCATAGAACGCACTCTTCTTGTTGCTACCCGCAAGACCCAAATGGGAAACCTCAGCTTCACCAGGACCATTTACCACACAGCCAATAATAGACACATCCATTGGTGTGATGATGTCTTCTAAACGCTGCTCAAGCGCATTTACGGTACCAATAACATCGAATTCTTGGCGTGAACAACTTGGGCAAGCAATAAAGTTGATGCCACGAGAGCGAATACGCAAAGATTTCAGAATATCGAAACCGACTTTGATTTCTTCGACTGGATCAGCAGCTAAAGAGATACGTAACGTATCACCAATACCTTCAGATAAAAGCATGCCCAAGCCAACTGCTGACTTCACAGCACCTGCGCGCGCACCACCAGCTTCAGTAATACCTAAATGAAGCGGCTGGTCGATTTTCTTCGCCAACAAGCGGTAAGAATCAACCGCGAGGAATACATCCGATGCTTTAACGCTGACTTTGAACTGATCAAAGTTAAGACGATCGAGATGATCCACATGACGCATCGCTGATTCAACTAGGGCTTCAGGCGTTGGTTCACCGTATTTCATCTGCAGATCTTTTTCCAAAGAGCCGCCATTAACGCCAATACGGATCGGGATATTCTTATCACGCGCACAATCAACAACCGAGCGAATACGCTCTTCGTTACCAATGTTGCCTGGGTTGATACGCAAACAATCGACGCCGTATTCCGCGACTTTCAGTGCGATACGGTAGTCAAAGTGAATATCAGCAACCAGAGGAACAGATACTTGCTGTTTGATCAGCTTAAACGCTTCTGCTGCTTCCATCGTTGGTACTGAAACACGGACGATGTCTGCGCCGACTTTTTCTAGTGCTCGGATTTGTGCGACTGTCGCTTCCACATCAGTCGTGCGAGTGTTAGTCATTGACTGTACGGCAATTGGCGCACCATCACCAATTGGCACATCACCCACATAAATACGCGTCGATTTACGACGAATAATTGGAGATTCGTGTTGCATAATTTTTTATAACGGTAGAGTGAATCTAGCTACTTTGCCTGAAGTATACCCAGAAAGGTCGACAGGTTCACTTGCAAATGTCATTGTTACACCTTCCGGTGCGCCTAATATCACTTTAAATGGCGCTTTTCCGGTAAGTTCTACATCTTGACCCGGTTTCTGAGTGCCACTTACGAGTGTTTTGCCGTTTGTATCTTTTACTTGGATCCAGCAATCTGCTTTAAATTTCATGGTGAGCAGAGTCATACCTTCTGGCACTACAGGAGATGCTTCTTGAACCTCTTCTACTGCTTCAATCACAGCAACTGGCTCTTTAGTTGCTTCTGTTGTCGACTCTTCTGTTTCCGCAGATACCACTTCATCAGTTTGCGCTGCATTGATGGATGATTCTGATGCTGTATTGTTTGATGCCGCTAGTTCTGCTGGAGTACTTGCGATCAGTTCTTCTTCGGTCATTAGATCAATATCAGCAATTTCATCGGCACTTGGTTGGCTTGTTTCAACATTAGCCTCTGCTACAACTTGAGCGAGACTATTTTCTTGCTGATTCTGCCACCACCAAGCTGCTGAGATACCGATGATGACAATGGCTATTACCCAAGTCAGCAACATAATTCGGCTGTTGTGTTTCTCGTGTTTGGTTTTACGAGAAAAGCTTTGCATTTCGATTTCTTGCTCTTTTGGCTTTACATCTGCCGTTTGTTCTAGAGCAACCAGCACCACTTTCTCATCTAGCCCGACAAACTTTGCGTAAGAACGCAAATAGCCGCGAGTGAATGTCGCTACTTGTTGAGATTCAAATCGGTTGTTTTCAATATCTTCAATAACAGAAACGCGAAGTCTCAGGCGATCAGCAACTTGCTTTTGAGTCATACCTAAAGATTCGCGTTTGTTTTTGAGTAATGTGCCCGCTTCAATCGAAAGCGGTACTTCATTGGTATTTTCGTGTTCTGTCATAATGGTGGTATTTAATCTGTTTTAGTGGCTAACACGGTTATTTATTTTCGTTGTTGTTCTTAAGCCTCACTTAAAGATAGCTAGCCTGTTCGCGTTAACCAAAATTATATTTTTAAGAAATTCTCAACAATTGAGTGTGAATACCCGTTTTGCAAAAATCAGCAAAGCGTATGAGAAAAAATGTTGAGAATAATCGGTGCCTTCATGAATGCTCTTCACCATGATAAGCGAATGTATAACGAAGACAAAAACTCTTTCCACTCAAACTAACAGATAGCTCAAGCTTTTGTCCAAACTTTGACACAGTAAATTGAAATAAACGCCAAAACCATTCAATTTTAGGGGTTACTTTACAAATACAACAAACAAAATAGCCAGAGCAAAGGCTCTGGCTATTTTTAATTTGGGGCAAATTATACCGCTTTTACGTCGATGGTTTCTGCACCGCGCGCAGCTTTTAAAGCCGCAGTACGTTTAGTACGGTCAATAACGTCACCAACTAACTGACCACATGCCGCATCAATATCATCACCACGTGTTTTACGAACCGTCACCGTATGCTCGTATTGCATCAATGTTTTTTGGAATCGGTCAATACGCGAGTTGCTTGGCTTCTTGTAAGGAGAACCTGGGTACGGGTTAAACGGAATCAGGTTGATCTTACATGGTGTGTCTTTCATCAACTCAGCCAGCTCGCGTGCGTGATCCATGTCATCGTTCACATGATCAAGCAACACGTACTCGACTGTTACTTTGCCACGGTTTGCGTTCGAAGATGCGATGTAACGACGAACTGACGCTAAGAAGTCTTGAATATCCCAACGATCGTTGATTGGCATGATTTCACTACGTAGCTTATCGTTTGGCGCATGTAGGGAGATAGCCAATGCGACGTCGATTTTGCCTGTCATCTGATCAAGGCCTGATACTACACCAGAAGTCGATACAGTAACGCGACGCTTAGACAGGCCAAAACCAAGATCATCAAGCATGATTTCTAGCGCAGGGATTAGGTTCTTCATGTTAAGAAGAGGCTCACCCATACCCATCATTACGACGTTAGTGATTGGACGACGACCAGTTTCTTTTTGCAAACCGATTTCACGTGCAGCACGCCACACCTGACCGATTATTTCAGATACTTTTAGGTTACGGTTGAAGCCCTGTTGAGCGGTCGAACAGAACTTACATTCCAACGCACAACCTACCTGAGAAGATACACACAACGTCGCGCGATCCTCTTCTGGGATGTAAACCGTTTCTACGTCTTGGTCACCCACCTTCATTGCCCACTTAATCGTGCCGTCTGAAGAGTGCTGAGCTTCTGCAACCGTTGGGGCTTTAATTTCGCACTTGTGCTGCAGTTTTTCACGTAGTTTCTTGTTGATGTTCGTCATGTTGTCGAAGTCATCAACACCGAAATGGTAGATCCACTTCATAACCTGATCAGCACGAAACGCTTTCTCGCCTAGTTCTTCCGCGAAAAACTGACGCATGCCTTTGCGATCAAAGTCGAGTAGATTGATTTTTTCAGTAGTCATGTTGCCTCTCAATGACTGAAACAAGAATAAGGGCGCGAATTGTACAGCCTTTATGCAGCTACAACAAGAGGTCTAAAACCCTGTCTTTGCTAAGGCATTAAAAACACATCGGTTAAATATTAAACAACCTCACCAATGCGTCTTCGAACTGTTTCGATAATAAAAAGCCCCGGAATTATCCGAGGCTAACTATCTTTACGAGCACAAACTAACTACCGATTAGCGAGGGCAAATTTCGGACTCAGGGAAGAAGAACTCGATCTCACGAGCCGCTGATTCAGGACTATCTGAACCATGAACAGAGTTATGACGCATGCTTAGCGCGTAATCTGCGCGAAGTGTGCCTGCTGCCGCTTCTTCTGGGTTGGTTTTACCCATCAATTCACGATAACGTGCAATCGCATTTTCGCCTTCCAACACTTGAACCATAATAGGGCCAGAAGTCATGAACTCTTTTAGTGGTTGGAAGAATTCTTTACCTTCATGTTCTGCGTAAAAACCGCTCGCCTGCTCTTCAGTCAGGTGAACCATTTTCGCAGCAATAATGCGTAGGCCTGCCTTCTCGATTCGATTGTAGATTTCACCGATCAGGTTTCTTTCCACAGCGTCAGGCTTAACAATGGAAAACGTTCTTTCTAGAGCCATAAAGTTTCCTTTTTGTACTTGTAATAATAGTGTTTAAAAGTGACTTACTTGACTACGGCAGCGCCTAACTGACGCCACCATAAATATTATTTTTCTGCTTGCTCATTAAGAAGTCGAGCAAGAGTGCGGACACCCATACCAGTCGCGCCAGCCGCCCACTTGTCTGATGCAGACTTACGGTAAGTACCAGCACAATCGAAGTGCAACCAGCCTTTCTTGTAGTCTTCAACAAAGTAAGACAAAAATGCAGCAGCGGTACTTGCGCCTGGACTGTAGTCTCCAGAGCTGATGTTCGATAAATCAGCGAAGTTTGACGGCAACATACCACGGTGGAAATCAGCCAGAGGCAGTGGCCACAGGCCTTCTTTCTCTTTGTTTGCTGCGGTTAGAGCTTGATGAGAAAGTTCATCATCAAAGCTCATTAACGCGTGGTAGTCGTTACCCAATGCGTTTTTCGCCGCGCCGGTTAACGTTGCGCAGTCGATGATCAACTCAGGGTTATGCTCGCTTGCATAGATAAGACCATCGGCAAGTACCAAACGACCTTCTGCGTCGGTGTTCATTATCTCAACAGTCTTACCGTTTTTGTAGGTGATGATGTCGCCAAGCTTAAGCGCACGACCAGAAACCATATTCTCAGCACAACATAAGATCAGTTTTACGCGCTTGTTCAAACCACGCAAAATAGCTAACCCCAAACCGCCAGTAATCGTACCTGAACCGCCCATATCGGCTTTCATTGCACTCATAAAGTTTGAAGGTTTAAGGCTGTAACCGCCTGAATCAAACGTAATGCCTTTACCTACTAGACACGCGAATACTGGTGCGTTTTCATCGCCAGTCGGGTTGTAATCCAATTGCAGCATTGCTGATGTGCGATCCGAACCGCGACCAACCGCATAGATACCTTCCCAACCTTCAGCTAGTAGATCTTTGTCTTTAACAATACGAGCCGTTACTGTGCCTTCTGGTGCGACAGATTTGATGAACTCAGCCGCCATCGTAGCAAGTTGACGAGGTGCAACTTCTTCCGCCGTTTTGTTGATGATATCGCGCGTAAAATCGGTCGCTTTAATGCGAGCTTGAAGTTCAGTTTGGTCTTCTTCAGAAAGCGCAGTCCATTCTAGTAAACCGTGTTTTTTCGGATTGCGGTAACCTTGATGGAAAGCCCAGATGCTTTCCAAATCCCAATGTTCACCGGAAAGTAGAACTGAATGAATTCCTTGGCCATCTAGCTGACGAGCTGCACGCTGAATTGCACCAAGATCATGACCTTCACCTAGATGAATCGTCGCACCGGTTTCAGAGAATGAAAGTAGTGCTTTCTCACCCCAGTGTGGAGCAGCTGAATCTTGACTTAAAAATACAGACATCTGTGTAGACATGGTTTCTCCTTGTCTTATATCGGCGTAGCCTACGCCGCTTCTTTTTAATAACTCACGGATGTTAGCATTATGTAGGGTAAAAATGTCAACTTGATAAAAAAACGGACCTAGAGGTCCGCTTTTTTTAGTAAGAATTGTTAACTCGGCTGCGTTTTACCGCCGAATTGAGCATCAGTCTGCCTCATCCATCCAGCACATGATAACCGCTTCTAAGATCTTTTCGTTACAATGGTTTGGCTCATCGTCAAACTCATCTAACTCCATGATCCATTGATGAAGATCGGTAAAACGCACGGTTTGTGGATCCACATCTGGAAACTTGTCACAAAGCTCAATCGCGATATCGCGAGAATCTGTCCATTTCATTGCTCATCTTCCTTTTTCTTCGCCCCTATTTTGGAGCGATAGTATTAATGATCTTCTGATGCGTGGTTTAGCGTGTATTTTGGAATTTCAACAACCAAGTCTTCATCCGCAACTTTCGCCTGACAACCAAGACGAGACTCCGGCTCAAGACCCCATGCTTTGTCTAGCATGTCATCTTCTAGCTCTTCGCTCTCTTCAAGAGAATCAAAACCTTCACGAATGATCACGTGGCAAGTAGTACAAGCACACGATTTTTCACACGCGTGTTCAATACCAATACCGTTTTTTAGTGCTACGTCTAGAACGGTTTCACCCGTCTTCGCTTCCAACACTGCGCCTTCTGGGCACAAATCTTCGTGTGGTAATACAATAATCTTAGGCATAACTACTTTCTCTTATATATCGTCTACTGATTGACCTGACAATGCAGCTCGAATCGATTTATCCATACGGCGCGACGCAAAGTCTTGGCTAGCTTTGTCTGTATCTTTGATGCCTTGCTCAATGGCATTTGCATCATCACCATTACGCAGCTCAATCAGTGCTTCAATGGCTTTTAATAGATCTTGTTTTTCTTGCTCTGATAGTAGTTCATCACCATCAGCTTGCATTGCAGCGATCAAACCTTCAATCACCCGGTCGGCTTCAACGCGTTGTTCAGCTAACGCACGAGCTTGCATGTCTTCTTTGGCGTGAGTCATCGAATCACGCAGCATGTTCGCAACTTCGTTATCGCTTAAACCGTAAGAAGGTTTCACTTGAATTTCGGACTGAACACCAGTGCTCTTTTCCATTGCAGTCACAGATAGTAAACCGTCAGCATCAACTTGGTACGTCACTCGGATGTGCGCAGCACCTGCCGCCATAGGAGGAATACCTTTTAGTGAGAAACGCGCAAGTGAACGACAATCATCCACCATCTCGCGCTCACCTTGCACAACGTGCACGCTCATCGCCGTTTGACCATCTTTGAAGGTGGTAAACTCTTGCGCGCGAGCAACAGGAATCGTGGTGTTGCGCGGAATGATTTTCTCAACCAACCCACCCATGGTTTCAATACCCAATGATAATGGAATCACGTCAAGCAGCAGCATTTCAGAGTCAGGCTTGTTACCAGCAAGAATATCTGCTTGGATACCCGCACCAATAGCCACCACTTCATCAGGGTTGATGCTAGTGAGTGGTGTGCGACCAAAGAATTCGCCCACCATTTCACGGACAAGCAAGGTACGAGTTGAGCCACCAACCATCACCACTTCAAGTACTTCCTCCGCTTCTACGTCAGCATCTTTCAGTGCACGACGACAAGACATCAGAGTTTTCTTCACGAGTGGGCGAATCAGGTCTTCGAACTGCTCGCGTGTTACAGTGCCTTTCCAGCCAAACACGTCAACTTCTACGCTGTCTTGCTCAGAGAAAGCAATTTTGGTAGCCGTTGCAATGTTCAGTAATGCACGGTTTTTCTCAGCAGAAAGCGGCGCTTCTAGGCCTGCTTGCTCCATTAGGTAATCCGCTAATAGGTGGTCAAAGTCGTCACCGCCAAGTGCAGAGTCGCCGCCTGTTGCTAATACTTCAAATACGCCTTTCGACAAACGTAGGATAGAGATATCGAACGTACCGCCACCTAAATCGTAAACGGCAATCACGCCCTCTTGACCTGAATCCAGACCGTAGGCAATCGCCGCTGCCGTTGGCTCATTAAGAAGACGCAGTACATGTAAACCCGCTAGCTTAGCCGCATCTTTCGTGCCCGCGCGTTGCGCGTCATCGAAGTACGCAGGAACGGTAATTACCACGCCCGCAAGCTCTCCACCCAGCGTTTCTTCTGCACGTTTACCTAGCGCTTTTAGAATATCTGCAGAAACTTCAATCGGGTTTTTATCCCCTTGAGCAGTTTGCAGTACTGGTAAGCCATTATCACTCTCTTTAAAACGGTAAGGTAATGATGGGTAGCGAGATTGAATGTCTTTTAGCGAGCGGCCAATCAAGCGTTTCACTGAGATAATGGTGTTCTCAGGTTCAAACTCTGCTTTGGCTTTCGCATCGTAACCAACCACTGTTGATTCTGCTGAGTAATTCACCACCGACGGCAAAATGCTACGACCTTGCTCATCATTTAATGTGGTGGCATCGCCACTGCGTACAGAAGCGACCAAAGAGTTGGTAGTACCTAAGTCGATACCAGCCGCTAACTTATGCTCATGAGGTGCCGAGCTTTGGCCCGGTTCTGCGATTTGAAGTAGTGCCATGATTGGTCCTTGTCACGCTAACTAGCCGAGAAGCTTATCTTCAACCAGTTCAATTTCGTTCTTTAGTTTGGCAATGAATTTCAATTTACGAACTCGGTCTGCGGCTTCAGCCCAAAGACCATCGTTAAGCTCTTGCTCAACGCTTGCCAAATGCTGCTTATACATTTTGCTGACCTTAGAATCGAAGTCAAAAAGCGCCGATTCAGGATCAGAGCAGTCAGCAATATCTTCTAGTTCTTCGCGCAGTTCCATTTGTTCCATCAGGAACATCGGATCTTGCATGGTATGTTGCTCACCACGGATTTCCATTCCCTGCTCTGCCAAGATGTACTCCGCACGAGAGATAGGATGTTTGAGGACTTGGTACGCATCGTTAATTTGCGCAGCCTTTTGCACCGACATCAAGCGGTCTCGCTCAGAGGCGGTAGCAAAGTTGTCCGGGTGGAAGCGCTTTTGTAGTTCTCGGAACTTAGAAGAAAGAAGGCTACCATCCAGCTGAAACTGACTTGGTAGCCCAAATAATTCAAAGTGATTCATTAAGATCGGGTCCTAGTAAAGCCTTCCGGACTCGCTTGCCCAGAAGGACAATCAATTAGACGTTGAAGCTTTCACCACAACCACATTCACTTTTTGCATTAGGGTTGTTGAATTCAAAACCTTCATTCAACCCTTCTTTCACGTAATCCAATTCGGTACCGTCTAAGTACACCAAGCTTTTCTTGTCGATGATGATTTTCACGCCTGAGAAATCAAACACTTCATCTTCTTCGTTTAGCTCGTCAACAAACTCAAGTACGTAGGCCATGCCGGAACAACCTGTCGTCTTCACTCCAAGACGTAAACCGATACCTTTGCCTCGGTTATCTAGGAATGCTTTTACGCGACTTGCCGCTGTTTCTGTCATTGTGATGGCCATACTGCACCTTAGTCTGTCTAAATTACGATTGGAATGGGAGCGTTAAAGGCTCCCATTATATTACGGAATAATTATTCTTGGTGTTTTTTCTTGTAGTCAGCAACCGCTGCTTTGATTGCGTCTTCAGCAAGAATTGAACAGTGAACTTTCACAGGTGGAAGTTCTAGCTCTTCTGCAATTTCAGAGTTCTTAATTGCAGCCGCTTCATCAATTGATTTGCCTTTTACCCACTCTGTTACTAGTGAGCTTGACGCGATTGCACTACCACAACCGTAAGTTTTGAACTTCGCATCTTCGATGATACCTTCCGGTGTCACTTTGATTTGCAGTTTCATTACGTCACCACAAGCTGGAGCGCCAACCATGCCGCTGCCTACTGATGGGTCTTCTTTGTCAAATGAACCAACGTTACGCGGGTTCTCGTAGTGATCAATTACTTTTTCGCTGTATGCCATGATAAATTACCTCGAATCCTCTATTCAGTCCGTGAGATTAATGGTGAGCCCATTCAACAGTGCTCAGATCAACCCCTTCCTTGTACATATCCCATAGAGGAGACATGTCGCGTAGCTTAGTCACTGCAACGCGGATTTGTTCAATTGCGTAATCAATTTCTTCTTCAGTGGTAAAACGACCGAATGAGAAACGAACCGAGCTGTGAGCCAATTCATCATCCATGCCTAGGGCACGAAGTACGTAAGAAGGCTCTAGACTCGCAGAAGTACATGCACTACCTGAAGATACCGCTAAATCTTTTAGCGACATCAGCAGTGATTCACCTTCTACGAAAGCAAAACTGATGTTTAGGTTTTGTGGTACACGCTGCTCTAGGTCACCGTTCACTGTTACCGCTTCAAGGTCTTTCACACCATTAAGAAGGCGGTTACGAAGTGCTAGTGCGTGGTCGTAATCTTTCTGCATCTCTTCTTTTGCAATGCGGAAAGCTTCACCCATACCTACGATTTGGTGAGTTGCTAACGTACCAGAACGGAAACCACGCTCGTGACCGCCACCGTGCATTTGTGCTTCAAGGCGGATACGAGGTTTACGACGTACGTAAAGTGCACCGATACCTTTAGGACCGTAGACTTTGTGTGCTGACAGTGAAATCAAATCAACTTTCATTTCTTGAACGTCGATTGGCAATTTACCAGCAGACTGAGCTGCATCCACGTGGAACACGATCTTGCGCTCACGACATAGTTCGCCGATTGCTGCGATGTCTTGAATTACACCGATTTCGTTGTTTACGTGCATAATAGACACAAGCACTGTGTCATCGCGCATTGCCGCTTTCAGCTTCTCAAGATCGATAAGGCCGTTTGATTCTGGCTCTAGGTAAGTCACTTCAAAGCCTTCACGTTCTAGTTGACGACATGGGTCAAGAACCGCTTTATGCTCTGTTTTACACGTGATTACGTGCTTGCCTTTTTTCGAGTAAAAGTGCGCAGCACCTTTAATCGCAAGGTTGTCAGACTCTGTCGCACCAGATGTGAATACGATTTCGCGAGGATCTGCATTTAGAAGGTCAGCAATTTGCTCACGAGCAGTATCTACCGCTTCTTCTGCCTGCCAGCCGTAACGGTGCGAACGTGAAGCTGGGTTGCCAAATGTGCCATCCATTGTCATGTACTGAACCATTTTTTCAGCAACACGTGGATCAACTGGACATGTAGCGGAATAATCAAGATAAATCGGCAGTTTCATTCTCTACTCCAATGTAAAATGCTGACCGCTAAGAGCGGACGTTTACACCGATGGGCGCGGCGGTTGTATTTTTGTTTGAAAGCCCATGAGTTACCGCCAGATCAATATCCTGACGATCAGAAATTTCTAGCACTTCATTGTCTGTCATCAACTCACCAAGAGTGATGTTATTCAAGAAGTCACTAATGCGAGAACTTAGGTCACGCCATAGCGTATGAGTTAAGCAACGAGTCCCGCCTTGGCAATCTCCTTTGCCCTGACATTTGGTTGCGTCAACTGACTCATCAACGGCCGCAATCACAGTACCGATAGCGATACTATGTGCGTCGGCACCAAGTCGGTAACCACCACCAGGACCACGAACGCTGGCAACGAGACCTGCTTTACGCAATTTAGAAAAAAGCTGCTCTAAGTAAGAGAGCGAGATCCCCTGACGTTCTGAAATATCAGCAAGAGGTACAGGGTTTTGTTGCGAATGCAGTGCCACATCCAGCATGGCTGTCACCGCATATCTTCCTTTAGATGTAAGTTTCATACCACACCGTATCCACATGGTTTGTAATGGTTAAGATTTTTCCATACCCGAGTAAAATGGTCAAGTATTTATTTGACTAAATTACTCAGGTATTCATCCTTACACCTAAAAAGGTTATTCTTTATTCAGAGCTTCTTTTCAATCGAGGTCAAAATACCGCGAAGAATATTCAACTCTTGAGTCTCTGGTCGTGCTCGAGAGAAAAGACGACGCAACTTATTCATCACCTGGCCAGGTTGTTCTTTGTTTATAAACTGGGTCTCTACGATGACCTTTTCAAGATGGTCAAAGAACATTTCTAGCTCTTTATGACGAGGATACTCTTCGACTTCAACTGGTGAGAATTGTTTCTGCTCAAGATTAAGATGAGCAACACGAACTTCATAGCTTAGCGTTTGAACCGCCATCGCTAAGTTCAAGGAACTGTATTCAGGGTTAGCAGGAATGCATACATGATAGTGGCACTTTTGTAGCTCTTCGTTAGTTAGGCCTGTTCTTTCACGCCCAAACACTAAAGCTACCGGATGTTTTTGGCCTTCAACTGCAAACTTTTCACCACATTCACGTGGCTCAAGCATTGGCCATTCTAATGTGCGAGAGCGAGCACTTGAACCGACCACAAGACCACAGTCTTCAATAGCTTCTTCCAGTGTGCTTACGACTTGAGCATTCTGAGCGATATCAGCGGCACCAGCGGCCAGTGCTAGCGTTTGTTCATCCACTTCACATTGTGGATCGACCAATACAAGTTGGCTTAAACCCATCACTTTCATTGCTCGGGCTGCTGAGCCAATATTGCCAGAATGTGAGGTACCTACGAGTACGACTTTTACTTGATCCAACATCTATGATTGCTACCTAAATTAAAACCGCAGGATGTTACCATAGTTTTTTAACACACCCTAGGGAGAAGCTGACTTCTATTCGCATTCTCATCAATTGTTGTGTTGTATGACGCGATATCAAAGATGACACCATTCATTAACGTCTAAAAAATAACCACTTCCTTTTTCGTTTATCTTTGGTATACTCGCCGCCGCTTTTATTCGTTCTTTAACATCCGTTGGGAAATTTGTATGCATCCAATGCTAAACATTGCTATTCGCGCTGCGCGAAAAGCAGGCAATCATATTGCTAAATCATTAGAAAACACTGATAAAGTAGAATCTACACTTAAAGGCACTAATGACTTTGTCACTAACGTAGACAAAGAAGCAGAATACATCATCATCGATACTATCAAGCAGTCTTACCCAGAGCACTGCATCGTTGCTGAAGAACAAGGTCTTATCGAAGGTAAAGATAAAGACGTACAATGGATCATCGACCCACTGGATGGCACTACTAACTTTGTAAAAGGTTACCCACACTTCGCGGTTTCTATCGCTGTTCGTATCAAAGGCAAAACTGAAGTTGCTTGTGTTTACGATCCAATGCAAAACGAACTATTTACTGCACAACGCGGTGCTGGTGCTCAGCTAAACAGTGCACGTATTCGTGTTACTCCGCTGAAAGACCTTCAAGGTACTGTTCTAGCAACAGGTTTTCCATTCAAGCAGAAGCAACACTCAGAGTCTTACATTAAGATCGTTGGTTCTCTATTCACTGAATGTGCTGACTTCCGTCGTAGCGGCTCTGCTGCTCTTGACCTATGTTACGTGGCTGCTGGCCGTGTTGATGGTTACTTCGAGCTAGGTCTAAAACCTTGGGATATGGCTGCAGGTGAGCTTATTGCTCGTGAAGCTGGCGCAATCCTAACTGACTTTGCTGGCGGCACTGAGTACATGAAGTCTGGTAACATTGTTGCTTCAAGCGCTCGTGGCGTGAAATCTATGCTTAAGCATATTCGCGAAAATGGTAACAGCGCGATCCTTAAGTAAGATTTAAAAGTCAATTTAGCCCGTCACGCTGATGACTTTAAGAAGCCCCGCTCAACGAGCGGGGCTTTTTTGTATCCAAACCCACATTGTTTAGATTCTAAAAACTTGGGCTAGATTATAAAAACTTGATGGCCGCAAAACACTCTACTTCTTTGCTCAAAGTCTAGATACAAAAAACCGCTGAGAGTTCAGCGGTTTTTGTTTTCGATTCTCAATCAGCCTTATGGCATCTCGTCGAATTCTGCGCCTTCTTTCTCTACTTGCGGTGGCATCAAGTGCTCTTTCTGGATACCCAGTTTTAGAGCAAGTGCAGATGCTACGTAGATAGAAGAGTAAGTACCAACCGTGATACCTAACAACAGTGCCGTTGCAAAGCCGTGGATCATTGCCCCACCCTGTACAAACAGTGCGATAACTACGAACAACGTTGTACCAGAAGTAATCAACGTACGGCTCAATGTTTGTGTAATCGAAGCATCCATGATGTCCGCAGGATCACCTTTACGCATCTTGCGGAAATTTTCACGAATACGGTCGAATACTACGATGGTATCGTTGAGCGAGTAACCAACAACCGTTAGCAACGCAGCCACGATAGTTAGGTCCACTTCAATCTGTAGGAATGAGAATACACCCAGCGTGATAATAATATCGTGCGCCAGCGCCATTACAGCACCAGCCGCTAGACGCCATTCAAATCGCATTGATACGTAAATCAGGATACAGATGAGCGACACAAGGATCGCCAGACCGCCCGCTTCAGTTAGTTCATCACCAACGTTTGGACCAACAAACTCGATACGGCGCATTTCTACGCTTTCACCAGTACCTTCTTTGATCGCACCGATGATTTGGTTACCTAGCGTTTCGCCAGAAACGTCGTCACGAGGACGAAGACGCACCATCACATCGCGAGCACTACCAAAGTTCTGTACTGTCGCATCTCCGAAACCTTTTGCATCAAGTGCTGTACGGATTTCTTCAAGGTTAGCTGGTTTTTCAAAGCCAACTTCGATTAGCGTACCGCCCGTGAAGTCTAGACCCCAGTTCAGCCATTTGGTTGATAATGTGAAGATAGAAGCGGCAATCATAAAGATTGAGAATACGAACGCCACTTTTGACCAACGCATAAAGCCGATCGACTTCTCTGCTTTTAGAATTTGAAACATATTAATTCCCAGCCTTAGATCGACAATTTATCAACGCGTTTGCCACCGTACAGTAGGTTCACGATACAACGTGTACCAATGATGGCGGTGAACATTGAAGTTAAGATACCAATAGATAGAGTAACTGCGAAACCTTTCACTGCACCTGTACCAACAGCAAACAGAATGATTGCAGTGATAAGCGTCGTGATGTTCGCATCGGCAATGGTACTAAATGCGTTGGCGTAACCTTGGTGAATCGCTTGTTGTGGACTACGTCCATCTCGCAGCTCTTCACGGATACGTTCAAAGATCAGTACGTTAGCATCGACGGCCATACCCACAGTCAATACGATACCGGCAATACCTGGCAGCGTCATCGTTGCCCCTGGAATCATCGACATCACACCAATGATCAACACTAAGTTAGCCATCAACGCAATATTGGCAATCAGACCAAAGCCGCGGTAGTAAAGCAGAGTAAATAGCATTACAGCTACCATACCCCAAACACACGCTTGGATACCCATGTCGATGTTTTGCTGACCCATTGACGGACCAATGGTACGTTCTTCAACGATAGAGATCGGTGCGATAAGTGCACCTGCACGTAATAGAAGTGCGAGGTTGTGCGCTTCAGCAGCAGAGTCGATACCTGTAATACGGAAGTTACGGCCAAGTGCAGATTGAATCGTTGCTTGGTTAATCACTTCTTCGTGCTTAGTCAGGATAACTTTGCCTTCAGGCGTTTTACGACCGCTGTCTTTGTACTCAGCAAACACGGTAGCCATTAACTTACCAATGTTTTTCTTCGAGAACGCCGACATCTTGTTACCACCCTCGCTGTCTAGCGAGATGTTAACTTGAGGGCGACCGTATTCATCCACACTAGAACTTGCATCCGTGATGCTAGCGCCGCTTAGGATGACACGCTTTTTAAGTACAACAGGACGACCATCGCGATCTTGTTTGATTTCACTGCCCGCAGGTGCACGGCCATTCGCCGCCGCTGCTAAATCAGCTTTATCATCAACTTCACGGAATTCAAGGGTTGCCGTAGCACCGAGAATTTCTTTCGCACGAGCAGTATCTTGAACACCTGGCAGCTCAACAACGATGCGGCTAGCGCCTTGACGTTGCACAAGCGGCTCAGCAACACCCAGCTCGTTTACACGATTACGTAGAATCGTGATGTTTTGTTCTACAGCGTAGTTACGAATCTCTTGCAAACGTTGCTCAGTAAAAGTGGCGATAAGAGCGTAACGACCATTCGAATCAGACTCGACAAAGTTCATGTCCGGATGATTCTTCGTTAGCGTGCGCTTCGCTTCAGCCAGTTGCTCTTCGTCACGTAGCAGCACTTCCACCCCTTCTTTGCCAGAAGGACGGATTGCACGGTAACGAATCTTAGCGTCACGAAGTTCACTACGGAAAGCTTCCTCTTGTTGACCAACAAGCTTTTCCATTGCTGCGTCCATATCCACTTCCATCAAGAAGTGAACACCACCACGTAGGTCAAGACCTAGTTTAAGTGGCGACGCACCAATTGCTTCTAGCCAATCTGGAGTAGAAGGAGCAAGGTTAAGTGCAACAATTTTGTCTTTGCCAAGCGCTTCGCTGATGACATCACGAGCACTAATTTGAGTATCAGTGTCGTTGAAACGAACAAGAATTGATCCATTCTCGAGAGCAATGGATTTATGAGAGAGATGCTCTTTATCAAGAGCAGTGGTGACAGCATCCAGCGTTGACATATCTACAGAGGCGCCACGCGCCCCTGTAACTTGAATAGCCGGATCTTCACCGTAGATATTTGGAAGTGCATACAATGCAGCGGTGATGATGGCAAAAAACACCATCAAGTACTTCCATAATGGGTAACGGTTTAGCACAGCGAGGACCCTTTAGCTGTTTTATAGAGACTTAAGCGTACCTTTTGGCAGCACTGCAGTGATGAAGTCTTTCTTGATTACAACTTCATTGTTCGCGTTAAGCTCAATTGAAATGTAGTCGTTGTCTTCAGCGATTTTAGTGATTTTACCCACTAGACCGCCGCTGGTCAGAACTTCGTCACCTTTGCCCATAGAAGACATTAGGTTCTTGTGTTCTTTAACACGTTTCGCTTGTGGACGGTAAATCATGAAGTAGAAAATCACTGCGAACATGCCAAGCATGATTAGCATTTCGAAACCACCGCCAGCTGGCGCGCCTTCTGCTGCTGCGTGAGCCTGAGAAATAAACATTAAAACATCCTCATTATATTTTATTGATAATCCAACAAGTTGGGCTTTCGCAATTTAGATTCAAGTCTGAGAGTGACTAATAGAGATCGCTCTCTCAAAAATAACGTGCGTTAGCCTACTTTATTAGCAAAAGCCTCTGGCGACATGCCAAAGGCTTTAATTCTTTTAAGCTTTGCTTAGTGGTGGCACTTCGCGGTCACGACGAGCGTAAAACTCTTGAACAAACTCATCGAAACGGTCTTCATCAATCGCCTTACGAATGCTTTCCATCAGACGCTGGTAGTAACGCAGGTTGTGGATCGTATTCAGACGAGCACCTAGAATTTCGTTACAACGCTCTAGGTGGTGAAGGTACGACTTGCTGTAGTTCTGACAAGTGTAACAGTCACAATGCGGATCTAACGGCGTTGTATCCGTTTTATGTTTCGCATTACGGATCTTGATCACACCACCAGTCACAAATAGGTGGCCGTTACGTGCGTTACGCGTAGGCATTACACAGTCAAACATGTCGATACCGCGACGAACGCCTTCTACCAAGTCTTCCGGTTTACCTACGCCCATTAGGTAGCGTGGCTTATCTTCTGGAAGTTGTGGACAAGTGTGCTCAAGAATACGGTGCATGTCTTCTTTTGGCTCACCAACCGCCAAACCACCCACTGCGTAGCCGTCAAAACCGATCTCAGTTAGGCCTTTTACCGATACATCACGAAGGTCTTCGTAAACACCACCTTGAACAATACCAAATAGGTTGTTCGGGTTTTCTAGCTTATCGAAGTGATCACGTGAGCGTTGAGCCCAACGTAGCGACATTTCCATCGATTTTTTCGCTTCGTTATGTGTCGCAGGGTATGGCGTACACTCGTCGAAAATCATTACGATGTCAGAGCCTAGATCTTTTTGAATTTCCATCGACTTTTCTGCATCCATGAAAATCTTGTCGCCATTCACAGGGTTACGGAAGTGAACACCTTTCTCTGTGATAGTACGCATCTTACCTAGGCTGAATACTTGGAAACCGCCTGAATCGGTAAGAATAGGACCGTGCCAGTTCATGAAATCGTGCAGGTCACCGTGCATTTTCATCACTTCTTGACCAGGACGCAGCCACAAGTGGAACGTGTTGCCTAGCAGAATTTCTGCCCCAGTGCCTTTTACTTCTTCTGGTGTCATGCCTTTAACCGTACCGTAGGTACCGACTGGCATGAACGCTGGCGTTTGGACAGTGCCGCGTTCGAAAGTCAGTTGACCACGACGCGCATTGCCGTTTTTCTTCTTAAGATCGAATTTTAATTTCACGATGCCTCCGAATGTCAGAGAAACAGTCTGACTGAGTGTTTAGGGCTCTGCCCTACTTTAAGGAGCGGTCGCTTTTCCTTGCGAGAGACAAAGCAATGAATGCTTTATTTCCTAGCTTACTGCTAGCACTCGTAAATCTTATTTTTACTAAATCGTTTTCTTTTTGATGAACATTGAATCACCGTACGAGAAGAAACGGTATTTGTTTTCCACCG
Source organism: Vibrio parahaemolyticus (assembly GCF_900460535.1). Lineage (NCBI taxonomy): Bacteria > Pseudomonadati > Pseudomonadota > Gammaproteobacteria > Vibrionales > Vibrionaceae > Vibrio > Vibrio parahaemolyticus. The sequence continues at coordinate 807,188 of NZ_UHIL01000001.1, read as the reverse complement.
CATGCTTGTAAGCATTCATGGTGTTCTCGTAACCAGCAAACGCACTCACCAACATGATCAATGTTGATTCTGGTAAGTGGAAGTTAGTGATCAAGCAATCCACCAGCTGGTATTCGTAACCAGGATAGATAAAAATTTCAGTATCGCCGAAGAATGGAACCAATTCAGTGCCTTTCTTCAATGCATCTTGCGCTGCACTTTCGAGTGAACGTACTGATGTTGTACCCACTGCTATGATGCGACCACCGCGAGCTTTAGTTGCATTGATTGCATCCACCACTTCTTGCGGTACTTCTACATACTCTGCATGCATGTGGTGATCGTTGATGTTATCCACTTTTACTGGTTGGAACGTACCTGCACCGACGTGTAGTGTAACGTAAGCGAACTCAGCGCCTTTGGCTTTGATCTTATCTAAAAGAACGTCATCAAAGTGCAGGCCAGCCGTAGGTGCTGCTACTGCGCCTGGTTTTTGGTTATATACGGTTTGGTAACGCTCTTTATCTGCGTCTTCATCTGGGCGGTCAATGTATGGAGGAAGTGGCATGTGGCCAATTTCTTCAAGGATTTCTAATACCGTCTTATCAGAGTTAAATTTCAGTTCGAATAGAGCGTCGTGACGAGCCACCATTTCCGCTGAGTATTCGTCATTCTCACCCACAATAATGGTAGTACCTGGTTTTGGTGATTTAGAGCAGCGAACGTGCGCAAGAATGCTTTTCTCATCTAGCATGCGCTCCACTAGCACCTCTAACTTACCGCCAGATTCTTTACGACCAAACATACGCGCTGGAATAACACGGGTATTATTGAAAACCACTAAGTCACCAGCTTGAACTTGGTTTAACACATCAGTAAATGTGCCATCTATAAGCTCGCCAGTATTGCCGTCCATTTGTAGTAGTCGGCTTGCGGTACGCTCTGGTTGAGGGTAACGAGCGATGAGTTCATCTGGAAGGTCGAAATGGAAATCTGATACTTGCATGTTACTTGTCTTATATATTGGTCAAATCACGTCAAAGAAGACGATTAAATTGCGACGAGTTTTTCGCAGCAGACTAGTATATGTTTACATGCTGCAATAGCAAGCAAATCCCCAGAATATCGCTGTAAAAGCCATGGTGAAGAGTGTAATAAAACGTGAAAATCCGCGATCACTTGGCAATATTCTTACACGGCGTAAGGACATTCATTTTGACGACGCACTCATCGTCATTTATACAGCGCCAACCTAACAATAAAACGAGCAGCGACGTGCGCTGCTCGTTTCTTTCAACATCGTTAACGTGATTAAGCTTCGCGTCTGCGCCACCATGCTAAAGGAGCGAGCAGAGCCAACAACCAGAGATTTAGACTGCCGCCATCGTCATCGGAACCTTTGAAATCACAATTATTGGTTGCAATACCATCGTGACACTCTTTGCCCGCTTCTTCTCTAGCATTGATGATAAAATTTGGTTCAGTGATGTAACGGTTTGGTGGTGTGTCGGCAGTAATGTAAGACTGAACCCAATCGTAGTAGTTACTGACCTTCGTATAAAAACTTGGAATGGTCAGCGAGCCACAAGTCGGCAATACCAAAGGACCACCACTCACGACCCCAATTTGCTTTCCTGTCGCAATGTCCAGCAGCGGGCCACCGCTGTCCCCTTTACAAGCAGAGTTACCATATTGAGTGCTGCTGCTTGGCTCTAAAATCCTATTGAATGTAGGCACTGTACAGATCTTAGTCTCGTTGGTTCTAGAGTTAATCAACCCCGGATAGCTGTTGCCAATTTCCAGACGATCATAACACTTGTCTATAGGAAGAAAACCGATCTGAGTGGTTTGTAACAAAGGAGAAGCCTCCGATGCCATTGGCGTTGTTGTTCCCCATCCATAAACCTGAACATTTTCAGTTCGCTGGTTGGTGTCGTAGTTATCGTTCCAATCCGCAGCTAATCGTGCCTCAATGCTGATCATGTCTTCTTTTGTGGCGAGGTCAGCCACATTCACCCCAGTAACTGGGCGAGTAAGGTAAAGCAGCGCAATGTCATTATCGAGCGCCGTTTGAATAGGCTTCACATTCCCCTTGCTGTCAACATCCGCTTTCGAGATACGAGTGTAGTTTGGATGCACGACGACATGCGAAACGGTGTAGTAGTTGTCGATACTCGTATCGTGAAGATTATGTACACGAGCGGTGATAGACAGTTCACCCGGTTGGGTAACGTAATAGCTCGCTTCGTTCGAACCTTGCCCCATTACGACACAGTGGGCCGCAGTCATTACCCACTGGTCAGTGACCATAGTGCCGCCACAGTTTTGAAATTCCGCCATGTTACTGGCTCGAATCGCAACGCGATCTGCAGGGTTTGACTCCACACTGCCCAAAACGATGGCCTGAGCGGATTGGACACTCATTGCAGCAGCCATCAGTGCAAATAATTTTTTGTACATAATCGTCTTCAATTTGGTAAGCCTGAGCGTATCTTCTTCGAGAGACGAATCTTGGAAAATCCAACGAATAAAAATGTGCGATTCAATTCATTGGATTACCTTGGGTACACATTCAATATCAATCAAAAATGCCAACTGACTCGCACGCAAACCGACTTATTCAAACTAATAAAAACATCGATAACACACAGATTACGCAGTAAAAAAGAGGCGCAAGAACATTGTGCTATTTAATTGATGAAAAACGAGTTGGCTCCCAGATATACGGCAAAATATTCTCTATATTTAAAGAAAGGACAATGCCGCTGGAGGTCTCTATGATCAAGGTTGAAGACATGATGACTCGCAACCCTCATACCTTGCTACGCACGCATACCTTGCGCGATGCAAAGAGCATGATGAACGCGTTGGATATTCGACATATTCCGGTTGTTGACGCCAATCATCACTTACAAGGCTTGGTGACTCAACGTGATATTCTTGCTGCTCAAGAATCCTGTTTGCACCCAGATGACGCTGAGCAATCTTTTACCCTCGATACGCCTCTCTACGAAATGATGCACACTAACATCATGACTGCAGAGCCAAGAGCAGGTCTAAAAGAGAGCGCCATTTACATGCAAAAGCACAAAGTGGGCTGCTTGCCTATCGTGCATAAAGGGCATCTGGTTGGAATTATTACTGACACGGACTTCGTTACGATCGCGATCAACTTGCTTGAACTGCAAGAAGAGGTTGAGCCGGAAGAAATTGAACCGGATGAAGAAGCGTTATAAAGGCGAAAAAAGAGCGGCCGAGATGCCGCTCAAAATATGCCATTACTGACGCTGATTAAGGAAGTGTTGCAGTGCCAATTAGAATTGGTCTTCTTCGGTCGAACCGGTAAGCGCAGTGACAGATGAGTTACCACCTTGGATGGTGTTCGTCATTCTATCGAAGTAACCTGTACCCACTTCTTGTTGGTGAGCCACGAAGGTGTAGCCTTTCTCTGCTGCTTGGAATTCAGGACGTTGAACTTTCTCAACGTAATGACGCATACCTTCACCTTGCGCATAAGCGTGTGCCAATTCAAACATGTTAAACCACATGTTGTGGATACCCGCTAGCGTGATGAACTGGTACTTGTAGCCCATGTCTGAAAGCTCTTGCTGGAACTTCGCAATGGTTTCTGCATCGAGATTTTTCTCCCAGTTGAACGATGGTGAACAGTTGTATGCTAGCAGTTGATCTGGGTACTCAGCGTGAATCGCTTCTGCGAACTTACGCGCCTCTTCTAGACACGGCGTCGCAGTTTCACACCAAATCAAGTCTGCATATGGTGCGTAAGCCAAACCACGAGAAATCGCTTGGTCGATACCTGCACGTACACGGTAGAAGCCTTCTTGAGTACGCTCACCTTCAATAAAGTCTTTATCGTATGGGTCGCAATCTGAAGTTAGCAGGTCTGCCGCGTTCGCATCAGTACGTGCAATAACTAGCGTTGTTGTACCAGAAACGTCTGCAGCAAGACGCGCAGCTACCAGTTTTTGTACCGCTTCTTGCGTCGGAACCAGTACTTTACCGCCCATGTGACCACATTTTTTAACCGAAGCGAGTTGGTCTTCAAAGTGAACACCAGCGGCACCAGCTTCGATCATCGACTTCATCAGTTCGTATGCGTTTAACACACCACCAAAGCCCGCCTCTGCGTCCGCTACGATTGGTAGGAAGTAATCAATACCACCTTCATCTTCAGGAGACTTGCCATTCGCCCACTGAATTTGGTCAGCACGACGGAAAGAGTTGTTAATGCGTTTAACCACTGAAGGCACTGAGTCCACTGGGTATAGCGACTGATCCGGGTACATAGTCGATGCAGTGTTATTATCTGCCGCTACCTGCCAGCCTGATAGGTAAATCGCTTCGATACCCGCTTTCGCTTGTTGTACGGCTTGACCACCTGTCAGTGCACCAAGACAGTTTACATAACCTTTTTTCGCACTGCCGTTGACCAGTGACCACAGCTTATCAGCACCACGTTGTGCGATTGTATTTGCTGGTACCATCGAGCCACGCAGTTCTACGACTTCTTCTGCAGTATACGTACGCTTTACGTTTTTCCAGCGTGGATTCGTTGCCCAGTCTTTTTCCAGAGCTTCAATTTGTTGGCGGCGAGTCAATGTCATTGGTCTATCCCTCTTTATTATTTGCACTTTTGTTTGTGCGTTGAGTTTCCGTTCTCAGGCAGTACATCCCTATCTGCCTCGAAAGTTTTCACGTTATTGGTATTACAGTTAAGAATTCTTAGTCCAGGTAGTCATAACCAGGAACGGTTAAGAAGTTGGTTAGCTCATCGCTAGTTGTTAGCTTCGCCATCAATTGTGCGGCTTCTTCAAAACGCCCGGCTTGATAACGCTCTTCGCCCACTTCTTGTTTCACTACTTCCACTTCTTCGTGCAAGTAGGTTTCGAACAGTGCTTTTGTCACCTGCTGACCATTGTCGAGTGACTTACCGTGCTGAATCCATTGCCAGATTGAAGCGCGAGAAATCTCAGCAGTCGCAGCGTCTTCCATTAATCCGTAGATTGGTACACAGCCGTTTCCAGAAATCCAAGCTTCGATGTATTGCAGCGCAACGCGAATGTTGTGGCGCATGCCTTCTTCTGTACGTTCACCGTCACACGGTTCTAGCAACTCGGCTGCGGTAATTGGCGCATCTTCGGAGCGACTAACATCTAGTTGATTTGTTCGCTCTCCAAGTGCCGCACTGAATACTTCCATAGCAGTATCAGCGAGACCCGGGTGAGCAACCCACGTACCGTCGTGACCGTTATTCGCCTCAAGTGATTTATCGTTGTGAATTTTATCCAACACTTTCTGGTTTGCTTGCGGGTCTTTCGCGGGAATAAAGGCGGCCATTCCTCCCATCGCGAAAGCACCACGCTTGTGACAAGTACGAACCAACAAACGCGAATAGGCGTTCAAAAATGGTTTGTCCATGGTGACGACTTGGCGATCCGGCAGAACACGATCTGGGTGTTTCTTCAGTGTTTTGATGTAACTGAAAATGTAATCCCAACGACCACAATTCAGCCCTACGATATGCTCTTTAAGTGAGAACAAAATCTCATCCATCTCAAACACAGCTGGTAACGTTTCGATCAGCACGGTCGCTTTGATCGTGCCAGTCTCTAAACCAAAATATTCTTCTGTGAAATGGAACACTTCACTCCACCACTTCGCCTCATGATGAGACTGCAGTTTAGGAAGATAGAAATATGGACCGCTGCCTTTTTGAAGCAATGCTTTATGGTTGTTGTAGAAATACAGTGCGAAATCAAAAAGCGCGCCTGGAATGATCTGACCGTGCCACGTCACGTGTTTTTCTTTTAAGTGAAGGCCGCGAACACGGCAGATCAACACCGCTGGGTCGTCCACCAGCTGATAATGCTTGCCATTGCTAGGGTTGGTGTAGCTAATGTTGCCATTAACGGCATCTCGCAAGTTAACTTGACCATCGAGAACCTTGTCCCAAGCTGGCGACATAGAGTCTTCGAAATCCGCCATGAATACTTTTACATTTGCATTCAAAGCGTTGATCACCATTTTGCGATCCGTTGGGCCTGTAATCTCAACACGGCGATCTTGTAGATCCTGAGGAATACCTAAGATCTTCCAGCTACCTTCACGAATATCTTGTGTGTCAGGCAGGAAGTCTGGCAACTCCCCAGCGTCGATGAGTGCTTGCTTTTCTTCTCTCGCTTCCAACAACTCTTCAACACGCCCAGCAAATTTTTCACACAGCAGAGATAAAAAGGTTTGGGCTTCAACAGGGAAAATAGCTTGATGCTCCGGAGCAAGTGCTCCAGTCACCTCAAGCATGCCTTGGGTTTGCTGTGATGGTTGTGTTTTTTGTTCTGTCTGAGCAAGCATAATCATTCATCCTTAACGTGCTTTATCTATCTTGGGCAGTCAGCGTAAAGCTACATTTGTAAGTTATGAACAACAAAATACATCCTTTAACTTTGTGTTCAATCTGTGTGGCCGTGTTCATAGATTGCTTAAGCCTGAGTGCTTTTTCAATCTAGACATAAGTCTTAGCAGCCTTTAAATAAGCTATATCAACAAAGGGTTTAACGAAACCCCCTAGACAAACAAAACACAAAATTCGAAGTTTTATTCGGCACCAAACAAAGCACTGATTTTGGATGCCAATTTGTAAGTTATTACGTAATTTAATTACATCAAATTTTGCAATGAAATATGATTTAAAACAGGTGTATGAATATAGAGGCAAGCGAGAAAACCTTGTATTCATAAGGTCTAGCGTAAGGAATTTAAACGGAGGTTAAACACAATGCGCAGCCAATTGTGTAAAATTAACATTGTGAAATTTCACAATTTTATGAAAGCTTCACGAAAATAAAGCTGTGAAATTTTACAAGTCAAAGTTCACCGACAGAATAAAATACTAGAAAGCGCACCGTTTCCAGTGCGCTTTTAGATAAATAGTGAGGAAGTAAAGGCTAATACTAATAGCTAAAGCAGTTCGGAAACCACATCTGCAAGTTGGTTAAAAGTGTTTGTTCTTGATGAACTAGGGCGCCAAACCAAACCAATTTCGCGATACGCCTGCTGGCCAGGAGGGTCGATCACCACCAAATTTTGGTTGTGTAACAAGCCGTGTTCGATTGCCATTTGAGGAATAAAAGTGGTACCTAAGCCGTTCGCGACCATCTGCACCAAGGTATGTAAGCTGGTTGCCGTAAACGGGTTAATTTTCTCTTTATCGGTCAGCTTACAAGCTGAAACTGCATGTTCAGTTAAACAATGCTCTTTCTCTAATAGGAACACCGACTCATCCGGCAGATCGTCATAACGGATCGGTACAGGAATCGAATCGACTTGGTTTGCACTGATCACCATACGGAACGGATCTTTGCCGACGACGCGACTCTCCATACCATCGATTTCAACTGGCAACGCTAAGATCAGTACATCTAACTCACCATGACGCAGCGCTTGCAACAAATTGGTGGTGGTGTCTTCTCTTAATAGAAGGTTTAGCTGAGGGAATCGATAATTCACCTCTTGGACGAGGTCACACAATAAGAACGGTGCAATCGTCGGAATACACCCAACCTTCAACTGGCCTTTCATATCATCGCCCTGACATAATCGGCCAAGTTCTACTAAATCTTGTCCTTTGGCCAATAGCTCTCGACCTTGCTTTACGACCATTTCTCCGGTCTGGGTAAAAACCAACGGGCTTTTCTTGTCTTTCTTTTCGTAAAGCGGACAACCGATCAACTCTTCAAGATTCTGAATCCCTTTACTTAACGTTGATTGACTGACAAAGCAGCGTTCTGCTGCCTCGCTAAAATGTCGAGTTTCATGCAGTGTCACTAAATAATGTAACTGCTTCAGACTGGGCCATTTATTCATAATTGTATTTGTATCTACCGCTGTTCCAGTGATCGAGTTAATAGTTTTGTTGTTATCGCTTTTTTCGATTAACTCAATCTATTTATTTCGCTTTTTTCAATACTACAATCTGTACTATAGTTTGTCTCGAACAAACACGGACCAAACCGACATTACTGTATTCGGTTTGGAACTAACCATACTTTTTAGGAGCAAAAAAATGGTACTAGTAGGTCGTCAAGCCCCTGATTTTACTGCAGCAGCTGTTCTAGGTAACGGTGAAATCGTTGAAAACTTCAACTTTGCAGAGTTCACTAAAGGTAAGAAAGCAGTAGTTTTCTTCTACCCACTAGATTTCACTTTCGTTTGCCCATCTGAGCTAATTGCATTCGACAACCGTCTAGCTGATTTCCAAGCTAAAGGTGTTGAAGTTATCGGTGTTTCTATCGACTCTCAGTTCTCTCACAACGCATGGCGTAACACTGCTATCGAAGATGGCGGTATCGGTCAAGTTAAGTACCCACTAGTTGCTGACGTTAAGCATGAAATCTGTAAAGCTTACGACGTTGAGCACCCAGAAGCAGGTGTTGCTTTCCGTGGTTCTTTCCTAATCGACGAAGAAGGCGTTGTACGTCACCAAGTAGTTAACGACCTACCTCTAGGCCGTAACATCGACGAAATGCTACGTATGGTTGATGCTCTAAACTTCCACCAGAAGCACGGCGAAGTATGTCCTGCACAATGGGAAGAAGGCAAAGCAGGTATGGACGCATCTCCAAAAGGTGTTGCAGCGTTCCTATCTGAGCACGCAGCTGACCTAGGCAAAAAATAATAGACCTTCACCCAAGCTCAACGGGTGTGATGGTTGGATGTATATATAAAGCAAAAAGCTATAGCGGGAAAACCGCAAACGCCAATCAGTCTAAGTAAAGTCCTATCGAAGCCCAGAGTATATGCTCTGGGCTTTCTTTTATCTTCAATAAATGTGCTCAAATGAGGTAACACCTAGGCGAAAACTTTACCTCTATTTCCCATCGACATCATACAGATTCTGCCTGTTGGCCCTGCTAATATCTTAGCCATAACACTTACTGTAACGTTAGTAGGATGAATCAAAGTGGTTACTCATCTAGAAGTCTGTATTGATAATATTGAATCTCTTCATTACGCCATTGCTGGTGGCGCAACTCGTATTGAGCTTTGCTCATCTCTCGCATTGGGTGGCTTAACGCCAAGCTACGGTTTTATGCAGCAAGCGGCCAAACAATCTTCTGTTCCAGTGTATGCCATGATTCGTCCACGCCAAGGCGACTTTTTCTATAACGAAGAGGAGCTAGACATGATGCGTTGGGACATCGAAGCCGCCCATCAATCTGGTTTAGATGGAGTGGTGCTAGGCGTACTGACCCAAGAAGGTGATATCCACATGCCGTTTGCCACCGCATTGTGCGAGTTTGCACAAGCACTGGGTCTTGGCATCACGTTTCATCGTGCGTTTGATCAATGTCGCAATTCAGAACAAGCGTTGGAAGATATCATCCATTTAGGTTGCGAACGTATTCTGACTTCAGGCCTCGCTCCATCTGCACCAGCAGGCGAGAGCGTACTTAAATCTCTTGTGGAACAAGCCCAAGGGCGCATTGCGATCATGGCCGGGGCGGGAGTGAATGCAGACAACGTCCGTCATTTAGTCAAAAACACGAACGTGCAAGAAGTCCATCTTTCAGGCAAGACCACACGCCCTAGCCAAATGACCTTTATTGCTGAACAAAGCAAAATGGGCGCTTCAGATGTCGATGATTTTGCGATTCCTATTACCAGTACTCAAGCCATCGCCAACGTCGCAGCAGCTCTCAAATAACACATTCGAAACCCCCACTTTCTACTTTGAGTGCTAACATATTGAGCATCAAGGAGTGAGGAACGAATAATGTCTAAGCTAAAGAAAAAGGAATACGAACAAGAGCTTAAAAAGCTGCAGGTCGAATTGGTAAAGCTGCAGGAATGGGTTAAACACAAAGGACTAAAAGTCGTCGTTCTGTTTGAAGGCCGTGATGCCGCAGGCAAAGGCGGCGTAATTAAGAGAATTACGGAAAAGTTAAATCACCGAGTTTGCCGCGTAGTGGCATTGCCCGCCCCGACTGAAAAAGAAAAGACACAATGGTACTTTCAACGTTATGTCGCGCACCTGCCATCCGCCGGTGAAATCGTCTTGTTTGACCGCAGTTGGTATAACCGCGCAGGCGTCGAAAAAGTCATGGGCTTTTGTACGCCAGATGAATATGAAGAATTTCTGCGCTCTTGCCCTGAATTCGAGAGAATGCTGCAACGCTCAGGCATTATTTTGCTCAAGTACTGGTTTTCGGTATCCGACGAGGAGCAGGAAAAACGCTTCTTAGGGCGAATCAACACGCCGATAAAGCGCTGGAAGTTCAGCCCGATGGATCTAGAATCTCGACACCGCTGGGCTGAGTATTCTGAAGCAAAAGACAAGATGTTCGCTTACACCGACACCAAAAACTGTCCTTGGTGGGTTGTACCTTCAGATTCAAAACAAAAAGCGCGCTTAAATTGCATTAGTCATCTACTCAGTCAAATTGAATACAAAGCGCTAGAGTACCCACCAATTGAGTTACCAGAGATCAATAAAGAGGGCTACGTCAGAGCGCCAATAGACGATCAAACGTTTGTACCGGATAAGTACTGATCTCGGATTCTAAGATCTAAAAGACCATCGTTCGCTGGTCTTTTTCATTTATATGAAGCGTTACTTCAACACATCATCAATGCTTTGATCACCAAGGTGACGAACGTCCTTACCTTTCACAAAGTAAATAATGTATTCACAAATGTTTTGGCAACGATCCCCTACTCGTTCAATAGCGCGAGCAGACCACATCACCTGAAGAATATGCGGAATATTTTTTGGGTCTTCCATCATGTAAGTCATGAGCTGACGGATCACCGCTTCGTATTCGGCATCCAGCTTGTCATCGAGTTTGTGAACCTCTGCTGCGGCTTCAACATCCATACGAGCGAATGCATCCAAAACCTGATGCAACATTTGAATCGCCTGACGGCAGAGAGGTTCTAATGAAACTTGGAATTGGCGTTCTTTCGATGACGGGCTTTCGATAGCGACATAAGCAATGCGTGTCGCGACATCCCCAATGCGTTCAAGATCAGTAATGGTCTTGATGATCGCCATAATCAGGCGCAAATCTTTCGCAGTCGGCTGACGTTTGGCGATGATTCGAGTACACGCGTCATCAATCGATACTTCCATTGCATTCACTTTATGATCGTCACGCACAACCTTTCGCGCGAGCTCAATGTCTTCTTTATGCAAGGCTTGAATAGCATACGAAAGCTGCTGTTCCACCAAGCCACCCATGGTCAACACATGAGTACGAATCGATTCTAGCTCTACGTTAAATTGTCCTGAAATATGACGTCCAAAGTGCATGATTTTCCTTATTCCGTGTTTGGTCGAGCCTTAGCCGTATCGACCAGTAATGTAGTCTTCTGTCTGTTTCTTCATTGGCGATGTGAAGATTGAGTCTGCGTCGGAGTATTCAATCAACTTACCCATGTGAATGAATGCGGTGTGGTCACTCACTCGCGCGGCTTGCTGCATGTTGTGGGTAACGATCACGACAGTATATTGAGTCTTAAGCTCGTTGATAAGCTCTTCAATAGTTAAAGTTGATATTGGATCCAGTGCCGATGTTGGCTCATCCAATAACAGCACTTCTGGTTCAATTGCTACAGCACGCGCAATAACTAAACGTTGCTGCTGACCACCCGAAAGTCCAAATGCGTTTTCGTGCAATCTATCTTTCACTTCATCCCACAACGCAGCAGAGCGAAGCGAACGTTCAACCGCATCATCTAATGTGCGACTGTTCTTGACACCTTGTAAGCGTAAGCCATAAACCACATTCTCATAAATCGACTTAGGAAATGGGTTAGGACGCTGAAAAACCATTCCAACGCGACGCCTAAGCGTTGCTACATCGACATTCGGGTGATAGACGTTCTTACCGTGCAAACGAACTTTTCCGGTGACTTTACATCCTTCCACCAAGTCGTTCATACGATTGATACAGCGCAATAATGTCGATTTACCACAACCAGACGGGCCGATAAATGCTGTCACTCGCCCTTTTGGGATACGCATCGAAATATCGTGTAATGCCTGCGCTTGACCGTAGAAAAGATTAAGGTTCTCTATCGAGATCGCCGTTTGTTCATCCGTTAAGTTATGGACGTCCAGTGGTGGCTCATAACCTAATGTATTATCGAAATTAAACATACTTAATCTTGTCCTAACGTTCTGTATTTTTCTCGTAAATTATTGCGAATGCTGATTGCTGTTAAGTTTAGTCCGACAATCACGGTAACGAGTAAGAAGGAAGTGGCATACACCAGCGGGCGCGCCGCTTCAATGTTGGAGGTTTGAAATCCAACGTCGTAAATATGAAAACCTAAGTGCATGAACTTTCTGTCCAAATGCACGTAAGGGAACTGCCCATCAACAGGCAAACTGGACGCCAATTTCACAACCCCCACTAGCATTAGTGGCGCGACTTCCCCTGCGGCACGCGCAATCGCCAGAATCAAACCGGTGATAATCGCAGGCGTTGCCATTGGTAATACCACGCGCCACAACGTTTCAAATTGCGTCGCGCCAAGCGCCAAAGAGCCGTGGCGTACTGAGCTCGGAATACGTGTTAAGCCTTCCTCTGTCGTAACAATAACCACGGGCAATGTTAATACTGCTAGCGTTAAAGCTGACCACAACAAACCCGGCGTACCAAAAGTTGGCGCTGGCAATCGCTCGGCATAAAACACGTTATCGATGGAGGCTCCGATGGTATAGACAAAGAAACCCAACCCGAACACGCCATACACGATCGAAGGAACCCCCGCCAAATTGATGACCGCAATTCGAATAATTCGCGTAAGTGCGTTGTTCTTCGCGTATTCATGCAAGTAAATCGCAGCAACCACCCCAAGCGGCATCACGATAATCGACATGATAAGCACCAAGAAAACGGTTCCGAATATTGCAGGAAATACGCCGCCCTCAGAGTTCGATTCTCTTGGATCTTCGGATAAGAATTTCCAGACCTGTTTACCCCAATGCATCACTTTGTCAGGTAACGACATTTGGTTTGGGTACCAGTAGTCCAAAATGTCTTCAAGGGGAATCGAAACATGAGAACCCGTCATGTCCTCAACAATTAGTGCGTAGCCAGAAAGCTGTAAACGCAAGCCATCCAGTTGTAAGTCCAACTTCGCCAGCTCTTGTTCCACTTGCTCTTTTTGTTGCAAGTTCTGCGCTAAAAAATCCTTCGTTAGGGCGTTATTGAGCTCATGTTTACGCTTGTCTAAACGCAATTGCTCAAGCTTCCAACCCAGGTCTTTCAGTTGGTCGACGACCAAAGAATCAATCTCGTGGCGCAGCGTTTCTGCGTCATCAAGTTTTTTGTTCAACACCGTTTGGATATCAGTTTGATAGAGCTTGTCGCCATCTTGAAACGCCACCAGCTTACCAAAAAAGTATCCACCGCTGCTGCGCTCAATCACCGCCCACTCTTTGGGTGTGGTTGGCTCATCCAGTTGCATCTGCAATACGGAAATAAAATCGGCCGGATATAACTCGCGATTCGCAATTTTGATGTTCAATCGAGTCGCGAAATCCTCATCTTCGTCTAACTTCTTGACGGCATCCACTGGAAGATAGCTTCTCGGAACAAAGCTGCGCTCGTAAATCTGGCCAATCAAAATGGTGTTTTCATGCAGCACTTCACCTTGCACCGGCGTCAACGACGTTACGTTCCATTGATACAATGGCGCAGGCCAGAAATAGGTTAATCCTTTCCAACCAATGAGGAGCAATAACCCTAACACCGATAACAGACTAATGCTGACCGCACCGCCTGTTAGCCATATCCACGGTGCGCCAGAACGAATCCAATTTAACATTCAGTAACTCGCTCTTTTTCCTGATCTAAACTACAACGCACGGTATTTATCTCTCAATCTTTGACGTACCAACTCTGCCAGCGCGTTCACCGCAAAGGTGAAGACAAACAAAATCAACGCAGCGAGGAACAACAAACGATAATGCGAACTGCCAACCTCTGACTCTGGCAACTCCACCGCAATGGTTGCCGATAAGCTGCGAAGTCCTTCTAAAATGTTCCAGTCCATCAACGGCGTGTTGCCAGTCGCCATCAAGACAATCATCGTCTCACCAACTGCACGTCCAAGCCCCATCATGATGGCGGAGAAAATACCTGGGCTGGCCGTAAGGAGCACGACGTAAATCAAGGTTTGCCAAGGAGTGGCCCCAAGCGCTAACGATCCATCAGACAAGTGCTTTGGTACAGAGAAAATGGCATCTTCCGCAATGGTAAAAATGGTAGGAATCACGGCAAAGCCCATCGCAAGGCCAACCACCAAAGAATTACGCTGATCAAAACCAATCCCGTGATTGGTCAAAAACAAACGCATGTCGCCACCAAAGAAGGTTTGTTCAATACTTGGAGAAATCCAAACTCCGATACCAATCAACAGTAAAATCACTGGCATAAGAACCAGCGCATGCCATCCATTAGGTAGACGATTACGCAGAGATTGAGGTATCAGAGCCCACAAGCCCCCCATGACCATGGTGCTCAATGGCAACACAAACAACATCACCACGACCGTAATCAGATGGTCTTCGACTATCGGAGCAAACCATAACCCGGCAAGGAAACCGATGATGACGGTCGGCAGTGCTTCCATCAATTCAATGGACGGCTTAACCACTCGACGCATGCGTGGCGACATAAAATACGCCGTATAAATAGCGCCTAGCACCGCCAAAGGCACTGAAAACAGCATCGCAAACATAGCCGCTTTTATCGTGCCGAACGCAATCGGCACCAAGCTAAATTTGGCTTCAAAGTTATCGCTGGCCGATGTAGATTGCCATACAAATTCAGGCTCTGGATAGCCTTCGTACCACACTTTCTGCCACAGTGAAGAAAGCGAGACTTCAGGGTAAGAGTTATCGACCTCCGCCACCTTTAACGAGCCATCATTCCAAGTAATCAGATAGCGTTCATTGTTCGACATTGCCGCCATCGCAGGCGCTTGTTTATAAGCTCGCTTAAACAACACCAGTTTTTCACTGGTCGTGTAATGACTCTGAAGCGTACCATTGGTGTAGAAACTGTAGAATCCTTTGCGGTGTGAATCTGGCAATAAGTATTTAAGTTCAGACGCTAATTTGAAGTCACGAATATGAGTTAAGGTTCGCTTATCATTTTGCAAAGTATCAAACCATTGCGAAACGCGACCATCATTGTGCGTCACCAACAGGGAATATGCGCCCGCAAGCAAATCAATCGTTCTTACAGAATGCTTTTTATCCCCTTGAGTAAGATCGATAACTTCGCGCACCGTAAACTTTTGAGCAGCTTTGGTCAGAACAATTAACTCCGAACCATCACGCAAATAAAGCGTTTCACCATCCGGTGTTAAGAGCATCTGTTGGGGAGCGTCAAAGCCCGCAGAAAAGGAGAAATCAATCGTGGTTGGAGCGACGCCTAGCGCAGACTTCTCTTGCCAACGCGCTTTGACTTTCCCGCTGCGAGTTTGCCAAACAATAGTTGGAGTTTGCGTTGATGCACTGAAGACAAATTGAGTCACAGGATCTCGCGCGTCGGTAAGCGTCAAATTCATATCCGTCGACAACGCCACCACTTCTGGCGGGCGAGTATTTTCTCTCAACGTCGCGTTGAATTCTGGCTTGAAGATATGTGCTAGACCTTGATCATCCAATAATCCATACCAACCAAGGCCAGGAGCCGATTGAGAAAAAGATACCGGATTAGTCGCTAACTGTTGAGTATAAATGGCGGGCTTGTCAGGTGCGTCCATCGATAAATATTGAATCTCACCACTTTGCGTTAAAACGAAAGCAAGTTGTGAATAGTCATCGACAGAAATGGCCAGAGGCATGCCCACTTGCGTGGTTCGAGTCGCGTGATTAGGTTTGATCTCTGCATCAGAAAACAGAGGAATGATCACCATCGCAAGGTAGACGAAGATCAGAATAAGGGCAGCGAGCACACCCACTCCACCAGATGTCACTGCAAGTCGAACTAAACGATCTTTAATCAGCCGTTTCTTATCTTTTTCCTGCAATGAAAACTCGGCTTGGGCCATGTATCTCTCTACCTTTTTTGACTTAGTACTAGAATATGTCGTTAAGATGACAATTATATTACAGATCACATTAAACACCTGAAAAGAATACAACTCTTATGCAATGCGTGGTATGAAATATATCTGTAACAAAAATCTCATAATGTTTTCACTCGTCTGTTTATCCCCATGATCAGTACGATTACTTCACTTTAGGCTAGGTAAGGTTATGAGCGCAGAAAAACTATATATAGAAAAAGAGCTTAGTTGGTTATCTTTCAATGAACGAGTGTTACAAGAAGCGGCCGACAAAACCGTTCCGTTGATCGAGCGTATTCGTTTTCTTGGGATCTTTTCCAACAACCTCGACGAATTCTACAAAGTGCGCTTCGCTGATGTGAAACGTCGTATTTTGATCAACCAAGAGCGAGGAGGGAGTGACAACTCCAAGCGTCTGTTGAGTAAGATGCAAGCCAAAGCCCTTAAGCTTAACGAACAATTCGACGAACTTTACAGTGAATTAATTAGAGAAATGGCACGGCGTCGCATTTTCTTGGTCAATGAGCATCAACTCGATGAAGCGCAGGAAAAGTGGATCACCAAATACTTCCGCAAAGAAGTCATGCCACATATCACGCCTTTATTGATGAAAGATGAAATCGACGTGCTGCAATTCCTCAAAGACGAATACGCTTACATCGCCGTCGAACTGCGCAAAGAAGACCACTCTCAATACGCTCTCATCGAAATTCCAACCGACCACCTGCCACGCTTCGTGATGGTGCCAGAGCAAAAAGGCAAACGCCGTAAGACCATCATCCTGCTTGATAACATCATCCGATACTGTTTAGACGAGCTTTTTAAAGGCTTTTTCGACTATGATGAGCTCGCAGGCTACGCGATGAAAATGACGCGTGATGCAGAATACGACTTGCGTAATGAAATCGAATACAGCTTGCTAGAGCAAATGTCAGCAGGCGTAAACCAACGTTTAACCGCCATGCCAGTACGCTTTGTGTATGAGCGTGAAATGCCGCAAGAGATGCTCGACTTCTTGTGCAGCAAACTAAGAATTTCCAATTACGACAACCTAATTCCAGGTGGACGCTACCACAACTTCAAAGATTTCATCGCTTTTCCAAACGTCGGGCGAGAATACCTCGAAAACAAACCTATGCCACCAATGAAGTGTGCAGACTTTGAAGGTTACGCCAACAGTTTCGAAGCCATCAAAGCCAAAGACATTCTGCTCTACTACCCTTATCACACCTTTGACCATATTGGTGAATTGGTTCGCCAGGCATCCTTTGACCCGAAAGTGCTCAGCATCAAAATTAATATCTACCGCGTAGCCAAAGACTCTCGCTTGATGAACTCTTTGATTGATGCAGTGCATAACGGCAAAAACGTTACTGTAGTCGTTGAGTTGCAGGCGCGATTTGATGAAGAAGCAAATATTGAATGGTCAAAAGTTCTGACTGAAGCTGGCGTGCACGTCATCTTTGGTGCGCCCGGTTTAAAGATTCACTCAAAGTTATTGATGATCAGTCGCCGTGAAGGTGACGATATTATTCGCTACGCGCACATTGGCACGGGCAACTTCCACGAAAAAACCGCTCGAATCTATACCGACTTTTCGCTGCTCACCGCAGACCAAGAAATCACCAATGAAGTGCGCAACGTGTTTGGATACATTGAGAACCCTTATCGCCCAGTGAAGTTCAATCACTTGATGGTTTCTCCGCGTAATTCGCGCACCCAAATTTACCGCCTGATTGACAATGAAATCGCCAATGCAAAGGCGGGCAAAAAGGCAGGATTAACCATAAAGGTCAACAACCTCGTCGATAAAGGCATCGTCACCCGTCTTTACGCAGCAAGCAACGCGGGAGTAAAGATCAACATGATAATCCGCGGCATGTGCGCTTTGGTTCCGGGAATTGAAGGCGTCAGCGAAAACATTCGAATCATCAGTATCGTTGATCGCTTTTTGGAACACCCACGCGTAGTGATCACGCACAATGATGGGGATCCTCAAGTCTACATTTCATCTGCCGATTGGATGACACGAAACATCGATCATCGTATCGAAGTTGCCGCTCCTGTTCGTGATCCACGTTTGAAACAGAGAATTATTGATATAACTAACATCCACTTTACCGATACAGTAAAGGCACGTTTGATAGACAAAGAGATGAGCAATAGCTATGTACCGCGCGGAAACCGTAAAAAAGTTCGCTCACAAGTTGCCATCTACGACTATCTTAAAAATATAGAAAAGCAAACAAGAAGACAAAAGTCAGATGTCTCAGATACTTGAACAAGATGAACGCTACATTGCCGCGATCGATCTCGGCTCTAATAGCTTCCACATGGTGGTGGCGAAGGTGGTCGGCAGCGACCTACAGCTCATCAGTCGCCATAAACAGAGGGTTCGTTTAGCCTCTGGCCTAGACAATGAATTGAATTTAAGTCACGCCTCCATGGAGCGAGCGTTGGAGTGTCTTGCGATGTTCGCAGAGAGGCTGCAAGGCTTTGAGGAATCCAATGTGCGCATCGCTGCTACACACACGCTAAGAAGAGCGAAAAACGCGCATTTGTTTATCCAACGTGCAAAAGCAGTCATGCCATTCCCGATAGAGATTATTCCGGGAGAGGAAGAAGCGCGCCTAATTTACTTGGGTGTCGCACACACTCAAGTGGAATCTAATTCTAAACTGGTGGTCGATATTGGCGGTGGCAGCACCGAGATGATCATCGGACAAGAGTTCGAACCAGAACTGCTTAATAGCAAACAGATGGGCTGCGTCAGCTTTACACAGCAGTACTTCAAAAATGGCAAGTTATCGAGCAAAAACTTCAGCAAAGCCATGCTCGCTGCCGAACAAAAGTTAGAGTCCATCGCGACCAAATACCGCAAGAAAGGTTGGGATATTGCACTCGGCTCATCAGGTACCATCAAAGCGATTCAAGAGGTATTGATTGGGCTGGGCTTTGAAGACGGTTTAATCACAGCAAAGCGTCTGAGTAAGCTCATTGATACTTTAAACGAGTTCGCGTCAATTGATGATATTCAGTTGACTGGCTTGACTGATGAACGTAAACCGGTATTTGCCGCTGGTGTAGCGATTTTAGCTGCGATTTTTCAGGCACTAAAAATCGACCAGATGTTTTTCTCTGATGGAGCATTGAGAGAAGGCTTGTTATATGAAATGGAAGAGCGGTTTGCTCGCTCTGACATTCGCATGCGTACCACGGAAAACCTAGCACAAAAACATCGTGTGGATCTCGAGCACGCTGCACGCGTAAAAGGTCACGCACGCGAGATGCTTGAACAAGTACATTCTGAGCTTGGGATTAAAAAGAAAAGCGAACTGTTTGATTTATTAGAATGGGCCGCTCTGCTGCATGAAGTTGGGCTAAGCATCAACCTACGCAGCTTCCATCGTCACTCGTTTTATATTCTTCTGCATTCAACCCTGCAAGGTTTTAACCGTGAGCAACAACTCGTCTTGGCGACGCTTGCACGCTTTCAACGCAAAGCGCTAAGGCTCAATGAGTTGCCAGAGTTCAACCTCTACAAACAAAGTGATGTGTTAAGCCTGATTAAGATTCTTCGTCTGTCCATAGTTCTTAATGGGCAACGCAACGACGACCCACTACCTGACATCACTTTATCGATCAAAGGCGATGAATGGATGCTCGCTTGTACCGATGAAGCATGGTTAGATAATAATAAGTTGCTGCATGCAGATTTACTGGAAGAACAAGATAGATGGGCAAGTGCGAAGTGGACACTCACTTTTTAGTTTTCGGTACAATGAAAAAAGTCGGCTTAAAGGCCGACTTTTTTTAACTCTTCCGCAGCGAAATCTGCAGTGATCGGTACATAGCCATCTTTTTCGACTAATGCTTGTCCCTGAGCAGAGAACATAAAACGAATAAACTCAGCTTCTATTGGAGACAACGGGTAATCAGGATGCTTGTTCACGTATACATAAAGGTAGCGTGATAGTGGGTACTTACCTGAGACAATATTCGTGCGAGTCGGGCTAACATAGTTAACCCCGCGTTTGGCGATGGGAACCAACCTTACGCCAGCCACTCGATAACCAACGCCAGAATAACCAACTCCGCTGATAGTCGATGCCACAGATTGCACCACAGAAGCCGAGCCCGGTTGTTCATTCACTCGAGTTTTGAAGTCACCGCCACACAGCGCATTGCTTTTGAAGTAACCATACGTCCCGGACACAGAGTTACGACCAAACAACTGCAAGTTGCGCTTCGCCCATTCGGCTTTTAAACCTAGTTGCTGCCAGTTAGTGATGAACTGACTTTCTCCACAACGCAACGTAGCGGAAAACATGGCGTCCAATTGATTAAAGTTCAAACCTTGAATGGGATTGTCTTGATGCACAAAAATACCAATAGCATCAATAGCAACGCGCAATGCTGTAGGTTTGTAGCCATGCTGTCGCTCGAACGCCTCGATTTCTTTCAAACGCATCGGGCGGCTCATTGGACCAAACTGCGCCGTTTGCTCTGTTAAAGCAGGTGGCGCCGTTGACGAGCCTGAAGCTTGAACTTGCGCGTTGATGTTGGGGTAAATGGATTTAAACTCTTCCACCCAAAGTGTGGTCATCCCCGCCAAAGTGTCTGAGCCTACCGAAAGCAAGTTACCAACAATGCCAGTGGTTTTATGGTAGTTCGGTAAAGGCTTATCTTGAGCAACCGCCATACTCGAACAAATAAGCGCGATACAAGCGATGGCTTTACTGACTCGACGTCCCATTATTTCACCACCAAACGACTTGGAAGTACGAACGAGAACTTGCTTCCTACACCGACTTCACTTTGAATTTCCAGGTGTGAGTCATGATGGCTCAACGCATGTTTCACAATTGCCAACCCTAAACCACTGCCACCCGTATCGCGTGAACGTGCTTTATCAACTCGGTAGAAACGCTCAGTCAGTCGATGCAAGTGCTGTGGCTCAATGCCATCACCACTGTCTTCAACTTCAAGGCACGCACCTTGTGCGGTTTGGTACCAACGAACATGAATATTGGCTCCCGGAGGAGTGTACTTCACTGCGTTGTAAACAAGGTTGGAGATCGCGCTGCGCAATTGGTCATCATCTCCAAGCACGCGAAGGCTAGTATCGACATCAAACGTGAGTTTATGTTGGTCATCACCACTTAAGCTGATCGCTTCTTTCTCTAATACTTCAAGCATTGCTGGCACATTAACGACATCTTCCAACTCATGCATCGGCGCGGCTTCAATCTTAGATAAGGTAAGAAGTTGATTCACTAAGCTGTTCATGCGGTTAAGCTGCTCCGTCATCACCCCATGCGCTTTAGTCCACATCGGGCCGACGATCATATCTGGGTCTTCCGTCATCTCCAGATAACCTTGTAGTACGGTCATCGGAGTGCGTAGCTCATGAGAAACGTTGGCGAAGAAGTTACGACGCATTCCTTCAAGTTGCTTAAGTTGGCTCACGTCACGCACCACCATCAGGTGTTCACCTTCAGTGTAAGGCACGATACGCAGTTCTAACATACGTTCGACATTCAACGGCGAGCGCATTTCTAGCGGTTCAGAGAAATCTTTTTTATTGAGGTACTTGATGAAATCTGGAGTTCGAATCAGGTTCGAGATAGGTTGACCGGAATCTTCTGGCCAATGGAAGCCTAACAGGTGTTGAGCTAATCGGTTACACCAAACAATGTTGCCTTCCGCGCGAAATACTACGACGGCATCGGGCAGTGATTCGGCACCGTTTCTAAAGCGACGGATCAGATTGGTGAGCTCTTTGCGTTTACGACGTTGACGCTGTTGCAAACGATAGAGACCGTTAAAGAGAGACTCCCAGTTACCACTGCCAGACGGCGGAGTCAGGCGTTTTTCATCCCATAACCAAGAAGACAAGCGCACTTGGTTATGCAAATGCCACACAAGCTGCAAAGCCGTGGCAGCCAAAAGCAACCACGGCATATAACCGAATATCCACCCCACTATCACCCAAGGGGTGTAAAAAAAAGCCAGCTCCCAGGCCAGCTTTTTCCACGTTAATCTTTCAACCACTCATTACTCCAGAAATGGCATTGATAAGCTGCGTAAAAATCTAAGCCTTTGTTGAGAAGCGGTAACCAGCGCCACGAACGGTTTGAATCAGTTTGTCGTGACCGGCAGCTTCCAGTGCTTTACGAAGACGACGGATATGAACGTCAACAGTACGGTCTTCAACATAAACATTGGTGCCCCACACGTTATTTAGCAGCTGCTCACGGCTGTAAACACGCTCTTGATGGGTCATAAAGAAGTGCAGCATCTTGAACTCGGTAGGCCCCATATCAACCGCTTCATCATTCGCAGTAACACGGTGAGAAACAGGATCGAGTTTGAGACCTTGAACATCAATCACATCTTCTAATGCGGTCGGCGTAACACGGCGAATAACCGCTTTAAGGCGAGCAACTAACTCTTTAGGAGAAAACGGTTTGGTAATGTAGTCATCTGCACCAACCTCTAAACCGCGAACTTTATCTTCTTCTTCACCGCGAGCAGTCAGCATCACAACAGGAATGTTGCGTGTAAGCTCTTCACGTTTCATGTGTTTGATAAAGTTAATGCCACTACCGCCAGGTAACATCCAATCCAGTAATACTAAATCAGGGAAGGGTTCAGCCAGTTTGGTTACAGCAGTATCGTAATCTTCCGCCTCTACCGCCTGGTAACCTTTTTGTTCAAGCACGAAGCAAAGCATTTCACGAATTGGAGCTTCGTCTTCAACAACCAGAATCCTTCTAGACATAATTGAGTAACCTTATGTTTGTTGAGCTAATGAATTTAAGAGACAAAGCGCGCCCCTCGATGCATAAGCATTATCACTACCAATTATGACACTTTTGTGACCTTTGAAAACAAATTTTCATATAACTTTCTTTTGGGGTTCATCCTGATATTTTTCATTTCTATTAAGACATCAGCTCAAAAATTCCCTATGATTACTCCCTTGTCATCAAGCCTAGAGAAGATTTATGTGGTTTAAAAACTGTCTGGTATATCGCGTTAACCGCGAGGTTAACTTCAACGCCGATCAACTAGAAACTCAACTCGCTGAGTTTCGATTCACCCCTTGTGGTAGCCAAGATAAACAAAAGTTTGGTTGGATTAGTGCTATGGGTCGACATGGCGACATGATGACGCACGTGTCAGAAAACCGCATTCTGATCTGTGCAAAAAAAGAAGAGAAAATGCTGCCTGCTTCTGTGATTAAAGAGTCTCTGAATGCAAAAGTAGACGCTATGGAAGCGCAAGAAGGTCGCCCTCTGAAGAAGAAAGAGAAAGACAACTTAAAAGATGACATCGTGATGGACTTACTGCCTCGTGCCTTTAGCCGCAGCAGCCACACTCACGTGTTGATTATGCCAAAAGAAGGCTTCATCCTTGTCGATGCAAGCAGCTACAAAAAAGCAGAAGACGTATTAGCGCTACTGCGTAAAACCATGGGTAGCTTACCTGTTGTTCCTGCGATTCCAGAAGTAGCAATTGAAACAACGCTAACTGAGTGGGTTAAAACAGGTAACACGCCGCAAGGCATCACCATGATGGACGAAGCTGAGTTAAAATCGGTACTTGAAGAAGGTGGCGTGATTCGCTGTAAGAAGCAAGAGCTGACCACAGATGAAATCCGCAATCACATCGCAGCTGACAAAGTCGTGACGAAACTTGCACTTAACTGGCAAGACCGAATCGAGTTCATCATGGCTGAAGATTCCGGCATCAAACGTCTAAAATTCTCAGATGAGTTGAAAGATCAAAACGACGATATCCCACGTGAAGATCAAGCGGCTCGCTTTGATGCTGACTTCTCACTAATGTGCGGTGAATTCAGCTCTTTCCTACCAAATCTATATGAAGCGCTAGGCGGCCTGCCTAACCCTAACGCATAAGATAACCCTACTTTTTAATAAATACGCCCTCACTTTTTGTAGGGCGTTTGTTCATCTAAAGCACAATTCTCCTAGTCACAGTTCACATTTTGACGTAAAATTTGCGCCCCATTTCCATAAGGTGGAATTGGCCTGACTTGTGATCAGATAAAAGAGAATTGAGCAATGACAACTGAGAAAGCATTCGTACCTGAGCTACTGTCTCCAGCGGGCAGCCTGAAAAATATGCGTTACGCATTCGCCTACGGCGCAGATGCAGTTTACGCTGGCCAACCTCGCTACAGCCTTCGCGTACGTAACAACGAGTTTAACCACGAGAACCTAAAAATCGGTATCGATGAAGCACATGCCCTAGGCAAAAAGCTTTACGTGGTATGCAACATCCAACCACATAACTCAAAGCTAAAAACCTTCATTCGTGACCTTAAACCAGTCGTTGAGATGGGCCCTGACGCGTTGATCATGTCAGATCCTGGTCTAATCATGATGGTTCGTGAAGCTTTCCCAGAAATGCCAATTCACCTTTCTGTACAAGCAAACGCTGTAAACTGGGCAACCGTTAAGTTCTGGGCAGCGAATGGCGTTGAACGTGTAATCGTTTCTCGCGAGCTTTCTCTAGAAGAAATCGAAGAAATTCGTGAGCATTGCCCTGAAACTGAACTAGAAGTATTCGTTCACGGTGCACTATGTATGGCTTACTCTGGTCGTTGCCTACTTTCTGGTTACATTAACAAGCGTGATCCTAACCAAGGTACATGTACTAACGCATGCCGTTGGGAATACAAAGTTGAAGAAGGCAAAGAAAACGACGCTGGCGACATCGTTGAGAAGTTTGACCCAACTGAAGCGCAGCCTGTTGAAGTTCAAGATGAGCGCCCTGAAACCACTATCGGTCGTGGTAAACCAACGGATGAAGTGGTTCTGCTTTCTGAAGCGCATCGTCCAGAAGAAAAAATGGCTGCCTACGAAGATGAACACGGCACTTACATCATGAACTCAAAAGACCTACGCGCGGTTCAGCACGTAGAGCGTCTAACTAAGATGGGTGTTCACTCACTAAAAATCGAAGGCCGCACTAAGTCGTTCTACTACTGCGCACGTACAGCGCAAGTTTACCGTAAAGCGATCGACGACGCAGTTGCAGGTAAACCATTCGATGAAAGCCTAATGGGTACACTAGAAAGCCTAGCTCATCGTGGTTACACCGAAGGTTTCCTACGTCGTCATACACACGATACTTACCAAAACTACGACTACGGTTACTCAGTCTCTGACGCACAACAATTTGTTGGTGAGTTCACAGGTAAACGTCGTGGCGACATGGCAGAAGTTGAAGTGAAAAACAAATTCGTTGTAGGTGACAGCCTGGAGTTAATGACACCAAAAGGTAACGTTGTTTTCACTCTAGAAGCGATGGAAAACCGCAAATCAGAGTCAATTGAAGACGCAAAAGGTAACGGTCACTTCGTATTCATTCCTGTTCCTGAAGACATGGACCTAGAATACGGTCTGTTGATGCGCAATCTAAACGCAGGCCAGGACACTCGTAACCCTACTGGTAAGTAATCATGGCGTTACTCATCACTGACAAATGCATTAACTGCGACATGTGTGATCCGGAATGCCCGAATGGCGCGATCAGCATGGGAGACAGCATCTTCGAAATCGACCCTAACTTATGTACTGAGTGCAAAGGTCATTACGAAAAGCCTACCTGTCAGTCAGTTTGTCCAATAACAAAATGTATTATTACTGATCCAAACCACATTGAGACAGAAGAGCAATTGCTTGAAAAGTTTGTGGTAATTCAGGGACTCGCCTAAATAAAATGAGGTTCAACTTTGCGAACAAAGTTGAACCTTTTTTTATCCTGATTTTTCGATTGGATAGATATTGCAAAACAACTCTTTCTCAAAGTGATACTCGAGCCTTTCACGCCAATTTTCAGCTTGAGATACAGGAATTAAATAGAAGTTTTCCCTGCTCGTATCTGTAACGAAAGCCATTCCATATTGCATTAGCTCGTAATGCACATCATTAACAAATCCCGGATCGAGACGCTGACGTCCCGTCAGGTGATTAACATCTTCACGAGTCAATAAGACTCCCTTGGGATCACTGCTAAATCTGTGTCTTAACCACTCTGCAAATTCTTTTGCACAAATCATAGTCATGGTTTTGTCCTTGATTCATTCTACGGCAGGTCACTCCACAACCCCGCCTCAATACCTTGTCTGCGTTGCCAATTTTGCTTACCAACCGACAGACATATTGTTCAGAAATCAGAGTATCGTGACGAAAGATCTTTCAAAACAGAGTCGTTACCACTCAACAATACATACAACCCATTGTTTATTTAAGATTTCTATAATATGTCACCCAAACGAGTTGGGTTAGTTTTTGTATTGGTATTATTCACTGTAGACAAAAGTATGATGTTTCTCCAGTTTCATAAAAGAGATACCTGAGCCGAAACAAAAACAAAGATGAGACGTTATTTACTGACGATAAGTGGCTGACATTGCGGTGGAATCGCTTTTTTCTTTTTAGGTTTAGCCGCTACTTTTGCTGGCTGGAGCTTCACAGGGACAACTGCTTTTGGCTTCCAACTCGCTAACTCCGAACCACACCCATCACCAGAAGGAGGAGGTGCTTGATCGACACAATTAGAGCTTGAGTCAGGGCATGATAAGCGCACATGAAAATGATAATGATGCCCCCACCAAGGACGAACTTTACGTAGCCAAGAACGATCTTTTCCCCCTTCCTGAGCACACAGTTGCTCCTTGATAACAGGGTGAACAAAGATACGAGCCACCTCATCGCTCTTAGCAGCATAACGGATGAGTTCAAAATGCCTCTTATCCCATCGATGATTTAATATCGAGTAATCTTGCAGATCAACCACACTCATCGGTTTCGGCAATTGAAGTTCGTTATAGGAGAGAGGAGAATCAGCTAAACGCAACCAGATATCAATATCCAGCCCCGTTTGATGGCTTGAATGACCAGATGAAAAACGGCCGCCACGAGGTAAAGAAAGGTCGCCAATTAGTAAAGTAGTTTTTAACTTTTGATTCGCCTTTAAAGCTAGGCTTTCAACAAAATCTATAGTGTTAGGGTGCCCATAGTAGCGATTCGTTCGACTACGTAACACTTGATAACCTGTACCTTCTAAAGGCAGGGGGGAGGCCCCATCTAAGCAGCCGTTCGCGTAACTACCAATAGAAGAGGACATATTATGAGTGGGAGCACTAACTTGCTCCCATGGCGTAGCATAAAGAGGAGCTGAGACAAATAAACTGAAATAAAAAGAAAGACTCAGCCGCATCATACATCCCCTTTAGTAATGTTCACCATTATCATAGTAGGCATTTGGCGATAGTGCAGAAAAAATGACTGCGACATCAATATCTTCACCGACTACACCACGAACTTGTTGTGTAATTACTTTCGCCACCTTGTCTTGGGTCTCTTGTCCTCGATCAAACCACAAAACTTCAACAAAAGGATAAGCAGGACTTACCTCGCCCTCACTAAAGAAAGTTGTGTAGATGTACTCAAAAGTAAAATCTTCTCGTGGACTATTCATTAGTGGCTGGAGCTCGTCAGTCAGTGGCTTTGACAAAGCTTGTACGGCTTGAGGTTCTACAGCGCGAAATCGTAGATGTGGCATAAGGTTAATCCTATATTTGTATTGTCCTAAGATGATAACAGGAACAACAACGCTAATCATCCCAACAACAACTAGACGCGTTCTTAAAAATACCCAGAAAAACGCTAATAAATATCAACAAGAGCTTGAGATTCCAATCAGTGACATTCAACGACAAGGGATCACTAGCGGCTAGATATCAATCCCGCTGGAAATCTGCTGTTCTTTATATAGGGAAAGTAGATAGGGCAGTTCAGACTTAGCTACCATTAGCTACGCGCCTATAATCGCCTATTTGGGAACTTGAGTTCACAAAGAATAAATTTTGCCATTTTACAAACGTAAAAAAGCCCCAGTCTTTCGACTGAGGCTTTAAATATGGCAGGGGTGGAGAGATTCGAACTCCCAACACGCGGATTTGGAATCCGCTGCTCTGCCAATTGGAGCTACACCCCTGTAGTTCGTGTTTAATGAGACGACTCTCGAATAAGTGGCGGAGCGGACGGGACTCGAACCCGCGACCCCCGGCGTGACAGGCCGGTATTCTAACCAACTGAACTACCGCTCCGCACTGGTTAGACCTAAGTCTAAATTTAAAGCCTGGCGATGTCCTACTCTCACATGGGGAAACCCCACACTACCATCGGCGCTATTTCGTTTCACTTCTGAGTTCGGAATGGAGTCAGGTGGGTCCAAAACGCTATGGTCGCCAAGCAAATTCTTTAATTCGGAAAGCTGTTTTTGTGTTCTCTACACATTCAATTCTGTTCTTGCTTCGAGTCCATCAAAACCCCTTGGGTGTTGTATGGTTAAGCCTCACGGGCAATTAGTATCAGTTAGCTCAATGCCTCACAGCACTTACACACCTGACCTATCAACGTCGTAGTCTCCGACAACCCTTTAGGATACTTAAAGTATCAGGGAAGACTCATCTCAGGGCTCGCTTCCCGCTTAGATGCTTTCAGCGGTTATCGATTCCGAACTTAGCTACCGGGCAATGCGTCTGGCGACACAACCCGAACACCAGAGGTTCGTCCACTCCGGTCCTCTCGTACTAGGAGCAGCCCCCTTCAATCTTCCAACGCCCACGGCAGATAGGGACCGAACTGTCTCACGACGTTCTAAACCCAGCTCGCGTACCACTTTAAATGGCGAACAGCCATACCCTTGGGACCGACTTCAGCCCCAGGATGTGATGAGCCGACATCGAGGTGCCAAACACCGCCGTCGATATGAACTCTTGGGCGGTATCAGCCTGTTATCCCCGGAGTACCTTTTATCCGTTGAGCGATGGCCCTTCCATTCAGAACCACCGGATCACTATGACCTGCTTTCGCACCTGCTCGAATTGTCATTCTCGCAGTCAAGCGGGCTTATGCCATTGCACTAACCTCACGATGTCCAACCGTGATTAGCCCACCTTCGTGCTCCTCCGTTACTCTTTGGGAGGAGACCGCCCCAGTCAAACTACCCACCAGGCACTGTCCGCAACCCCGATTAGGGGTCGACGTTAGAACATCAACACTACAAGGGTGGTATTTCAAGGACGGCTCCACACATACTGGCGTACGTGCTTCAAAGCCTCCCACCTATCCTACACATGTAGGGTCAATGTTCAGTGCCAAGCTGTAGTAAAGGTTCACGGGGTCTTTCCGTCTAGCCGCGGGTACACTGCATCTTCACAGCGATTTCAATTTCACTGAGTCTCGGGTGGAGACAGCGTGGCCATCATTACGCCATTCGTGCAGGTCGGAACTTACCCGACAAGGAATTTCGCTACCTTAGGACCGTTATAGTTACGGCCGCCGTTTACCGGGGCTTCGATCAAGAGCTTCGACCGAAGTCTAACCCCATCAATTAACCTTCCGGCACCGGGCAGGCGTCACACCGTATACGTCATCTTACGATTTTGCACAGTGCTGTGTTTTTAATAAACAGTTGCAGCCACCTGGTATCTGCGACTCTCAATAGCTCCATCCGCAAGGGACTTCACCGTCGAGAGCGTACCTTCTCCCGAAGTTACGGTACCATTTTGCCTAGTTCCTTCACCCGAGTTCTCTCAAGCGCCTTGGTATTCTCTACCCGACCACCTGTGTCGGTTTGGGGTACGATTCCTTACAATCTGAAGCTTAGAGGCTTTTCCTGGAAGCATGGCATCAATGACTTCACATCCGTAGATGCTCGACGTCGTGTCTCAGCCTTAAAGAGAGCCGGATTTACCTAACTCTCAAGCCTACGCACTTGAACCTGGACAACCGTCGCCAGGCCCACCTAGCCTTCTCCGTCCCCCCATCGCAATTGTAAGAAGTACGGGAATATTAACCCGTTTCCCATCGACTACGCCTTTCGGCCTCGCCTTAGGGGTCGACTTACCCTGCCCCGATTAACGTTGGACAGGAACCCTTGGTCTTCCGGCGAGGAGGTTTTTCACCCCCTTTATCGTTACTCATGTCAGCATTCGCACTTCTGATACGTCCAGCATGCGTTACCACACACCTTCAACCGCTTACAGAACGCTCCCCTACCCAATATACAAAAGTATATTGCCGCAGCTTCGGTTTACTACTTAGCCCCGTTACATCTTCCGCGCAGGCCGACTCGACCAGTGAGCTATTACGCTTTCTTTAAATGATGGCTGCTTCTAAGCCAACATCCTGGCTGTCTGAGCCTTCCCACATCGTTTCCCACTTAGTAGTAATTTGGGACCTTAGCTGGCGGTCTGGGTTGTTTCCCTCTCCACGACGGACGTTAGCACCCGCCGTGTGTCTCCCGGATAGTACTTACTGGTATTCGGAGTTTGCAAAGGGTTGGTAAGTCGGGATGACCCCCTAGCCTTAACAGTGCTCTACCCCCAGTAGTATTCGTCCGAGGCGCTACCTAAATAGCTTTCGGGGAGAACCAGCTATCTCCAGGTTTGATTGGCCTTTCACCCCTAGCCACAAGTCATCCGCTAATTTTTCAACATTAGTCGGTTCGGTCCTCCAGTTGATGTTACTCAACCTTCAACCTGCCCATGGCTAGATCACCTGGTTTCGGGTCTATATCCAGAGACTGAACGCCCAGTTAAGACTCGGTTTCCCTACGGCTCCCCTAGATGGTTAACCTTGCCACTGAATATAAGTCGCTGACCCATTATACAAAAGGTACGCAGTCACAGGACAAAGCCTGCTCCTACTGCTTGTACGTACACGGTTTCAGGTTCTATTTCACTCCCCTCACAGGGGTTCTTTTCGCCTTTCCCTCACGGTACTGGTTCACTATCGGTCAGTCAGTAGTATTTAGCCTTGGAGGATGGTCCCCCCATATTCAGACAGGATATCACGTGTCCCGCCCTACTCGATTTCACTGAACACACGTCGTCAACTACGGGACTATCACCCTGTATCGTCGGACTTTCCAGACCGTTCGTCTAACGCGTGTAAAGCTTAAGGGCTAGTCCAATTTCGCTCGCCGCTACTTTCGGAATCTCGGTTGATTTCTTTTCCTCGGGGTACTTAGATGTTTCAGTTCCCCCGGTTCGCCTCCTTACCCTATGTATTCAGGTAAGGATACGTGCTTATGCACGTGGGTTTCCCCATTCAGAAATCCCAGACTCAAATGGTTGTTACTACCTAATCTGGGCTTATCGCAAGTTACTACGTCTTTCATCGCCTCTGACTGCCAAGGCATCCACCGTGTACGCTTAGTCACTTAACCATACAACCCGAAGGAGTTTCGAGTTGATGAACAAGTCACCAAAGTTGTCTGCAATTTTTATACATGATGCAGACTCGATTTTGCCGGACTCAAATTCCAAGAACACTTGAATGTGTTATTTTGGTGTTTGTCTTAAAGACAAACATTGAGAACTTTACAAACAACAATAAATTGTTGTTTTGTCAGCTTTCCAAATTGTTAAAGAGCTAATCACTTCTAATGAAGTAACCATTTTTAAGAACACTTAATACTTTCTTATCAAAAAAAATGTGCTTAAAGATGGTATCCCGTAGGGGAGTCGAACCCCTGTTACCGCCGTGAAAGGGCGGTGTCCTAGGCCTCTAGACGAACGGGACATAGGAAGTCAGTGGTGGAGCTAATCGGGATCGAACCGATGACCTCTTCGCTGCCAGCGAAGCGCTCTCCCAGCTGAGCTATAGCCCCACATAAATTGCTTCAGCACTTTATGCAGAACCAACTTTTTGCTCTGAATTTAAACCATATCAATCTGTGTGGACACTCATCGTGAGTAATCATCGTTTAAGGAGGTGATCCAGCGCCAGGTTCCCCTAGCGCTACCTTGTTACGACTTCACCCCAGTCATGAACCACAAAGTGGTAAGCGTCCCCCCGAAGGTTAAACTACCTACTTCTTTTGCAGCCCACTCCCATGGTGTGACGGGCGGTGTGTACAAGGCCCGGGAACGTATTCACCGTGGCATTCTGATCCACGATTACTAGCGATTCCGACTTCATGGAGTCGAGTTGCAGACTCCAATCCGGACTACGACGCACTTTTTGGGATTCGCTCACTTTCGCAAGTTGGCTGCCCTCTGTATGCGCCATTGTAGCACGTGTGTAGCCCTACTCGTAAGGGCCATGATGACTTGACGTCGTCCCCACCTTCCTCCGGTTTATCACCGGCAGTCTCCCTGGAGTTCCCGACATTACTCGCTGGCAAACAAGGATAAGGGTTGCGCTCGTTGCGGGACTTAACCCAACATTTCACAACACGAGCTGACGACAGCCATGCAGCACCTGTCTCAGAGTTCCCGAAGGCACCAATCCATCTCTGGAAAGTTCTCTGGATGTCAAGAGTAGGTAAGGTTCTTCGCGTTGCATCGAATTAAACCACATGCTCCACCGCTTGTGCGGGCCCCCGTCAATTCATTTGAGTTTTAATCTTGCGACCGTACTCCCCAGGCGGTCTACTTAACGCGTTAGCTCCGAAAGCCACGGCTCAAGGCCACAACCTCCAAGTAGACATCGTTTACGGCGTGGACTACCAGGGTATCTAATCCTGTTTGCTCCCCACGCTTTCGCATCTGAGTGTCAGTATCTGTCCAGGGGGCCGCCTTCGCCACCGGTATTCCTTCAGATCTCTACGCATTTCACCGCTACACCTGAAATTCTACCCCCCTCTACAGTACTCTAGTCTGCCAGTTTCAAATGCAATTCCGAGGTTGAGCCCCGGGCTTTCACATCTGACTTAACAAACCACCTGCATGCGCTTTACGCCCAGTAATTCCGATTAACGCTCGCACCCTCCGTATTACCGCGGCTGCTGGCACGGAGTTAGCCGGTGCTTCTTCTGTCGCTAACGTCAAATGATAGTGCTATTAACACTACCACCTTCCTCACGACTGAAAGTGCTTTACAACCCGAAGGCCTTCTTCACACACGCGGCATGGCTGCATCAGGCTTGCGCCCATTGTGCAATATTCCCCACTGCTGCCTCCCGTAGGAGTCTGGACCGTGTCTCAGTTCCAGTGTGGCTGATCATCCTCTCAGACCAGCTAGGGATCGTCGCCTTGGTGAGCCCTTACCTCACCAACTAGCTAATCCCACCTAGGCATATCCTGACGCGAGAGGCCCGAAGGTCCCCCTCTTTGGCCCGTAGGCATCATGCGGTATTAGCCATCGTTTCCAATGGTTATCCCCCACATCAGGGCAATTTCCTAGGCATTACTCACCCGTCCGCCGCTCGACGCCGTTATCGTTCCCCGAAGGTTCAGATAACTCGTTTCCGCTCGACTTGCATGTGTTAGGCCTGCCGCCAGCGTTCAATCTGAGCCATGATCAAACTCTTCAATTTAAGATTTTGTTCGGCTCAATGAATACTGAACATTACATAAAGTAATGTTTGAATTGACTGTGCTGAATCCGAAGATTCAATGGTCACTTCGTATCATTGAAACCTAATTTGATACCGAAGTATCTAATTGGATTATCATCAACGAGTGCCCACACAGATTGATAGGTTCTTATTTTTAAAGAGCACACTTTGAAGTTCTCTTCAAAGTGGACGGCCATTTTAGCTAGATAACTTATCGTGTCAAACACTTTTTTAAGTTATTTATCTGCGAGTTAATTCTTAACTCACTGACCTTGTTGACTAGGCTTCGCTTAACTTGCTTTCCCTTGGCAACGGAGGCGCATTATAGGGAGTTCATTGAGGAACACAAGCCTATTTTTCAAAAAAACTCTCCCTTTTAGTTCATTCGTATAGAAAACATCCAAAACGGACTAAAAGCGCATAGAAAAGGGGCCCGAAAGCCCCTTAAATGTGATTTTAATCTCACTTTTTGTGTCAGTGCAATTACTGATGAGCGAGAATTTGGTCATTAGTAACGATTAGCTGCACTTTCTTGTCTGGAACTATTTCACCAGCAAGAATGGATTTAGCTAATGGGTTCTCGACATTCTGTTGAATTGCACGTTTTAAAGGACGAGCACCGTATACTGGGTCGAAACCGACTTGGGCGATCAAGTCGAGTGCTTTATCAGAAACCTCTAATTGATACCCTTTTTCTTCTAGTCGTTTTGCCAAGCGTTCTAATTGAATAGAAGCAATGGACTTAATGTGCTCTTGACCAAGTGGGTGGAATACCACTATTTCGTCAACACGGTTCAAGAACTCTGGGCGGAAGTGTTTGCTAACCACATCCATCACTTCACTCTTGATACCTTGATAGTCCAATGTGGCGAAGTTCTCTTGGATTCGAGAGGAACCCAAGTTTGATGTCATGATCACGACAGTGTTACGAAAATCAACCGTACGACCTTGTCCATCAGTGAGTCGGCCATCATCAAGCACCTGCAGAAGAATATTGAACACATCTGGATGTGCTTTTTCTACTTCATCCAACAAGATCACTGAGTATGGTTTACGACGAACCGCTTCAGTTAGATAACCACCCTCTTCGTAACCAACGTAACCTGGAGGCGCACCCACTAATCTTGCCACTGAGTGTTTCTCCATGAACTCCGACATGTCGATACGTACCATTGCATCTTCACTGTCGAACATGAAGCTCGCGAGTGTCTTACATAATTCCGTTTTACCGACACCAGTTGGGCCTAAGAATAAGAAGGAACCAATTGGTCGGTTTGGATCAGAAAGCCCAGCTCGGCTACGACGAATCGCGTTCGATACCACTGCAACTGCTTCGCTTTGCCCTACAACACGATTGTGAAGCACATCTTCCATGCGAAGTAGTTTCTCTTTCTCCGCGTCTAGCATCTTAGATACTGGAATACCGGTTTGTTTAGAAAGCACTTCTGCGATTTCGTTATCTGTTACCTTATTGCGAAGCAGCGTCATTTCTTGCATTTCAGCCTGAGTCGCCAAGTCTAGTTGCTTCTCTAATTCCGGAATACGGCCGTATTGAAGCTCAGACATTCGGTTCAGATCACCAGCACGACGCGCAAACTCCATGTCCATGCGAGCTTGCTCTAGTTCAGATTTAATATGCTGAGTACCAGAAAGTGCGGCTTTTTCTGTATTCCAAACCTCTTCTAACTCTGCGTATTCGCGTTCTTTCTCATTCAACTCATCATTCAATGCTTGCAGACGCTTTTCACTCGCTTCATCGTGTTCGTTACTTAGTGCTTGTTGCTCAATTTTTAGTTGGATGATTTTACGCTCAAGCTTATCCAATGATTCTGGTTTTGAATCGATTTGTAGACGAATGCTTGAAGCCGCTTCATCGATCAAGTCAATGGCTTTATCTGGCAACTGACGGTCCGAAATATAACGGTGCGACAAACTTGCCGCTGCAACAATCGCTGGGTCAGTAATTTCTACATGGTGATGAAGTTCATAACGCTCTTTCAAACCACGAAGAATAGCCACCGTATCTTCTACTGTCGGCTCATCCACCAGCACTTTTTGGAAACGACGTTCTAATGCAGCATCCTTTTCGATGTATTGACGGTACTCATCCAATGTTGTTGCACCAACACAATGAAGTTCGCCGCGAGCCAATGCTGGTTTGAGCATGTTGCCCGCATCCATTGAGCCTTCACCTTTACCAGCGCCGACCATAGTGTGTAGTTCATCAATGAAGAGGATGACGTTGCCTTCTTCTTTAGCAAGTTCATTCAATACTGATTTTAAACGCTCTTCAAATTCACCACGGTATTTCGCGCCAGCAACAAGTGCGCCCATATCCAGTGATAGAACACGGCGACCGCGTAGACCTTCTGGCACTTCGTTATTAACAATTCGCTGCGCCAAGCCTTCCACAATTGCGGTTTTACCCACACCAGGCTCACCGATGATCACTGGGTTGTTTTTGGTGCGACGTTGCAATACTTGAATCGTGCGACGAATTTCATCATCTCGACCAATTACAGGATCCAATTTGCCTTGCTCAGCTCGCTCAGTTAAATCGATGGTGAATTTTTCAAGAGCCTGACGTAGCTCTTCAGCATTTGGATCATTGACCTTTTGACCACCTCTGATCTTTTCAATCGCTTGACTCACTTTTTGCTCGGTGAGCCCCACTTCTTTAAGTAGTTGCCCTAAAGGACCGCGATCTTCTAATGCCGCAAGCAAGAAGACTTCGGACGAGATGTAGGAGTCTTGACGCTTTTGAGCCACTTTGTCACACAGATTGAACAAAGTCCCCATCGAGCTAGAAAGCTGCACATCACCACCGATGCCACTCACCTTTGGTAATCGATCAAGCATTTCGCCCAGCTTTGAGCGGAGATGAGTTACATCCACGTCCAGCATTGTCAGCAATGGACGAATTGGACTGCCATTTTGATCAAGCAAAGCCACCATTAAGTGAACTGGCTCGATGTACTGATGATCGCGCCCTAACGCTAGTGATTGAGCATCAGAGATAGCGATTTGAAACTTACTGGTAAATCTATCAAGACGCATATCGACCTTCCTAACCTCGATTAAAGAGAATTCTTTTGACAGTAGAAAGATGGATACTCAGTGGGGGAATTTCAAGGGAGTGAATAAATAAAGATAGCTTTGCAAAAATAGAACTATGCATCTCAGCTCTTTTGAGCTTTATGGGGCTTACTCTTCAATCCAGATAAACGTAGCTTGCCTTCCTGTCACACCATCTCGGCGGTAAGAATAAAAGGACTCTTTATCTTGGTAAGTACACAAACCGGAATCGAAAACTTGCGAGACGCCAGCCCTGTTGAGACGCTGCGTCGCTAATTGCGACATGTTGGCAAGCCATTTACCTTCCACATTACGAGGGGTAAATGCGCGCTGAGCTTTTGAGTCAAAATCGACAAACGCTTGTAGAACATCTTCGCCCACTTCAAACGCCTGTGGACCAATAGCAGGCCCTAACCATGCCATCATATCACCCGAAAATAATGCGAGAGCATTTTCAACGATACCATTTGCCAAACCACGCCAACCAGCATGAACAGCTGCTACTTGAGTACCTTGAGTATTCGTCAGCAGTATAGGCAAACAATCAGCGGTCATGGCAGAACACACAACATTACTCGCCGATGTGAAGACGCCATCAGCATCAAGCACTATTGACGTAGGAGCATTCGCATGGGCAACGACAGTAGAATGAGTTTGGTTTAACCAAATTGG
The DNA here is from genome assembly GCF_900460535.1 of Vibrio parahaemolyticus. NCBI lineage: Bacteria > Pseudomonadati > Pseudomonadota > Gammaproteobacteria > Vibrionales > Vibrionaceae > Vibrio > Vibrio parahaemolyticus. The sequence continues at coordinate 769,964 of NZ_UHIL01000001.1, read as the reverse complement.
CGCACTTGGCATATTCGCTTGCTGCGCCAACCAATGACGATTCTTCGCTACGATAGAAGCATCATCCCCAACGTGTGCACCGAGATTTAACCCTTGATAAGAGCCTGTCGAAAAGCCACCAACTCGCGTAGAAGCAAAGGCTTTGACATTTTTAGGTGCAGACCAGTTAGGAATGATTGCCTTCATCTTAAAACTCGTCCGGTAGACCGTATTCTTCAGTGTCTTTACGCAGCGCTTCAGTCATTGCCACCATATCGTCTGGCACTGGAGCATGGAATTCCAGTTCTTCACCAGTTATCGGGTGTTCAAAACGAAGCATTACAGCGTGTAGCGCCTGACGATCGAAACCACGAATCATGTCCGTCAGTTCCTGCGATGCACCAGTAGGAATACGTGCACGACCACCGTAGGCAGTATCACCTAACAGAGGATGCTGTAGGTAAGACATATGAACACGGATTTGGTGAGTACGACCCGTTTCCAAACGCAGACGGATACGCGTATGCTCACGGAAGTGTTCTGCTACACGGTAGTGCGTTACCGCAGGTTTACCCAAAGGAGCTACAGCCATGAGTGTGCGTTTAGTCGAGTGGCGACCAATTGGTTGATCCACTTTACCACCCGCTGTCATACGACCGATTGCAATCGCTTCGTACTCACGCGTGATGTTGCGTTTTTGCAGGGCACGAACCAAACGCGTTTGCGCAGGAACGGTTTTCGCCACAACCATCAGACCAGTGGTGTCTTTGTCGAGACGATGTACGATGCCCGCTCGCGGTACTTCTGCGATGTCTGGGTAATGATGTAGCAATGCATTCAGCACGGTACCATCTGGTGTACCAGCACCAGGGTGAACGACGAAGTCACGAGGCTTATTGATTACGATGATGTCATCATCTTCGTAGACGATATCTAGTGGGATATCTTGCGCTTCCCAGCGTTCTTCATCTTCCAGCTCGGCTTGCAAAGTAATTTCCTCGCCACCCATAACTTTGGTGCGAGGTTTAGTGACAACTTCACCATTCACTTGAACTTTCCCGTCCAGCAACCATTCTTTCAGGCGCGAACGAGAGAAGTCAGCGAACAATTCGGCGATAGCTTGGTCTAAACGTTGACCTAACTGGCTATCTTTTACGGTATTTGTTAATACAATCTGCTGAGCCATATCGAACTTTTTTAAAAACTGTGAGACTAATGCTCACGACTGTGGAAAAATAGACTATTACGTCATTGTATCTGTTACTGGAAAGAAAGTAACGGCAGCTTAAGAAATATTTAGATTCAAGGAACAGACTCCTGATATGAAACGTCAGACTTTAACAGGCCTTTTAGCGGTATCTCTTCTGTTTGGATGTGCAAGCAAAGAAGAAATCGTTCCTGATGTGCCACCTTCGGAACTGTATGCAGACGCACAAGTCTCACTTCAAAGTGGCAACTGGCTTTCTGCGATTGAGAAACTGGAAGCGTTAGACTCACGTTACCCATTTGGTGCCTACTCTGAACAGGTGCAACTTGACCTTATTTACGCATACTACAAAAACGACGACCTAGCGTTAGGCTTAGCAACCATCTCTCGCTTTATGCGCCTAAACCCTACCCATGAAAAAATGGACTGGGTGCTTTACATGCGTGGCCTGAGCCACATGGCTCAAGATCGTAACTTTATGCACGACCTGTTTAGCATCGATCGTAGCGACCGCGACCCAGAGCCCGTGAAAAAAGCATTTGATGACTTTAAGAAGCTGCTTCAACGTTATCCAAACAGCCCATATGCGGAAGATGCACAAAAACGCATGGTGGCCTTGAAAAACCGCTTGGCGAATTACGATTTAGCTACCGCTGATTTTTACCTTCGCCGTGAAGCATGGATTGCTGCCATTAACCGTAGCCAAGAGCTTCAAAAATCATTCCCTGATACAGAAGCAGCTCGTAAATCGTTAGAAATTCAGCTGGAAGCCTACAAGCAGCTGCAACTAGAAGATGCCGTTGCAAGAACAGAAGCGCTCATTAAGCTAAATCCTGTCAAATAAACGCCTACCGCCACAGCTCAAACTGTGGCGGTTTTGTTTTCTACCACCAATTCCTCCTCTTTGAACAATCTTGATGATTTTTTGAGCACAACTTATGCTTAGAGTTCTACTCCACCATTAAACTGGACGTGAACGTGACCATATCTAAGTTTTGGGCAATGCTGTTCTTTCTGTTGTCGGCGTCCGTTTACGCTTTGGAAATCTCACCATTAAAACAGCCTCCGTACACGGGTGACTTAGATGTCATCAAAGAGAAAAACGTATTGCGCGTTTTAGTCTCTGCCGATTTAGGCTTCTACTATATCGAAGGAGGAACACCAAAAGGGATTGGCGCAGAGCTGCTGGCTCACTTTGAAAAAGATTTACGCAAAATCAAACCCAAACTGAACGTACAAATCATCCCTCTAGCGCGAGACCAATTACTCCCTTCTCTCGAAAACGGCTCTGGTGATTTAGTGGTGGCAAACTTGACGATCACCGATGCCCGAAAACAAAAAGTCGACTTCAGTACCCCAATCTTATCCGGCATTGAAGAGTGGGTGATCACCAACAAAAGTACTCCAACCATCACCAAACTCGAGCAGTTGAGCGGTAAGGAGGTTTGGGTACGTGCCAGTTCCAGCTACTTTGAAAGCATTCAAGCCGTCAACAAAACACTGAACAAGAAAGGCTTACCGCCAATTATCGTGCACTTCATCGAAGAGACTCTGCAAGACTACGAACTCGTCGGCATGCTCAACAATGGCTATATCAAAGCCATCGTTTTAGATAGCCACAAAGCCACACTTTGGCTCAATGCGATGGATGACATCAAAGCGCATAAGAAAGTCCCTCTTCGCAAAAACGGCAACATCGCTTGGGTAATGCGACAAAACAGTCCTCAACTCAAAGCAGTGGTGAACAAATTCATCCAAAAATCTCGCTCAGGCACACTCCTTGGAAACGTCATATATAGCAAATACATCGACAATACCAATTGGCTCAATAAGGCACTTAACCCTAAGAAAATTGCCCAGCTAGAAAAACTGTCGGCGCTGTTTTCGCGCTACGGGGAGAAATATGACTTGGATTATTTGCTGATTGCGGCGGTTGCGTATAAAGAGTCCGGATTTAATAACAACTTAGTCGGCACAAGAGGCGCAGTGGGCATAATGCAAGTCTTACCGAGCACAGCGCGCGATCCAAACATCAACATCAAAAATGTTCGACAACTCGAAAACAACATCCACGCAGGAGCGAAATACCTAGCGTTTTTACGTCGGCAGTACTTTGGCGATAAGGCCATAACGGCTGAGAACAAAATTTACTTTACCTTGGCGGCTTACAATGCTGGCCCAGGTAATGTCGAGAAAATGCGCAAGCGAGCCGCACAGCAAGGTTACGACCCCAACGTTTGGTTTAATAATGTCGAAGTGGTCATGCGAAAAAGCCTCAGCTCAACGGTCAGTTATGTGACCAGCGTGAACCGTTACTACGTCATCTATAAGCAACTAGAGAGCTTAGACCTCGCCAAAACACTAGAAAATGTGCTGCTGATTCCTGATGACCCGATCTTTATGACACCAATAAGGAAAATCACTCAAACGCCAGATACAAAAATGCCGCTTGTTAATTAAGCGGCATTTTTATTATTCAGTGTACTTTGAAATTGCAGATTGATTAATGTCACATTTTCATTCTAGTTAAAATTTAACCACTCTAAAAAACAGGCTGAACAACGTCCCTAAAAACGAAGGCGTTTTCAGCTGAGTACTCTATCCAATCTAATGATTTGCTAACCGATAACAAGCAATTTTGCGATAAATCTCAACAGATCTTGAGTGAGATCACATTCATTTTTCATCATCAAAAACACGACTTAAAAAGTGATCTAAATCACATTCTTTTATCCTTAAAGCGGTAATCTGAACTCAACCCATGAGGGATGCAACAGAGGAAAAACACTTATGACAATGAATATCACTGGCAAAAACATCGAAATCACCTCTGCAATCCGTGCTCATATTGAGAGCAAGTTTAAAAAACTGGAGAAATGGCAAGTCGACATTATTGGATGCCAAGCAACTTTCAGTGAGGAACCGAATAAACAGAAGAAATTCGAAGCGGTAATTAAAGTTCCTAAAGGCCAACTTGTCGCCTCAGCAACTCACGAAGATCTTTACGCAGCTATCAATGAAGTGGAGCAAAAACTAGAACGACAACTGAATAAGCTGACCCACAAACCTGAAGCTCGTCGTGCCAATAAGCCTGAGCTAGTGGAAGAAGAAGAGTAAACCGACCAGATTGAGGAAGTAGCGCCGAAAGGCGCTATTTTTTTGCTTGACGCTCCCCGCCTGCTTGCTTATTGTGTTTAAACACTCATAAATTAAGCACTATTTATGCACTTAACCTCACTGTTTATTTTTGACTTCTTTTTCCTTCCATAGTTGGAGGGGCTAACTCGTTTGTGAAAGAAAAGTCAAAAACAAACAGAAAGCCTCCCCACTCGGGAGGCTTTTTTTATAAGGAAAGAATTGATGACTGACCAACCTATTTCCCTTGAAGAAATTCGTTTACGCTTGAATGAGCTTGATGACCAGCTCCTTAGCTTGCTGTCTGAACGCCGTAAACTCAGCATTGAAGTAGCCAAAAGCAAAGTACAAACCTCAAAACCAGTTCGTGATGCCGTTCGAGAGCAACAACTGTTGGTTAAGCTGATTTCTAACGGCCGAGACAAATACGAACTCGACGCTCAGTACATCACCAAACTTTTCCACACCATCATTGAAGATTCGGTCTTACTTCAACAAGGTTATCTGCAAAACCTTGTTAACCCGCAACAAAGCCGCAAGCCACTTGCACGCGTCGCTTTCTTGGGAGCCAAAGGTTCTTACTCGCACTTGGCAAGCCGCGAATATTTCAGTCGTAAAAATACCGAGCTTATCGAGCTAAATTGTGAGCATTTCAAAGAAGTGACTCGAACGGTGGAATCAGGCCATGCTGATTACGGTGTGCTGCCCATCGAAAACACAAGCTCGGGCTCGATCAATGAAGTATATGACCTACTACAACACACCACGCTGTATATTGTTGGTGAGCTGACTCAACCTATCGAGCACTGCTTAGTTGCAACGAAAGACATTCGCCTCGAAGACATCAAAACACTGTACTCGCATCCGCAACCGCACCAACAGTGCAGCGAATTCTTAAGCCGTATGAAAGGCGTGAAACTTGAGTCTTGCGCAAGCACAGCAGACGCGATGCAAAAAGTCCAAGAGATGAATCGTGATGATGTGGCCGCAATTGGTAATGCTTCAAGTGGTAAGTTGTACGGCCTGCAAGCGATCCAAGGCAACATCGCAAACCAAACCGAAAACCACACACGCTTTATTGTCGTCGCGCGTAAACCAGTTGAAGTCTCAACACAAATTCCAGCCAAAACGACGTTGATTATGTCGACCTCCCAAGAGGCGGGCTCATTAGTTGAAACTCTACTGGTACTGCAACGCTACGGCATCAATATGACTAAGTTAGAATCGCGTCCAATCATGGGTAATCCGTGGGAAGAAATGTTCTACGTTGATCTAGAAGCGCACCTAGGCTCAACCGAAATGCAGCAAGCATTGCAAGAGCTAACAAAAATCACTAAACACTTGAAAGTACTGGGTTGTTATCCAAGCGAAAACATCAAACCAACGCAAGTGAAATTGAGCTAATAGACATCGATGAGTAAAAAGATCATGGCAACCCAAAAAGTCGTTATCGCCTCTCTAAACCCTGCAAAAATCAATGCGGTAAAGAGTGCATTTCAAAGCGCATTCCCTCAACAAGCTTTTGAGTTTGTCGGCATCAGCGTTCCGAGTGAAGTCGCCGATCAGCCGATGACTAACGAAGAGACCCATCGCGGCGCAGTCAATCGAGTTAAAAATGCCAAAGTGGAAATGCCAACTGCAGACTTTTATGTTGGCTTAGAAGCTGGAATTGAAGGCAATGTGACGTTTGCGTGGATGGTGATTGAATCAGATACCCATCGTGGAGAATCTCGCTCAGCCAGTTTGATGCTACCGCCAGAAGTATTAGCTCAACTTGCAGATGCTAATGAACTTGGTGATGTGATGGACAAAGTATTTGGCACCGAAAACATCAAACAAAAGGGCGGCGCAATCAGCTTGCTGACCCAAAACCAATTAACTCGTAGCTCGGTGTATCATCAAGCATTAATTCTGGCGCTGATTCCATTTACGAATCCAGACCACTTCCCTGCCAATCTTTAATTCGAATTACCAGATACGAAAAAGGGCGGATATTTCCGCCCTTTTCTGTTACTTCGCGACTTGAGCCACTTGCTCTAGTAAGAGTTTCAGCTTGTCTTTTTCCGCCTCGGATTTCGACTTCAACTCATTTGAGCCACGAGTGATCGTGGCAATGCCAACACCAAGCATCTGACTGATCTGACGTTGAGATAATTCCCCTTTGAGAAGCTCATTAAGAATGTTAACGCGTGCAGTTAATGATTCCCTCTCATCAGGTGTCATCAGCATGGTTAACAGCATCTCATGTTGCTGACTATCCACGCTGGATCGGATTAGCTCGACAATCTGTTGCCAGTCTCTGTACTCGGGTTCGTGTGACATCAAGTTACCTCACTCAATACTTGGTATTGATCTCGTGTTGATTCAAGAACGCGCCGTCGATACCCAAAAGATCACGATAGTAGGTTTCAAACATCAAAATGTTTTGCACATACCCACGAGTTTCGTTAAATGGAATCGCCTCAATAAAAGCGTATGCGTCCACTTTGCCTTGGGTTCGCTCTCGCCACGTTTTTACTCGGTTAGGGCCAGCATTATAAGCGGCGAGCGCAAAAATACGATTATTATCGTAATCCTCTAGCAAACCTTGCAGATAATGGCTACCGATCTCGATGTTTTTGCCGACGTTGTATAAATCATCGCTACCTTGATAAGTCAGCTTGTATTTACGTGCCGTGTACTTCGCAGTCGCTGGCATGATTTGCATGATACCGCGAGCCCCTACCGGAGAACGCGCCTCTGAATCCAATGCACTTTCTTGTCTGGCTAACGACATCATCGTAATCGGGTCGATGTCATGCTTCTTCGCATAAAAGTTGAACCACCAGCGGTGCGCAATTGGGAATCGCAGTTCAATGTTGTCCCACATTTGCGCTTGGATACTGGCGGTGACGGTTAGGTGATGCCAATTCTTGGATGAGGCATACGCCGCCAACATCGCCTTTTCATCTTTACCTACGCGACTCAGCAAATGTGCCCACTCACTTTTCGCTGCCGCAATTTTATCTGTCGCAATCAACTCTTCAATACGAGTGAGAGAGTTTTGATACGGGTGAATAACCTTAGTATCGAGCTTAATACGATGAGATGGATATTTGATTGACTGACCAATCGCATTCGCCGCAGCCACGCTGTAGAAATTGCGCTGACCAACTAAGGTCGCCAATCGCTGTTTGCCAGCAATATCATCACCCAGCGCAATCTCACTTCGACCTAACCAATATTGCCAGCGAAGCGAGGCTTGCTCATCTTTGTTGAGTACGGCAATCCACTGTTGAACACCTTTCCAATCTGCATTTTGAATTGCTAGACGGATACGATTTTCGATCAAAGCGACATTTTTACTGGTTTTCGTCTTATCATCTCGCCATTTGGCTAGTGCATCGGATTCAGTACGAATCAGACGAATCGCAATGTAGTCCGCAAGTGCTTGGGCTTTTTCTGCTGAGAATTTTTGTCCTTTCACGACTTGCGTATACGCTTTTTGAGCTTGATTGACATCCATGCGGGCTAGCTTTTCTAACGCATACTCACTTTGAGCACGATAAAAGTCGTTGGCTGGCTTTTTCTTAGCAAACTCAGCCACCGTTGCAGGTTTATCAAACAGCGCTTTCATTTCTTGCGCTTGTTGTTTCGCTTTTGCAGAGCTTGGCAGCTTTTGCAAATAAGCCATCAAACTACCGTTACGAGCATCAAACGCCAACAACATGCGTTGCAGAATCAAATCGTCTGTACGTCCACCCGCTTTATCCCAAGCATTAAATAACGGGTCACACTCACTCGCGATGCTAGAACCGCTTAGCCACATATCTTCTGCGCCTTTAAACGCAGCAATTTGTTTGCCTTGTTTTAACTGAGCAACGTAAAAAATACACTGATAACGCTCACCACTTGGAATGACTTTTTGAAACTCAGTGATGGTTTTCCAATCTTTCTGTTTGTACAAGTTATCGAGATAAGGCGCACGAATGCGACGTGAGAAAGGGAACGCCTCATGCTCATTAATGAAAGCATCCACTTGTTGTGGTGATTTCATGGATAGCTGCCTGATGAACGTTCGGTAATCCACATAAGGAGTCAGTGGATAATCAGCAATTTTTGGACGAATAGATAAGTATCCGTCAATGTCATTCTTATCTAATAAATCTTGAGCTTGTTCATATACTTCGCGCTGCTTTTCTAAGCTGAGCGACGCGTTTGCCGTCATGCTCACTGCACATAACGCAGCGGCATAACACACGTTTTTAGCCAATTCAGATACGTTGAATCTCATTTGTGTCATTTTCCCCAGACATTTACTGCCCCAAAGCCTAGTTTTCTTAGAGTTCAGTGTTTTGAAGGCGCTTTGAATCCATGCATTCATTCGTTTGGAATGCGGCTATCACTGTAAAACAACTTGGTGTATTAAAATTTGTACTCGTGAAACTTTTAAGACAATAGAGGCATGATGTTCCCAATAAGCAATGCAGACGCTCCTAAAATCAAAGCGAATAACAAAAGTGTATACCCTAACCGTGTAAGTTTCCGGTCAGCTGAAAATAAGAAATCTCATCCATAGGGAAATTCTTGCAATCCGGTAACAAAACAAAGGGAGTTGGTATAAAATAGTGGGTTTGAATGACAGTTAATTTAGGAACGATCGGCAATGGCTGAATACGTATATACCATGTCGCGGGTGAGCAAAATTGTGCCACCTAAGCGTCAAATTCTTAAAGACATCTCTCTGAGCTTCTTCCCTGGTGCGAAAATCGGTGTTTTAGGTCTGAACGGTGCAGGTAAATCTACCCTGCTACGTATCATGGCTGGTATCGACACGGATATCGACGGTGAAGCACGTCCACAACCGGGCCTAAACGTTGGCTACCTACCGCAAGAACCAGTACTCGATGAATCGAAAACCGTTCGTGAAGTCGTTGAAGAAGCAGTTGCTGACGTTGCTGACGCACTGAAACGTCTTGACGCTGTGTACGCTGCATACGCAGAACCAGATGCAGACTTTGATGCCCTAGCGAAAGAGCAAGGTGAACTAGAAGCTCTGATCCAAGCAAAAGACGGCCACAACCTAGAAAACACGCTAGAGCGTGCGGCAGATGCACTTCGTCTACCTGAATGGGACCAAAAAATCGCTCACCTATCTGGTGGTGAACGTCGCCGTGTAGCAATTTGTCGTCTGCTTTTATCGAAACCAGACATGCTACTACTCGACGAACCAACCAACCACTTGGATGCAGAGTCGGTTGCATGGCTAGAACGCTTCCTAGTGGATTACTCTGGCACTGTTGTGGCGATCACCCACGACCGTTACTTCCTAGACAACGCAGCCGGTTGGATTCTTGAACTTGACCGTGGTGAAGGTATTCCATGGGAAGGTAACTACACCTCTTGGCTAGAGCAGAAAGATGCACGTCTACAACAAGAAGCATCACAAGAAAGCGCTCGCCAAAAGACCATCGAGAAAGAACTTGAATGGGTACGTAAAAACCCTAAAGGTCGCCAAGCAAAATCTAAAGCACGTATGGCGCGCTTTGAAGAGCTACAAAACACTGAGCACCAAAAACGTAACGAAACCAACGAGCTGTTCATCCCACCAGGTGAGCGTCTAGGTGACAAAGTGATTGAAGTGAAGAACCTGACTAAGTCGTTTGACGGTCGCGTTCTGATTGATGACCTATCGTTCAACATGCCTAAAGGTGCGATCGTGGGTATCATCGGTGCCAACGGCGCGGGTAAATCAACGCTATTCAAGATGCTAAGCGGCACTGAACAACCTGACTCAGGTACCATTGAGATGGGTGACACAGTGAAACTCGCATCTGTTGAGCAGTTCCGTGATTCAATGAACGATAAGAACACGGTATTCCAAGAGATTTCTGAAGGCGCTGACATCATCAAGATCAACAACTTTGAAATCCCTGCGCGTGCGTACTGTTCACGTTTCAACTTCAAAGGCTCAGACCAACAGAAAGTGATTGGCGAGCTATCTGGTGGTGAGCGTAACCGTGTACACCTAGCAAAACTGCTTAAAGCGGGCGGTAACGTACTACTACTCGACGAACCAACCAACGACCTTGACGTTGAAACGCTACGTGCTTTAGAAGAAGCACTACTAGAGTTCCCGGGCTGTGCAATGGTTATCTCGCACGACCGTTGGTTCCTAGACCGTATCGCAACGCACATCATCGACTACCGTGACGAAGGCCAAGTTAACTTCTACGAAGGTAACTACACTGAGTACATGGATTGGTTGAAGAAAACGTTGGGCCCTGAAGCTGCAGAGCCGCACCGTATCAAATACAAACGTATTGCGAAATAATGATTACGACAGACTGACACCGAAACTTACGCTTTCTGGAAAGTCTGTTGGTAATTTATACAAAGGCCGCTATCATAGCGGCCTTTGTCGTATACCCCAGCCAGTTAAAAGCGCCTTTCTGGGCCATTTTGATTGGCGTTATTAAGGTATTTGATGATTTGAGAGTCATTGGGTCAGTGAAAAACATGACCGTGCACTTACGTAACTCTGTAGCGTTCTCGACAGTTTTTAAACAACATTCGAACACTTTTTGTTCTTCTTGATATACTATTCAATCTGTTTAAATGCCTTAGAGAGCGCAATATGACGGAGAAAAGACGCTTTTCACGCATCATCTACCAAGCTCCAGCTCAGTTAGAACAACGTGATTTGAGACTTAACGCTACGATTCAAGATCTTTCCTTGCATGGCTTACTCTTACAAGCCCAAGGCTTGGATACATTGAATCCTGCACTTTTGGTTGATGTCGGTTTCTCGTTCCACCAGTCTGAACAAGAGATTACGTTAACGGCACAGATCGTAGACGTCACTCAAGACCAAATACGGCTCAAGATCACCAACATCGGCATTGAAAGCATTAGCCAATTAAAACGATTTATCGAATTGAATGTAGGCAATAACGAACTTCTGAATCGAGAGTTAGACCATCTTTCTGATTTAGGGGAAAAATAAATCAACGCCTATTTAAGTAACAATAATTATGTCTAAAAAAATCATCATGCAGATCCCCACTAAAAACGGTGATCAGCAATTTTATTTGGGCCGCGGTTCGGTCCTAACCATAGTAACTTCGATCATCGCCTTACCTGCCGTTGTCGGCGGGGCTTGGTATTTGAACCAGCAACAGATTCATAATCAGACAACGCTGGCGCAAACCATTACCAAACTAGAAAGCGAGAAAGCAGAAATCACAGCGCTCTATGAAGAGCAATTGGATACCAACCACTCACTCTCTCAAGCTTTGACGGACAAGAACAACCAGATTCAACTGCTTGGAAAGCGCGTATTTGATGTGGAATCGGTACTCGGCCTTGCTGATGAAGAGCTGTCTATCGATGAGAACAACCTCGCCTTAGAAGAGCGAATTGATGCGGCAGCTATAGATTCTGCGGTTCGTGCGACCATGTTCCGTTTGATTCCGAATGATAGCCCAGTGACGTATCAACGAATCTCTTCTTCTTACGGCAGTCGGATCAATCCTATCTCAGGCAGAAGACACGTGCATACCGGTATCGATTTGACCTGTAAGCGCGGTGAAGAAATCCTCGCACCTGCAGACGGTGTGGTTGAAACCGTACGTCCAGGAAACAAAGGTTATGGTAACTACCTCACCCTGCGTCACTCTTTTGGTTTCTCTAGCTCTTTCGCTCACTTGAACAAGTTCAATGTCAAAAGCGGCCAGTTTGTTAGTAAAGGTGATGTCATTGCGCAATGTGGTAACTCAGGAAATTCAACCGGCCCACATTTGCACTATGAAGTGAGATTTCTAGGTCGCACACTAAACCCTCAATCACTAATGGAGTGGACGCCAGAAAACTTCAACTACGTGTTTGAGAAAGAGAAGATGGTGAAATGGGGTCCATTAGTTCAGTTGATTGATAATGTAGTGCGTCTACAAATCAACTTAACTAACTCACCCTACCGCGACACAACGATTAATACTGTTTCTAGTGAAGACAACAACGAAACGATTATTAACTGATGTCATTCCTTGAAATAGAAAGAGCAGCCTAGAGCTGCTCTTTTCTTTTAAGAGGATAACATTATCCACGATGGATATTGTCATTCGCCTGTTTGAGTAAGTTTTGGCTCTCGTTCATAAATTGCTGAGAGTATTGACCAAACCAATCACTCACCTGCTCAAAACTTTCTACAAATTTGGCTTTGTCTTTGCTGTCTAAAATCGCAAGCGCTTCCCCAAAGCGTTGATGGAAACGCTTGATCATATCGATGTTCTCTTGCGATGCGAGAATGATGTCACCGTAGAGATTCGGATCCTGACCAAACAGACGCCCCACCATTGCTAATTCAAGACGGTAAATTGGCGAGCTCAGTTTCAACAGTTGCTCAATATTCGGGTTCTCTTTGCTAAGGTGCATTCCGTAAGCAAATGACGTGAAGTGGCGCAGCGCTTGGATTAACGTCATGCCATGGTCGTGCTCTTGCGCATCAATCTGACACAAGCTCGCGCCCCAAATACCAAACTGTTGCAACAACCATTGGTATTGCTCGTTACCACGCCCATCACAGTACACAATCACCTGCTTGGCAAGACTAGGAACATCAGGGCCGAACATCGGGTGTAAACCAACCACAGGTCCAGCGTGCACATTCAACATTGCTTGCAGCGGCTTTGACTTGATAGACGTCAGGTCACACAGAATGCAGTCTTGAGGCAAGTTGCCCAGTTTTTCAATCACCCCTTCCGTCAGGTGAATCGGTACGGTGACAACCACTAGGCCTGCGTCTTTGAGAATCTCATCCGCACGATCCCAATCTTTGCTACCCAAAACTTTCACTTGGTAACCTGATAGCTTGAACATGCGGCCAAACAGACCGCCTAACTGGCCATTACCACCAATAATGACCACTGAGCGTAATTCTGGGTTCAAACACTTAAAGCCGGAATCTTTCTCGCTGGCATAAGACTCACGCATGGTACGACGAAGAATGTCTTCGATAAGCTGAGGTGGGACACCCATTTTTTCAGCTTCTGCTCGGCGAGACGCCAGCATCGCCGCTTCACGGTCAGGGGCATAAATAGGCAAACCGTGTTCGCTTTTTACTTCCCCAACTTTTTCTACCAGCGCTAAACGCTGAGCCAAAAGCTCAAGCATTTGTTTGTCGACTGCATCAATCTGATCGCGCAATGCGTTAAGTTCAACTGCCATTGATGTTCCTTAAATAAGTTCCGTTTTAGCCTTTAAGGCGGTTTTCTAAGAAAGGCACCAGCTCTTCGTGTGCATGACGTAATAGTGCCTCAGTTGACTCCCAATTAATACAAGCGTCAGTGATAGATACGCCGTATTTCATCTCATCCAACGCCAGATCAGAAGATTGATTACCTTCATTGATGTGGCTCTCGATCATCAAACCGATGATCGACTTGTTCCCTTCACGGATTTGGTGAATCACATCTTCTGCGACCAATGGCTGACGACGGTAATCTTTGCGTGAGTTTGCATGGCTGCAATCCACCATCAATGACGCTTCAAGACCTGATTTCGCCATTTCTTGTTCGCATTCCGTAACGGATACTGAATCGTAGTTCGTCTGTTTACCACCACGTAAGATCACGTGGCCATTCGGGTTACCTTGGGTTGTGAGCAACGCAACTTGACCTTCACGGTTGATACCCATAAAGCGGTGGCTAGAAGAGGCGGCCTGCATCGCATTGATTGCGGTTGCCAAACTGCCATCTGTGCCGTTCTTAAAGCCAATCGGCATCGAAAGACCACTAGCCATCTCACGGTGTGTTTGTGATTCTGTTGTGCGTGCGCCGATCGCTGCCCAACTAAAAGTATCGGCTAAGTATTGTGGGCTAATTGGGTCAAGAGCTTCGGTTGCAAGTGGGATTTCCATTTCCGCCAGTTCCACCAGCAGTTCACGTCCTACGTGCAGACCGTGTTCAATGTCGAAGCTGCCGTCTAGGTGTGGGTCATTGATCAGGCCTTTCCAGCCGACCGTAGTGCGCGGCTTCTCAAAGTAAACACGCATTACAATATACAGTTGGTCGCTTAGTTGTTCAGAAAGAGCTTTTAGACGCTTCGCGTAATCCTTTGCGGCTTCAATGTCATGGATAGAGCATGGTCCACATACGACAAGTAGGCGATGGTCTTTTTTGTGAATGATGTTGGCGATGGTTTGGCGAGATTCTTGAATAAAACGGCGTGCCTTTTCACTAAGAGGAAGCTTCACTTTTAGCTCATCTGGCGTAATAAGAACCTGTTCATCGCTGATGTTAATATTGCTCAATTCACTTTTTTGCATAATTCAAACCTGTATATTTATTTTTACACCCAACCAAATCCTTGGTGAGACAACTAAGCTTTAACGACAAGATAACAGGCTAAAAAAGAAAAACAAGCGTACACAATAAAAAACATTTACTGTAAATATTAATTTACACACAAAGAAAAAGCCAAAGTCTAATGAGCTTTGGCTTCTAATTGGTGTTTTTAACAGTTTACAAGAGGTTTAGCTGGTCAAGCGTTTCATCGCTTCACTCGCCGCTTTCCACTCATGAGACAATTTGAGATCGCTTAAAGAAAACGACTGTTTTTTGAGTAGCGCATCCGCCAATGGCACGGTTGAAACAGGCAAGTTATCCAACACTTCAACTTGTGCTTCACGCTTATTACACATCAATAGCATATCGCAACCGGCTTTCATGGCTTGAGCCCCACGCTCAGCTGGGCTGCCCATGATCGCTGCGCCTTCCATCGTCAAATCATCAGAGAAAATTAAGCCTTTAAAACCAAGCTGTTGACGTAAAACGTGTTTCAACCAGTATTCAGAACCACTTGCGGGCTGAGAATCGTAGTTCGGGAAAATCACGTGAGCAGGCATCATGGCATCTAAAATACCGGCATCAATTTGCGCTTTGAAGATAGCCATGTCTTGTTCAAAAATGTCGCTGCGCTCGTCGTATGGCGTTTCTAAATGTGAGTCAGCAATCACACCACCATGACCTGGGAAATGTTTTCCGGTCGTCGCCATTCCTACGCTCTTCATACCCTGCATATAAGCGGTGCTATAACGAAGGATGGTATCGGCATCTTCACCAAATGAACGGTTACCGATCGCTTTGCATTGATGACCTTTGTCGAGCACAGGTGCAAAGCTTAAATCGATGTCGTGAGCAATCAACTCGGCTGCCATTAGCCAACCGCCCATACGTGCTAGCTCTTCGCCATTGTGATGTTTGGCGTATTCGTCGGCGGCAGGGATTAACGAGAAACCTTCACGAAAGCGTTGTACTCGCCCGCCCTCTTGATCCACACCAATCAGGAATGGGCGTTTCACAGCTTTGCGGATAGATTGAGTAAGTGCTTGAAGCTGTTCACTATCATGATAGTTACGAGTAAATAGGATCAAGCCACCAACCGTAGGATGTTCCAGAATTTCTTTGTCTTCTGCGGTCAGTTCATAACCCGCAACGTCAACCCATAACGGTCCCATTTTTTCTCCTCAAAATCGGCTGAATATCTCGTATTCGATGAGGTTATTCGCTTCAGATTTGCTTTACAATAAGTGAATGAAGAATTGACGAGATCGGCTATGAAATTTAACGAACTGTACATTGGTGTGATGTCTGGAACCAGTATGGACGGCGTTGATACCGCTCTGGTTGAGATTACAGATAATCACGTTCGCTTAATTGCGCACGACGACTATCCAATGCCTGCGGCGATGAAAGAAATGCTGTTATCGGTTTGTACCGGTCAAGCGACAAACTTAAAAGCCATCGGTGAACTTGACCACCAGCTCGGCCACCTATTTGCAGATGCCGTGTTGCAGCTACTCAATAAGTCTGGTTACGTCGCAGAACAAATTCGTGCGATTGGTAATCACGGTCAAACAGTGTTCCATCAGCCTACCGGAGACTTGCCGTTTACCACTCAATTGGGCGATGCCAACATTATCGCGGTCAAAACAGGCATTGATACGGTAGCGGATTTTCGTCGTAAAGACATGGCGCTGGGTGGACAAGGTGCTCCACTGGTTCCCGCTTTTCACAAAAGCATCTTTGCCATGCAAGATTCCACAACGGTCGTGCTAAACATCGGCGGCATTGCCAACATTTCGGTTTTGCATCCGCAGCAACCCGTGCACGGCTACGATACAGGGCTGGGCAATATGTTGATGGACGCATGGTGTGAGCGACATACTGGCCACGGTTTCGACAAAGACGCGCAACTTGCCCAGCGAGGCAGCGTCAACGAAGCATTGCTGGCTCATTTACTTAAAGAGCCTTATCTCGCAATGTCAGCCCCGAAGAGTACTGGACGTGAACTGTTCAACATGGATTGGCTACATCACCAGTTAGCCAATTACAATGTATCCGTCGAAGACGTCCAACGCACCTTGTGCGAATACACCGCGATCACTATTGCGCATGACGTAACAAAGTTCACGTATGGCGAGACTCCTCAGCTGTTGGTTTGCGGCGGGGGGGCACGCAACCCACTTTTGATGCAACGTTTAGCGGAACTTCTCCCCCAATGGCATGTGACAACCACTACCGATAAAGGCGTTGATGGCGACTACATGGAAGCTATGGCGTTTGCTTGGCTTGCGCAGCGCCATATTCATGGCCTCCCTAGCAATTTACCGGAAGTCACAGGGGCAAGTCGCCTCGCTTCACTTGGTGTGCTCTATTCAAAAAATTAAGGGCAATAGACCCTAAACAAAAAGGCTTAATTCATTATGACGAACGATGCACTTATCGCAGCTTTATCCCATTTGGTCTCTGAAGGGCGAAATCCAGATACCATGGACATCGACTTGCTGCCTTCTCTCGATATTGTTCAACGCATCAACCAACAGGACAAACTCGTTCCGCTTGCCGTTGAAAAAGTGCTGCCTGAAATTGCTCAAGCGGTCGATAAGATCACCGACGCCTTTAAAGTGGGTGGACGCTTAATTTATATGGGTGCAGGCACGAGCGGCCGTTTAGGTGTACTGGATGCCTCGGAATGCCCACCAACGTTTGGCGTATCGGACAAAATGGTGATCGGCCTTATCGCTGGTGGCCCAGAAGCGATACTAAAAGCCAAAGAAGGTGCAGAGGACTCACCTCAACTTGGTGAGCAAGATTTAACGGATATCGACTTCAGCAGCAATGATGTACTGGTAGGAATAGCTGCCAGTGGTCGAACACCTTATGTGATTGGCGGTTTGGAGTACGCGAATACGATTGGTGCAACTACCGTTGCGTTGTCGTGCAATCCGGATTCTCCTATCGCAGATATTGCCGATATCGCAATAAGCCCCGTTGTTGGCCCAGAAGCCTTGACGGGGTCCACTCGCTTAAAATCAGGCACCGCGCAAAAGTTGGTGCTCAACATGCTCACTACAGCAAGTATGATCCGTTTAGGTAAGAGCTACCAAAACTTGATGGTGGACGTGAAAGCGACCAACAACAAATTGGTCGCGCGTGCTGCTCGCATTGTTATGCAGGCGACGGAGTGCACTAAAGAAGAGGCAACCGAGGTACTTAAGCAGACCAATTATGAGGTGAAACTGGCGATCTTAATGATCTTGACCGATCTTGATATCGAGTCCGCACGTCAGCACCTTCATCATCAAGAGGGCTTCTTGCGTAAAGCGGTAGAAAGCCACAAAGCAAACTGACCGAATGTAAGAAGGTTGGATAGTAAAAAGGTGGCTCATGGGCCACCTTATCTTTTCGCCGGTGCTGACACATCAAGCATCAATCCTCATCATACAACCACTCATCAAATTCGCGATTTAACTCGTTATTCACCTTACGCTTGATCTGGTCTGGGTCAGTGGCATTTTTAACGCGTTCCACTTTATTCGTGTACTGGCTTGTCGCCTCGTTTACTTCCCGTTTCATTTTGTTTTGCACGTAAGTCCCGTTGGTGAGATCTTCAATATCCCGCTTGGTATTATTGAGCGTATTCGTAATCTGATGTTTGTTATGGTCGTATTTGCGTTTCGCTTTGATCGTATCTTTCAGCATATTGCTGGCACTTGCGGTTAGCGGCAGTAATACTAACGTAACTAAAAAGTACTTTTTCATATTTCAATATCACTTATTACTCAATCTCAATGAGCCAAGTAGACCAAAGCGATCCGATAGAATTGTCAGAAGTTCAACAAGCCAAACTATCGTCTTGATTATGAAACACAGTGAGTTTTGGCGTTAATTACTGTATTTATTAATTACTGTATTCGTTCCAGCCTCGTTGCCATTCCATACGGAATTTTTGAGCTTGCTCAGTGCCCTCACAGACACCCTCATAATATTGGCCAGATAGACCCATTTGATAAGCAAAGTCTGGATTGCAATATTCAGCGACACCTTCCAAATAGCCACGGTCATAATCACCAGGGTTAGCAGTGCCCAACGTTTTCAGCTCTTTTACACTACGAGAAGTGTGCCCTGCGATGCCATCTTGATAACCAATCTGATACCAATCACCCGATTTGGCGAGATCTTCCGTGGTTGCAGCACACCCAGCCAATAATACCAGAGCCAACCCCAACGTCGCTTTTTTCATAACTCTTCCTTAACTGATTGTTTTCAAAACAAGCTTATCACTAATTCTCAGAATCTGCCGCTCAACACTCAGATTTCGCCGCTCACGCAACCGCAAAACCACTTAATGATGAAACGCGCCACTCACGAGCATCACAAACCACTCAATCGGTATATCGACCACTCGCTACTCTATTCGACCACTCATCTACTAAGCGAATGCATTTAACACAAGTGCCGCATAACATGCACCCTGAGATTAAAAAATTACCCTACCCAACCAAGGACAATTGCTATGATGTGGTTTCTAACTTGTGTCGCTGCCCTCATCGGCGGATACTTCATCTACGGCGCTTTCGTTGAGAAAATTTTCGGCATCAATGAGAAACGCCAAACCCCTGCACACACCAAAACGGATGGTGTTGACTTTGTTCCAATGTCAACAAAGAAGGTTTACCTAGTTCAGCTACTTAACATCGCTGGTGTAGGTCCTATCTTTGGCCCAATCATGGGTGCACTTTACGGCCCAGCCGCAATGCTTTGGATTGTTGTAGGTTGTATCTTTGCAGGTGCCGTACACGATTACTTCTCAGGTATGCTTTCAGTGCGTAACGGCGGTGCATCAGTGCCAACGATTACTGGTCGCTACTTAGGTAATGGCGCAAAACACTTTATGAATATCTTTGCCATTGTCCTGTTGCTTCTTGTTGGTGTGGTATTCGTATCAGCGCCAGCGGGCATGATCACAAACCTAATCAATGATCAAACCAGCCTAAACGTAAGCATGACAACAATGGTTGTGGTTATTTTTGCTTACTACATCATCGCGACAATCGTTCCAGTAGATAAGATCATCGGTCGTTTCTACCCTCTATTTGGCGCACTACTTATCTTCATGTCGGTTGGTCTAATGACTGCGGTTGCTCTATCTAGCGAGCACACAGTGATGGGTGATTTCCAAGTAACAGACATGTTCTCTAACCTAAACCCAAATGACATGCCTTTATGGCCTGCACTGTTCATCACTATCGCTTGTGGTGCAATCTCTGGCTTCCACGCAACTCAGTCGCCACTAATGGCGCGTTGTATGGAAAACGAGAAAAACGGTCGCTTCGTATTCTACGGTGCAATGATTGGTGAAGGTGTTATCGCTCTAATCTGGTGTGCTATCGCCTTATCATTCTTCGGCTCTCTAGAAGCGCTTTCTGAAGCAGTGAAAAACGGTGGTCCTGGTAACGTGGTATACAGCGCGTCATTTGGTCTACTAGGTGTATTCGGCGGTATCATTGCTTTCCTAGGTGTGGTTATCCTACCAATCACATCAGGTGACACAGCATTCCGTTCAAGCCGTCTAATCCTTGCTGAATACTTCAACATGGAACAGAAAACACTACGTAACCGTCTACTAATGGCTGTGCCGCTATTCGTTATCGGTGGTGTGTTGACTCAAGTAGACTTTGGCATCATCTGGCGTTACTTCGGCTTCGCAAACCAAACAACCGCAGTAATGATGTTGTGGACTGCGTCAGCTTACCTACTGCGTCACAACAAACTGCACTGGATTACAACTATCCCTGCAATGTTCATGACCACGGTATGTGTGACTTTCATCCTAAACAACAGCTCACTAGGTTTCGGCCTACCAATGCAAGTGTCGACTATCGCGGGTGTCATCTTCTCCCTAGTCGTTACAGGTTACGTTATCAAAACCTCTAAAGGTAAAGGCGAATCTGAACTGGCGGATGAAGAGAAACCACAAGCAGTAACAGAAACTGCGTAAGCCAACCTCATATTGACTGGTTAAGACAAGGAGCCTGCCGTTTGCAGGCTCTTTTTGTTTTATACCTAAATGACTTTAAAGGCCGATAAAACCTTGAGGTTGTTTAGGTATACAATAACAACATTAATTTCAGGTTAGGTTCGCTATGGAACTGGTTATCTCTCTCTTGCAGCAAATGTGTGTTTACTTAGTCTTGGCTTACATGCTGAGTAAAACACCCATCATCTTACCGCTACTGAGTATTTCGTCTCGCCTTAGCCATCGTTTGATTTGCTACGTGCTCTTTTCTGGCTTTTGTATCCTCGGGACGTACTTTGGTCTACACATCAATGATGCTATCGCCAACACCCGTGCCATTGGCGCTGTCATGGGCGGGTTGTTCGGCGGGCCAGTAGTTGGTTTTGCTGTCGGCTTAACTGGCGGGATCCATCGTTATTCCCTTGGCGGCTTTACCGACCTAGCCTGTGCTATTTCAACCACTGCTGAAGGCGTGATTGGTGGCTTGTTACATGTCTACCTTATCAAACGCAACAAGGGCGCATTGCTGTTCAACCCAAGCGTGGTGTTCAGCGTGACATTTGTTGCCGAAGTTGTGCAGATGATTTTGTTGTTGGCGGTAGCCAAACCCTTCGACCAAGCCTACGAACTGGTGTCAGCGATTGCCGCTCCGATGATCATTGCCAACTCGTTCGGTGCCGCACTTTTCATGAGCATCCTACAAGATAGAAAAACCATTTTTGAAAAGTACTCCGCAACCTTTTCACGCCGCGCGCTTACCATCGCCGATCGATCCGTAGGCATTTTGAGCAACGGTTTTAACACCGAGAATGCAGAAAAAATCGCTCGTATCATTTACGAAGAAACCAAGGTTGGCGCAGTTGCAATTACTGACCAAGAGAAGATTTTGGCGTTTGTCGGTATTGGCGATGACCACCATAGACCGAATACGCCTATTTCATCGCAAAGCACATTAGATTCGATGGAAAAAAATGACATCATCTACCTTGATGGTACAGAGCGTCCGTATCAGTGTTCTTTGGCGAAAGATTGCAAACTCGGTTCGGCGTTGATCATTCCATTGCGAGCGGGTAAGGCGGTCATCGGAACAATCAAACTCTATGAACCTAAGCGTAAGCTGTTCTCAACCGCCAACATGTCAATGGCAGAAGGGATAGCTCAGTTGCTCTCCAGCCAAATTTTGTATGGCGATTATCAACAACAACAAGCGCTGTTAGCGCAGGCAGAAATCAAACTGTTGCACGCGCAGGTAAACCCTCACTTTTTGTTTAACGCGCTCAATACCATCAGTGCGATTACGCGCCGCGATCCAGATAAAGCCCGCGAATTAATTCAAAATTTATCGCACTTTTTCCGCAGCAACTTAAAACAGAACATTAATACGGTGACGCTGAAAGAAGAGCTTGCACACGTCAATTCTTACCTCAGTATCGAAAAAGCACGCTTCACGGATCGCTTGGAAGTAGAAATAGATATCGACCCAGAGTTGCTCGATATCAAGCTGCCAAGTTTCACACTTCAACCCTTGGTGGAAAATGCCATCAAACACGGCATCTCCAATATGCTTGAAGGTGGAAAAGTAAAAATTTACAGCGAAGTGCACCCTCAAGGACACCTGATTACGGTCGAGGACAACGCAGGCAGTTTCCAGCCACCAAAAGACAACCACTCCGGTTTAGGCTTGGAAATTGTAGACAAACGTCTCACAAATCAATTTGGGCGTGATTCAGCGCTAAAAATTGCGTGTGTGACGCATCAATTTACTAAAATGAGCTTTATCATTCCCCCGAAATCATAAACCCAATCAGCAGCAATAAAGGTAATGTTGGATGTTAACCGCACTCGTCATTGATGATGAACAGTTTGCTCGAGAAGAGCTGGCAGAGCTCTTGGATGAAACAGGTCAAGTGGAGGTGGTCGGTGATGCGTCCAATGCCATCTTGGGCCTCAAAAAAATCAACGAGCTCAAACCTGATGTGGTGTTCTTAGATATCCAAATGCCTCAAGTAACCGGGATCGAGCTGCTTGGCATGCTCGATCCTGAAACCATGCCGTATGTGGTTTTTGTTACCGCTTATGACCAATACGCAATCCAAGCTTTTGAAGACAACGCGTTTGATTATCTCCTCAAACCTGTCGACCCATGCCGCTTGAACAAAACCGTTAAGCGCCTAAACAAGGTGATCAGTCAATCAGCGTTAACTCAACAACTGTCTGCGATTACACCCGATACTTTGGATCAAATTCCTTGTATTGGACACAATCGGATTGTGATCATGGCAACCGAGACGGTGGAATGTGCTTATAGCGATATTAGCGGTGTGCATGTACGTTCCACCAGCCAAACAGCAAGCACTCAGCTCACGTTAAAAACACTGGAAGAAAAAACGCCCTTAGTGCGTTGTCATCGCCAATATTTAGTGAGCATTAAGGCCATCAGTGAAATCAAGCTGCTGGAAAATGGTCTAGCCGAAATCATCACTAAAACAGGCTTTGAGATCCCAGTAAGCCGTCGTTACCTCAAAGTACTCAAAGAGATGCTAGGTATCAGCCATTAAGTGCCGAATATGAGCGAAACATGCGTTCAAAAAAGGCGACCTTGAGGTCGCCTTTTGAATATTCGATAAATGGATATCAGTCCACTTGCTTGATTTGCAGCTCTTTTGGTACTTCAAAGAACATGTTTTCTTCTCGACCTAAGACTTCATCGACTGAACGTGCACCCACTAGCTCTTTGATACGCTCAAGAATCTGATTCACCAACTCTTCTGGCGCAGAAGCACCCGCTGTCACACCTACTTTTGTCTTGCCTTCAAACCACTCAGGCTTGATATCTTCAGGACAATCCGTCAAGTAACCAGGCGTGCCAAGTTTCTCAGCCAACTCTTTAAGACGAGTAGAGTTTGAAGAATTCTTAGAACCCACAACCACCATTACATCCACATCACCAGCCAGCTCTCGCACGGCATCTTGGCGGTTTTGTGTTGCGTAACAAATATCGTCTTTACGTGGGCCTTGGATGTCAGGAAATACGCGGCGTAGCTCTTCAATCACATCAGCGGTTTCATCGACAGACAATGTGGTTTGGCTTACATAGTGCAGATCCGATGGATCTTTCACGATCGCTTTTAGTTTCTCAACGTCCGCAGGGGTTTCCACTAAGTACATGCCGCCAGTTTCGCTTGAGTACTGACCCATGGTACCTTCGACTTCTGGGTGACCAGCATGACCAATCAGAACCACTTCCATATTGCGGCGGCTTGCACGCGCAACTTCCATATGAACTTTCGTTACCAATGGGCAGGTTGCATCAAATACCGTCAGATCACGCTGTTTTGCTTCTTGGCGAACCGCTTGCGATACACCATGAGCAGAGAAAATCACGATGTTGTTGTCAGGCACTTCATGTAGCTCTTCAACGAAGATAGCGCCTCGTTGCTTTAGCCCCTCAACCACAAAACGGTTATGTACCACTTCATGGCGAACATAAATCGGTGGCTGATACAGCTCTAGCGCACGCTCTACGATGCTAATCGCACGGTCAACACCAGCACAAAAACCGCGTGGGTTAGCTAATAGGATTTTCATTTCATTGCTCATGGAAATTATCTTTTATTGGGTTGGCTATTCTACTGACAAAATTTCGACTTCGAAAGTCACGTCTTGTCCCGCTAAAGGGTGATTAAAGTCTACCGTTACCGAATCGCCTGCAATCTCAGTAATGATGCCCGGAATTTCCATACCATCAGGGCCACTGAAAGCCATGATAGTACCGACTTCAACTTCCGCTTCACCAACAAATTTGGTGCGATCCATATGATGAATATGATCTGGATTAGGCATACCAAAAGCATCTTGCGCTTTGAGTTCAATCGCTTTGTTCTCACCAGATTGGAGACCCACCAAGCACTGCTCGAAGTTCTCACTTAGGCTACCGTCACCCATCACAAACTTCGCTGGTTTGCCCATATTATGAGTGCTGTCAGCCACCGAACCATCTTTCATTTTGATCGTAAAGTGCAGGGTTACTACCGAATCATTCGTTATTGTTGTCACGTTACTGCTTCCTTGTTCTTGGGTCATTACGTCTATCCGCTTTGTCTTTTTATACACTGATGTGCGGATTTGCGCTCCAACATAATAAAAAGCGTCGTACGAATCAACGGACGACGCTTAGGGTTATTCGACTTTTCCAATATACATGGCCACGATTTAGGCTTTTGCTGTGTCTTTCTTGCGAAAGCCGTCTAGGATAATCATCGCCGCACCAAGACAAATCGCCATATCAGCAAGGTTAAATGCCGGCCAGTGATAATTGCCCCAGTAGAAGTCTAAGTAATCGACCACAAAACCATGGATCACGCGGTCAAATACGTTACCAACTGCACCGCCAATAATCATGGCGTAAGCAATGTTGTTCCACTTTTCTTTTGCAGGAAGCTTACTCATCCAATAAGTCAAAAGACCTGTGACTACAAACGCGATACCGGTAAACAACCAACGTTGCCAACCCGCTTGATCGCTCAAAAAGCTGAAAGCTGCGCCATAGTTGTGAACATAGAGAAGATTGAAGAAAGGCAAAATTTCAATTCGGTTTGCCCAGCCATATCCCATGTTGTTCATGACAACGTATTTAATGCCTATATCGGCCAAAAAAATCACAATCGCTAGCCACAGCCAACGTACACCTGATTGCTTTAACGTCAGTGCTTTTTCACTCATTACTTTACCTACAAACAGCCCCAGTAAATACTGGGGCTGTTAATTTTAAAAAAAGTTCAGTCGTTCTAGGCAATTACGCGAATTTACGTACTTCACCTTCGCCATCAACGTTAGATACACAGCGACCACAAATCTTCTCGTGACCCGCAATTGTGCCTACGTCTGGCGTGTGGTGCCAACAACGATCACACTTCTCAGCTTCTGTCGCTTTCACTTCAACAAACAGACCTTCGATGTCTGTTGCTTGTGCCGCGTCAGATTTCTCGCTTAAAGGCTTAACTGCTGCTGCAGACGTCAGTAGCACGAAGCGTAACTCGTCTTCTAGCTTGTTGATTTTCGCCGCTAGTGCGTCATCAGCAAATAGAGTTAGCTCAGCTTGTAGTGCACCACCGATGGTTTTCTCTGCACGCGCCGCTTCAAGAAGTTTGTTCACCGCCCCACGAACTTTCTGAATTTCAGTCCAGAATTCGTTGTTCAGCTCTTCACCTTCCGCTAGACCAAATAGACCATCGAACCACTCACCTGTGAACACGAATTTTTCGCGCTCGCCTGGCATCTCGTTCCAGATCTCATCTGCGGTGAATGACATGATTGGCGCCATCCAACGAACTAGTGCTTCTACGATGTAGTAAAGTGCAGTCTGACAGCTACGTTGAGCGTGGCCGCCCTGCTTCGCTGTGTACTGACGGTCTTTGATTACGTCTAGGTAGAATGAGCCCATCTCGATAGAACAGAACTGCATTAGACGCTGAGTTACGGCGTGGATGTTGTATTCATCGTACGCTTTGATGATCTCTTCTTGCGCAGCAAGTGCACGACCAACTGCCCAACGGTCTAGCGCCACCATTTCTTCAGCAGGAACGATGTCTGTTGCTGGGTTGAAGCCATTTAGGTTCGCTAGGAAGAAACGCGCTGTGTTACGGATACGACGATACGCATCTGCAGAACGTTTTAGGATTTCATCAGAAACCGCAACTTCACCAGTGTAGTCTGTAGAAGCAACCCATAGACGCAAAATGTCTGCACCGAGTTTGTTCGTTACGTCTTTTGGCGCAACCACGTTACCAATAGATTTAGACATCTTACGGCCGTGACCATCAACCACGAAACCGTGCGTCAGAACTTGCTTGTATGGCGCTACACCTTTCATCGCGATAGATGAGATTAGCGAAGACTGGAACCAACCACGGTGTTGGTCAGAACCTTCTAGGTATAGGTCTGCACTGTTGCCGTTGTACTCTTCACGAGCATCAACAACAGAGAAGTGCGTAACACCTGAATCGAACCATACGTCTAGCGTATCGAGTACTTTTTCGTACTGCTCTGCTTCGTCGCCTAGTAGTTCAGCTGCGTCTACATCCCACCATGCTTGGATGCCTTTTTCTTCAACAAGCTTCGCTACTTTTTCAATTAGCTCTAACGTGTTTGGATGAAGTTCTGCTGTTTCTTTATGAACAAACAGAGCGATTGGCACACCCCAAGTACGTTGACGAGAGATACACCACTCAGGACGACCTTCGATCATACCTTCGATACGGCTTTGACCCCACTCAGGCATCCACTGAACACCTTTGATTGACTCTAGTGCTTTTGCTCGTAGGCCAGCTTGGTCCATTGATACGAACCATTGAGGTGTTGCTCGGAAGATGATTGGAGTCTTATGACGCCAACAGTGAGGGTAGCTATGCTCGTAAGCGTGATGATGTAGTAGCGCACCTTTTTCTTTTAGCGTTTCTACTACAGCGTCATTCGCTTTGAATACGTGCTGGCCAGCAAAAAGCTCAGTGTCTGGTAGGTAAACACCGTTTGAGCCCACTGGGTTTGCCACTTCTAGGTTGTACTTTTGACCAACCGCAAAGTCTTCCTGACCATGGCCAGGTGCCGTGTGAACAACACCAGTACCTGAGTCAGTCGTCACGTGATCACCAAGGATCGCCGGAACTGTGAAATCGTAGAATGGGTGTTGGAACTGAGAAAGCTCTAGATCCGCACCTTTCGCAAAACCAAGGTTATGGAAGTGCTCGATACCCGCGCGATCCATCACATCTTTTGCCAACTCAGCAGCAACGATAATACGCTCAGGGTTGTCACCCTCAACTTGGATTAGCACGTACTCAAGATCATCACGTAGACATACTGCGCGGTTTGCCGGCAGAGTCCAAGGAGTGGTTGTCCAGATAACGATTGAAACGTCACCCTTACCTTCGTGACCTTCCGTCAATTCAAATTTAGATAGCAGCGCAGCTTCGTCCGCTGTTTTAAAACGTACGTCGATAGATGGCGATACTTTATCTTTGTATTCTACTTCTGCTTCTGCAAGTGCAGAACCACAATCCGTACACCAGTGAACAGGTTTGAAACCTTTTAATAGGTGGCCATTACTTGCGATTTTACCAAGCGCACGAATGATGTTCGCTTCAGTTGCGAAATCCATAGTGCGGTATGGCTTATCCCACTCACCCATGATGCCAAGACGCTTGAAGCTCTCTTTCTGACCTTCAACCTGACCTGCTGCGTATTCGCGACATTTTTCGCGGAATTCCGCTGCCGTTACTTTTTGGCCTGGTTTGCCTACTTTCTTTTCTACCATCAATTCGATTGGCAGACCGTGGCAGTCCCAGCCTGGGATGTAAGGTGCGTCAAAACCTGAAAGTGTTTTGGATTTAATAATAATGTCTTTAAGAATCTTGTTTAGTGCGTGACCAATGTGAATGTCACCATTTGCGTAAGGAGGGCCATCGTGCAATACGAATGACTTTTTGCCTTTTTTAGCTTTACGGATTTCACCGTAAAGATCTTCTTTGTACCAACGCTCAAGCATTTCTGGCTCACGATTAGCCAGGTTGCCGCGCATTGGAAACCCTGTTTCAGGTAAGTTCAGGGTATCTTTATACTCACTCATCGATTCTTAATTCCGTTATATTGGGCGAAAATTAGACATTATGTCGAACGGTGGAATAAACCGTTCAACTCTTAAGCTGACGCAGCCACACCCTTGCTGCTTCAGCATCCAATTCGATTTGTTGTTTAAGTGCTTCAAACGACTCAAACTTTTGCTCATCTCGAAGTTTGTGCAAAAGTTCCACTTCTAGTTGCTTGCCATATAAATTGGCATGAAAGTCAAATAAGTGTACTTCTAACTGTTGGCGAACGCCATTTACTGTAGGTCGTTGGCCAATATTAGCCACGCCACCGACTGGCTTATCACCCAAGCCTAGCGCTTGAACAACATAGACTCCGGAAACCGGAGAAACACAACGTTTCAGTGGAATATTGGCCGTCGGGAACCCAATGGTTCTTCCTAACTTTCTTCCGTGTGAAACGCGACCGCTGATGCTGTAATCTCTTCCCAGCATCTCTTGTGCGGCATGCAAATCGTCACGAGCTAAGGCTTCGCGAATCGCGGTGCTACTCACTCGTAACTGTTGTAAACAAAAGCTTTGGGTACTGACGACTTCAAAGCCGTATTTTTCCCCTGCTTCCTGCAACATAGCAAAGTTACCTAAACGGCCTTTGCCAAAGCAGAAATCATCACCAACGACAAGAAACTTAACACCCAAACGCTCGACCAACAAGTCGCGGATAAACTCTTCCGCTGTCAGGCTGGCAAAATGGCGATTAAAGTTGACGCAAAGCAAACGATCGATGTCGAGCTTGCTTAATTGAACGAACTTGTCGCGCAGTCGCGTCAACCTTGCGGGCGCTTTGTCTTTGGCAAACAGCTCCATTGGCTGAGGTTCAAAGGTCATCACAACCGACGGTAACGAAAGTTTCTCCGCTTGCTCAGACACTTGCTGCAATACTTGTTGATGGCCTTTGTGTACGCCATCGAAATTGCCGATCGTCAACACACAACCATAATGGTGTGGTGCGATATTATGAATGCCTCTAATCAGTTCCATTGGATACTGCGTTCTGCCTCTGTTTTTACTTTGCACTGTGTGAAACTGACGGATTATATACTAATCAACCTCAATCTGTCCCAGCTTTTAGGTCTTTTAAACGTACGCCTGTCAAAAATAGAACCGCCAGGTAAACTGCGGCGCCTAGACCAATTAACATTCCTAACATGCCGCTACGGTGAGCAAAGCTCCACTCTAGCCAAACCGACATATCTTCCAATTGCCATAAGATCGCAGCGACCATCGCAGCGCCAGCAACAACCAAACGTATAATAAAGAAGACGGTACGCTTAGTGATTTGATAGACACCTGCAATGTGCAGACCTCGGTACAACAGCGCCATGTTGACGAACGCTGACAATGCCGTAGCAATAGCCAAGCCGACGTAACCGTAGAAATAGGCAAAAATTGCGTTGAACACCATGTTAGTCACCATCGCGATAATGCCGTATTTCACTGGCGTTTTTGTGTCTTGACGTGAGTAATAGCCTGGCGCTAACACTTTAATTAACATGAAATTCAATAGGCCAGATGCGTAAGCGAGCAACGACAGAGACGCTTGGTGCACATCTTGTGGAGAGAACTCACCGCGCATAAATAGCACCATCAACATCGGCTTCGCCAACGCCATCAAACCCAACATCGCCGGAATCCCGAGCAGCGTTACCATGCGAACGCCCCAATCCATGGTATGTGCAAAACCTTCGCTCTGCGAGTCCACATGTTTACGAGACAGCGCAGGCAAAATCACCGTCGCAATCGCAATACCAAACAGCCCCAGCGGGAACTCCAACAAACGATCGGAATAATACAACCAGCTGATTGAGCCAGTTTGTAGAAAGCTGGCAATAAAAGTATCAAATAGCAGGTTGATTTGACTGACAGAGACGCCAAACAAAGCGGGAATCATCAACGTGCGGATTTTTACCACCCCAGGATCGCGCCACCCCCACTTAGGCTTAACCATCACGCCCGCTTTAATAAGGAAAGGAATTTGGAATAAGAACTGAACCAAACCACCTAAAAACACACCGATAGCCAGACCGATTTCCGGTTGAGACATCTGTGGCGAGATAAACCAAGCCGCCAGAATGATCATGACATTCAAAAAGACCGGAGTGAATGAGGAGACGGCAAACTTGCCGAGTGTGTTAAGAATGGCTCCGGAAAGCGCAACAAAGGTGATGAACCATAAATAAGGGAAGGTAATTTTGAGCATCAGACTGGCTAGCTCAAATTTCTCTGCGGCCGGCCCACCATGCATCCAATCTAAAAACCAGCCAAAACCAAACAGCGCGGTTACCACACCAGAGCCCAGCACGCCCAGCACGGTAACAATAGAGACAATAACCCCTAACGTACCGGCAGCACGAGCAATCAACTCGCGTGTTTTGTCCATATCACCTTGAGCGTGATTCTCCGTTAAAACAGGGACAAACGCTTGAGAAAAAGCCCCTTCAGCAAACAAACGTCGTAAGAAATTCGGAATTTTGTTGGCGAAGAAAAAGACGTCAGCGCTTGCTCCTGCCCCCATTAAATTTGCCACTACAACATCGCGAACTAAACCCAGAACGCGGGAAATTAATGTCATAGCACTGACGATCATGCCTGACTTGAGTAGTCGTTTACTCACTGTAACCTCGGAATATCACTATAAGACAGCCAACCCTATACTGTTAAGCTCGTGGAGGCTCTAAATAGACGTCAAAAATATATCCGTTTATTGTTAGTTCTAAGCGGATAATTATTAGCATTGGTATAAAAATGCTGTTAGAATCCCCGCCATCTTAACCGCGATAACCTTTCATACCAAAATTTGTTTTGGTTTAGATGGGTTTTTGCACAAATCATTTGACATTTAGGCGCAAATGAGGGATATTCCTCGCCCTTAAATTGTCACAGAACTAAGTTTTTGGGAGTTAGACCCTTGGCAAATAGTAAATCTGCTAAGAAGCGCGCTATCCAAGCTGAGAAACGTCGTCAGCACAATGCTAGCCGTCGCTCAATGATGCGTACTTACATGAAGAAAACTGTTGCTGCTATCGAAGCAGGCGACAAAGAAGCTGCAACTGCTGCATTCGCTGTAGTTACACCTATCCTAGACCGCATGGCAACTAAAGGCCTTATTCACAAGAATAAAGCAGCTCGCCATAAGTCTCGTTTCGCTGCACAAATCAAAGCTCTTTAATAGACACTTGATTTTACAGTGAAGAAAAAACCGGCTTTATGTCGGTTTTTTTATATCTAAAATTCGTCAAATCACGAATCCAAGATAAGAAAAAAGCTGGCACTGCCAGCTTTTGTTATTTAGAACGACTCAAATCTGCCAGTTACCTACCGTTGCCTAAACAACACAGATAACCCTAACGCATTTCAGTCTGTGCGATCAGTTTGCGCAATAAAGACCGTGAAGGGTTTGAATCAATGTCTTCACCTCATCACTTTTTAACGTGTAATACACCGTTTGCGCTTCTTTTCTCGTCGCGACCAATTCGTCACGACGAAGCCAAGCTAAATGTTGCGATAACGCCGACTGGCTTAATTCCAGTTTGGTACACAGCTCCCCAACGGACAACTCTTGGTTATGCAGCATACAAAGAATTTGTAGGCGTCTTTCGTTTGCCATCGCTTTGAGCAACACGACGGCTTTTGCGGAGTTTTTCTCCATTTCTTGTAGATTCATGTGTTGGACCTCTAGCTACAACTTACTTATTCCAACCCTGGCCAGCTTGTTGTGTTGCACTGATTTAATATCTCTAAGGACATCAAGATTCTTCTCCAGAGCCTTCTTTATTAGAACCTCTAAATTTGGCTTTAAAGCGATACATCAATTTAACCCACCAGCAGTGTTCACTGGGGCTTTATCGACGAGAAATAATTTTGCTCACTAAACCAAGTATCTTGAATTACTTAGGTATCATTTAGATTTATATTTTTATCGATAGTAATCTATTTATTTGAGCAACGATACGGGTTTACTCAAACATTTGACTGAAATCAGCATCACATACGTTTTTTACCGCAGGATGCTGAATCATTCGCTCGGCGAAAATAACGTAATACTCTTCTTTCAAATCCTCAACATGACCGATCAACTGTAAGCTGCGGTCATCTTCGATTTCTGACATGTAAACCGTCGGCGCCAAAAAGATTACATCATCACGGTATCTCGCAAAGGCTTTCATCAACGCGACGTCATCAAACTCTCCCAAGACATCAGGTTGTAATCCTTGGCGATCAAACCATTGAATGACTTTTCGCCCCATCGCCGTTCGACTTGCTGGGATCAACAGCTTTTTCTTTTCCAAAATTTCAGGGAACTTCACGTCTGGAATGTCAGAAGAAGCAAAGAAACTCATGCTACTCTCGCCAAGCTTCTTACTATAAAGGCCTGGACTTTGCGTCGAGTCCACCGGGCAATCAGAAAGAATCATATCCAACTTGTGCTGCGATAGCCGTTCTAATAACAGTTCGTGCGTCGACTCGTAACAACGTAAGTGGATACTGTTGTCTTCAGGCACGGTTGTCATCAGCACTTTACTAACTAGCCGTTTTGACAGCGCATCGGCCACACCAACTTCAAACAAAATGTTGGAGTGCTGACTGTAGTTCACAATATCAAGCATCTCATAGCTTAAACCAAACATACGATCCGCATATTTGAAGACCAATTGTCCGAGTTCTGTTGGTTCGACAGTACGGCCGTTTCGCTTGGTTAGCTTGCCTTTCATCCGCTCTTCAAGCGCTTTGATTTGCCCGGTCACCGTTTGAGGAGTGAGAAAAAGCGCATCCGCGGCCTTGGTAACAGAGCCTTGCTTGCACACCATCCAGAAGTAATAAAGATGGTTGTAATTTAGATGTGACATCGGCCAATTCCAGAAAAGAAGGTGATGCTTTTTATACCAAATGTGACAGAGACAGACAAGATACTCGGCAAAACCATCACTTTAACCAACTAAAATTAAGTTTTACCGAAAACTCAATCTCAATATTGTCATAAAACTTGAAGTAAAACGCACTTTTTATCGAATTCTCATCAAAAAAAACTCAGTTTATAAAACCAATAAAGCCTATATTTTTCAATAAATTAAAACAGGATAATCCGCTATCTTTTTTGAACTATTAAAAAGCACAATAAAAAGTGCCCACAGAAATCAATCTGTAATATTACTGAAATATTTGTTCTCTAACATCGCCCGAAGTTTCAACTTAAGACCGAAAAACGAACTTAAAGGTCAACGGAGAAAATTATGATGAACCAAGCTACTTCAACAGCAGCGCCTATCTCGAGCACGACTCGTTGGTTACGCTGGGCTAACTTGGCATTCATGCTGTATCTGCTTCTTCTAGCAGTATCTATGGTTGGTAGCGGTTTCAAATGGGCAACTGGCGACCAAGCAAAAGTATTGTTTGAGTTTGCATCTCACCCTATCGCTGGTCTTATGATCGGCCTAGTAGCAACAGCCCTAATCCAATCCTCAAGTACTGTAACTTCTATTATTGTGGGCTTAGTTGCAGGTGGTCTACCTGTAGAGACAGCGATTCCAATGGTAATGGGTGCCAATATTGGTACCACAGTGACCAATACTTTGGTTTCACTAGGTCACGTACGTTGTAAGGAAGAATTCAAGCGCGCATTTGCTAGTGCGACGATCCACGACTTCTTTAACCTTCTTGCTGTTCTGATCTTCCTTCCTTTGGAAATGATGTTCGGCATTCTAGAGAAAATTTCTCACTGGTTGGTTTCGCCACTATTGAACACTGGCGACATGAGCATGAAGGGTTTTGACTTCATCAAGCCAATCACTAAGCCTGTTGTTTCTGCTATCAAAGAACCGCTATCAACATTTGGTGACACCATGGGTGGCGTGGCTCTAATTGCTTTAGGTATCGCTACAATCTTCGTTGCTATCACAGTAATGGGTAAGCTAATGAAGAGCCTAATGGTTGGCCGTGCTCGCGATATTCTGAAGAATGCAATTGGTCGTGGTCCTATCCACGGTATCGTATCAGGCTCGATCGTGACGGTGTTGGTACAATCTTCATCAACAACAACAAGCTTGATGGTTCCACTTGTAGGTACTGGTGTTCTTAAAGTTCGTGACATTTACCCATTCACTCTAGGTGCGAACATCGGTACATGTATCACTGCGCTACTTGCAGCTACCGCAGTATCTGGTGAGTTTGCTGTGTTTGCTCTTCAGATTGCGCTAGTACACTTAACCTTTAATATTTTGGCGACACTGTTTATCTTTGGTATTCCGTTCTTACGTGAAATCCCAGTAAAAGGTGCTGAAATGATTTCAGAGCTTGCTATCAAGAACAAAGCCGTTGTGGGTGGCTACCTGATGTCTGTATTCATCATTCTGCCAGGCGCAATCCTTGCTCTGACAACCTGATAATACCAACCATCGCTTATTGTTTAAGGCTCCACGCTGTGGGGCCTTTTTTGTATCTGTAATCATGATGCAAAAATGAGAGCTGATGTAACTCCGATTGAGACTGAGAAATATTTGTTGTTCAAACCAAACACTCAATGATAATTTGACTCCACCTCTTTCAATACAATCACCGTTAGCCAAAAGTACAGAGACGGTCATATACACAGTGGATAACGGCTCTTGCCTCCCATAGTTGTCTTCGATGACTGACAGGTACTCTGCGCTTAGTTGAAAAGGTCTTACCTTCACATGGAGTTGAACGACATGGCTCAGTTTAATGAACCAATTTCTAGCCAGCTATTGGCAATAGATGAAAACCTCACTCAATTAGTCACTGATATTGATATTCTTAGCAGCGTAAACCCGCTTAATTACGCCCAAGAGCGAGAAAGGTTCATCAGTAATAAGTACTCGCAAGAACCTAACTTTCAGTACCAGAAAGCGCCTCTTGACACTCATCAGTCAAAACGCCGTTTGTACGAATTGCCTTTGGAACACATCGAAGATGCTCAGTTACAAAAGCTTTATGAGGATGTCATTCAGTCTTACGCCGACAAACTTGATCAAGTCAACACCATAGGTACGCAAGAGTTCCTATACAACTCTCTGCGCTATTACGGTGAGCCAAGTGCGAAAGACATTGCTAACGCACATTTCATTTTGCATCTGCCGACAGAAGAAGAGAGCAAACCAGAGCATGATAGCCGCTCCATAGCTCATTTCATGCAAAGCTTCGCCGATAAAAATGGTTATGAATGTGAAATTCAAATCTTAGATGGCATGCTAGCAAACGCTTTGGTGTCAGGCTCTCGAGTGAAGATTAACAGTGCTGCGCACATCACAACTGACGAGCTTGAAGCACTCGCACACCACGAGATGGGCGTGCATTTGCTAACTACGCTTAATGGCCGTCAACAGCCACTTAAAGTGCTTAGTTTAGGTTGTCCTGCCAATACCAATACGCAGGAAGGGTTGGCAATTTTGTGTGAGTACCTCTCTGGACACTTCAGTATCAAACGTTTAAGAACCTTAGCTCTTCGCGTGCTAGCTGTAGAATCTATGATTAAAGAGCGCGATTTCCGCCATACCTTTATGTTGCTGAAGGAGCAGTACAAAGCGTCTGACGTTCAAGCCTTTACTATTACTTCGCGCGTATACCGCGGAGGTGGCTTAACTAAAGATTATTTGTACCTGAGAGGATTTAGAGAAGTGCTCAACGCGTACGATAAGCTAGGGGATGATTTTTCACTGCTGCTATGTGGTAAAACGGAATTGAAGTATTTCGATCTGATCCGTTCTCTCGTTAATAAAGGGATTTTCACTCAACCGAAGTTCATTAGCCCTGCGCTATCGACTCCTAAGCAAACTAACCCGATTCATCGCTATATCGTTAGCGCATTGAAGTAACGAAACTCAAACGCATCGCAAAAGCAAAAAAGCTCCATTCGGAGCTTTTTGTAGTATCAAGAACCAGCGTGATTACACTGAGAATGGATAACGAATTGGATCGTGGTGTTCGTACCCTTCTACCCAAAAGTCATCCAGTGTCACCCAAGTTTCCAAATCTTCTAGAGATTTAATCTCCGGATTGATATGGAATATTGGGGCTTGTAACGGTTCACGCTTCAACTGAACATCACGCATCAACTCAAGCTGATCTTCATAAATGTGCGCGTTAACGATTTTATGGAATGCCTGGCCTGGCTTCTTGCCCGTAATTTGCGCCATGATCGCTAAGAACACATAAACTTGAACCATGTTGAAGTTCAATCCAAGCGGCACATCGCACGAACGCTGTGTACTGTTGAGATACAAAGTGTCATCCAGTAGCGAGAAATGATGACTGTACATACAAGGTCGCAAGCACCCCATATGGAACTCACCAGGGTTGTAGAAGTTCAAGATTTCACCACGGTCATCAACACCGCGAGTCAAATCATCCACAATCTTGCGTAGCTGGTCGATATGACCACCATCAGGCTTTGCCCATGCACGACCTTGAACGCCGTACACACGGCCCATGTCGTCTTCACCCTTACGGTATGGGTTATTCAACCAAGCGTCGTTTAGGTTGGCGTTCGCATCCCACGTTTTGGTGCCTAATTTACGGAAATCTTCAGCATTATCATAACCACGAATGTAGCCAAGTAGCTCAGCCAC
The DNA here is from genome assembly GCF_900460535.1 of Vibrio parahaemolyticus. Classification (NCBI taxonomy): domain Bacteria; kingdom Pseudomonadati; phylum Pseudomonadota; class Gammaproteobacteria; order Vibrionales; family Vibrionaceae; genus Vibrio; species Vibrio parahaemolyticus. The sequence goes on along the minus strand of NZ_UHIL01000001.1, from coordinate 733,080 downwards.
TGCTGCTTTCCAAAAACTTTTACGCGTCGTTACCAATGGGAATTGATTGTTCGCAACATCGTAGGTTAAATCCGCGTTGATTACCGTCAGGCAACGCTTACCTGTACGTTCATTTTCAACCCAAACACCTTGATCAACGATGCGTTGACACAAATCTAAATACTGTTTCACACCAATACCTTACTTCGTTTTAACTTGAGCTTTGTCTTGGTAAAGACCACGTTTGTAAGCCCAAACCATCATCAGAATACCCAACACGATCATTGGCGTTGATAGAATTTGTCCCATCGAAATATAACCACCAAATAGACCAAGCTGAGCATCCGGTTCGCGAACGAACTCGACTAAGAAGCGGAATGTACCATATCCAGCTAAAAATAGCCCTGATACCGAACCCAATGGGCGAGGCTTTTTGATGAACCAGTTCAAGATGAAAAACAGCACTACGCCTTCTAACAGCATTTCATACAGTTGCGATGGGTGACGTGGTAAAGGCCCGCCATTTGGGAAAATGATAGCCCAAGGCACATCTGTTACACGCCCCCAAAGCTCGCTGTTCATGAAGTTACCCATACGGCCCATACCCAAGCCAAATGGCACAAGAGGCGCAACAAAGTCCGCTACACCAAAGAAAGTTCGACCGTTCTTGTGTGCATACCAGAACATTGCCGTAATCACACCCAACAAACCACCGTGGAACGACATACCGCCAGTCCAAACTTTGAAGAGATACAAAGGATCATCTAAAAACAGTTCAAAGTTATAGAAGATAACGTAACCGACGCGACCACCGATGACGACCCCTAAGAAGCCCGCGAAAAGTAGATCAGAGACTTGCTCTCGAGTCCAGCCGCTGCCAGGTTTGTCAGCACGACGGTTCGCCAACCACAATGCAAACATGAAACCGACGAGGTACATCAAACCGTACCAACGAATTGAAACAGGACCAATAGAGACTAAAACCGGATCAATATTGGGAAATTGAAGGTATCCCTGAGACATAAATCATTCTCTTCTTATTTACAAATAAAACCAATATACCCAAGTCACCTCAAATGCTCGGTTCAGCGTGAATAACTTGGGAATAAACTTACAGCAGCATTGTTGCTGCAACAAACATTAAGAATATTGCGAATATTTTCTTTAATACCGCAGTAGGAAGATTGGTCGCGAGCTTCGCCCCCACTTTCGTGGTCAACATCGAAGTCATCGCAATCGCAAGTAACGCAGGAAGGTAAACATAACCAACACTGTACGCAGGTAAACCTTCAACCTTATAGCCGTGCAAAATAAAGCCGATCATGCCAGAGATGGCGATGATGCAGCCACAAACTGACGATGAGCCGACCGCTTTACGCATTTCTACGCCGTGCTTGTTGAGAAAAGGCACAGATAAAGAACCACCACCAATACCAGCTAAGCTCGAAACCACACCAATTCCCGTTCCGTACATCATAGTGACCGGACTACTCGGCATTGGCTTCTCACTTTTTACTTTAATGGATCGGAACATCTGTACAGCTAGACACAGTACAATGACACCAAATACTTTCGGCAAGTAATGAGTTGGGATCCATTCGGCAATGTTGGCACCAACAAAGCCGCCAATCACCACTCCGGGCATTAGCCACTTCACAACAAACATATCTACGTTGCCAAGTTTAAGATGGTTGAGAGCAGAAGAACCTGATGTAACGATGATGCTTGCCAGAGATGTCGCAAGCGCCATGTGCATGCTCATTTCTGGAGAAATGCCCGCCCAAGGCAGCAAAAATAACAACGCAGGTACGACGATTAATCCGCCCCCAATGCCGAGTAGCCCCGCCATCACACCAACAAAAGCGCCCAGCGCCAGCAATAACAAAAATAAAGAGACGGTCACGATTACCTACTTTTTCCCTGCACGAACGAAGCCTGCAAAACCTTGTTGGATAAAGAAATCATGCATCATTTGATGAATCTCCTCTCCGTACGATTTTGTCATCGCCTGTTCTGCTAGTTTTTCTAGTTCCTGTTGTTGGCTATGACGAATCAAATACTTCACCTTAGCCACGTTAGATGTGTTCATACTTAAGCTGGTGTATCCCAACCCAAGTAATAAGAGCGCACCAAATGGATCACCGGCTAATTCACCGCAGATGCACACTGGCACATGATATTTATCGCACACGTCATGAATCTGTTTGAGTGCTAACAGCACTGCCGGATGCATGGATTCATAGACATCAGCGACGCGGGAATTGTTCCGATCCACCGCCAGTAAATACTGAGTTAAGTCGTTAGTACCAACAGAGACAAAATCCACTCGATGCGCGATGGCAGGAAGCAGATATACCATCGATGGTACTTCGATCATCACCCCGACCTTTGGAGCCTGGATACACTCATCAAGCAAGACAACTTCGCTGTAGGCTTGGTTGATCAGCGTCATCGCATCATCCAGCTCTTTAATACCAGATACCATGGGTAACAAGATACTTAAATTACCACTTTCAGCACTGGCTCTTAGCATCGCACGCAATTGAATCAAAAAGATATCAGGATGATCTAACGTAAAGCGAATCCCGCGCCAACCTAAAAACGGATTGTCCTCTTCGATTGGCAGGTATGGCAATGGTTTATCACCACCGATGTCCAGAGTACGCATCACCACGCGTTGGTTCGAGTAGCTGTTTAATATTGCTCGATATTGATGATACTGCTCATCTTCCGATGGAAAGTGATGTTGAAGTAAAAATGCAATTTCAGTTCGATATAAACCGACACCATCGACGCCCGTATTAATGGCAATGTTGCTATCGGCACTGAGACCCGCATTCAGCATCACTTCAATGTGCTGGTTATCTAACGTTACGGCAGGTAACGCGAGATCTTTATTGACCATCGCGAAGAGCTCTGACTCTTCACTAACCAAACTGCGATACTCACGCAACAGCTGACGGTTGGGCTCTAGAAAAATCTCGCCCGTATAGCCATCAACGATGCCTAATTTGCCGTTAACCACATCCGTATTGATGTTAGCGCCCATAACGGCCGGCACACCCAATGCGCGCGAAAGAATTGCAGCGTGTGAGTTTGCGCCCCCTTCAAGCGAAACGACCGCTAATAAATGTTCTTTCGGCACCGATGCTAACAAAGTCGCAGTAAGCTCATTGGCCACTAAGATGATAGGACGATCGATGGCCGCATTCTCTTGCTCACTGTTGTGCAGAAAATACAGCAACCTTTGCCCCAACTCTCGGATATCTTGTGCTCGTTCACGCAAATAGACATCTGACATACGAGCAAAGCGGTTTGAATAAGTTTCGACTACCTGACGCAGCGCCCAATCCGCTCGATCGCCTTTTTCAATCTGTTTCTTAAGATCGCCGCGCAACATTGGATCATTGAGCAAGTGGGTAAACAAATCGAATATCGCTAACGCATCTTTATTGATTTCGCTGTCGAACTTTTTCCGCATCCGGCGGAAATCATTCAGCGCACGCTCAATCGCTACCAGCAGCAGCTCTTGCTCTCGCTCTTTATCCAGCGTGGAAGACGGGAATACGTCCGACAAACTCGGCTGCGTGTTGTCAAACCAAAACTCTCCGATGGCGACACCCGTTGATGCAGGCAAGCCTTTAAGAACCGTCGGTTTTGAGGCTAATTGCCAATGACCGAAACTTTGCGCGTGAGCGATGATCACGGCTAACTGCGCAGATAAGGTCACTAAGAAAGATTCTTCCATCTCACTAAACAATCGTGGCGTCTTTTGCTGAATGACTAATACACCTAATACTTGTTTGCGATGGATGATTGGAGTGGCGAGGAAAGAGTGATAAACCTGTTCACCAAGCTGCGGGAAAAATTTAAATTCAGGGTGTTTTGAAGCTTCTGCGAGATTAAGAGGTTCTGCGCTGCGTTTAACGAGACCAACTAAACCTTCATTGAAATTAATGTGGATGCTATCGCCTTCAAAAATAAGGCCTTGAGTTGCCATCAACTCAAGGCGCTGCATTTCTTCATTGGCGAGATAGATAGTACAACACTCAGTGCGAAGGGCGGCACAAGTCTCTTTTACCAATATATCGAGAGCCAGATGCACATCATCGACTCTGGAGACTTTCTCAACTATTTCCCTTAGCTGGCTGAGCATGACTATCCTCTACGTTGTTGCTTTTTTCTTTTCCCTTTCGCTTTTCTCTCTCGAAAAGGCATGGCTAAAGATGCAAACTCTTTCATCGCTCGACGATAAACATCACGCTTGAAAGAAACAACTTGCCTAACTGGATACCAATAGCTCACCCAGCGCCAACCATCAAATTCAGGGGATTTCCCGCGCTGCATATTGATGCGCGATTCATCGCATTCCAATCGCAGCAGAAACCATTTCTGTTTTTGGCCGATACAAACAGGCTTGGAGTCCCAACGCACCAATCGCTTTGGTAGTTTATATCTTAACCAATGACGACTTGTTGCAATGATCTTAACGTCTTTTTTCGTTAATCCGACTTCTTCATACAACTCCCTGAACATCGCCTGTTCAGGTGTTTCACCTTCGTCAATCCCACCTTGTGGAAATTGCCATGAGTGTTGCCCGTATCGTTTAGCCCAGAAGACCTGACCATGGTTATTACATATCACAATACCAACATTCAGTCGGTAACCATCGCCATCTATCACTGGCTAACCTCTATGAATAATTTTTTATTACCGTGATTTTTCCACATATCCCCATTACTAGCAAACTTACTGATGTGATATGAGCAAGATTTATTACCTTTTCACCGTTATTGGATATCTTTTAATCAAATTAAAGTTTATCAACACAAGAGTGAGACATTGCCCACATTTATTCACCTTTTCTGTGAATAACTTTGTGAAGAATTCCATATCAACTCCGATTTTCAATCAAAAGCATTATTCTCTTACTCATCAATAAAAATAACGAACCACCATAACTCAATGATAAATATAAACTTAAAAACAAACCTGGTGATAAAACGATCTTGTCAATTCTGATGATCTTTTCACCAAACCTAGATCGGTCAAAGATCAACCGATCGGTTATTTATCCACACATTCATCCTCTAACTTCATGACATCTACATAAAATCAAGCCTAAAAACGTTTCAAAACCCCTGTTTATTCATCCAGCCCATCAGTAGATCCACTTATATGCACCTATATCTGTGGATAAGTTATGAATTGATCATTCTTAATCCATCTCGATGAAATCTTGGACAGTAGATTTTGTTGAAATTTGTTAGACTAGGATTTTTCCATTGTCATGCAGTTATTATGAAACCAGAACCACAATCAGAAGCGGAGTTAATGGAACGCGCTCACGATATTGCCGGACTCAGTTTTGCGGAATTAGCGGACGAAGCAGGGATGACCGTTCCAGAAAACCTCAAACGCGATAAAGGCTGGGTGGGACAATTGCTGGAATGGCATTTGGGCGCTCCTGCGGGTAGCAAACCTCAACAAGACTTTTCCAAACTTGGTATCGAGTTAAAGAGCATTCCAATTGGCTACAACGGACGACCGTTAGAAACCACATTTGTATGCGTTGCACCCTTAACTGGTGTTCAAGGACTGACATGGGAAACCAGCCATGTGCGCAATAAGCTCTCGCGTGTATTGTGGGTTCCTGTAGAAGGTGAACGAGAAATCCCCCTTGCCGAGCGTCGTGTAGGGACACCTCTTATTTGGTCGCCAGATAAAGAAGAAGAGCAGATCTTACGAAATGACTGGGAAGAACTGATGGAAATGATCGTCTTTGGCAAATTTGATCAAATTTCAGCCAGACATGGCGAAGCGCTTCACTTGCGCCCAAAGGCCGCTAATGCCAAAGCACTAACTGAAGCCTATAGCTCCAACGGGAAACCAATGAAGACGCTACCACGAGGCTTTTACCTGCGAACACAATTCACCGAACAGATCTTACTGAAGCACTATATCAATGTGCAATCTGAGTAATTCATCTTTTCACTCTAATGGGTAACCAACGATAATTCGATATCGCAGTAAGAGGCAGTACCCTCACTACCGCACTCATCGTAAGCGTTGTGTAACCGCAAATAAGCTTTGTCGATACCTAACCTGAGCAGCTCTTCTTTCACCAAATCTAAGGAACCAAAATGAATCGGTTCCTCTCCATCTTTAATCGGCTCTAGCTGGTGCTTATATTCCACAGCTAGCAAATAGTCAGAGACATCGGAACACCCAATGACAAATACTTTGGGTAACGTATAGGTGTCTTTATGTTGACCATGTAGCCACATGTCCAGTTGATGCTTCTGCATAGTGCACCTCCTTCACAAGATCTTTTTAGTGTAGTTGGGGGATGAATACCTTTCGAGCCACACTTGCGCTTATACGTAAATGATTTGCGATAGCGACCAAAAATCCCATATATTGATGGATAACCTATTCAGTTGGCTATTTTTCAAGGAAGTGAAATGCAATACACCAAACTACCGCACTCATCACTCGAGATCAGTAAAATCTGCCTCGGCACTATGACTTTTGGTGAGCAAAATATCGAACAGGAAGCTTTTGAGCAGCTCGACTTTGCTGTCGATCATGGGGTGAACTTCATTGATACCGCAGAGATGTACCCTGTTCCGCCAAAAGCAGAAACACAAGGCCTAACAGAACAATACATCGGCAACTGGCTGACAAAATCCGGCAAGCGAGAAAAAGTCGTTCTAGCGACAAAAGTGGCAGGGCCGCGCAATGTGCCTCACATCCGTGAAAACATGAGTTTAAATCGTCGCAATATCCATGATGCCATCGACTCTAGCCTTCAACGACTCCAAACCGATTACGTAGATTTGTACCAACTTCACTGGCCACAGCGTCAAACTAACTGCTTTGGCCAACTCAACTACCCTTACCCAGACAAGCAAGAAGAAGTGACGTTAATTGAAACCCTAGAAGCATTAACTGAACTGGTTAAGATGGGTAAAGTGCGTTACATCGGCGTATCTAACGAAACACCTTGGGGGGTGATGTCTTTGCTTCGTTTAGCGGAGAAGCATGATTTACCGCGTATCGTTTCAATTCAAAATCCATACAATCTACTCAACCGCAGCTTCGAAGTGGGTTTGTCTGAAATCAGCCATTATGAAGGTGTCCAACTGTTAGCGTATTCACCTCTGGCGTTTGGTTGTTTGAGTGGTAAATACTTAAATGGCGCAAAACCAGAAGGTGCACGCTGTACTAAGTGGGAGCGTTTCGCTCGTTACTTCACACCTCAAGGCGTCAAAGCGACAGAAGCATACGTGAACTTGGCACGTGAGCATGGCCTAGATCCTGCGCAAATGGCATTGGCGTTCGTCAATCAACGTCCATTTGTCGCTTCCAATATCATCGGTGCGACCAACCTTGATCAACTTAAAGCCAACATTGACAGCATCGATATCAAGCTTAGTGATGAGCTGTTAACAGACATTCAAGCGATCGGTACTACCTACTCTAACCCATGTCCATAAAAGCAAACAGGCTGACCACATAGGTCAGCCTGTTAATAGCACTTAGAACAAATCTATTTCGATATGCGTTTACAGCGTGTTGAGCTTTTAGGGTTAACTAAAGCGTAATGTTGGAAGCTCAACACGCTATAGATTACGTCGGTATTCGCGCAGTTAGCACTCGACGAAGATGACGAACTCGACGTTCAACTTTAACCGCTTCAGGCACGCTGGTTTGAGTAACTCGCCCTTCACGATCTAAACCAATATCCCTTAATAAATGAACATTGGTCCATGGAACATCATGAGAACTGCGGCGCACGGTACGTTGCCATTCTCTCTCTTCACGTTTTAAATCCGCTTTAATAAGCAAAGTCGCCAATGTTAAGTAAATTGAGTGACGCATAATTTTTCTCCAATTAAACGATAAATGATCGACTGGGAAAAATAGTACGCAGAGACACAGAGAGATCTGTTGAGACTAAGCCGCTACTTTTCCGCAGCCTAGTAAACATAAATTAGGTTACGGATTAATTTTTATCTTGTGAGCCAGTGGTATCGTTAATATCCGATTTAAAAGCTATCGGAGATTTAGACATACGATCAGCGCAAGCAGTGGTGTTAACAACGTAATGTTTCATCTTGCGCCTCCTAGCTAAAAAAATAATCCGTGTGTGAAGTGATATAACTCAACGAGTTATGGCTAAATTGTAAGCGTTGATGAATATATATCAAACAATTTCTATGCTTTCGATAAAAAACAAATCAATACCCTGAAGATAAGTTGCATATGTTTTTTCATATAACATATTCATCTAGGGAATATATAAAACTTCGAGTTTTATAAATCAGAACGTATACAACGAAAAAGAGCGACCAGCAAGGTCGCTCTTTCAATTCGATTCACTCATTGACTTATATCGCTTGATCGGAAATCAAGTTGTGCTTGTTCAGTAGTCGATACATGGTTGCACGCGACACACCAAGTTCTTTCGCCGCATTGGAAACTTGACCAGAGTGCGATTCCAACACGACCAATAACGCATCACGCTCACTCTTTTCTCGAATTGATTTCAAACTGCGTTTTGAATCATTACGTTGCGGCAAATCGAGATGATGTTCTTCAATCATCACGCTGTCAGACATCAACACCGCACGCTTAACTTGGTTCATCAACTCGCGAACATTACCAGGCCAGAAGTAACGAGTCAGAGCTTTCAAAGCGTCCTCAGAGAAACTTTTTGCTTGAGAGTTGTACTCTTTAGAGAACTCTTGCAGATAGAAGCGAGCTAGTAGTGCAATGTCACTCGCGCGCTCTTTCAAGCTTGGTACGTTGATACGAAGTACATTGATGTAATGGTACAACTCTTCGTTGAAGTCGCCATCAATCAAAGCTTTTTCTACGTCTGACGAGTTAGCAGCAAGAATACGCACATTCACATTCTTCACACCTTCGCGCGTTTCAATCGTGCCCTCTTGCAAAAACCTTAACAGGTTCATTTGCTGGTCTTTCGAAATGGTCAGAATGTCATTAAACAACACAGTACCGCCATCTGCTTGTTCCAACAGACTTGGGCCCATCTCAGCATCCGCAGCAATACCAAAGACTTCCGCTTGGAAACGTTGCTCATTCAAAGCGCGGCAGTTAATCGACATAAAGGGCTTATGAGAACGGGAAGATACTTTGTGAATTGCACGAGCAACCGCTTCTTTACCAGTACCGCTCTCGCCAGAGATCAGAATACTCACGTCCGTAGGACCAATTCGCTTAACTTGATCGCGTAGGCGCTTCATCGGGATAGATTCGCCAATCAGCCCCATATCGAGGCTATTGCCAAAGCTTGGCCAAACTTTTTTCTCTAGCTTGAGCATACCAAGTTGGTGGCCGATGGTACTCAACAGTTGGGCATCTGGGATTGGGGCAGTAAAAAAGTCGATACAGAAGTTAACGATGAACTGGCAGATGGTGTCTGTGCCGAGCTGAGACTCACGAATAAACGCCAGCCAACGCACGTGCTTATGAGAACTCACTAAGTTTGCCAGACCATTCAAGCTAAACTCGTCATGGCTCAGGTCAACGATACCGATACAAGGCCCAATATCTTCCAATAACGTGTTAGCTTTGCGTAAGTCGCCTACTTGGTGACACTTCCAGCCAACTTGTTCCAGTACTGATAACCAAGGCTCATAAGTACCGCCAACTACCACAAGCGATCCCGGGATGGAATCCATCTTAAACTGCCCAGCCATTCTCTAACCCTTATTCTTTTGTTGATAGAAATTTCGCGCCACAAACCCATCTTTGCGAACGGGTAACATTATCGAGACTACGACGCTCGAAGTCTGTCTCAATATTAAGACTATGCAATAGATTGAGATTTGGCGAATACTTATTTGCATATGCCATCAAAATCAAAATGCAACCTATTGAATTTTAGGAAATTAAAGATACAAAAAAACCACCCGAAGGTGGTTTTTTTGTCATTGTTCAGCAAAGAATTACGCTTGTGGGCGCATTGCAGGGAACAAGATCACGTCACGGATAGTGTGCGTGTTAGTTAGCAGCATAACTAGGCGGTCGATACCGATACCTTGACCTGCTGTTGGTGGTAGACCGTGCTCTAGTGCAGTGATGTAGTCTGCATCGTAGAACATCGCTTCGTCATCACCAGATTCTTTTGCTTCAACCTGTGCTTTAAAGCGCGCGTCTTGGTCTTCTGCATCGTTAAGCTCTGAGAAGCCGTTTGCTACTTCACGGCCACCGATGAAGAACTCAAAGCGGTCTGTGAAGAATGGGTTGTCATCGCTACGACGTGCCAGTGGAGAAATATCCGCTGGGTAGCCAGTGATGAACGTAGGCTGCATTAGTTTAGGTTCTGCAGTTTCACCGAAGATCTCTTCAAGAAGCTGACCACAAGTCCAGAAAGGTTCTACTTCAACGTGAACAGATTTCGCGATAGAAACCATTAGTTCGCGGTTTTGTAGATCTTCTTCCGTTAGCGCTTGGATTTGAGCGTGGTCTGGGTTGTAGTGTTTGATTGCTTCAAACATGCTCATGCGAGCGTACTTACCGCCAAACTCAACAGTATCTTCACCGTAAGGCATTGATGTTGAACCTAGAACTTCTAGTGCTACAGAGCTTAGTAGTTCCTCAGTGAAGTCCATTAGATCTTTGTAATCCGCGTACGCCATGTAGAATTCCATCATTGTGAATTCTGGGTTGTGACGTGGAGAAAGACCTTCGTTACGGAAGTTACGGTTGATTTCGAATACGCGATCAAAGCCACCAACAACTAGACGCTTCAGGTATAGCTCAGGCGCAATACGCAGGTACATTGGCATGTCTAGCGCGTTGTGATGCGTGATGAATGGGCGAGCACTTGCACCACCAGGGATCACGTGCATCATTGGCGTTTCAACTTCCATGAACTGTTTAGAGATCATGAAGTTACGAATTGCAGACATAACTTTAGAACGTACAACGAATGCATTACGAGAATCTTCGTTAACGATTAGGTCTACGTAACGCTGACGGTAACGCATTTCTTGGTCAGTTAGACCGTGGAACTTCTCAGGAAGTGGACGAAGTGCTTTTGTTAGCAACTCGTACTCTTCCATGTTCACGTATAGGTCGCCTTTACCAGATTTGTGTAGCGCACCTTTAACACCGATGATGTCGCCGATATCAAGACCTTGGTATTTCTCTTTCAGTTCTTTTTGAACTTCTTTGTCTGCGTAAGCTTGGATACGGCCAGATGTTTCTTGAATTACTAGGAATGGACCACGTTTTGCCATAATACGACCAGCGATCGCTACTACGTGGTTAAGCTCTTCTAGCTCTTCCTTAGTCTTTTCACCGAACTCTTTTTGAAGGTCGCCCGCTAGTGCGTCACGACGGAAGTCGTTTGGGTGGCCGTTTGCTTTGCAGCTCTTTCGGATTTCGTCCAGTTTAGCGCGGCGCTCAGCAATCAGCTTGTTTTCTTCTTGTACAGTTTCGTTTTGAACAGCATCAGTCATTTTCGATGTATCCTGTTTTTGTCGGTGAAAAGCTTTATAGGCCTGATTTCAGGCTAGCTTCAATAAATTTGTCCAGATCGCCATCAAGAACCGCTTGAGTGTTACGGTTTTCAACGCCCGTACGGAGGTCTTTAATGCGTGAATCATCCAATACGTAAGAACGGATCTGGCTACCCCAGCCAATGTCAGACTTAGCGTCTTCATTAGCTTGTTTTTCCGCGTTTTGCTTTTGCAATTCAAGCTCAAATAGCTTCGCTCGAAGCTGTTTCATTGCCTGATCTTTGTTCTTATGTTGAGAACGGTCGTTTTGACACTGCACCACAGTATTCGTTGGTACGTGCGTAATACGTACCGCAGATTCAGTGGTGTTGACGTGCTGGCCACCCGCACCTGACGCACGGTAAACGTCGATACGTAGATCAGCAGGGTTAATGTCGATAGCAATGTTTTCATCAATCTCTGGGTAGATGAACGCAGACGCAAAAGACGTATGACGACGGCCGCCTGAATCGAATGGCGATTTACGTACTAAACGGTGAACACCAGTTTCTGTACGTAGCCAACCGTAAGCGTAATCACCAGAGATACGAACCGTTGCAGATTTAAGACCCGCAACCTCACCTTCAGATACTTCGATTACTTCCGCCTTGAAGCCTTTCGCTTCTGCCCAGCGTAAGTACATGCGTAACATCATGTTGGTCCAGTCTTGCGCCTCAGTACCACCTGAACCTGCTTGCAAGTCAATGTAGCAATCAGAGCTATCGTGGTCACCAGAGAACATGCGGCGGAATTCTAGCTGCGCAAGCTTCTCTTCCAACTCTGCAAGTTCTGGTTCGATTTCATCAAACGTTTCTTGGTCTTGTTCTTCAACAGCCAGTTCAAGAAGACCATCAACATCTTCTACACCTTGCTCTAGTTGATCAATAGTTTCAACTACGGCTTCAAGTGATGCACGTTCTTTACCTAGTGCTTGTGCACGTTCAGGCTCGTTCCATACATCTGGCTGTTCAAGTTCTGCGTTGACTTCTTCTAGACGCTCTTTCTTCGCGTCATAGTCAAAGATACCCCCTCAGGACATTCGTGCGCTCAGACACGTCCTGAAGACGGTTTTTAATGGGATTGATTTCAAACATGTTTGCTCAACATTTTAGAATAGAATTTAACCGAGAAATTCTACTGAAAAATGTGACGGAGATACAGGAAAATTTCGGCTGAGAAATCAGATTACGATTAGAGAGAGCACGGTCATAAAATTTTACACCCGCTTAAGGGCAACCGTACTCTATATTTAAGAAAAGCTTAGGTATTACTTGGCTTCGATGTGATCAATCATCAGTTGCAATGATTGGTTACCACGAAATTCATTCACATCCAGCTTGTAAGCCAAACGTACAGTTTTGACCGATGCGTCAGGCCAACGGCGTAAATCGACGTTAAATGCAATTCCATCAATCATCACATTGGTCGGATGCCCTTTGTATAAAGGCTCCAACATCAGTTTAAGATGTTTTTCTCCCACCAATTTTTGGTGCAACACCTTAAACTCACCATCAAAGATTGGCTCAGGAAAAGCTTGTCCGAATGGCCCACCAGCGCGCAACTGCTCCGCAATGTGCATAGAAAACTCTTCCGGTTTTAACTCGCCATCAGTAAGAATCACGCCTTTTAGAGCCGCTTCGTCGAGCTCTTTTTTCACCACTTCATCGAATAAACGACTGAAACGCTCAAAATCTTGCTCTTTGATGGTTAATCCTGCCGCCATCGCGTGACCGCCAAACTTGATGATCAAACCTGGATTTTGCGTATCGATGAAGTCCAACGCATCACGCATGTGTAATCCGGGAATCGAACGACAGGAACCCTTGATCGTCCCTTCACCACCGTCAGCAAAGGCAATGACTGGACGATGGAATTTCTCTTTGATACGCGAAGCGAGAATACCAATCACACCTTGGTGCCAATCGCGTTGGAACAGCGATAAGCCGTATGGCAGCTCGCTGTTTTCGCCAAACTGCAAACGTTCACAAAACGCCATCGCTTCTTGCTTCATGCCTTCTTCAATCTCTTTACGAGTCTGATTGAGCCCATCAAGCTCACTGGCCATGCGACGTGCGGCGTGGATGTTGTTACACATCAGTAGCTCAACACCAAAAGACATGTCGTCTAAACGGCCAGCGGCATTAATACGCGGCCCCAATGCAAAACCGAAGTCCGATGCCACCAAACGTCGCGCATCGCGTTTCGCCACTTCAATCAAAGCCTGAATACCTGGGCGCGCTTTCCCCGCACGAATACGCTGCAAACCTTGATGCACCAGAATTCGGTTGTTCTCATCAAGCGGCACAACATCAGCGACAGTGCCCAGTGCGACAAGGTCGATCAGCTCCATCAGTTTCGGCTCTTGCATGCCTTGCTGAGTAAACCAGTTGTGTTTGCGCATGTGGACACACAACGCCATCATCAGATAGAACGCCACACCAACGCCAGCCAACGCTTTAGAAGGAAACGCACAACTGTCGAGGTTTGGGTTCACCATCGCATCCACTTCTGGCAGAACTTGTCCTGGCAAATGGTGGTCTGTCACCAATACGGTAATGCCATTTTCTTTGGCGTAGCGCACACCTTCAATCGACGATACGCCATTGTCGACCGTCATGATCATTTCTGCGCCAAGTTCCAATGCTTGATCGACCACCTCTGGGCTCAAACCGTAGCCATCTTCAAAGCGGTTCGGCACCAAGTAATCGACGTTATTGCTGCCAAGCATACGCAATGCCAATACAGAAAGAGCAGAACTCGTTGCGCCATCTGCGTCAAAATCACCCACCACGATGATGCGTTTTTGCTCTTGAATCGCTTGGAACAATAACTCAACCGCCTGCTCAATGCCGCCAAGCTTTTGGTACGAATGCAATCCACGAGCAGAGGTTTCTAGCTGCGCGATGTCAGTAATACCGCGATTGATGTAAATGCGTTTTAAGATCGGAGGAATGGAATCTGGGAGAAGGGAAAGATCCGGTTCGGGACGTCGTTGAATTTCTATCATGCTTGAAAAGAGCCGACTATTGCGTCGGCTCTGCTCCTTAAAGGATTACAGTTGCTCTAAACGTTTCAGTAGTTCAGCTGGCGGTAAGTAACCACCAACCATCTCACCGTTTGGAAGGAAGATTGCAGGTGTACCTGAAATACCTAACTGACGACCAACGTTGTAGTGCGCTTGGATGGTCTCTTTACATTGTTCAAGATCTTTCGCTGGATTGTCGAAAGTGCGGCTCACTTTCGCGTTATGCATCGCCGCTTTTGGATCTTCTGCACACCAAATCGTTGCCATTTGCTCAGCAACAGGCCCTGTCGCACCTTGGCGAGGGTAGGCCATGTAACGCACAGTAATACCTAGATCATTGTAGCCCTGCATTTGGTTATGCAGACGAACACAGTAGCCACAAGTGATGTCAGTAAATACCGTCACCACGTACTTTTCGTTGTCCGCTTTGTATTCGATCATGCTGTCTGCAAACTTAGCAATTTTCTCAGCATTCAAAGGCGCTTGGCGTTCTGCAAGTACGTCTTTGTAACCGCCGTTGTCATCAATCGCGTATAGCGTACCTGCAATAAAGTGATCGCCATTGTTTGACGCAAACAATATGCCGCCGTTGGTTTGAATTTCTAGCAGGCCCGCCACATCTGAAGGTTGAATATCAATAATAGACAGACCTAGTTTCGAGAACTTCGCTTTTAGCGCCGCTTCATCAAAGTGTTGTTGCGCAGTTGGCGCAGCCTGTTGTGCAGGAGTTTCGGTTTTTGCCTGACTTTCTTCCGCACCACACGCGGTAATAAAGAATGGTAAAGTCAGCAGAGTTAGTCGGCGTAATACGCTCATTAAAGTCACCTTTAAATAAATTCTTTTCATCCAATCAAGAAGGATGAAGCAAGCCATCATTATGCTCTTGGGTGGTGTTGACTGTGGATCTGCTTCAATCGTTCAGTCGCCACGTGAGTATAAATTTGCGTGGTCGATAAGTCACTATGCCCTAGCAGCATCTGTACGACCCTGAGATCTGCGCCATAGTTCAATAAATGCGTTGCAAACGCGTGGCGTAAAACGTGCGGCGACAGCAGGTCGGTATCGATGCCAGCAATGACAGCATAGTATTTGATACGATGCCAAAACGTCTGACGAGTCATTTGGCGTGCTCGTTTACTTGGGAATACCACATCGGAAGACGTTTCTCCCAATAATGCAGGGCGACCTTGCTGGATGAATGTTTCAATCCAATCGACCGCATTTTCCCCCATCGGCACTAAACGTTCCTTGCCACCTTTACCCGTCACACGCACGACGCCCTGACGTAAACTGATGTTTTCCATCGTCAGGCTGACGAGTTCTGTCACACGCAACCCAGTCGCGTACAACAACTCAAGCATGGCTTTATCGCGCAGTTCTACCGGATCATTCGGATCTGGCGCGTCCAAAAGTGCGTCCACTTGCTCTTCGCTGATGTCTTTCGGTAAGCGTTGTGGCAATTTCGGGCTGACCAACAAGGCACTTGGGTCATCGGCACGCACTTTTTCGCGGTGAAGATACTGAAACAAACGGCGAATGGCTGACAGCATACGAGCACGTGACGTCTGCTTGTAATCCAAATCCACCAGATACGTTTGGTATTCTTGAAGTCCAGACAAACTGATGAAATCGAGGCGGTAACGATGATGCTCCATCCAAGTGAGAAGCTTCATTAAGTCATTTCGGTACGAAGCCAGCGTATTCTCTGACAGACCGCGCTCCATCCACATTGCATCTAAGAATTGCTCAACAAGCGCAAAATCTTGTTGATTGACAGGCTGTTGTGCCGTCATTCACGCTTCCTTTTATTGTTCATCTATACCCTGTGAGAGTAAGACAGCGCCAGTGTGAATGCTATAAAAAATTGGCTCAGGTGGGGAATCTCACGATATTCGCTGCATTCCTAGGCAGTTTAAGGTTAAAATCCTCTGCAACAGCAACACAAAAAACGACGAATATAATGAAAATCGGACTCTTTTACGGCTCAACAACCTGCTACACCGAGATGGCAGCAGAGAAAATTCGCAACATTATTGGTGCAGACCTTGTCGATATTCACAATGTGAAAGAGACGCCGCTATCGCTGATGGCTGAGTATGATTTATTGCTTCTAGGCATCTCGACTTGGGACTTTGGTGAGATCCAAGAAGATTGGAGCGCTATTTGGCAAGACATCGCGTCTACGCCGTTGAAAGGCAAAGTTGTGGCACTATTTGGTCTTGGCGACCAAGAAGGCTACGGTGAATGGTACCTTGATGCCATGGGCCTACTGCACGACGAGTTAAAAGCAACCGGCGCCCAGTTTATCGGTTATTGGCCAAACGAAGGCTATGAGTTTGAAGCCTCTAAAGCGCTAACGGAAGATGGCAGCCAATTTGTTGGCCTAGCACTAGATGAAGACTCTCAATACGATTTGAGTGACGAGCGAATTGAAAAGTGGTGTGAACAAGTACTTGTGGAGTTCCACGATACGCTTTAAGCACCGACGCTTACGTTGATGCGAACCAGATACAAAAAAGCCCGATGAATCACTTCATCGGGCTTTTTCATTATTCAATTTCTAGCGTCTTTACGCCGCTTCTTCTCGTAGTTCTGGTTGAACAGATTTAGAGATGAAGAACATGCAGATGATAGCTGCCAGAGTAGGAAGAACCCAACCCATGCCCACTTCAAACAGCGGTAGTACGTTGAACGCAGATACATCCAAACCAGCAACTTTCGCTGCATCAACAAGTGCGAATAATAGTGATACTAGCAGTACCGCACGGTATGCAAAGCGAGGATTTGGCAGCTTGCTACGAACAAAGGTAAGAGCAACCAAAGCAATCGCCACTGGGTAAAGGGCAAACAGTACAGGTACAGAGAGCGAAATCAATTGCGCTAGACCAACGTTAGCAACTAGCGCACATACGGCACCGTTGATTAGAACCCACTGCTTGTATGACAGTGATGTCTTCGAGCTGAAGAAATCAGAACATGCTGAAATCAGACCGATAGCCGTTGTCAGACACGCTAACAATACAATCACAGAAAGAACGATTTGACCGTAAGGGCCAAACAATGCTTGAACGTACTGGCTTAGAATCAGACCACCGTTGTCTGCGCCCGCAGCAACTGTTGCACTGGTAGCGCCTAGGTAGAATAGCGAAATGTAAACAAATGCTAGACCAGCCGCAGCGATACAACCTGCAAAAATCAGGTACTTAGTCGTCGCAGAACGCTCCGTAATACCTTTGCCGCGCAGTGCATCCACCATCAACATACCAAACATCAGCGATGCGAAAGTATCCATGGTGTTGTAGCCTTCAAGGAAGCCTTTGGTTAGTGGCTGAGTTAGGTACTCACCGCGTGCACCAATCATATCGCCTTGAGGATCTAGGAATACTGCAACAGCAAGAATGATCAAACCGACAAACAGCGCTGGAGTCAGCACTTTACCGATCAAGTCGATAAGACGGCCTTGGAACCAAGAGAACAACATTGCAACCGCAAAAAAGATCACAGAGAACGCGGTAAGGTGCGCTTGAGAAGCTTCAACAAAGAATGGCTTCACGGCCATCTCGTAAGCTACTAGACCTGTACGAGGCGCTGCAAACGCAGGACCAATAATGATGAAGATAAGTGCTGCCATCAATACTGCTGCTTTTTTCGGAAGATCTTGAGTCAAGTGATCCCATGATCCACCTGCTACAGCAATAGCAACGATAGTAATAAGAGGTAGACCTACCGCTGTTAGCAAGAAACCGAACATCGCTGGCAATAGGTTTTCACCCGCGAGCTGACCCGCTAGAGGTGGAAAGATGATGTTGCCTGCACCTAAAAAGAACGCAAATAGCATAAAGCCTACTGCGACAATATCTGTTAGTTTTAACGTCTGCTTCACAGATAACCCTTTTCTTTATTTAATGAATGTTGTGTATGCATCGACCACTTTTTTGTATACCCAAAAGTTAATGAGTATCTGTGGTTCAATCTATAAAATTTTCGCCGCATAATGACGAAAGACTCATCATTTGGCAACCTTTAAGAAAAAAACACCATATTAATTTAGTTTTTAAACTTAAAAGCAGTGTATCTAACTAGATCAAAAGAACCGTACAGTTCTTTATCTCGATCAATTAACCATACAATTTAATAACCAACAAAACAACAATCTATACAAATAAGAAACAATAGAGAATTTCACTTAAATATTGAGCAGATAAAAAACAATCATGAAGAGCGGAAAATTTCAAACTAAAGGCTTCAAGTTTAAGCAGTTTTGTATCGAAGGAGGCGAAAGTGGCATGCCGGTGAGTACCGACGGCGTGATGCTTGGCGCGTGGATGGAAAGTCCGAGCCCTGCCCATATCTTGGATATCGGGACAGGAACAGGGTTACTCGCTTTGATGTGTGCTCAACGCTTTCCTGACGCAAAAATTACCGCCGTTGACATCGAAACCACAGCGGTTGAAGCCGCAAGCCACAATTTTTCGCACTCGCCGTGGCACGACCGACTCTCAGTTCAGCATACCGATGTTTTGAGTTTTTCGCCGCCGCAACGCTTTCAACGCATTGTTTGCAACCCACCCTATTTCAACACTGGTGAGCAAGCTAAACAAAGCCAGCGAGCAACCGCAAGGCATACCGACTCCCTACGCCATGATGCGTTGCTTAAGTGTTGTTATCAGTTGCTAGATACAGAAGGAAAAGCCAGCTTTGCGCTGCCAATCACCGAAGGGGAGCTATTTATTGAACTAGCATTAACCCAGGGTTGGGCTCTATCTCGACTGTGCCGCGTGCAACCATCGGAAAAGAAACCCGTGCACCGTTTGCTGTTTGAACTGGCAAAGCAACCTTGCGATACTCAAGAGTCACATTTGATCATTCACTCATCAGACGGTTACAGCGATGATTTTGTCCGCTTAACCCACGAGTTTTATCTTAAGATGTGAAATAACATGTGATCCTTATCACCAATCACTTTATAATGTGCGACCTTTTTATATTCTATGCTGCTTTGGCGAACCATTAACCAAGCTTTGCTTGTGGAGAACTCATTGTGATCAGAACCTTTGCTGAACTTGATCTAGACCAAAACCTACTTGAAGCCATTGAAGAGATGGGCTACGAACGCCCAACTAAAATTCAGGCAGAAGCGATTCCACAAGCGTTGGATGGTCGTGACATTCTAGCGTCAGCGCCAACGGGTACTGGTAAAACGGCAGCCTTCGTTCTGCCAGCATTGCAATACTTGCAAGATTTCCCTCGTCGTAAACCTGGGCCAGCGCGTATTTTGATCCTTACGCCAACTCGCGAACTAGCTATGCAGGTTGCCGACCAAGCTCGTGCTTTGGCAAAGAACACTAAGCTGAACATCTTCACGATCACAGGCGGCGTTCAATACCAAGAACACGCAGACATCCTAGCAACTACGCAAGACATCGTAGTTGCAACACCAGGCCGTCTACGTGAGTACATTGATGCAGAACGTTTTGATTGTCGTGCTATCGAATGGCTGGTTCTCGATGAAGCAGACCGCATGCTGGACATGGGCTTTGCTCCAACGGTTGACCGCCTGTCGAATGAATGTCGCTGGCGTAAGCAAACCCTTCTGTTCTCAGCAACATTGGAAGGTAAAGGCGTAGAAGGCTTCACAGCTGACCTACTGAACGAGCCAGCAGAGATCGACGCAAAATCGCCACTGCGTGAGCGTAAGAAGATTGCTCAATGGTATCACCGTGCTGATAGCGCAGAACACAAACTGGCTCTGCTGAAACATATCATCACAGAGCAAGCTGAGCGCACTATCGTGTTCTTAAAAACTCGTGAACGCTTGGCAGAGCTACGTGCACAACTTGAGAGCGCACAAATCCCGTGTTCGTGGATTCAAGGTGAAATGCCTCAAGATCGTCGTAATAATGCCATTGCACGTTTCCGTGACGGCACTGTGAACGTGCTACTAGCAACTGACGTTGCGGCGCGTGGTATCGACCTTCCTGATGTTTCTCACGTTATCAACTACGACATGCCGCGCACGGCTGACGTATACCTTCACCGTATCGGCCGTACAGCTCGTGCAGGTAAGAAAGGTAACGCAATCTCAATCGTAGAAGCGCACGACCAGCCAATGATGGATCGCGTAGCACGTTACGTGAAAGAAGACATCAAAGAGCGTTTCATTAAAGAGATGCGCCCTAAGCACAAGAAACCTGTGTTTAAGAAGAAAAAGAAAAAAGAAGACAAGAAGAAAACAGCGAAAAAGAAAACCGCTAAGAAGAAGTAATCTTGTTGAGGCTTACAAAGCCCAAATAGAAATAACAAAGGGTTGGCAGTGCCAACCCTTTTTCGTTTGTGTAGCTTTCAATTAATAACGCGTATTGCGCTTCAATCAGTTTTGCTCTTCACGTTTAAATACCAAGTCTGTTGGTGTCGACTCTTCCTCAACAAAGTAGTAGCCAGCGGTATCAAACTTCGTTAAATCCGCCACGCTCTCAATGCGATTTTCGATGATGTAACGCGCCATCATGCCACGCGCTTTCTTCGCATAAAAACTGATCACCTTGTATTGGCCATTCTTACAGTCTTTGAAAATTGGCGTAATCACTTGTGCATCCAAGTTCTTTGGCTTCACCGCTTTAAAATACTCATTCGACGCAAGATTGATCAAAACATTGTCGCCTTGCTCAGCAATCGCTTCATTGAGCTTGTCGGTAATCACATTGCCCCAGAACTGGTACAGGTTGCTACCTTTCTCGTTCGCCAGTTTTGTCCCCATCTCCAGACGGTATGGTTGCATTAAGTCGAGCGGTTTGAGCAGACCGTACAGACCAGATAGCATGCGTAAGTGTTTTTGCGCGTATTCGAAGTCCGCATCTGATAGTGTTTCAGCTTCCAAGCCCGTGTACACATCACCTTTAAACGCAAAAATGGCCTGACGCGAGTTTTCCGTTGTGAACGTTTCGCTCCACTCTTGGAATCGCCCGACGTTCAGATCGGCTATTTTGTCACTCACTTTCATTAAAGAGGCAACATCAGCAGGCGTCAGTTTGCGGCAAACGTCGATCAATTCTTTTGAATATTCAATTAACTCTGGTTGAGTAAATTTTTCTGTCGCGAGCGGAGACTCGTAATCGAGGGTCTTCGCTGGAGAAACTACGATAAGCATGACTTTCACTTCCCTAATTTTGTTTTTTATTAGGGTACAAAAAAAGCCATGCATTGTCTGCATGGCTTTACGAATCGTCTTAATAGCTTTTAACGATAGGAGAACACTTAGTCTTTCTTAGTGTTGTCCCAAATACCGTCTTCTAGCTGAGACTTAAGCTCAGGGAAATCGTTCGCATCGAACGTTGGTACTTTACCTTCGCCTAGCTGGCGGTTGTAGTCTTTCGCCAGTTTGATCACGATGCCCGATAGCAACAGAATCGCTACCAAGTTAACAATCGCCATCAGACCCATCGAAACGTCAGCCAACGACCAAACCACAGGAAGAGACGCTAGCGCACCAAACATTACCATGCCCAGAACCACAACGCGGAAGATGCTTAGACCAGCTTTATGGTTGTGCTCCAAGAAGATCAGGTTCGTTTCTGCGTAAGAGTAGTTCGCGATGATTGAAGTAAACGCGAAGAAGAAGATTGCAACCGCAACAAAGATGCCGCCCCAATCACCCACTTGCGAGCTCAATGCACGCTGAGTTAGCTCAATACCAGTAACTTCCGTTGCTTGACCTACATACTCGCCCGACATCAGGATAATCGCTACTGTTGCAGAACAGATAACAATCGTATCCATGAACACGCCTAGCATCTGAACGTAACCTTGAGATGCTGGGTGCGGTGGGTAAGGCGTTGCCGACGCTGCCGCGTTAGGCGCAGAACCCATACCCGCTTCGTTCGAGAATAGACCACGTTTGATACCGTTGATCATTGCTTGTGCAATCGCATAACCAAGACCACCCGCTGCAGCTTCTTGCAGACCGAATGCGCTCTTGAAGATCAGCATCAATACATCTGGTAGTTTCTCTAGGTTTGAGAATACAACGAACAATGCTAGTACTAGGTATAGCAGTGCCATGATAGGAACGATCAGCTCAGCTACTTTCGCGATACGCTTGATACCACCGAAGATAACTACAGCTGAAAGTGCAACAACAGCAATACCAACGTATAGGTCATTCCAACCAAATGCGTTGCTCATTGCGTTTGCAATTGAGTTCGCTTGTACGGCGTTGAATACCAAACCAAAAGCGATAATTAGGAAAACAGAGAACAACACGCCCATCCAACGCATGCCCAAGCCTTTTTCCATGTAGTAAGCAGGACCACCACGGTAGTTGCCATCATCATCTTTGGTTTTGTATAGCTGCGCCAGAGTACTCTCTGCAAACGACGTTGCCATACCAAGCATTGCGATCAGCCACATCCAGAAGATCGCGCCAGGGCCACCCGCAGTCAATGCAACTGCAACACCCGCCATGTTACCAGTACCTACACGTGCAGCAAGACTAGTACAAAGCGCTTGGAAAGAAGAAATACCAGCTTTGTCTGCTTTACGGCTGTTCTTAAGAACAGAGAACATGTGGCCGAAGTGGCGGAATTGGATGAATCCCAATCGAACGGTGAAGTAGATTCCTACACCTACAAGAAGATAAACCAGAATCGAACCCCAAAGGAGGTCGTTCATCAAATTGATTAAGTCTGTCATGTGTACCTCAAAGTGAGTTGCGCCAGTCTGTGCGTCCGAGCCATCCACCAGATTGCCTGCTAAGTGTCAAAGTGTGCTTAGCTTTTTGAGTAATGTTTATGCGCAATCTAGAATCGTAAACGTCGCTTCATGCATCCATTTTACGTACCAGCGTATTTTTTGACGGGCGGATAATGCAACCTAGGAACGCAAAAATCAATATGCAACCATTACAATAATATTGTTATTTTTCACTATAAAGTCACCAAAAAATAACATAAAAAGAGGACTTAACACCCCAAATGCGCAACATTTCAATTACCAACATCCAACATAAATAATTACACCGAAATTAATAGAACAGCACTCCATAAAAAACGAACCAAGCTAGTATTCACAAGGTGTTACATAAATTTATCTTTGCCGCCAGAGAGGTAATCGAACACTATTTCATCAAACACATTTTATGCAACTTCAACCTTTGCTTAGTACTCTAATTGAACGCATCAAATTAACATTGAAAATCTCTTCATTTAATCGTTTCCCCTTTCTCGTTTGTACACTTTTTATTCAATTATTCACGAAGCAAAATGTGATTTTGAGAGAACTTTTGCACGAAACTGTCATGTTACCGACACAAATGCGAAATATATCATGGTTATTCTCACACCTATTGTGGTACTTAAAAAACTCCACAAGGACTGGTTACAACAGTTTAGATAAAGAAGGGTAAAGGTGGCTTATGGAAGGCTTTCAACTAGATGAGATTTTCAATCTGGATACTACCTCAACAACAAGATCTCGCGCTAAACCAGTAAAAAGAAAGTGGCGTGAAATAGAAGAGATGAACGACAGACGTAACTTACTTAAAGAACTACGTGAACTTGATGTTTGCAACGACTACAGCTTAGACGACATCAAACTCTAATTTGAACAAAAGGCACCCTAACGGTGCCTTTTGTTTTTGTATAGAGTAGGGTTACATGTTCTGATTCTCTACATCTAAATGTTTACGTGGACGGAATTCTTAGTCAATGAGAATTAGCCGTTCTTTTTATCGAGAATTGGTTATGTTGAATTTCCATTCAATTCTCAAAGAATAAGAATTACCACAAATAAACCCGAGCAAGATTTATAGATACTCGGGCTTTGAGTGAGTTAAACAAACTCCATATCGCTTTGACGAACGCGCTCGGCAAGCTGTTTGTAGCGATCCGCAATCGTGTCACCAAATACAGGGTCGTCTTCGCTCTCGGTCCACAGACTTTCAACGTGTTGCCAGTCTTCAGTAGTAAAAAGCTCTTCAATTAATGGCAGGATTTTTCTCTCTTCGAGCTCAAGGTGACGCTTTTGCGACTCAATGAAATCTTCTAGCTGAGCAATAAAGATATCTTGAGGAACAACCGCATCTTGCAAAATCATCTCAATGAGCATCGAAAACTCTTTGGTCTTCTCGGCAAGCTCTTGGTGCTCTTTCTCCAAGTTTTCCATGGTTTGTTGCTTACCGTAATGCTTGAGGAAATGATGGTAGAGAATATCTTCTTTCGGATGATGAATTTTTTCCGAATGGTTTGAGAGGTAATCAACAATCTCGCTTACTAGCGAGTAATTAATGGCGTTTTCTTCTTTAATTTCGTTGAGTTTATGGCGCAATATAGCCAGCAGGCGAACCATGTAGCCGTGTTCGCGTCGAATTCTTTCGATCATCATAGCGTCTCTCCTTAACACCTACTTTCAATAAGTGTACATGAGAAATTCGCTACCAGCTTCGAGCGTGCTCAAAAAAACAGCGATCATAGCACCATGATCGCTGTCTCTTCTTTTATACCGTTAACGGTAAATGCCAGTTGATTGGCTCTTTTCCTTGCGAGGCAAGTAATTGGTTTGCTTGGGAGAAATGCTTACAACCCAAGAATCCTCGATGAGCAGACAATGGCGATGGATGCGGCGCGGCTAATACATGGTGCTTCGAGCGGTCGATGAAACGTCCTTTCTTCTGAGCGTGAGAACCCCATAAAAGGAACACGACCCCATGCTGATGCTGGTTTATCGCTTCAATCACTCGGTCTGTGAATGCTTCCCACCCTGTTTTAGAGTGTGAGTGCGCTTTGCCTTGCTCAACCGTCAAAACCGTATTGAGCAACAATACGCCTTGCTCTGCCCAGCTTTGCAAGAATCCGTGCTGAGGGATCTGGAATCCTTCGATATCTTGAGCCAATTCTTTATACATGTTCACGAGCGACGGTGGCGTTTTGATTCCAGGAAGCACTGAGAAGCACAAACCATGCGCCTGATTTGGACCGTGGTATGGGTCTTGTCCTAAGATCACCACTTTCACATCGTTAAACTCCGTGAAACGAAATGCGTTAAAAACATCTTTTGCTGGCGGATAAATCGCTTTGCCTGCTGCTCGTTCTGCTTCAACAAAATTCAACGTGTCTACAAAGTAGCTCTGCTTTTTCTCTTCGCCGATCACATCGTGCCAAGTGGGTGACTGATTCATGGAAAGTTCCTGTCCTAAATTTTGCTTCTATTCTAACGAGCGAAACCCAAACAAACAAAAACTTACCACGAACTTGAGAGCAGCAATACTTGAGGACAGTAATAAAAGGCTAATGCTTCTGCGGCGTTCTAAAATGACCTTGCCCAGTAATGTGGCGATTAGGCATCGGCAGACGCAGTACGCGGCGACTGTAAGCATAGGGAGCAAAAGAGAGTGGTCGAGACATAGTGGCATCCTTCTTTCTTAATTCAAATTGACTTAAGCGACTAAGAAAGAAAGGTGCCAACTTTGCGATTACATTATTGGTTGTTAATAGCGGCTAAATGAAACTGGCGCAGTATGTTGATCTCTTGCTGCCAGATGTCCGGATCAATTGTTTCTAAAATCAGAGGGATACCATCAAAACGAGAGTCTTTCGCAATGTACTCGAAACAATCCCACCCGATCTCTCCTTTACCTAAAGAATGGTGACGATCCACTTTGCTAGCAAACTCTACTTTTGAATCATTTAGATGCATTGCTCGCAAATAGTGCATACCCACAATACGGTCAAATTCAGCAAAAGTGCGTTCGCAATCTTCTTTTGTACGCAAGTCATAACCAGCCGTAAAGGTGTGGCAGGTATCAATACAAACACCAACACGATCTTTATCTTCCACTTGCTCGATGATTTCAGCTAAGTGCTCAAACTTCCAGCCAAGATTTGTGCCCTGTCCAGCAGTATTCTCAATCACCGCTACCACATCCGGTACAGTTTTGTGTGCTAAGTTGATCGACTCAGCAATCGTTGCCAAGCATTCCTGTTCAGAGACTTTCTTTAGGTGACTACCCGGGTGGAAGTTAAGCAAAGTCAGTCCCAACTGATTACAACGCTCCATTTCATCGATGAACGCAGCGCGTGACTTATCCAACTTGTCCACTTCTGGAGCACCTAAGTTAATCAGGTATGAGTCGTGCGGGAGAATATGTTCTGCGCTGAAACCCAGCATTTTACAGTTCGCTTTAAATGCACTGATGGTTTTTACTTCTAAAGGCTTCGCCACCCACTGCCGTTGGTTTTTTGTAAATAGTGCGAATGCATTCGCGCCAATTTCGCGAGCTCTCAACGGCGCTTGATCGACCCCACCAGCAGCAGAGACATGTGCACCAATGAGTTTATTACCAAACTTGTTTTTCATGTTTGTCATTTAATCACTTTAGACTTTCAGTATCGCTACCCAAATACAGATAGTTGCGTTAATCAGTTTAAATTTTAACCTCAATTTGTAGTAAATTTACAACAAATTGATTTATTAAATATTTTTTATATTATCAAATAAATTGTAATTAGTATGTTTTCAAAGGTTTTATTGATTTATCTCAACAAAATCACCTTAATAAAAATAATGTTTTTGGTTGTTTTTTGACTTAAATCAATATTAAAATAGTGGATATTAGCTATATAATACTCAGCTCAACAAAAATTCGAAAATTAACACCAATAATCACCACGTAAGTGGTCTAGGAGATAGTGATGATCCAAGGTATCCAAATTACTAAAGCAGCAAACGACGAACTACTAAACTCAATCTGGCTACTAGATAGCGAGAAGAATGAAGCACGTTGTGTTGCTGCAGCAACTGGTTACGAAGCAGACCAAGTTATCGCAATCAGCGACCTAGGTGAATACGAAAGCCGCGAAGTAGCTATCGAAACTGCACCTCGCATCGAAGGTGGTCAACACCTAAACGTGAACGTTCTTAAACGTGAAACGCTAGAAGATGCAGTTGCTCACCCAGAAAAATACCCACAGCTAACAATCCGTGTTTCTGGTTACGCAGTACGCTTCAACTCGCTAACGCCAGAACAACAACGTGATGTTATCGCTCGTACATTCACTGAGACTCTATAATAGAGTACGCTCAAGTAAGTTTTAAAAACGGCGCTCAATGAGCGCCGTTTTTTATATTCGATTTCTGCCCGAGACCAGCCCTATAAAAACAAAAAGGCGGAGACAATGCCCCACCTTTTATCGCATATTCAGTTTTGGTTACTGAACGCGGCGTAATACTGTTTTTAGTGCATCAAAATCCGCATCAAGATCTTCAGACAACAACTCCATCGCAGCATGTTTAGCTAGTGGTGCAGGCAATTCGATATCCGTCTGAAGAATATCATCTACAACCTCTTTGAACTTCGCTGGGTGCGCAGTACACAAGAACAGACCCGTTTCACCTTCTTGCAGTTGCTCTTCCAATACGCGGTAAGCAATCGCACCGTGTGGCTCACATAGGTAGCCTAATGCGTACAAGTCTTTTACTGATTGTGCGCTTTGTTCATCAGAAACTGCGCCTTTACCTAGTATCTCTAGGCCCCACTCTTTCACACGGCACAGCTCTTCGATACGCGGCCAGTTGTTCGGTTGGCTCACGTCCATCGCATTTGAAGTGGTTGCAACCGTTGGTTTTGGCTCCCATTTGCCCGTTTCGAGGTAACGAGGCACCGTGTCATTCGCGTTGGTAGCAGCAATAAAACGTTTGATAGGTAAACCTAGCGCTTTTGCTAATAGACCTGCTGTTAGGTTACCAAAGTTACCGCTTGGTACAGAAACCACGAGGTTTTCACGCTCTTGCTTACTCATTTGCGCCGCAGCTTCAAAGTAGTAACAGATTTGTGCCATCAAGCGGCTGATGTTGATTGAGTTTGCAGAGTTCAGACCGATCTCTTCACGCAGCTCCGCATCATCAAACGCTTGTTTCACCAATGCTTGACATGAATCGAAATCACCATTGATTGCTACAGTGTGGATGTTTTTACCTAGTGTACAAAACAGCTTCTCTTGGAGCGGGCTGATCTTGCCTTTCGGGTAAAGAATCACAACATTAATGTCTTCCATTCCGTAGAAAGCATGCGCAACAGCTGCGCCAGTATCGCCTGACGTTGCGGTCAAAATGGTGATCTTGCCGCCATTAGAAACTGCCGCAAGGGATTGCGCCATGAAGCGGCCACCGAAATCTTTAAATGCTAACGTCGGGCCATGGAAAAGTTCTAGCGCGTAAACGCCTTCTTTTACTTGGTTGATTGGTGCTGGGAATTGGAATGCAGCATCAACCATTGCGTTAACTTGCTCTTCCGCCAGTTCATCACCAATCAGTGCTGATAGAATCTTGGTGCTACGAGAAACAAAATCTTCTGCTAGCAACGCATCAACGTCTTCAAGTTTTGGTAATTCCGATGGGAAAAATAGGCCTTGATTACGACCTAATCCTTGGCGAACGGCTTGGCCAAAGGAAACTTGTTCATCATTTTCTTTTATATTGTAAAGCTTCATAGCTCACTTCCTGTTACTTTCGAACCCTGCTTATCTAAACGACAAACATGGACGAATCCTTCTTCGTTTTGTACGTAATTTTGTTCTAGCCAGCGAGCAACTCGCTCAGCGACATCTTTCTGTTTGCAAATACTGAACAGTGTCGGACCACTGCCAGAAATACCAGTTGCTAACGCGCCTGCTGATGCTGCGTACTGACGCGCATTCGCAAAGCCCGGAAGCAGTTTCTCACGATACGGTTCTGCGATCACGTCTTTGATCATTTTTGCAGCAAGCTCTGGCTGACCAGAGTGACATGCATGAATAAAGCCCGCAAGGTGACGGCCATGGGCAATGATATCTTGTCGACGATATTGAGATGGTAGGATTTCACGCGCTTCAGCCGTCGACACTTTAATGCCCGGATACGCCATCACCCAATACCACTCGTCAAAGCAAGGGACTTCTTGGCTGATGATGCCTAGCTCTTCAAGCATCAACTGGACACCACCAAGGTAACATGGAGCAACATTGTCGTAGTGAATACCACCCGAAATTTTACCTTCCATTTCACCCATTAAAGCCAGCAATTCCGTTTCATTCAAAGGCTGGTCGTGGAATCGGTTTAGCGCGTCTAACGCTGCCACAATAGAACAAGCACTTGAGCCCAAACCAGAACCAATAGGCATGTTTTTCTCTAGCGTCATTTCAAGTGGTTTTAGCTCAATGCCTTTTTTGTCCAGTTCACGAGCAAACACCACCCAACAATCGTAAACGATGTTCTCTTTTGGATCGGTTGGTAACTTCGAAACAAAGTGCCCAGCAGTGTTTAGACTGAACGGCTCAGTCCCTGCTTTTACTTGAACTCGGTCACCCAACAAAGTGCCGTCAACTGGGGACACTGCCGCCCCCAGCACGTCAAAACCTACGCTAACATTACCAATTGAAGCTGGGGCATAAACCACCACGCCCATATCACTTGAACTCATTCTTGTTATACCCCTAGTTTCCAACCTAAAGTACGCATTACATCCGAGAATACGCCTGCTGCCGTCACTTCTGTACCGGCACCGTAACCACGCAGCACCAAAGGAATTGGCTGGTAGTAGCGACTATAAAACGCCAACGCGTTTTCACCGTCTTTAATTTTGAACATTGGATCATTTTCATCGACAGCGGCCATGCTCACTGTGCACTTGCCATCATTAATTTCACCAACATAACGTAGCACTTTGCCTTCTTCTGCCGCTTTCGCAGATAACTCTTTGAAGTACGCGTCCGCTTCTGGCAAACGAGCCATAAATTCATCAACACTGCCTGAATCATCAAAGCCTGGTGGTAGCGCTTGGTCAACGACCACATCTTCAAGCTCTAATGACATACCTGCTTCGCGAGCTAGGATGAGCAGCTTACGCGCAACATCCATACCAGAAAGGTCATCACGAGGATCTGGCTCAGTGAAGCCATTTTCTTTCGCAATATTCGTCGCTTCGCTCAGGCTCATACCCTCGTCAAGTTTACCGAAGATGTAAGACAGTGAACCTGACAAAATGCCACTAAATCGTTCAAGTTCATCGCCTGCTGCAATCAGGTTTTGTAAGTTTTCGATAACCGGTAGGCCTGCCCCTACGGTTGTTTCGTACATCAACTTGCGACGCGAGCTACGAGCGACATCTCGAAGCTGATGGTAGTACGCCATGCTTGCTGTGTTTGCTTTTTTGTTTGGTGTGACCACGTGAAAACCTGCTGCTAGAAAGTCTGCATATTGATTTGCAATGTCTTCACTAGACGTACAATCCACAAGTACAGGGTTGATGATGTGATTGCGCTGAACCAACGCGATTAAACGAGCTAAACTGAATTCTTCTGTTGCCGCTGACATGCGGTCGCGCCAGTGCTCTAGTGGTAAGCCTTCACTGTCGAGTAGCAAGCCTTTGCTATTTGCTAAACCACACACTCGAATCACGATACCTTTTTCCGCCAGTTTGGATTGTTGACGTTGGATCTGATCCACCAGCTCACCGCCAACACCGCCAACACCAACAACAAACACATCGAGGAAGTATTTCGAGTTAAATAGGTTTTCGTGACACGCTTTGATCGCCTCAGAAATTTTGTCTTCCGGAATTACCGCAGAGATAGCACGCTCTGAAGAACCCTGCGCAATCGCGACGATATTGACGTTCACTTCCGCAAGAGAAGAGAAGAAACGTGAAGCAACACCACGAGATGTACGCATGCCGTCACCAACCAAGGTAACGATAGAAACATCATCGATAAAATCAACCGGTTCCAATAGACCGTCTTTTAGTTCAAGCTCAAACGCATCCGCCAAAACTTGTTGAGCTTTCAGCTTATCATCGGCCTCGATACAGAAGCTGATGCTGTACTCAGACGATGATTGAGTAATTAATACAATAGAGACACCAGCAGAAGACATCGCACCAAATACTCGGCTCGCCATGCCTACCATCCCCTTCATACCTGGGCCTGATACGTTAACCATGGTTAGGTCGTTAAGCGTTGTAATACCTTTGATCGCAAGATTATCTTCTCCAGTATCTTGGCCGATAAGCGTACCCGCGCCTTGAGGGTTAAAGCTGTTTTTGATCAGACATGGAATGTGGAATTGCGCGATAGGAGCAATGGTCTTCGGATGCAGAACGGATGCACCGAAGTAAGAAAGCTCCATTGCTTCTTGATAGCTGAGTGACTTAAGCAGTCGTGCATCTTCAACCAATCGAGGATCGCAGTTGTAAACGCCATCCACGTCCGTCCAGATTTCACAACAATCAGCACGTAAACAAGCCGCTAATACTGCCGCTGAATAGTCAGAACCGTTACGACCCAGCGTCACCAATTCGCCTTTTTCATTACCCGCAGTAAAGCCCGGCATGATGTTCACATGATCTTTAGGAAGAGGATTTTGACGGATGTTCTGTGTCGATACATCAACATCCACCATGGCTTCTAGGTGATCGCCTTTCGCATACAGATATTCAACAGGATCAATGAGGTTCGCTTTTTGCCCTTTGGCTTCCAGTACCGCCTTCATCAATTGAATCGAAACTCGCTCACCTTTACTGATGATGCGAGCATTGACGTTGTTTGGACACATACCAAGTAAGTTAATGCCGTGCACAAACTGACGCAGTTGAGAAAGAGAGGTTTTAACTTGGTTATCGAACGCCGCACCTTCTAGGTTAGGCAATACCGCTTGGATATCAGCAAAAAGCGTTTTAAACGACTCTTCCAACTCATTGATTTGCAGCTCAGCTTCACCATTACGAAGTGCACCTTCAATGACTGCTACTAACTTGTTCGTCGTTTTACCCGGAGCCGAAAGTACAACGGCCACTTCTTCTTGTTGAGCGTTATTGGCAATGATATCTGCCGCTCTTAAAAAGCGATCTGCATCCGCTAGTGATGAACCGCCAAACTTCAATACTCGCATCCCTTCCTCCGATGTATTTTCTTAATTTTTGTCTAAATTCTGTCTAAAAACGCATAAAAAAAGGCCTGTATCTTGTTGGATACAGGCCTTTTTTGTGAATTTCTTTCGCTCAGCAGCCTGCCCCAACATTTGTCGTGTCGGTAATAATAATGGTCGTGGTCATTACTACTAGGCTGTTAGATGGCATAAATAAATATTCAACGTTAATCGTGTTTGCTTATATCTACGTTTACCGAGTTTCCTATTCAGAGTCAACAAAAAATTGTTTATTTTCCAGTCTTCCAGAGGTTTATTCTGCGTAATGTCATTGATATATAAGTGTAATTACTTACGCTTGATTTTAAGAAAAACATCCTTGTTTTCTAACTTCAGGAGTTAATGCCATTAAACGAAGGGTGATTAGGAGCTATAGGTAAGCGGATCTTTCTCATAAAGCGCAAGATCAAACATTTGGACGGTGTTGTTTCTAGTTAACAACAACTTAACTGTGATCAATGTTCCTAGGATCGAATTATTTAGAAAATAGATGTGTTGGCTTTCATATTCTATGCTTTAATAGTGAGAAGCTTTTAGCAAATACTAATAAAAAAGTTAGACACAAGGAGTGGTGGACATGAAAAAATGGCTTTTTCTGTTACTGTTTTTAGTGTCTGGCGTTTCTTTTGCTAACGATCTCCCTCCCCTTCCAGGGAAAACAAGCGCGTCTCCTCACAAACTGTTTATCTCAAGCGAAAGTTACCAAACCGACAGCTTTGATGTATGGAATATTGATGGTGGCTACGCCTATGAACTTTTTGATTCTGTTGACCTTTATGTAGGTGCGCGAGTCAATAACTCTCCGACTCAAAACCAAAGCGGCTTTCTCAGCGGGATCAGCTACCACTTAAATGATCGTGTCACCGTAAAAAGTACCGTAAGATCTTACAAATCTGAGAATAGCAACGGCATTCAAACCGAAGACAGTAGCCTCGCTGCTGAACTTTCTAGCCGCGTGAAAATTACCGATAAGTTAGACATTCACGCGACGTTAGATTACCAAGATTGGCAACAAGGCTTTGAGGTAGGTTTAGGTTTCCGATTCTAAAAATCGAGTGCTTCTTTTGAAATCAACACCCCATTCCAATCGGCATAAACATGATGCTTTGGTTGAACAATTTGGTTCAGCATCGTTAACGTCACGTTGACTTCACCCACACCACGCTTTTCCGTTTTAAACGGACATGTACCCAGCGCTTGCACTCCTATGTCCATTTGCGACATTTGTGCCACATCACGCACCGCTCCGTACACGATGATACCTTCCCAACCATTTTCGATACCGAGTATCGCCAGCTGATCACCAAGCAGCGCTTTTTGGCAGGAACCGTGTCCATCAACAATCAAGACTTTGCCAGTGCCATCCTGTTCTAGAACTTCACGTACTTTAGAATTATCGTGATAGCAACGCACTGTGACAATTTCGCCATGAAAGGCGGTACGTTGACCAAAGTTCTGTAGTGGTAAATTTAGCAACGTCACTTGGTCTTCAAATTGGTCACAAATATCTGGTGTTATGTCTCTCATATTTCCTCCGTGAATTTGCTCGCTCGGGCACAACCCCAACGAGAGATATCCTGTTATACGAGCCTGTCGTTAATTTTTCCTAGCCAATGTTTTTTGCTCGGTGCCGCGCACGCAACTAAGTAAAGATCACCATCTATCACATAGTAAATGGCATTTTGTTGAAACACTTTTGCCAATCGCACAGCCTCTTCTAATGATATATCCGCCGCAAAACTCTCTTCACACCATTCAAAACTGCGATCACCTACGTTAACGAGCACGTAATTCGCGTGTTTAAGTTGTTTTTCTAACTCTTGATTACTTATGCAGTTCTCTTTCTTTGACCGCAAATTACTGTAGGGGTTCCAAGCAGTTATCACCGCATAATTTGACGTATGCCATTCAGCCTCAAAATGAAAAAAAGATTCTGAATAAGCATTCCATAACGATACATCTATGTTCGTATTACTTTTTTCTATCATAACTCTTAAACGATTAATAACAGTTACATTTCATCAATTGATGTAAATCAACAAACTGAATGGAATTAACATTTGAGCATTGTTAGCATGCTGTTAACAATATAAAATCCGCTCCATATCTTAGGGTGTTTACGTTTCACGCCCTGCAAAGCAAGGAACTGAAAGGTAAACAAGCCCTATAGAATAAACGTCGCCATTGGATACTGGTGAGTTGGCAAAATTCCAAGGAAGGCGGATAGCTGAAAGAAGTGTTTTTTTGATCAACTTGATTTATTATCAAAATCACATTACCTGTATGTTATATTTTTGCCTAGAATTTATTCTATTAGCACAATTTTGTCACAAATTTAGGTACCGCCAATGCAAACCCCGCAGATTCTTATCGTAGAAGATGAGCAAGTAACTCGTAACACTCTTAAGAGTATTTTTGAAGCAGAGGGATACGCTGTTTTTGAAGCCAGTGACGGTGAAGAGATGCACCAAGTGTTGTCTGACAACTCTATCAACTTGGTCATTATGGACATTAATCTTCCAGGCAAGAATGGTTTACTGTTAGCACGTGAACTACGTGAGCAAGCGAACATCGCTCTGATGTTCCTAACAGGCCGCGACAATGAAGTAGACAAGATCCTAGGTCTTGAAATTGGTGCTGATGACTACATCACAAAACCATTCAACCCACGTGAATTGACTATTCGTGCGCGCAACCTGCTAAGCCGCTCAATGAGCACTAACGCAGTTCAAGAAGAAAAGCGCTCAGTAGAAAAATACGAATTCAACGGTTGGGTGCTAGATATTAACAGCCGCTCACTAGTGAGCCCAGCTGGCGATAGCTACAAGCTGCCTCGTTCTGAATTCCGTGCACTTCTGCACTTCTGTGAGAACCCAGGTAAGATCCAAACACGTGCAGATCTTCTTAAGAAGATGACTGGACGTGAGCTTAAACCACATGACCGTACTGTCGACGTAACGATTCGCCGTATTCGTAAACACTTCGAATCAGTATCTGGTACGCCAGAAATCATCGCGACTATCCACGGTGAAGGCTACCGCTTCTGTGGTGACTTAGAAGACTAATTCAGTCTGCTAGAAATACGAAGGGCTTGCTCATTGGAGCAAGCCCTTTTTCTATGCGGGAAAGAAACTAATAAACCTTGTTTATCTTCACGTGCTTTTCAACAAGCCAACGTTGTTTACCCGCATCATCAAGCAGCAACGCCAAATCGACGGATTTATCTGTATCGGCTTCAACTTGCCAAGTAAACGTCACTTCCCACTGATTTTCGCTGTGAGTGCGAGTTTCCAAGTCCCCACCATCAATCATCCACTCGGTAGTACCCTGCTTTATAATCAGAGCCTCAGCAGTCAAATTCGCAGGCAGCTGTTTGTCGCCTTCCAGATACAAAGCACCTTGAATACTCAACTCTTGAACGTCTTGCACAGGTTCTTCCTCAATCGCAGGCATTAAGTTCACCCAAAGATTGCTCTTTAGTTCAACATTCACCTGATTCATCGTAATTTGGCTGCCTTGTTGCCAGTTCACTTGAGGAACAGAACTACAACCTACGAGCGATGCAATAAGTAAGGCTACGGGTGCAAGTTTCTTCATGTTATTTCCTTTGATCTAACCAACTTTTGAGTACCTGAATATCGTTTTGGTATTCATTCTTTATCTCTTCGACCCAGTCAGAAATATTTTCCCACCATGCCGGCATATCCGGGGATTGCGCTTTTTGAGCAACGCTTTGGATACGTTTAAGACCAATAGAGCCCGCCGCACCTTTGATTTTATGCGCTTCAGAAACAATGCCATCCTGATCTTTTGCGGTCATGTTTGAGTCTAATACCTCAATGTAATCTGGCATCATGTCTTCAAACATCTTGATGCTGTCGTACACGGGTTTAACGCCGACAATATCCACATAAGACTCTAGCATATCTAGATCCAGTAGATGTGTCTCAATCACAGGAGAAGGCGCCGCTTCTTCCTTGACTTCAGGCTTAACAATCACCGCGGGTTTATCGACTCGATCAACAAAGAACTTATCTATCACTGACTGAATAGCATGCACAGCTAATGGTTTACTGATTGCGTCATCCATTCCATTTTCTAAGTACTCTCGACGATCTTTCATCACGTTCGCCGTTAACGCCACCAACGGAGGCAAGTGGTCATAATGCTCACGGTAGTACTTCGCCACATCAAACCCTGTCATGTCTGGCAGTTGAATGTCCAACAGCGCAAGGTCGTATTGATCCGGCACAAAGTTGACTAACGCTTCTTCCCCAGTCATCGCGACCGTCACGGAATGCCCCAAACTTTCTAGCAGCGACTTAGCCACCGTCACGTTAAGTTCAATGTCTTCAACCATAAAGATGTTGAGATGCACATTGTCGCGCTTCGCATCGATTACCGGCTCTTCGAGTTCAACAATAGGAACGTGAATCGACACAGTAAAAGTACTACCAAAGCCTTCTTCACTTGTGACCGTAATGTCCCCATCCATCATATTGATCAGCTGTTTCGAAACCGCTAACCCAATACCTGTACCTACTGCATGCAAGTTGTCTTTGCCCGACTTAACTTGATAATACATAGCAAAAATCTTATCCAGTTCAGCTTCAGGAATACCGATGCCAGTGTCTTCGACTTCCATAATGATAGTCGCGAAGTCTTCTTCGACATCAGCGCTGACTGTCATCACAACGCCACCTTCTTTGGTGAACTTCATCGCGTTGCTGACTAGGTTCCAAATCACCTGACGTAAACGGGTCGCATCCACCTCGATCGCTTTTGGTAGGTCACTCAAACGTTCTAAGTCGAAACGCAGTCCTTTTTGTTCCGCCATGAGCGCCGAAATACTCTCTATCTCGGCGACAAAGTCTTCAAAGTTCAATGGCGCAGGTAACAGCTCAAGCTTGCGACGGTCGAATTTGTCCATATCGATGATGTCATTGAAGATATTCCCCAACGTAATCGCACTCACGTTGATCGTCTGCATGTGCTTACGCTGCTCTTCCGTCAGCGGGCTATCAAGCAACATTCGACTCAGGCCAACAATACCGTTTAACGGTGTGCGAAGTTCATGGCTAATTGTGGAGATAAACGTCGTTTTATCTCGGCTGGCTTTTTCTAGAGATTCTTCATGACGCTTACGCTCAGTAATATCTCGCCCAAAACCAACCAATCCTAAGTGGCGACCGTCTTTGCTATAAAATGGTACTTTGCGCAATTCAAAATAGTGTTTTCGCCCATCAGGGTATTCCAACCATTGCTCGTAAGTGATCGCTTGGTTGTCGCTAAAGACTTTTTGGTCGGTATCTACGATTGGTTGCGCAATTTCTTTACTGTAGACATCCCACGGGCTCAAACCGACAAGTTGATGCTCTTTCTTGCCCGTTAACTCTTCCATCGCTCGGTTACAACCAGAGAAGACGCCATCGGCATTACGGTAATAAATCAAATCAGGTGACGCATCGATGAATGAACGTAACAAAGCGGTACGCTCTGCTAACTCTAATTGCGTTCGCTCACGCTGGAAAACCTCATTCTCTAGATCCTGCATCGCCTCTTCACGCGCTTCTTCCGCTTTAATCCGCTCTTCAATCTCTAGATTGAGCTTTTCGATATTCTGCTGTAGTTGGAAGTTCAGTTCTTGGTCGCGTGAACGCATGTCTTTCAATTTAGAAACCAGCTTAGTCAATCGTTGACGAGACTCTTCTAACTGATCAACCACCACAGATAGGAAGTAAACGGCCCAAGGCGTGATTAACAAACCAAAGAAAACGGAACGTACGATGTCGATATCATCGACGCGCCCTTTGAGAGCCAAAGTGATACCAACTTGTACGACGACAGCAAGTGCCACCAGCGCTAGGGCTAACAAAATTGAAAAACGGACAATCCCTAGTTTCACCAGTAAGTCTACATAGTACTGGGCGAGATTTTTCATGGGCTTCATTCACTACTCCATGGCACAAGCAAACTATCAACCCGACATATTGAAAACGGGCAGATGTACAAGGCCTAACGCAATTTAGGTCTGTTTGATTTTGAGGCATTCACCTTGATGAACTGGCGAGAACCATGAGATCACAGACGAGAACACAAGGTATAAGCAGTTTAACGTGTTTAATACGGTGATTTAAACCGCTTGCTATCAACTTAGAGCAAGCGGTCACAAAGCGCTAGAAGGAGCTAGGGTGGATGCAGGTGCGATTACGGCCATCAGCTTTGGCCTGGTATAGCGCACTGTCGGCCATAGCGATGCCCATTTCAGGTTCATCACCATGCTGAGGAACGTAAGAAACAAAGCCGATACTCACACTGAGGTGCTCTGAAGCTTCCGAACTACCGTGCTCCATATCAAGCTGTCTAATTTGTTGATGAATGCGTTGAGCGACTTGCTCTGCGCCTTCTGTTGTCGTGTTTGGTAAGATAAAACCAAATTCTTCACCACCGTATCGAGCCACGCAGTCTGAAGAACGGTTGACCACTTGCTTGAAGACCGCCGCGACACGAATCAACGCCTCGTCGCCTTGTTGGTGTCCGTAACAGTCGTTGTAATCTTTAAAGAAGTCGATGTCGCACAACATGATAGTCAAAGGCAATTTTTCACGAATGTGGTGATACCAAAGTACATGAAGACGTTCATCAAATCGGCGTCTATTCGCCACTTGCGTCAAGCTGTCCATAAAACTCAATTTCTCAAGTTCAAGGTTCGCTTGTTCAAGTTTTTGCTCGGCGAGATAACGCTCTGAAATATCACGCGCCATGATAAGAACGCCATTCGTACCCGATGCCTTGTCTTTAAACGGCGATTTCACCACATCAAACCACGTAATATGGCCATCACTACTCACGACCTTATCGATATACCTTACCGGTTCCGCTTGTCGTAGAGCATGTAGGTCGCTCGTTTCCAACCGCGTGTACATTTCAACGGGAATGACATCTTGAAGACGCTTACCAATCAAATCAGAAACTTCAGATATACCTAAAGCGTTTACAAATGGCTTATTGCACGCTTGGTACACCATATTCTCATTAAAAATACCGATAGAGTCAGGGCTTGCATCTAAGATTGTTTGAAGAATGGTGTCACGTTGAGCCAAGGCGACTTCAGTGTCTTTACGACGTTCCATTTCATCACGTAAGTTTTGCTGAATCTTATGCCACTCCGTCACATCGTGACTAATAGACAACGTTCCGAGTAGCTCACCACTTGGCGATACTAATGAGCTTAAATTCACTTCAAGCAAGCAGCTGCGACCTTGCGTGTCCGTCGTCCATTTTCGTTCACTTTTACGGGTAGCGACTCGGCTCGCCGTTGCAGTGATGGCTTCTTCTCGTCGCCCCTCCCAAAACTGGTCAAAGGCACGATTCGTCGTCAATAAGTTACCTTGGCAATCTTGCAAGCAGATCAACTCGGACAGCGAATCTAGCGCTGAGCGAGCCATCTCTAACTGCGCCAACTCTTGCTGCTGCTCTTGTAAAGTGACTTGATAAGGTTGCGCGTACATGATCCAAACACGATGACCACGTAGCAAACTCTTTCGGCCGGACAATTCAACCTTAATAGATTCGTTTTCAGATAAACGCCAATCAAAGACTTGGTGACGGAAATAGCGACTGGAAAAACTATCTAGCAACGAAGAAAGTTTGTGAAGCTCAAACAAAGCTGGGTACAAAAAGCCTGTACCCAGTGAGCGAATGCCAAGCAACTGCATCGCTGCTTGATTCGAAAGTAGGATTTGTCCATGGCTGGCATCTAGCACCAGCACTGGATAAGGCGAATCAGTAATAAGCTGCTTAAGTGCGTTTTGGAAACGAAAGTAGATAAGTGCTATCGCAATCGCACTGACTATCGATAGCAGGACAATATATCCATAACTCTCCTGCCCATTCCAAAGCCAATTAAGTAACTGATCCATTTTTCCACCTATAAAGCAAACTGCTAAAAATATATCAGTTATTTATTGAGCAATCTGCTTTTAATTCCGGCTTCGTGTAGATAAAAGGCTTTCCTATTAAACTGCCTTGAGCGCCATCTTTATTTAATGCGCGACCAATTTCAGTCATGGCTAACCAACGGTTTTCACACCAAAGCGGGGACAACAACGTTGGACGACGAGCTGCGGAAGAGACACGATGAAACACAACATCAGCGGGCGTCATACGAATCATTTCACTGGCAATCGCAACATATTCTTCCAATCCAGGAGCTTCTAATCTACCAGCTCTCCAAGCTTTCGCCATCGTACTGCCTTCCACAATATGCAGGCCATGTAACTTGATGCCATCAGTGCCCACGGCCAACACTTTTTGCAGCGTTTCAATATTATCGTCGCGGGTTTCTTTCGGTAATCCAACAATCAAATGAGTACAAACTTTGATCCCTAAGGCTCGAGCTCGCTGAGTGATCTCCGCATAACATTCAAAATCATGTCCGCGGTTGATGCGTTTGAGCGTATCGTTATTTGCAGTTTGAAGACCTAGCTCGAGCCAAATTTCATAACCTTGGTTTACATAATCTGACAGCAAATCCAATACCGAGTCAGGCACACAGTCTGGGCGAGTTCCCACACACAAACCCACAATATCAGCAGCTTTGAGCGCTTCTTCATACATATTTTTCAGTACTTGTACTTCTGCATAAGTACTGGTGTAAGCCTGAAAATACGCCAGATATTTCTTCGCTCGATGGATTTCCCCAGCACGATCTTTCAACTGTTCATGAATACTTTTGATTTGTACTTCTTCGTCAGCAAACGAAGCCACATTACAAAATGTACAACCACCTCGGCCAATCGTGCCGTCGCGGTTTGGGCAACTAAAGCCACCATGTAAAGTCAGCTTATGGACTTTTTCGCCGTAACGACGCTGAAGATCTTGGCCTAGTGTATTGACCAACTCATGTAACTGCATAGATTCTCACCAATAGTAAACCGTAATAAATCTCACTACGATTTATGTAACTAAATTACATCCCTGCAAGAAAAAACAAACAATATTACTCAATTCAAACAACGCCCAATCGGTGTGAAATCAATAAACTTGCATAAATACAGATAAAAAAGCGTCATGTTGCGTAAATGTTAAACTAAAAGTGCATATTTAAACGAAAAAATTGGGTCACAGAGGCGACTTTTCATTGCAATCCGAAGTAACAAAATTGTAGGATACTTACACAACCCCGCATTTTTTGTGACTTTTATTACAGCACGCACAGCGGGAATTGTCGGTGTTATCCCACTCCCACCTATATAAATCACTAAATAGTGAGAATAAATAAAGGGATATCACCAAGGATTGTTTTTCTCGCAATACTTTTCCTGCGAGATACGGAAAGGAATCAAGACCAGTCAACCTCGACTGGTGGCGATAATAAATATAAAGGACAAGACGCATCATGTGTCACAAGGCAACTTCGGTCTGCCTCGTACCTTTGCGTCGCATTGAACTGGAAGGA
Organism: Vibrio parahaemolyticus; assembly: GCF_900460535.1. Classification (NCBI taxonomy): domain Bacteria; kingdom Pseudomonadati; phylum Pseudomonadota; class Gammaproteobacteria; order Vibrionales; family Vibrionaceae; genus Vibrio; species Vibrio parahaemolyticus. The sequence goes on along the minus strand of NZ_UHIL01000001.1, from coordinate 691,133 downwards.
TGTATCTATGGTAGATAGAGAGCAAAATTCACAGGGTCTATACACTCCGGAATTGGAGCATGACGCTTGTGGTATCGGTTTTGTTGCTCACCTTAAAAACCGTAAATCTCATGAAGTAGTGACTCAAGCATTGGATATGCTGGCTCGCATGGAACACCGTGGCGGTCAAGGTTGTGACCCATGCAGCGGTGACGGTGCGGGTATTTTGTTGCAAAAACCTCATGAATTCCTATTAGAAGAGGCCGTTAAACTAGGCATTAAACTGCCTTCGTTTGAAAAGTATGGCGTTGGTGTCGTTCTTTTCCCAAAAGACGAATACAAACGCGAACAATGCCGTGACATTTTAGAGCGTAATGCCAAACGCTTAGATCTCGAAGTCATCGGCTACCGCGTATTACCAACCGACAACTCCATGATTGGTGCCGACCCTCTAAGCACAGAGCCTCAATTTGAGCACGTGTTTATCTCCGGCGGTCCTGGCATCACACCTGAAGAGCTAGAACGCAAACTTTACGTACTTCGTAATTACACCGTACGCGTTTGCCTAGAAAGCGTTTCGAACATTGGTGACGACTTCTACATTAACTCAATGTCTTACAAGACATTGGTGTACAAAGGTCAGTTAACGACCGAGCAAGTGCCTCAGTACTTCCTTGATCTGCAAAACCCGACCATGGTGACCGCTCTGGCACTGGTACACTCTCGTTTCTCTACCAATACCTTCCCGAAATGGCGTCTTGCACAGCCTTTCCGTTACATCGCTCACAACGGTGAAATCAACACAGTTCGCGGTAACTTGAACTGGATGAAAGCCCGTGAAGCGATCCTAGAATCAGACCTGTTTACTCAGGCTGAAATCGACATGCTTCTTCCTATCTGTCAGGAAGGCAGCTCGGATTCATCAAACTTTGATATGGCACTTGAGCTCCTAGTTCTTTCTGGTCGTAGCCTGCCACATGCCTTAATGATGATGATCCCTGAAGCATGGCAAGAAAATAAAAACATGGATCCTAAGCGTCGCGCGTTTTACCAGTACCACGCAAACATCATGGAACCGTGGGATGGCCCGGCATCTGTCTGCTTTACCGATGGTGTTCAAGTAGGTGCTACGCTCGACCGCAACGGTCTACGCCCTTCTCGCTACACAGTGACCAAAGATAACTTCCTAGTCATGGCATCAGAATCTGGCGTAGTGGATATTGCACCAGAGAACGTAGAGTTCCGTGGTCGTCTGCAACCAGGTCGTATCTTCGTTGCGGATCTAGAGCAAGGTCGCATCATTTCTGATGAAGAAGTGAAAGACACCATCGCAACGGCACAACCTTACGAGAAGTGGGTAGAAGAAAACCTACTGAGCTTGAAGAAGCTGCCTGATGCGAGCAACCAGTTCAGCCAACCTAAGCCAGAACATCTTCTACACCGTCAACAAGCGTTTGGCGTAAGTACTGAAGAAGTGAACGAAATCATCGTTCCAATGGCAAATGAAGGTAAAGAACCACTATCTGCAATGGGGGCTGACTGGCCGCTGGCCGTGCTGTCACACCAGTCGCAACATCTTTCAAACTACTTCAAGCAGTTGTTTGCGCAGGTAACCAACCCACCGATCGACCCGATCCGTGAGCGTATGGTAATGTCGCTGAATACTTACTTGGGTAAAGACCAAAACCTTCTGACTGAAACGCCACTTCACTGTCAGAAAGTGGAATTGGAATCGCCAGTTCTGGCTAACTCTGAGCTTGAGAAGCTGCGTGCAATCGACAATGAGCACCTGCAAGCCAAAACGCTGGATATCGTATTCCAAGCCAGTGAAGACCAAGGCAAGCTTGAGCGCGCACTAAAACGTATCTGCCAATACGCCGAAGATGCGGTTATCGATGGTTACTCAATCATCCTTCTAACTGACCGTGCAGTGAACTCAAACCACGCAGCGATCCCAGCAATGCTGGCAGTTGGTGCAGTACATCACCATTTGATCCGTAAAGGTCTACGAGCGAAGTGTGACATCGTGGTTGAAACAGGTGACGCGCGTGAAACGCACCACTTTGCAACGCTACTTGGTTACGGTGCAAATGCGGTTAACCCTTACCTAGTGATTGAAACCATCATTGAACTTCAACGCACTAAGAAGTTGGATCCAGAAGCGAACCCTCGCGATCTGTTCAACAACTACCGTAAAGCGATCAATGGCGGTCTTCTGAAGATCTTCTCGAAGATGGGTATCTCAACCCTGCAGTCGTACCATGGCGCGCAAATCTTCGAAGCATTGGGTATCCACAAGTCAGTGGTAGACAAATACTTCACTGGTACGGTTTCTCGCATCCAAGGTTTGACTCTGGATGACATCGCGAAAGAAGTGTTGATCCGCCACCGCATCGGTTACCCACAACGCGAAATCCCAATTCAAATGCTGGATGTGGGAGGTGTTTACCAGTGGAAACAACGTGGTGAGAAACACCTATTCAACCCAGAAACGATCTCTCTACTCCAGCAATCAACTCGCAACAAAGATTACGAGCAGTTCAAGCAGTATGCGAGTGCCGTCGATAAACAAGGTGACAACGCGGTAACGCTACGTAGCCAACTGGAATTCATCAAGAACCCTGCGGGCTCTATCTCTATCGATGAAGTAGAACCAATCGAAAGCATCGTGAAACGCTTCGCGACAGGTGCAATGTCATTCGGTTCTATTTCTTACGAAGCTCACTCCACACTGGCTGTTGCGATGAACCGTCTTGGCGCGAAATCGAACTCTGGTGAAGGTGGTGAAGACCCAATGCGCTTTGAGCGCAAAGAAAATGGTGATTGGGAACGCTCTGCAATCAAACAGGTGGCTTCTGGCCGTTTCGGCGTAACCTCTTACTACCTAACTAACGCTGAAGAGCTGCAAATCAAAATGGCTCAAGGCGCGAAGCCGGGTGAAGGTGGTCAGCTACCAGGTGATAAAGTGGATGACTGGATCGGTGCCACTCGTCACTCGACTCCAGGCGTCGGTCTGATCTCACCACCGCCACACCACGATATCTACTCAATCGAAGATTTGGCTCAGCTGATCTACGATTTGAAAAACGCCAACCGCGCTGGTCGTGTAAACGTGAAACTGGTATCGGAAGCGGGCGTAGGTACGATCGCATCTGGTGTAGCGAAAGCGAAAGCGGACGTAGTACTGATCGCTGGTTTCGATGGCGGTACCGGTGCTTCACCAATGTCTTCTATTCGTCACACCGGCCTTCCTTGGGAGCTAGGTTTGGCAGAAACCCACCAAACGCTACTGAAGAACGGCCTACGTAACCGTATCGTTGTTCAAGCAGATGGTCAGATGAAGACACCTCGTGACCTTGCAGTCGCAACACTACTAGGTGCAGAAGAATGGGGCGTAGCAACCGCCGCATTGGTGGTTGAAGGCTGTATCATGATGCGTAAGTGTCATAAGAACACCTGTCCTGTTGGTATCGCGACTCAAAACAAAACACTTCGCGAGCGCTTTGATGGTCGCGTAGAAGACGTCGTAACCTTCTTCCAATACATGGCTCAAGGTCTGCGAGAAATCATGGCTGAACTTGGCTTCCGCACTATCGATGAGATGGTAGGGCAAGGTCAAAAACTGAAAGTTCGCCAAGACGTTTCTCATTGGAAATACAAGAACCTGGATCTATCTCCTGTACTTCATGTTGAACAGCCTCGCGAAGCTGATGGCGTGTTTAACCAAGCGCAGCAGAACCACAACCTTGAAGCAGTACTAGACCGTAAGCTGATTCAAGCCGCAATTCCAGCTCTAGAAAAAGGTGAAGCAGTAAATGCTGACTTCCCTATCGTTAACACAGACCGCTCTGTCGGAACCATGCTGTCTAACGAAATTTCGAAAGTGTACAAAGACCAAGGTCTACCTCAACCAATGAATGTCAAATTCAAAGGCTCTGCGGGCCAATCTTTCGGCGCGTTCCTCGCTAAGGGCGTGAAGTTCGAAGTGGAAGGTGATGCAAACGACTACTGGGGTAAAGGCTTATCTGGCGGTACTTTAGTGCTCTACCCTGACGCGAAATCCAGTATTGTCGCTGAAGACAACATCGTAGTTGGTAACGTATGTTTCTACGGTGCAACTTCGGGTGAGTCTTTCATTCGCGGTATGGCAGGTGAGCGTTTCTGTGTTCGTAACTCAGGCGCGAAAGTGGTTGTAGAAGGTGTCGGTGACCACGGTTGTGAATACATGACGGGCGGTGCAGCCATCATCCTTGGTTCAACAGGTCGTAACTTTGCTGCAGGTATGAGTGGCGGCGTGGCTTACGTATGGGATAAATCAGGTGACTTTGAGTCGAAACTAAACCCAGAGCTGGTTGACCTAGACCCAATCGAGCAAGAAGACAAAGATCTATTACTCGACATGCTAACCAAGCATGTTCAATTCACAGGAAGTGAAGTCGCTCAGTCTTTCCTAGATAACTTTGAAGCAAGCCTAGCCTCTATGGTTAAGGTGATGCCGCGTGACTACAAAGCGGTTCTTCAAAAGCGTAAAGCTGAGGAGGCTCAGTCTCAAGGAAATGAAACTCAAGCGGAGGCAGTGTAATGGGTAAGCCTACTGGATTTTTAGAGCATGGTCGTGAACTACCACAGAAGATCGACCCAGCTGAACGTATCAAGAACAACAAAGAGTTCGTTCTGAACGAGGAGTTTGGTAGCAAAATCAATACTCAGGCTTCTCGTTGTATGGATTGTGGTGTGCCGTTTTGTCATAACGGCTGCCCTATCGGCAACATCATCCCAGAATTTAACGATGCGGTTTATCGTGATAGCTGGGAAGAAGCATGGAACATTCTAAGTTCAACCAACAACTTCCCGGAGTTTACTGGTCGAGTTTGTCCCGCTCCTTGTGAAAGTGCATGTGTGCTTGGCATTAACCAAGACCCAATCACTATCTGTAATATCGAGAAAACCATCGTGGAAACGGCGTACCGTGAAGGATACGCCAAACCAAAAACTCCGCGTTCTCGCACTGGTAAAACAGTCGCTATTATTGGTTCTGGCCCTGCGGGTCTTGCGGCTGCCGAGCAGCTAAACAGCGCAGGCCATACCGTGACCGTATTCGAGCGTGACGAGAAAGTGGGTGGTCTGCTGCGTTTCGGTATTCCAGATTTCAAACTGAGCATGGAAGTCATTGATCGTAAGATCAATCTAATGGCAGAAGCTGGCGTTGAGTTTAGAGTAAATCAACACGTTGGTGTCGATGTAAACGCGCAACAACTGCGTCAAGAGTACGATGTGGTACTGCTGACTGGTGGCTCAACCGTTCCTCGCGATCTTCCTGTTCCGGGACGCGATCTAAAAGGCGTGTACTTTGCAATGCAGTTCCTCGGACAAAACAATCGACGAGCAAACAACATGGATCTAAAAGGTGAAGAAATTCACGCAGCAGGAAAACATGTTGTCGTAATCGGTGGTGGTGATACCGGTTCAGACTGTGTGGGTACATCAAACCGTCACGGCGCAGCAAGCATAACTCAAGTTGAAATCATGCCGATTCCACCAGAGAAGCGCCCAGCCAATATGCCTTGGCCTCAATACCCAATGATCCTACGCACTTCGACTTCTCATGAAGAAGGTGTCGATCGTCACTGGAACATCTTGACCAAAGAGTTCATCGGTAACGACAAAGGTGAAGTTACAGGTCTTCGTCTTGCAGATATCGTTTGGGAAGATGCGAAATCAGGCGAGCGCCCAAGCTTTAAAGAAGTAGAAGGCAGCGAACGCGTGATCCCATGTGACATGGCTTTCCTAGCGATGGGCTTCCTGCACCCAGAACCAACTGGCGTGCTTGCTCAACTGGATATCGCACTCGATGATCGCGGCAACGTTGCAACGCAAGGTTTTGCGACGAATCAAGAAGGCGTATTCGCCGCAGGTGATATGCGTACTGGCCAATCTTTGGTGGTTCGTTGTATCAACGAAGGTCGCGAATGTGCTCGTGCTATTGATGAATACCTGATGGGTGGCACTAACCTTGAAGCAAAAGCAAATTCGCTAATGCTTTCAGCATAAAGGGGGCATTTACGCTTCCTTCTTTCAAAGTCATCACTTAGCCATCAGCGATATCGATGGCTAAAGACCAAGAAAGAAAACAATTCCTTCCAATCTTTATCTTTTGACCAGCATTTTATGCTGGTCTTTTTTATTCCCCCCAGCATCAAATGTTACTTTTTTGTAACAATCAATTTTCTATCTAATTGAAATTATTACACTATTTTAGGCAATTAAACGGTAAATCGCATATTCACGTGATTATCCACTAATAACTTGACCTTTTTTACAATAAGCTATAGCTTGTGAAGTTGATGAAAATAAAACACACAAACTTTGTTAAATATTTTTCTGAATTAACTGAATAAATACACACAAAAATATAAAAGTGACGCATAGTTAGTCATCACTATCAACGTAAGCAGTGTTGATGTATCTGTCGGGATGACAGATAAGCAAAGGGAGAATTGCAATGGCTCTTTATGATCCAAGTCTTGAGAAAGACAACTGTGGATTTGGCTTGATCGCACATATGGAAGGCGAGCAAAGCCATAAGCTGGTTCGTACAGCAATTTCTGCACTTGACCGAATGACCCACCGTGGTGGTATTGCCGCCGATGGTAAAACAGGTGATGGTTGTGGTCTTCTTTTACAAAAGCCCGATTCCTATTTACGCCTTATCGCCGAAGAGAATGGTTTCAACCTAGGCAAACAATATGCCGTAGGGATGCTTTTCTTCAGCCAAGATCCGGTTAAAGCTCAATTATCTAAAGACATCGTCAATAAAGAACTCGCTCAAGAAACCTTAACGGTTGCGGGTTGGCGCGAAGTTCCAACAAATTCTGCAGTACTCGGCCCGATTGCGGCCAACTCACTGCCCAATATTCAGCAAGTCTTTATCTCAGCTCCAGCGGGCTGGCGTGAGCGCGACATTGAACGCCGTCTCTATATTGCCCGTCGCCGTATTGAAAAACAGATCACCGAAGATCCTGATTTCTACATCTGTAGCTTATCGACGCAAGTGCTGGTGTACAAAGGTTTGTGCATGCCTGCGGATTTGCCTCGCTTCTACCTTGATCTTGCTGATCTACGCATGGAATCCGCTATCTGTCTGTTCCACCAGCGTTTTTCAACCAACACTCAACCTCGCTGGCCACTGGCGCAGCCGTTCCGTTATCTTGCTCACAACGGTGAGATCAATACCATTGAAGGCAACCGCCAATGGGCCCGAGCGCGTGCTTATAAATTCTCTTCCCCATTGCTGCCCGATTTACAAACCGCAGCTCCGTTTGTAAATGAGACTGGTTCGGATTCTTCAAGTCTGGATAACATGTTGGATCTATTCTTGGCCGGCGGCATGGATATCTTCCGAGCCATGCGAATGCTTGTTCCACCAGCATGGCAAAATCACCCAGATATGGATCCCGATCTACGAGCCTTCTACGATTTCAACTCCAAACACATGGAGCCTTGGGATGGCCCAGCAGGGATCGTACTTTCCGATGGCCGCTACGCAGCATGTAACCTCGACCGAAACGGTCTGCGCCCAGCTCGCTACGTGATCACAAAAGACAAGTTGATCACGCTGGCTTCTGAAATCGGTATTTGGGATTACGCACCAGACGAAGTTGCGAAAAAAGGTCGTGTTGGCCCTGGTGAGTTGTTAGTTGTCGATACTCGTAAAGGTAAACTGTGGCAATCAAGCGAGATCGATAACGATCTCAAATCTCGTCACCCATACCGCGAATGGATGGAAAACAACGTTCGCAAACTAACGCCATTCTCTCAGCTACCTGAAGATCAAGTGGGTGAGCGAAGCTTCGATGAAGATTTGCTTAAGACCTATCAAAAGCAGTTCGCCATGACCAATGAAGAAGTGGATCAGGTTCTGCGCGTACTTGGCGATATGGGTCAAGAAGCCGTAGGCTCTATGGGCGATGACACGCCGATGGCAGTACTGTCTTCGAAAGAGCGTTTGGTTACCGATTACTTCCGCCAGAAGTTTGCTCAGGTCACCAACCCGCCTATCGATCCACTACGTGAAAAGCATGTTATGTCGTTAGCTACCAGTATAGGTCAGGAGATGAACGTCTTCTGTGAAACCGACGGCCACGCGCATCGAGTGACATTTGATTCTCCAGTGCTACTTTACTCTGACATGCAGCAGTTGCTTGAGCTGGGTGACGATCACTACCGCAATACCATTCTCGACATAAACTACGATCCACAAGAGAAAGATCTCAAACAAGCGATCGATGACTTATGTGATCAAGCTGAACAAGTGGTGCGAGAAGGTACCGTCTTAGTGGTTCTTTCCGACCGCGCATTAGTTAAAGGCAAATTGCCAATTCCAGCCGCCATGGCTGTCGGCGCCGTGCAAACTCGCTTAGTTACAGCCAACCTTCGCTGTGATGCCAACATCGTCGCGGAAACCGCAACCGCACGTGACCCTCATCAATTTGCCGTATTGCTAGGTTTTGGCGCTACGGCGGTTTATCCGTATCTAGCTTATGAAGCGTTAGGCAAATTGATTGACGATGGTGCCCTAGATAAAGACTACCGTGATGTTATGCAAAACTATCAGTACGGCATCAACAAAGGCTTGTACAAAATCATGTCGAAGATGGGTATTTCGACCATCGCCTCCTACCGTTGCTCACAATTGTTCGAAGCTGTTGGGTTGAGCCGAGAAGTGGTCGACTTGTGCTTTAAAGGCGTAACCACTCGCATCGAAGGCGCAAACTTTGATGATTTCCAACAAGATTTAACCAACTTGTCCCGCAAGGCGTGGGCAAAACGTAAATCGATTGAACATGGTGGATTACTCAAATACGTACATGGCGGTGAGTACCATGCCTACAACCCTGATGTGGTAGGCACACTGCAAAAAGCGGTAAAATCTGGTGAAAGTAACGATTATAAAAGTTTTGCCAAACAAGTAAACGAGCGCCCTGTCGCGATGTTGCGTGACCTAATGGCACTGAAAAAATCTGACTCGCCATTGCCACTTGAACGAATCGAACCTAAAACAGAATTGTTCAAACGTTTTGATTCTGCCGCCATGTCTATCGGAGCGTTGAGCCCAGAGGCACACGAAGCACTTGCAACGGCGATGAACCGTCTTGGTGGTTACTCTAACTCTGGCGAAGGTGGTGAAGATCCTCGTCGTTTTGGCACCGAGCGTAACTCGCGAATCAAGCAGATCGCATCAGGCCGTTTTGGGGTTACGCCTCATTACTTAACCAATGCAGACGTACTGCAAATCAAGGTTGCGCAAGGAGCTAAACCTGGTGAAGGTGGTCAGCTACCAGGGCACAAAGTCACGGCAGAAATCGCCAAGCTGCGTTACTCGGTGCAAGGGGTGACGTTAATCTCCCCTCCTCCACATCACGATATTTATTCGATTGAGGATTTAGCTCAGCTGATCTTCGACCTAAAACAAGTAAACCCGAATGCCCTGGTTTCGGTGAAACTCGTCTCCGAGCCGGGTGTCGGCACCATAGCCACAGGGGTCGCAAAAGCTTACGCCGACCTCATCACTATCTCAGGTTACGATGGCGGTACGGCCGCAAGTCCACTGACTTCGGTGAAATACGCAGGTAGTCCTTGGGAACTTGGCCTCGCAGAAACCCAACAAGCACTGGTTGCAAATGGCCTTCGCCATAAGATTCGTCTTCAAGTAGATGGCGGGTTAAAAACAGGGCTAGATGTTGTTAAGGCCGCGATTCTTGGTGCGGAAAGCTTCGGATTTGGTACCGCACCAATGGTTGCTATGGGTTGTAAATTCTTACGTATTTGCCACTTGAACAACTGTGCAACGGGTGTGGCAACTCAAGATGAAACCCTTCGTAAAGAGTACTTTAAAGGCTTACCTGAAATGGTAATGAACTATTTTACTGGCCTTGCCGATGAAGTACGTGAGTTACTCGCAGAACTTGGCGTAGAGAAGCTAACAGACTTAATTGGTCGTACTGATTTACTTGAAGCCGTCGAGGGGTTCACAGCGAAGCAAACCAAGTTGGATCTATCGAACATCTTAGAAGCTCCTATTTCAGCCGAAGGTCATCCACTGTTTTGGACGGAGCCAAACAAACCGTTTGATAAAGCCGAACTCAACCAAAAAATCGTTGATGATGCCTTGAATACTGTCGAAAACAGTCAATCAGCAAGTTTCTTCTACAACATCATCAACACCGACCGTTCTGTTGGCGCACGTTTATCTGGTGAGATAGCAAAACGCTATGGCAACCAAGGTTTGGCAGCTTCGCCAATCAAAATCTATCTAGATGGTACGGCTGGCCAGTCGTTTGGCGTTTGGAATGCGGGCGGCGTAGAGCTTTACCTCACTGGTGATGCGAACGACTACGTAGGCAAAGGCATGGCAGGCGGTAAGATCGCGATTAAACCTCACCTAGGCACTGCATTTAAATGTAACGAAGCTACCATTATCGGTAACACATGTTTGTACGGCGCGACAGGAGGCAAACTGTTTGCTGCGGGTAAAGCGGGAGAGCGTTTTGGTGTTCGTAACTCTGGCACCATCGCGGTAATCGAAGGCGCGGGTGATAACGCTTGTGAATACATGACTGGCGGCATTGTGGCAATTCTTGGCGCCACAGGTGTGAACTTCGGCGCTGGTATGACGGGCGGTTTTGCTTACGTGTTGGATGAAAATCAAGACTTCCAAGGTCGTGTAAACAACGAATCGGTGGAAGCCATTTCACTGTCGGATCTATACATCCACCAAGAGCACTTGCGCGGCCTAATTGCGGAGCATCTCGAAGAAACTGGCTCTAGCCATGCAGAACATATTTTGGCGAACTTTGACGAATGGATTCCGAAGTTCTATTTGGTGAAACCTCAAGCGGCTGACTTAAACACGCTACTTGGTCACCAAAGCCGCAGCGCTGCTGAACTGCGCGTTCAAGCCCAATAAATCATGGAGGATGTTTGAATCATGAGTCAGAACGTTTACCAATTTATCGATGTTCAACGCGTAGATCCGGCGAAAAAACCAATTAAGATTCGTAAGATTGAGTTTGTTGAAATCTACGAGCCGTTCACGAAACAACAAGCAACGGCGCAAGCCGATCGCTGTTTGGATTGCGGTAACCCATATTGTGAATGGAAGTGCCCAGTCCATAACTACATTCCCCAGTGGCTAAAACTGGCGAATGAAGGCCGAATTTTAGAAGCCGTGGAACTTTCACACCAAACCAACAGCTTGCCTGAAGTGTGTGGCCGTGTGTGTCCGCAAGACCGTTTGTGTGAGGGTTCGTGCACACTAAATGATGATTTTGGTGCAGTCACGATAGGTAACATTGAAAAGTACATCACCGACAAAGCCTTTGAAATGGGCTGGAAGCCTGACATGTCCAAAGTGGAGTGGACGGATAAAAAGGTGGCAATCATCGGTGCCGGCCCTGCTGGTCTGGCAGCAGCAGACATCTTAGTTCGCAACGGTGTAAAACCGGTGGTGTTTGACCGTTACCCAGAGATTGGTGGCCTACTTACCTTTGGTATTCCTTCTTTCAAATTGGAAAAAGGAGTCATGGAAAATCGTCGTCGGGTATTTACCGAAATGGGCGTTGAGTTCCGCATGAATGTGGAAGTCGGCCAAGATGTGCAGATGCAAGAACTGCTTGATGAATACGATGCGGTTTTCTTAGGTGTGGGCACATACAAATACATGCGCGCCGGTTTGGAAAATGAAGACGCGCCGGGCGTTTATGACGCCCTACCATTTTTGATTTCCAATACCTATAAGGTTATGGAGCTAGAACATAACCAACCGTTTATCGATATGGCTGGCAAAAAAGTCGTAGTGCTTGGTGGTGGTGATACCGCGATGGACTGCGTGCGAACTTCGATCCGTCAAGGCGCATCTAACGTGATTTGTGCCTACCGTCGTGATGAAGAAAACATGCCAGGCTCCCGTCGAGAAGTGAAAAATGCCAAAGAAGAGGGCGTGAAGTTCATGTTTAACCTTCAGCCTTTAGGTATTGAGGTTGATGCGTATGGCAAAGTTTCAGGCGTGAAAGTGGTCAAAACTGCTTTAGGCGAGCCTGATGACGCAGGTCGCCGTCGCCCAGAACCTGTAGAAGGAAGTGAACACGTACTGCCTGCCGATGCTGTCATCATGGCATTTGGTTTCCAACCTCATCAAATGGACTGGCTGACTCCGTTCAATGTTGAACTTGATCAATGGGGGCGAATCAAAGCACCCAACAACCAAGAGTTTCAATATCAAACCAGCAATGAAAAGATCTTCGCTGGGGGAGACGCGGTTCGCGGTTCTGATTTAGTGGTAACCGCCATTGATGAAGGACGAAAAGCAGCAGAAGGCATTCTTGATTACTTAGACGTGTAGCCTCGTCCCAACACTCAAAAAGGATCCAAAGATTGGATCCTTTTTTCTTTTATTACATATAATTAAATTCCTCTGTTAAGGAATAGAACTCATGAAAAAAGCCGCTCTGATGCTCATCACTTTTCTCGGCTTAACCGCATGCAGCCAAGGAGTCACTTCGATGCCAGATAGAACTCAAACCCCATGTGGAAACAAACCTAACTGCGTTTCAACACAAGACCAACGAGAAGAACACCACCTCGAACCTTTTACTCTCACCGAATCCGCCACATTGGATGCAATTGAGCAAGCAGCACTGCAACTATCGGGGGCTAAAACAGCAGAGAAAGATGGCAATTATCTGCGCATTGAATGCACATCTAAAATCATGCGCTTCGTGGATGATCTCGAATTAAAGATCGACGGGCATACTCTGATCGTGCGTTCAGAATCACGCGTAGGGTATTCCGACTTTGGCGTCAATCGAAAACGGGCCGAGCAATTACGAACCGAACTTTCTAAAGCAGAACTCATCAAATAGAAAACTGCTGACAGGGAGTGCTATACTCTCGCCGATTAAATATTTTACCTAAAGAGAGTGCTATGAAAGTTGGTATCATCGGGGCGATGGAACAAGAAGTGACCATCCTGAAAGAAGCTATGACAAACTGCCAAACCGTAAACAAAGCAGGTTGTACGTTTTTCTCTGGTCAAATTAACGATGTAGATGTAGTGCTACTACAATCTGGTATCGGTAAAGTTGCTGCGGCAGTTGGTACAACAATTCTTCTTGATGAATACCAACCAGATGTGGTTATCAACACAGGTTCTGCTGGTGGTTTCGATTCAAGCCTAAATCTAGGTGACGTAGTGATTTCTACAGAAGTGCGCCACCATGATGCAGACGTGACTGCTTTTGGCTATGAAATTGGTCAAATGGCAGGTCAACCAGCAGCATTCAAAGCGGATGAAAAACTGATGGACCTAGCGGAAAAAGCACTCGAGCAAATGGCAAATACACATGCTGTTCGCGGTTTGATCTGTACGGGCGATGCGTTTGTTTGCACGGCTGAGCGCCAAGCGTTCATTCGTGAAAACTTCCCATCCGTTATTGCGGTTGAAATGGAAGCATCAGCTATTGCTCAGACTTGCCACCAGTTCAACACACCATTTGTTGTTGTACGTGCTATCTCTGACGTTGCTGATAAAGAATCACCAATGAGCTTTGAAGAATTCCTGCCTCTAGCAGCAAAAAGCTCTTCAGAAATGGTATTCAAGATGCTGGAACTGGTTAAGTAATCCAAGTCATTCATGGAAGAAATTTTTCAGCAATTCTATGCTAACGGTGCGCTCCTCGTGATGTGGGGCGCATTACTGTTTCACCTGATCCTCCCTATTCCTCATTCCGCTCACCCTGCGACTTTATGGCGCAAGGTAGCCGAACAATTAGCAGAGAAAGTAAATAACCACCATAGCTATTCACAAAGCATTCTCTCAGGAAGCCTCGCTCTTATTTTGATGACATTGCCGTGTTTGGTGCTCTTAATCGCTCTAAAGCCCTTAGTTTGGCAAGAGCCTCTGTACGAACTTGCTCTGTTACTATTAGCGTTAGATTGGCGAAGTTGCGAAACCCTCACCAAACAACTTGCCCTCGCCTTGTCGCGTGAGGATAAAACGCGCTGTCGCGAGCTACTCAAGCCTTTTGTGAATCGTGATACCGAAACGTTATCGCTTGTCGGTATAAGTAAAGCCGGATCTGAAACCATCATTATGGGCTTTGGTCGCAATGTAGTGTGTGTCCTGTTTTGGTATGCCATCGCAGGTGGGATTGGGGCGCTCATGTACCGTTTAACCATGGAGCTAGCACGAGCTTGGTCTCCTAGCCGTCGTCAGTATGCGCCATTTGGGAAACCAGCCATTCAAATCGTTGCCGTTTTAGAATTCATTCCATTAAGATTATTTGCCCTACTGTTGCTTGCTGGTCACAATATGTCCGCAGTGCTTAATGGACTCAAACAACAAGCGAAATCTTGGCCATTGCCAGGACCAGCTTGGTTACTGTGTACTATCGGCAATAAGTTCCAGCTTTCGTTAGGAGGCCCTGCTCTATACCAAGGCGTCAGAGCAGAACGCACCAAGATTGGTGGACGCATTGTGCCTTCTGCTATTCATCTTGCACAAATCCAAATTTTGCTGGTTTGGCGCATCTTTGCTTGGATTGTGATTCAAAGCTTTATTCTAGCACTGATTTATCAAGGATTATGATGAACAAAATTTGCCTATCCCTCCCCCTTTTCTTCTCCTCTCTTACGATGGCGAACGAACCCGTTGAACGAGTGATCAGTTTAGCGCCTCACGCCACAGAGATAGCTTATGCTGCTGGCTTAGGTGACAAACTGATCGCTGTGAGTGAGATGAGTGATTATCCGAAGGAAGCTGGTGAACTGGAGAAAGTATCCAATTACCAAGGCATAAAGTTGGAACGCATTATTGCCCTTCAGCCCGATCTCGTCATTGCTTGGCCTGCGGGTAACCCCGCCAAAGAGCTCGAAAAGTTAAAACAATTTGGCGTACCTATCTACTACTCAACCACGGGTACTTTAGAAGACATCGCAAATAATATTGAGCAGCTGAGTCAATACAGTGATGATCCATCAAAGGGTCAAAAAGCAGCGCGGGACTTTAGAGAGGGGCTAACTGCTCTCAAAGCGACATACAACACCACAGAGAAAGTCCGCTATTTTTATCAACTCAGCGAAAAGCCGATCATTACTGTGGCAGGTAAAAACTGGCCGAGCGAAGTATTTAACTTCTGTGGTGGTGAAAATGTATTTGCCAATACAGCAGCACCCTATCCTCAAGTCAGTATCGAGCAAGTGATCACACGTCAACCTGAAGTACTCTTCACCTCTCGTCATGCTATGAGTGATGATGGTATGTGGGCTCAATGGAAAAATGAACTGCCAGCTCTGCGCAACAATCATGTTTGGTCACTCAATTCTGATTGGATAAATCGCCCAACACCACGCACACTCAATGCGATCATTGAAGTGTGTGAACACTTTGAAAGCGTTAGACGAAAACGCTAACGTTTTCGTTGGAAATACCGTACAATTTCCGCCCATTTTTGTTCTCACACTTTTTATAGGTACCAAGTAACATGGATTCCATGCTGCTTTATATGATCGATTTATTCGGTACAGCAATCTTCGCTGTGTCTGGTGTTTTACTCGCTGGCCGATTAAAAATGGATCCCTTCGGTGTTATCGTCCTAGGCAGCGTGACTGCCATCGGCGGTGGCACTATTCGTGATATGGCACTTGGTGCGACCCCCGTCTTTTGGATTACCGATACCACTTATCTTTGGGTTATCTTCATCACCTGTTTGTTAACTATGATCTTGGTTCGCAGACCAAAACGGTTATATTGGTGGGTTTTACCCGTGTGTGACGCCATCGGTCTGGCCGTATTTGTGGGAATTGGGGTAGAAAAAGCGCTCGCCTACAACGCCTCCGGCATGGTTGCCGTGATCATGGGTGTAATCACCGGTTGCGGGGGCGGCATAATCCGAGATGTCTTAGCCCGAGAGGTACCTATGGTGCTAAGAAGCGAAGTCTACGCCACAGCCTGTATCATTGGTGGCATCTTCCACACGATGGCTGTGAGTATGAGTTACGATCATTCCACAGCCCTGCTCGCAGGTGTTATCTCAACACTGGTGATTCGCCTTGGTGCGATTCGTTGGCACTTATCTTTACCTACTTTCGCCATCAACCGCTAAGCAATTCAAGTACAGATTTCAATCTAAAGAGCCGACTTTATCTCGGCTCTTCGCATTTTAATTAACACGATTCGCTTATCCCTCAGCAATTCGTTAAATTATCCGTCTCATTCCTAATTTTCATTAATTGCTATGTTATTAGAAGGCATTGAAACGTTACTTGTACTAAGTAAAGAAAAAACCATGAGCCGCACTGGTAGTCAGCTGTACATCAGCCAATCTGCGGTGAGTAAACGTATCGCCAATTTAGAAAAAAAGTTAGGAAAGAAACTGATCGAGCCAAACGGCAGACACATTAAACTAACCTCGGATGCTCTGGCCCTTATCAATACGATAGAGCCCACATTCAATGAGTTACGAGGACAGATTTACGATCAGCAAGAGCTCGAAGATACGTCATTAATAAAAATGGATTGCTCAGAAACTCTCGTCGCAGGTTATCTGAGTATGATTATGGAAGAGCAACTAGCACGCGATCCTTATCTCAGAATCTCTACCAATCACACTCCGAGAATCGTTGAAAACGTAAAATCAGGGCGAGCAACCCTAGGATTCTGCGCTGGTTACTTACCTTCTCATCACGGTTTGATGAGCGTTCATCTCGCCGATGAGCCTTTCTCTATAATAAGTAAGTACCCGCTAACTCAATTACCAAAAGCGATTTTAACTAACGATTTGAATAACCCAGCCAATACATATCAGCAAGCCATTTTGTCCAAGTACGAGATCCAACCTTTGATGGAGATGGACTCCTACACTGCGGCAGCGCAATTAGCTTTAAAAGGTATGGCACCAGCACTGATACCTAAATCCATCATCAAAACACTCAACATCGCATCAAATTTCTGTTTTGAATTCGAAGAACTAGAGCCTCTAATTCGCCCAATACACATCTGTCTTCGCCACAACACATACCGCAATCAGCGAATTAAAACAGTGTTAGAAGCCATTGCTGATGTTGTTGCCAAAGAAGTTTTGTTGCCATCAGCATAGACATGGTAATCACTAGAGGTCGAATCCACTTTTGACCTTTGGTAACCACCACTTTTGCGCCAAGTTGAGCGCCAATAAAGCCACCGACCGCCATCGTCAAACCAATTTCCCATACAGGTAACCCTGCTAGAACGAAAAACAACAATGCAGCGATGTTTGAAGTGAAATTCAAAATCTTAGTTCGTGCTGTTGCATCCACGAGGGAGAAGTGGCCAAGAGCAACAAAGCACACAGTAAAAACCGAGCCCGTACCGGGGCCAAAGAAACCATCGTAGAAACCAACTCCACCACCGATACACAATGCAAACATCGCTTCGGCAAGTTTTGGTTCGCCATCGATTTTTCGAGAGCTTGGTGCGAGTAAAAAATAAAGAGAAATCGCAATTAGAAGAACAGGAATCAAACTGGTGAGTACGCTAGCATCAATAAACTGTACAGCCTCGGCACCGATTGCAGCACCAATAAAAGTACAGAGTATCGCGAAACGCATTTCCTTTAGGCTAACAATACCGTTACGCACGAAATACCAGCTAGCCGAGAAGCTACCAAACGAACTTTGTAACTTGTTGGTTGCTAGAGCTTGAGTCGGACTCAACCCCGCAGCCAAAAGCGCAGGGAGCGTAAGGAGCCCTCCCCCACCAGCCATTGCATCAATAAAACCAGCCACAGATGCAACCAAAAACAACGCGGTTAATACTTCTAAAGTAAGCTCCACTTACACTTCCTTGTTCAAAAATACGAAAAGAACTAAACGGTAGCACTTAACACCTCAAACTAAAAAGGAAAGTCGAGATATGAACCTATTCCATATTTTCATTGATTTAAGTAAGTATTGAGAAGCTCTAACCTAAAGATCTACAGATAAAAGCTAACTTATATTGAAAAAAGATAATTTATAACGTTTATAGTGGCTTATTTTAAAAATGCAACACTGTATAATTATGTCTATACAGAGACATTTCCAATTTGGATAAATTTCCAAGGGTATTGTTAAAGTACGACTATCATACTCTATTACTACATTTATAATAACATCATTAAATCCGCCGCCATATTTTCGACAATACCAAAAATAGACATAGACGCACCTAACAACAAATCGTCAAATTGGTCATTCCATTCAGTTGCCATATAAGCACTGATAAATTATTTCTTTGCGCTAGCGCAATTTTCATAAAAACCAGACTTAAGAATGAAACTCAAAAAAACAACATATTAACAATATAAAAATAATAATTAGAGTTAAGTCGCAAATATTTTCTTATTAATAAGAAATCGAAAGGCAAACTATAGAAAAAATAGATTTAAAGTTACATTTACATAAAATAAAATAAAACTAGGTATAACTGACATGTCAACCACATATCCAATAGCAGGTCAAAAATTTCCAAAAGATAATAAAACTACAGCGCCTTATCCAGTAAAAAAACCTAGCCAAGGCAATAAAAAGACATTCTTATTTTCAGTGGAATCTTTTGACATTTTAATAAATAACTCAATCAGAGATAAACTAACACTTACTCGCTGGGAGCGAATTAAAGGTCTATTTGAAAACACAGCTAATTACTATGTAACTGGAAGTGATTTTGCTTTTGTAGCTCAACTTTGTCAGAAAGTTACAGGGAAAAACAGTGTATTTTACATAAAAAGCTATGCTGGGGTTCCACATATTGTTGTATCAGGGTCCTCCGCATTACAACTACGACTAACCAATATAGGTAGTAGCCTCCCTAACCCAACTGTCATAAAATTTGCAGTTGGTTCAGAAAGCGTGATGAAATCTATAAAAAGCGGAGGCATAATTACAGTAGTACTTGTAACCGCTTATCATGTCGCCAATTATTTCTTAGGAGATAAGCAAACTCTCTCTAAACTTTATGGGAGTGTTGCTAGCGATATTATAAAAATCGGATTGTCTTCCGCAATAGCTGCGGGGTCGACAAAGCTAGCAACACTTTACCTAGGAAGTGCTGTATTTTTATCAGCAGGACCGATATTGGGAATAATTGTAGTTGGTGTATTAGTGGGGCAAAGCCTAAATTATATAGACCAAGAGTTCTCATTAACAAATAAACTTACTAATGCAATCGATACTCATATGGACAATATAGCTAAAAATGAATACGAAAAGCTATCTCTAAAAATACATAGCTCTGTAGCTTTAGGTCGTTTAAATGGAAGTAACCTCTAATGAAAGAAATGACGAAAAAAGACAGATACACTGCATTTTTTTTAGGCGTATTTTTTTTGTTATTATCAGTAACTTTATTCTATATTGGTATTAGCAAAAGTTATAACTTCGCCAATTTCATAATGGAATCTAGGCCTGAAGTCATATTTAATCAAATTTACATTTTATCTTTTTTTGGAAGTGGTGTTTTCCTCATTTTCTCTTTCATGGGCATATTCTCATTTATAGTTGGCAGAGCAGCAAAAGCTAAAGAAAGAAATTTCATTAATCGACTTTTAATAATTACATCTTTACTAACTATTATTAGTCCATATCCGTCTTTGTTATTAATAGACGTATTTGCTAAAAATCACGGGTTTCAATTTGACAAGTCAGAGTCCAGCTATAACTTACTGCTTGAAACTAGAATCTACAAACTCCATAAAGAATAACCCTAGTTATATTCATACGCTGTATAAACACTACCAATACTAACAAAAACACCCATAATTAAATAAAAAAGCCCGCTCAAATGAGCGGGCAATGAGGTTGTCATATAAGCCCTAGTTACCGGGCTTATTGATTTTTATCTATTACGCTTCCAGACTCGCTTTTACTTTAGCGTGTAGCTCTTGAACAGAGGTTACTGACGCTTTTGCATCAGCAGTGTGAGACATACACGTTGCAAACGCAGCGTTTAGCGTTGTTGTGTAGTTCACTTTTTCTGCTAGAGCACCGC
This sequence comes from Vibrio parahaemolyticus, assembly GCF_900460535.1. NCBI lineage: Bacteria > Pseudomonadati > Pseudomonadota > Gammaproteobacteria > Vibrionales > Vibrionaceae > Vibrio > Vibrio parahaemolyticus. Next base: position 671,092 of record NZ_UHIL01000001.1, on the reverse strand, counting down.
GGCGTAGAACTTTCGAATCTTCAATAGCTTGACGACCTGCAGCCGTGTTCACAATGTAGGTGTATTCGTTGTTCTTGATGCGGTCAAGAATGTGTGGACGACCTTCATGTACTTTGTTTACCAGGCGAGGGTTAATACCCGCTTCACCCAAGATTACAGCAGTACCGTGAGTCGCATCCAATTGGTAACCCAATTTTACTAGCTTAGACGCAAGGTCAACAACACGCTGCTTATCACCTTCACGAACAGAAAGTAGCGCACGACCACCTTCAGGGTACACACTGCCACAGCCAAGCTCTGCTTTTGCGTAAGCTTCTGCAAACGTTGCACCAACACCCATCACTTCACCTGTTGAGCGCATTTCAGGACCCAATAGAGGGTCAACGCCAGGGAACTTATTGAAAGGTAGAACGACTTCTTTGACTGAGTAGTAAGGAGGAATAATCTCTTTAGTGAAACCTTGTGATTCCAGAGATTGACCCGCCATTACACGTGCAGCGATTTTCGCCAGTGGTGCACCTGTCGCTTTCGATACGAATGGTACCGTACGCGCAGCACGAGGGTTTACTTCAATTAGGTAAACTTCGTTGTCTTTTACTGCGAACTGCGTGTTCATCAGACCACGAACACCAAGTTCGAACGCCAGCTTCTCAACTTGCTCACGCATCTTGTCTTGGATTTCTTGGCTTAGTGTGTAGGCAGGAAGCGAACATGCAGAGTCACCAGAGTGAACGCCCGCTTGCTCAATGTGCTCCATGATGCCGCCGATAACCACGCGCTCACCGTCACAGATAGCGTCGATATCCACTTCTGTTGCATCATCTAGGAATCGGTCTAGTAGAACTGGAGATTCATTCGATACGCTTACTGCTTCGTTGAAGTAACGACGCAAGTCTTGTTCATCGTAGACGATTTCCATCGCACGACCACCCAAAACGTAAGATGGACGAACAACGAGTGGGAAGCCGATTTCACGAGATTTCTCAACAGCTTGCTCCATCGCCGTTACTGTTGCGTTTTGTGGTTGTAGAAGACCTAAACGCTCAACTGCAGCCTGGAAACGCTCACGGTCTTCTGCGCGGTCAATCGCATCCGGGCTTGTACCGATGATTGGCACGCCTGCAGCTTCTAGTGCGCGAGCCAGTTTAAGTGGCGTTTGACCACCGTATTGAACAATCACACCTTTTGGCTTTTCAACGCGGGCGATAGACAACACATCTTCAAGAGTTACTGGTTCGAAGTAAAGACGGTCAGATGTATCGTAGTCTGTCGATACTGTTTCTGGGTTACAGTTCACCATAATGGTTTCGTAGCCATCTTCACGAAGTGCTAGTGATGCATGTACACAACAGTAGTCGAATTCGATACCTTGACCGATACGGTTTGGACCACCGCCCAGTACCATGATCTTGTCTTTATCTGTTGGGTTTGCTTCACACTCTTCATCGTAAGATGAGTACATGTAAGCCGTATCAGAAGAGAACTCTGCCGCACACGTATCCACACGCTTGTAGACAGGGTGGATGTCAAACTGGTCACGTAGACGACGGATTTCGCTTTCAGCCACACCTAACAGTTTAGATAGGCGCGCATCAGAGAAACCTTTACGTTTCATCTGGCGTAGAACTTCTTCTGTTAGACCAGCAAAGCCACCGGCTTTCACTTGCTCTTCTAGTTTAACTAGCTCTTCAATTTGAACTAGGAACCAGCGATCAATGTTCGTCAGATTAAACACGCCATCCACTGACATGCCCGCACGGAATGCATCTGCGATATACCAGATACGCTCTGCGCCAGCTTCTTTTAGTTCGTGACGAATCTTAGTTAATGCGTCAGGTGCATCTAGGTCAACCATCTCATCAAAGCCAGTCGCGCCAACCTCTAGGCCACGTAATGCTTTGTGAAGAGATTCTTGTTGGTTACGACCAATCGCCATTACCTCACCAACTGACTTCATCTGAGTCGTCAGGCGATCGTTAGCGCCAGCAAATTTCTCGAAGTTAAAACGAGGAATCTTGGTCACTACGTAGTCGATAGTAGGTTCGAATGATGCCGGAGTTGCACCACCTGTAATGTCGTTTTGCAGCTCGTCCAGAGTAAAGCCAACAGCCAGTTTCGCTGCAATCTTCGCGATTGGGAAACCTGTTGCTTTTGATGCCAGAGCAGAAGAACGGGATACACGAGGGTTCATCTCGATGATAACCATACGGCCATCTTTCGGGTTGATACCAAACTGTACGTTTGAACCACCTGTCTCAACACCGATTTCACGCAGAACCGCTAGCGATGCGTTACGCATTAGCTGGTATTCTTTGTCAGTCAGTGTCTGTGCTGGTGCTACTGTGATTGAGTCACCAGTGTGGATGCCCATTGGGTCGAAGTTTTCGATTGAACATACGATGATACAGTTGTCCGCTTTGTCGCGAACTACTTCCATTTCGTACTCTTTCCAGCCGATTAGAGATTCATCGATAAGAAGTTCGTTGGTCGGAGAAAGATCCAGACCACGACGACAGATTTCTTCGAACTCTTCTTTGTTGTATGCGATACCACCGCCAGTACCACCCATCGTAAATGATGGACGGATGATACAAGGGAAGCCAACCATGTCTAAAACTTTGTAAGCTTCTTCCATCGTCTTCGCTGTATCAGCACGAGGACACTCAAGGCCGATAGACTTCATTGCTTTATCGAAGCGAGAACGGTCTTCTGCTTTATCAATCGCATCAGCGGTAGCGCCAATCATCTCTACGCCGAATTCAGCAAGAACGCCGTGCTTCTCTAGATCTAGCGCACAGTTAAGCGCCGTCTGACCACCCATTGTTGGCAATACTGCATCTGGGCGTTCTTTCTCAATGATCTTGCGAACAACTTCCCATTGAATCGGCTCGATGTATGTTGCATCTGCCATTTCAGGGTCTGTCATGATGGTTGCTGGGTTAGAGTTAACTAGAATAACTCGGTAGCCTTCTTCACGAAGAGCTTTACACGCTTGTGCGCCAGAGTAGTCAAACTCACATGCCTGACCGATAACAATCGGACCAGCACCAAGAATTAGAATACTTTGAATGTCAGTACGTTTTGGCATTATCTACTACTCCGAATTAAGCGCTGTGTTTTTTGATGAGTTCGATAAAGTGGTCAAATAGCGGTGCCGCGTCGTGTGGACCTGGGCTTGCTTCTGGGTGACCTTGGAAACTAAATGCTGGCTTGTCTGTGCGGTGAATACCTTGTAGAGAACCGTCAAATAGTGATACGTGAGTCGCACGTAAGTTTTCCGGTAATGTTGCTTCATCTGCCGCAAAGCCGTGGTTTTGCGAAGTGATCATCACAACGTTACGCTCTAAATCTTTTACTGGGTGGTTCGCACCGTGGTGACCAAACTTCATTTTCACCGTTTGCGCACCCGACGCAAGCGCCAGAATTTGGTGACCTAGACAGATACCAAAAATTGGTAGGCCTTTTTCTAGGAACACTTTGGTCGCTTCAATCGCGTAAGTACAAGGCTCTGGGTCACCAGGACCGTTCGATAGGAACACGCCATCTGGATTCAGAGCCAGAACTTCTTCAGCAGAAGTTTCTGCAGGAACAACCGTTAGGCGGCAGCCGCGGTCAACCAACATTCGTAAGATGTTGCGTTTTGCGCCGAAGTCGTAAGCAACAACATGGTATGGCAACTCGCTGTCGTCTTTCGCTTCTGGAAGTCCACTCTCAAGCGTCCACGAACCTTGTTTCCATTGATACGCTTCTTTTGTTGTAACCTCTTTCGCAAGATCCATACCTTTCAAACCAGGAAATTCTTTTGCTTTCGCTAGCGCCAAAGCTTCGTCTAGATTGTTACCAGCTACGATACAACCGTTTTGAGCACCTTTTTCACGCAGGATACGAGTTAACTTACGCGTGTCGATGTCTGCGATGCCGACGATGTTTTGCGACTTAAGATAATCAGAAAGGGATTGTTCATTACGGAAGTTAGAAGCGATAAGAGGGAGATCGCGAATCACAAGGCCTTGTGCATGAATGGAAGAGGATTCTTCGTCTTCGGAATTGGTTCCGGTATTGCCAATGTGAGGGTAAGTAAGAGTAACGATTTGCTGAGAATAGGAAGGATCAGTGAGGATTTCTTGATACCCCGTCATCGAGGTATTGAAAACGACTTCACCGACGGAAACGCCATCTGCCCCAATGGACACTCCGCGGAACACTGTCCCATCTTCTAGGACTAACAGTGCTAATTTACTCAAGACAACCTCCAGAATAAAAATGCAAAAAAAATAAATCAAACTGCAATCATGCCTTCCTTTACCTATAAAATCTACATAAATAGGTATTTCAGACAAATTGGCGGTATTCTAAAGATGGACTGCAAACCTGTCAACACACAATGAAAAATAAATTATCCTTTTCTAAAGAGTAATAGCATTTACTAGCAATAAGCCCCAAAAACATAAGTTTCCACCACCTGCAAACTTTGAAGATGGTTCTTTTTTTAGATTTTACAAATTTGAACTTTTTATAGATCACAAATTTTTATGAGATTTTCACGCAAACGTTAATCACAACAAAACAGCATCAACTTTTAAGCAGTTAAGACAAATAAAGCAACCAAGCTAGCAAAAACACACACAAATAAGTTCAAAACTGACGCTCTACAATACTCATTTTATTTACATAACTTTCTTCAAATACAAAAAAGCCGGCTTACGCCGGCGAATAATTATGTATTTAAAGCTCATTCAAACCAAGCACATCGGTCATGGTATAAAAGCCCGCCGGCTTGGAATGTAGCCACACAGCAGCCTTCACGGCACCATTAGCAAAAGTCATGCGGTCCGTCGCTTTGTGCGTTATTTCGACTCGCTCACCAATATCAGCAAACATTGCTGTGTGCTCGCCGACAATGTCACCTGCACGAATGGTTGCAAAACCGATTTCATCTTTAGTACGCTCACCAGTAATGCCTTCACGCGCATACACCGCAACATCACTTAACTTGTTGCCCATAGCGCCAGCAATCGCCTCACCCATACCAATCGCAGTACCTGACGGAGCATCAACTTTATGGCGGTGATGAGCTTCGACAATCTCGACATCGCAGTAATCACCCATTACTTTTGCAGCTTTCTCAAGCAACTTAAATACTAGGTTCACACCAACAGAGTAGTTAGGCGCCATCACAACAGGTACGTGCTTCGCAACTGCATCAATCAGTGCTCGCTCTTCTTCACTAAAGCCAGTGGTACCAATTACGATAGACTTCCCATGCTGTTTACATAACTCTAAGTTCGCTAACGTACTTACTGGAGCGGTAAAGTCGATAACAACATCAAAATTGTCGACCTCTTTCTCTAGGTCATCGGTCAGGAAAACATCGAACTTTCCTTCACCACAAAGTTCACCGATATCAACACCGACGAGCGAAGATTCTGGACGTTCTGAACCTGCCGTTACAGATGCATCTGGGTTTATGTGCGAGGCTTTGACTAGGTTGCGACCCATACGGCCAGCAGCTCCTGCGATTGCAATACGAACCATTGCGCTTTCTCTCCTTCTCTGGATAACGAGGTTTCTCGTTCTCTTTCGTTTCGCTGAATCTTTTTAAACTAACAACATACTGTGTTAACCACAAGCACGTTCATTAGGCTTAAGCGAACTCTTTTACGACACGTTGTAAGATCGGCACGTTCGCTTCAGGGAAGGTGTAATCCCCTAATTCACCAACTGCGACCCAGCGCCCTTCTTGGCCTTCTCTACCATAAGGTTCGTTCTCGAACTGAGAGACGGTAATAAAATCAAATTTTAGTGACTTATCTGGGTAATCGTATTCAAGGTGTTCAAACGGTGCTTGTTCAATCACTCGAATCCCCACTTCCTCTTCAAGCTCACGAACCATCGCTTGTTCAACTGTTTCTCCTAGCTCGACTTTACCGCCCGGAAACTCCCAAAAACCACCTTTGTGTTTATCATCAGGACGTTTAGTAATAAAGATTTGCGACTTATCTTGATTGAAAATGATCGCTGCAACAATGTGAATTCTTTTCATGGATATTTACCTAGGATCTATCGATACAAAAAGAGCCGCCTAAGCGACTCTTTCTTATTAAGTTATCAAGTTAGATTAATTGATCTGACCGTGACACTGCTTGTATTTCTTGCCACTACCACATGGACAAGGTTCGTTTCGACCTACTTTACGCTCATCACGAACAACAGGTTGATTTGAGCCCTCAGACTCTTCACCATCAGCCAACTGATTTTCCGCAGCTGCATGCTGAGCCTGCGCACGACGAGCAGCTTCTTCTGCTTGTGCACGACGTTGCTCTTCCATACGCTCAACTTCTTCTTGCTGTTGAACGCGGACACGAGACAGAACAGTAATAACGTCAGTCTTTAGCGCTTCAAGTAAACCTTCAAACAATTCAAACGATTCACGTTTGTACTCTTGTTTCGGGTTCTTTTGTGCGTAGCCACGTAGGTGGATACCTTGACGCAGATGATCCATCGCCGCCAGATGCTCTTTCCAAAGCGTATCGAGTGTTTGAAGCATCACTGATTTTTCGAAGTTACGAAGCACTTGTGCACCCACAACTTCTTCTTTCGCTTTGTATACTTCAACGGCTAGGTTGATAATCTTCTCGCGCAGCGCTTCTTCGTACAGTTTGTCGTCTTCCTCAAGCCATTGCTTGATTGGCGCGTCTAGATCGAAATCTGCTTTCAAACGTTCTTGAAGACCTTCCACATCCCACATGTCTTCTAGAGATTGTGGTGGAATGTATTCGTCGATGATCGCTGTGAGCACATCTTCACGGTTTTGTTCAATCATGTCGCTGATATCGTCAACGTTCATGAGCTCATCACGCAGTTCGTAAACCACTTTACGTTGATCGTTCGCCACGTCATCGTATTCAAGAAGCTGTTTACGGATGTCGAAGTTGCGACCTTCCACTTTGCGTTGTGCTTTTTCAATAGAACGAGACAACATCTTAGATTCGATTGCTTCGCCTTCTTCCATACCGCTTTGAATCAAGCTTGCCATACGATCTGAAGTGAAGATACGCAGCAGTGAGTCTTCCATTGATAGGTAGAAACGAGATGAACCCGCATCACCTTGACGACCAGAACGGCCACGTAACTGGTTATCGATACGACGAGATTCATGACGCTCAGTACCGATGATGTGCAGACCACCAGCATCTAAAACTTGATCGTGAACTTTTTTCCACTCAGCTTTGATTGCGTCGATTTGCTCTTTCGTTGGATCTTGTAGTGATTCAACTTTTGCTTGCCAGCTACCACCTAGCACGATATCTGTACCACGACCCGCCATGTTTGTTGCGATAGTTACCGCACCTGGCATACCCGCTTCAGCAACGATTTCCGCTTCTTTCTCATGGAACTTAGCGTTCAAAACGTTGTGTTTGATCTTCGCTTTCTTCAAGGCGTTGGAGAGTAGTTCTGATTTTTCAATCGATACTGTACCAACCAATGTTGGCTGACCTTTCGCAACGCGCTCTTTGATATCTTCAATGATTGCAGCAAACTTCTCCGCTTCGGTACGGTACACCACATCCGGCATATCGTTACGAATCATTGGTTTGTTGGTTGGAATAACAACAGTTTCCAAGCCATAAATAGATTGGAACTCAAACGCTTCAGTATCCGCTGTACCAGTCATACCAGACAGTTTCTCGTATAGACGGAAGTAATTCTGGAATGTGATAGAGGCTAGCGTTTGGTTTTCGTTTTGGATCTTAACGCCTTCTTTCGCTTCGACAGCTTGGTGAAGACCTTCTGACCAACGACGACCTGGCATTGTACGACCAGTGTGTTCATCAACGATCACAACTTCGCCGTCATCGTTAACGATGTAATCCACATTACGCTCAAACAGCACATGTGCTCGTAGAGCAGCATTTACGTGGTGAAGCAAGCTGATGTTCGCTGGTGAGTACAATGTATCACCTTCTTCCATCAAACCATTTTTAACCAATAGCTCTTCTACGTATTCTTGACCCGTTTCAGTCAAGTGAACTTGTTTTGATTTTTCATCAACAGTGTAGTGACCATCGCCACGATATTCTTCAGAATCTTCTTTATCTTGCTTCTGTAGGTGTGGGATAAGCAGGTTGATTCGAGTGTAAAGTTCTGAACTGTCTTCTGCTGGACCAGAGATGATCAAAGGAGTACGAGCTTCATCGATAAGGATTGAGTCCACCTCATCTACCACAGCAAAGAAACGTTCGCGCTGAACACGGTCTTCATTGCGGAAAGCCATGTTGTCGCGCAAGTAATCGAAACCAAACTCGTTGTTTGTTCCGTATAGAATATCAGCTTGGTACGCTTCTTTTTTCGCTTGAGGAGGCATGTTCGGCACGTTAACACCCACCGTCATACCTAAGAATTCAAATAGCGGACGGTTTGTCTCCGCATCACGTTTAGCGAGGTAGTCGTTGACCGTAACAACGTGTACGCCTTTACCAGGAAGTGCATTTAGGTAAGCAGGAAGAGTTGCCGTTAGAGTTTTACCTTCACCCGTGCGCATCTCTGCGATTTGGCCTGCATTTAGAACCATACCGCCGATGAGCTGCACGTCGAAGTGACGCATACCGTATACACGTTTAGACGCTTCACGAACAGTAGCAAAAGCTTCTGGAAGTAGCTTATCAAGAGTTTCGCCTTGCTCTAGGCGCTCACGGAACTCAACAGTTTTCGCTTTAAGCTCTTCATCTGAAAGTGCTTCAAATGTTGGTTCGTAGTTATTGATCTCTTTTACAATTTTTCTAAGGCGGCGCAGTGTTCGGTCGTTGCGACTGCCAATTACTTTTGTCAGTAGCTTAGTTATCATTTTTCGTGAATCTCTCTTTAATCAGACCGTTCCCGATCTACTCGTAATGCCTTCAGTCTCTGCCAGTTTGGAACTAAGAATACTGAGATAAATCATTTATCAAAGATATTGAGTTCAAACATTCATATTTCAAGGCTAAGTTTCGAAACAATGTGGCTTAGTGTAAGGATTTTTCATCGATACAACCATAAATAGACGTATTTGTTTGAAGCACTCTGAAATTTTTAGTTAAAGTGGTGATGGATTAGCCAATATTATTAGCTGCTACACGACGAAACTTGGCAAAAACAGGACTTTACCACGTTCAATCCATCTCCATTGTAAAACTGAGGCTAAAGACGTTAATGTAAACTATACCTAGTGAGAAAGCTGCTCTAGAATAGTCATATCTCAACAAAATTAGATTTTACCTATGCGTGATCATCGACCAACCTCGACAGAGGATGTAATTGCTGAGTCTCAATTTAAGCAAATTCAAGAACATGCCGGAGAAATCTTGCAGCTTAACCAAGCTCTACAAACAATTTTACCAAAAGGGACGGCAGATCATTGCCGAGTTGCAAATATTCGCAATGGCCATCTTCTGATAGACGTATCTAGCGCGGCCATCAAAATGAAGATCGACTACGATCGTCTAATGATCTTAAACAAACTGCGCACACAAGGTTATGCAAAATTGATAAGTGTCGACGTTCGGATCAACCCTTCACTTTATCGTAATCGATACGAGAAAGACGATAGGCCAAAACGCCCGCCACTCACTGAGTCAGCAGCTCAATCACTGATGACCATCGCTGATATGGCCCCACCAAAAATCCAAGAGCGACTAAAAAGGCTCGCAGATATGGCAGAAAAATCTGGCCAATAACCATCAACCATCATCAAGTGCGGTAAAATTTAGATAGAAAAAAACCAGGTCGAAACCTGGTTTTTAATATTCTTTGACTAACTTATGCTAGCACCATGTTTGGTTCTGCAAAAGCGACTGGAGAACCGACTTCTTCTTCGAAAGTTGTCCATTCCCATGCTTCTTGATCCGCCAAAACTGCGCGTAGAAGTTGGTTGTTTAAACCGTGACCTGATTTATAAGCACGGAATTCACCAATAATTGGATGACCACACATGTAAAGGTCACCAATTGCATCTAACACCTTGTGAGTAACAAACTCGTTCTCAAAGCGCAGACCTTCTTCGTTCAGAATTCGGTAATCGTCCAATACGATAGCATTGTCGAAACTACCACCCAAAACTAGGTTTTGAGATTGTAGGTACTCGATATCACGCATAAAGCCAAACGTACGTGCACGAGAAATTTCGCGAACGAAACCTTGAGATGAGAAATCAAACAGCAGGCGCTGCTCGTCTGATTCAATCGCAGGGTGGTTAAAGTCAATTTCGAAGTCCATACGGAAGCCGTTAAATGGAACAAATTCTGCCCACTTATCGCCATCTTCAAAACGAACTGGCTTTTTAATGCGGATAAAACGCTTAGGAACGTTTTGCATTTCGATACCCGCTTGCTGAAGCAGGTAAACGAACGGACTTGCGCTACCATCCATAATTGGGATTTCAGGAGCGTCAACTTCAACAATAATGTTGTCGATGCCCATACCTGCAAGTGCAGCGTTCAAGTGTTCAACCGTTGAAATACGCACACCTTCGTCGTTCACTAATGCAGTACAAAGCATAGTGTCACGAACAGAAGCTGGATCAGCTGGAAAATCTACAGGTGGATTTACATCTGTACGACGGTAAATAATACCTGTGTTTGCAGCAGCCGGGCGCAGAGTAAGCGTGACTTTACGACCAGAGTGGAGACCCACACCAGTAGTTTTCACTATTTCTTTCAGAGTACGTTGTCTGATCATCTGCTTGCCTCTCTAAAATATGCTACAAAACACGGTCGTCTGTAACGTCGACCGTGAATGCTACCATAATTTTGAGCCATGTCAAATTTATGGGTTAAAGATTAATCAGCCTGACGACGTAAAAATGCCGGGATATCTAAGTAACCGCTTTCTTTCTCTTGCTTTGGTGCTGCTGAGCTTTGGCCCGCGGCAGGAGAAGAAGAAACTGTGTTTGTCGGCTGAGGAGTTACCTGTGGCTTATCTTGCACTTGATTTTGCAAAGTTTGTGCCGGCTTTTCTTCAGCTTGCGTTGCCGCAACTTGTTGTGGCTGAGCTTGAGGAGCCGAAGCTACTTTTGCTTTACCACCAGCGACTAGCGTGATATCTGGCTTTCTTTCATTGCCAATACCTGTCGCAACTACAGTCACACGGATTTCATCTGTCATATCTGGGTCTAGAGAAGTACCGATAACCACGGTTGCATTGTCAGATGCAAATGCCTTCACTGTGTTACCAACTGTCTCAAACTCATCAAGACGCATGTCCAGACCAGCAGTGATGTTAACAAGAACACCGCGAGCACCAGCAAGATCGATATCTTCTAGAAGTGGGCTAGAAATTGCCATCTCAGCCGCTTCTTCAGCTCGGTCTTCACCTTTCGCAATACCACTACCCATCATCGCGTGACCCATTTCAGACATCACTGTACGTACGTCTGCAAAGTCGACGTTGATCATACCAGGGCGAGTGATTAGCTCGGCGATACCTTGAACTGCATTCTTAAGAACGTCATTCGCACTCGCAAATGCTTCAAGCAATGTTACGCCACGACCAAGAACTTTAAGTAGCTTCTCGTTTGGAATCGTAATTAACGAGTCAACGTGCTTAGATAACTCATCGATGCCTTGCTCAGCAAACGCTAAACGCTTTTTGCCTTCAAAGCTGAACGGTTTTGTTACAACCGCTACCGTCAGAAT